>JBBSTD010000029.1:0-56668 GCA_038236215.1 Cytophagales bacterium | reverse complement strand
GTCAATGAACCAAGTGGGAAAGGGGAAAGTACAATTTTTAACCCGGCCTTCTCAAACCTGAATTAGCTCAAAAGCTGTCCAATTAATTGGGAGCACCATAGCCATACCCGGACAAGCTTATAGTTTCAAAAAAAACGGCTTAACTATAATCTAGTGCAAACTCTCCTCTCTTCTACCAAGTACTTGTCTCCAACTTATCAAGGAAGTTCATTCAAACGTCGGTTAGTCAACCGGGGAAAGAAACGACGACTCAACCACAGTAGGCCCAGAATAAGTGGAATAAGCCTGAGCAATTCGCCCACTGTTGGCCAGAACCAAAGCCAGTAGTAAAATGGCGCAGCTTATAGACCATTTTTCAGGGTTCGTTCTATGCGTCATCTAGGTATTTACTGGAGTTGATTAACTAGTGCACAAAAAGCAGAACTTTGTAGCGTACCCCTGTTTTGGCAATCAGAGAAGCCGCTGATTAGCTGTATATACGACTAATATTAAACTACTCAGACGTTTGCAGGTTGATTAGGTTGTACACCTTAAACCAGAACAGTTATGAAGATGAACACCCAATCCCTTATAAATATACAGGTAAGCCTCGATGAGTTGGTAGATGCGTTCAGGAAACTCCCCGACAATCAGGAAGGTAAACATCATCATTTTTCTATTAAATTCCCCATCGTCGACGATTTCGGCAAGAGCTGTGAGCAGGATCTGTTGTTCCAGTGGAATGAGGCAAACAAAGATTGGGAGTTAAATACCAAGGGGCACGATTTATTGATAACTGCCTCCAACCGATAAGCACTCCCCGGTTTTTTCTTGTTAAACAAACCAATGAGGAAGATAAACCTCAGTCTGGATTTATCTCCTTCAAACTCGCCAGTCGTATACTAACAGCCCGCTTGTGCGCATCAAGTGATTCGGCTTCGGCCATCGCTTCTACCACCGGTCCAAGATGCCGTATCCCTTCGGGAGTGATATGTTGCACGGTGATTTTCTTGACGAAACTATCGAATGAAACCCCACTGTACGCTCTGGCAAATCCGTTCGTTGGCAGTGTGTGGTTGGTTCCCGATGCGTAATCGCCCGCCGATTCGGGGGTGTAGTTGCCTAGGAAAATAGACCCGGCATTGATTATTTCATCTGCTACCGCTTCGGCGTTTTCAACACTCAGGATAAGGTGTTCGGCCGCGTAGGCGTTCAGTAAATCAATGGCATCCTGATGGCTGTCAACGAGAATCATCTTACTGTTTCCGAGTGCTTTTGCCGCCATAGATGACCGGGGCAATCGACCCAGCTGACTGGACAGCGTCAGATTGACACAGTTGAGTAGTTTCTTGCTGGTCGAAACCAGTAGTACCTGACTGTCGGCACCGTGTTCTGCCTGCGAGAGCAAGTCGGCCGCTACGAACGCGGGAATCGCCGAGTCATCGGCATAAACAGCTACCTCGCTCGGACCGGCGGGCATATCAATGGCCATACCCTCTTTTGCCACCAGCATTTTAGCCGCAGTAACGTACTGGTTGCCCGGACCAAACAATTTGTATACCTGTGGCACCGACTCCGTTCCATAGGCCATGGCGGCTATTGCCTGAGCACCCCCAATGCGAAAAACCTTCGTTACACCCACCAGGCGGGCGGCAAAATAAATGGCGGGATGGTTACTGGGCGTACACAATATCACCTCCCGACAGCCAGCCAGTTGCGCTGGAATACCCAGCATTAATACCGTACTAAACAGTGGGGCCGTACCACCCGGAATGTACAAACCCACTTTTTCGATACCTACGCTTTTGCGCCAGCAGGTAACGCCCGGCATCGTTTCAATTTTCTCAACAGGCTGTTTCTGGCGTTCGTGAAAAAGCCGGATGTTTTGGTACGCCTGGCGGATAGCCGCTTTCAATTCGAGACTGAGCTGCGCTTCGGCGGCATCCAGTTCATCGGCGCCAGCAACCAACTGACTGGGAGTCAAGTCAATGTTATCGAACTTTTTGGCCAGTTCGACCAGTGCGGCATCGCCCCCGGTGCGTACCTGCGCCAAGATAGGCGCAACGGCCGCTTCAATTTGCTGTGTCGATTGCACAGGCCGGGCCAGCAAAGCAGGCCACTCGGCGCGGTTAGGGAATGGAATGATTTTCATGAATGATAAATGACTAATGATAAATGATGAATGATTGATACCAATGGGCATTTATCACTTATCATTCATCACTCATCATTAGTTTAATAAATCATTTTTTCAATGGGGATAACCAGAATGCCTTCCGCACCAGCGGCCCGGATAGCTTCAATATTTTCCCAAAATTCGTTTTCGTTCAATACCGAGTAGACCGAACTCCAGCCTTCGGTAGCCAGCGGAGTTACCGTGGGGCTTTTCATGCCTGGCAATAAAGCTACAATCTTATCCAGTGCATGGTTAGGGGCATTGAGCACGATGTATTTATTGTTTTTGGCAGCCTGCACCGATTTGATTCGGAACAGCAGTTTGTCTACCAATACCTGCTTATCGGGGGCCAGTTCCGGCGGGGCGATGAGGATAGCTTCGGAACGAAAGATGGTTTCTACTTCCTGTAACCCATTGCTCATCAGCGTACTGCCTGAACTTACAATATCACAGACTGCCTCGGCCAGCCCAATACTCGGTGCAATCTCCACCGAGCCACTGATTTCGTGAATATTGGCATGAACCCCTTGTCCGGCCAGGTAGCTGCTCAACAAATTTGGGTAAGATGTGGCAATGTTTTTCCCATTCAGGCTTTCGACTCCCGTCCAATCGTTACCACGCGGAATGGCAATAGACAGGCGGCATTTGGAGAAGCCGAGTCTATGGATCGTTTGCACAGGGCGGCCTGTTTCTACCGAAACGTTCTCGCCAACGATACCCAGGTCGGCCACACCATCTTCCACGTAACCGGGAATATCGTCATCGCGCAGAAATAGAAATTCGGCGGGAAAATTCGAGGATACGGATTTGAGTTTACCGGTTCCATAATCGAAGCGGATACCACACTCTTTGAAAAGCTGGTACGAATCTTCGCTCAGTCGACCGGACTTTTGCAGAGCAATACGTAATACTGAGGACATTAATAGATGTATGATGTATGATACAGGACGGATTCAATGCATCCTTATCAAATCGGAACTTGTGAAAACAGGGGCAAAAATAACCGAAAACAGGCAGAATGCGACGGTAGAATCAGGTAATCCGTAGCCGCATTGACTTAGCAGACGCAATGGGAGCGTCGATGTCGAAGATAGGTATGCGTGGCCCGTGGGGAAATCATGGAGTAAAGGTAAGGACGACGAAGGATTGGGGCAAATCAAATTAGGAGAATCCTTATCCTGTGAATGGTTCGTATCTTTGCGCCATGCTTCTGGAACAAAAACAACAAACGACTAACATAACTACCCTGCCCGTTATGGAGGCTTTTTACACGCTTCAGGGCGAAGGAGCACACACGGGCCGGGCGGCTTATTTTATCCGGCTCGGTGGTTGCGATGTGGGCTGTTTCTGGTGCGATGTGAAAGAATCCTGGGATGTTGACGCACACCCAAAACAGTTCATTGATTCGCTGGTAGACGGCGCGTTGCACTATCCGGGCCGGATGGCGGTCATCACGGGTGGCGAACCCTTGATACACGATCTAACCACGCTGACGGCTGCGTTGCAACAGGCGGGTTTCCAGACAAACATCGAAACGTCGGGTGTGTGTCAGGCCGTTACGGGGTCGTGGGACTGGATTTGTTTCTCGCCCAAAAAGTTCAAACAACCTAATCCAGATATTTACGAACGAGCCGACGAACTGAAAGTTATCGTTTACAATCAATCAGATTTTGCCTTTGCGGAGTCGTTTGTACCCTATTTACGACCTGATTGCAAACTCTTTTTGCAATCAGAATGGAGTCGTTCCAATGAAATGCTGCCTTTTATCGTTGATTACGTAAAAAATAATCCGCAATGGCAAATCTCGTTGCAGACGCACAAATTTCTGGATATCCCCTAAGGAAGTGGAAAATGAACAATGAGCAACGGAAAATAATCCGCTTGCTCATTGCCATCGTTCATTGTACATTTTTCATTGTTCATGCGTCAGTTGCCCAATCGGGTAAGGCGCAGGAATTATACGCCCAGTCGATAAAGTTGTTTGGCGAACGAAGGGCCACGGATGCTATTCCGTATATGGAGCAGGCGGTGAAAGAAGACCCTGGTTTCCTGAACGCTTACCTCAAACTGGGTCAATTGTACGAGTTCACAAAAAGGTACGAACCAGCACTAACGGCCTACCGAAACGCGATCAAACTACAACCCGACAGTCCGGCTTCCGGGGCTGCCTATCAGGCACTAAGCAATACCCTGCTCCGGCTGGGTCGCTACAGTGAGGCACTGCCTTATCTCGAAAGGTACCAGACGATGTTTGCGCCGGAGTCGTCGCAGGGGAAACGGATTGCCCGGCAACTCGAAACCGCCCGCTTTGGTCAGGAAGCCATGAAACATCCACAAGCTGTCGATCCCAAACCTATTTCGTCAGTATTGCAAACGACCCCGTCGCAGTACTTCCCCGTTTTAACCGCCGATGAGCAGACACTGGTCTTTACCGCGCTAAAACCCGAAGGCGATGAAGACCTGATGACGGCCACCTTCAATGGCGAAACATGGTCGCCCCCGGTTTCGCTGTCGCCCAATATAAACACCCCCGAGAATGAAGGGACAGCCAGTCTCTCGGCCGATGGCCGTACCCTCGTGTTTACGGCCTGTCAGGGACGCAAAGGATTTGGTAGCTGCGATTTATATATGAGCAGTAAAACAGGCAGCGACTGGTCGAAGCCGGAAAATCTGGGACCAACGGTTAATACCCGCTTTTATGAGTCGCAACCGGCCTTATCGGCCGATGGCCGTCAACTCTATTTTATCTCGGACCGGCCGGGCGGCAAAGGTCGTCGCGACATCTGGCGGAGCGCATTAAGCACCGATGGTGCCTGGAGCGAGCCGGTCAACCTGGGCGAACCGATCAATACTCCCTCAAATGAGGCTTCGCCGTTTATTCATCCGAATGGACAAAGTTTATTTTTTGCGTCGGAAGGGCACATCGGTTTGGGCGGATACGACCTGTTTGTTTCGGACAACGAACCCGTCAATGGTCAATCCTCTGCCTGGTCTGTGCCAACCAATTTAGGTTACCCCATCAACAACTCAGAGGATCAGGCATCGCTTTTTGTGTCACCTAATGGCAGCCGGGCGTATTATTCCTACGAAGAACAGAAAGATGGCGTATCACAAAAATCCCGGCTGTATACGTTCGATTTGCCGGAATCCCTACGCGAACGGGTCAAGCCAGTGAGTTATCTGAAAGGCGTTGTAGCCGATGCAAAAACCAAAAAACCCTTGGCAGCAACGGTTGAATTAATTGATTTAAAAACCAACCAAATGGTTTCGCGTGTTCAGGCTGATGCTCAAACCGGTGCCTATACGGCCATTTTACCCAGCGGTGGAGAGTATGCCCTGTACGTGAGCGTGCCGGGATATCTCTTCAAAAGTTTATCGTTCGATTTCACGCAGAAACCCAAAGAGGGACAGCCTACCGGCACGGGCATGACGCTGAGCGTTCCGCTTGAACCGGTTGCTGATGGCACTTCGGCCAACGAAACCCTGAGCAACCTATTCTTTGAATCCGGGCAATACGCTCTGGCCGATAAATCGCGTACGGAACTGGATCGGCTGGCTGCATTTATGCAGGCTAATCCAGCCGTCAAAATCGACATATCGGGGCATACCGACGATACGGGAGAGGCAGCCGCCAATCTTATACTTTCGCAAAAACGAGCGCAATCTGTCGTAACGTACCTCACCAAAGCGGGTGTGGAAACCGACCGCATCCGGGCCATTGGTTACGGCAAAACCCGCCCGCTTGTCCCGAACACGACGGAGGAAAACCGGCAACTTAACCGGCGAATCGAGTGGAAGATACGGTGAACGGGTTTACGGTTCGAGGTTTACGGTGGCTGAAGCCAGAAGAGTCATATTGCGTCAGCCATCCTAAACAGTAAACCTCAAACCGTCCCCCCCTTGTTTGGACAATTCCTTTGCCTTACACGGGATTTTTTTCAATTTTGTGTACGTTGTCCAAATGTCCTCGCTTTTGGGGCAAAGGTATTTTTCAATTTTAAGGCAATTCTTGTCCATTGCAATGACTCCTGAACATATCAATTGCTTAATTATAGGGTCTGGCCCCGCGGGGTATACAGCCGCCATTTACGCTGCCCGGGCTAATATGAAACCCGTTTTATACCAGGGAGCACAACCTGGCGGGCAACTTACGATTACAACCGAAGTCGATAATTTTCCGGGCTATCCCGATGGGGTACAAGGGCCACAGATGATGCAGGACCTGGAAGCACAGGCCCGGCGTTTTGGCACCGATATCCGCTACGGAATGGTTACCAGCGTACAGTTCAATACGCTTCCGGGACCGGAAAACCCCCATCGTGTTATTGTTGACGATAAGCACGAACTAACGGCCGACTCGGTCATCATTTCGACGGGTGCATCGGCCAAGTGGCTCGGACTCCCTTCCGAAATGCGACTCAATGGTCGGGGTGTGTCGGCCTGTGCCGTTTGTGACGGGTTCTTTTTCCGGGGGCAGGATGTTGCCATTGTAGGGGCGGGTGATACGGCCGCCGAAGAAGCCAGCTACCTGGCAAACCTTTGCCGTAAGGTGTACATGCTGGTTCGGCGCGACGAGATGCGGGCTTCTAAATTCATGCAACACCGGGTCAAAACGGCCCATAACATCGAAATACTCTACAACACGAACACAGAAGAAGTACTCGGCGACGAAGACGTATCGGGTGTACGGGTAAAAAATACGGAAACGAACGAGGAGCGCGTTTTAGACGTGACAGGATTTTTTGTAGCCATTGGTCACAAACCTAATACCGGTATCTTTGCGGAGTTCCTTGAGTTGGACCCCAATGGGTACATCCTGACGGAGAAAGGAAGTACCCGTACCAATATCCCCGGCGTTTTTGCCTGCGGTGATGCGCAGGATAACATCTATCGTCAGGCCGTTACGGCGGCTGGTACAGGCTGTATGGCAGCCCTGGATGCTGAACGTTATTTAGTTACGCTGGAGATGCAGGGTGAAGAAGTTGTTCATTAACAAAATATAGTTTACGGTTTATAGTTTTAGGTTTACGGTTGGCTGGCGCGCCAGCAACACGAATGCGCCAGCCAACCGTAAACCCCAAACCATAAACCGTAAACTCATTCTATATGAGAGAAACCGCTACGCAGTGGCTGATGGCCATTGGGTGCCTGTTTTTTACCGTAACGGTACAGGCCCAGGAGCGCGGGAGATTTAAAAATAACCTGCGTATTACCCCAAAAAATGGAGCCACTCCCAATGCTCCGGTCGTTGATCAGCCGCAAAAAGCGGACGACCCTTTTGAACAGGAAACAACTCAGTTACGATTTAACAGCCAGTTTGAACCGAAAAAAGAATTAAATCCCGTTGCCAGCGAGGATACCAGTCAAATTGACTTGGGCGAAACGAGTGTCGTCGAAGTCATCGACTCCGCACTAATTGGCAACGAATGGGTTAAAATTGCTGATTATTATGCCGTTTGGGATTCGCATACGATCAATCCCTACAGCATTGACCCGTTACAGTTCAATGAAGCCATCGACATCAAGCTCTACGATCCGCCAGCCAATCACTTCTGGTCGGCACCGCTGGACGACGGCAAAATGACCTCCAACTTCGGGTACCGCTGGGGTCGCTGGCACACCGGCACCGACCTTGACCTTAACACGGGAGAACCCATTTATGTCGCTTTCGATGGCGTTGTGCGGGTGGTAGGCTGGGATGGTAATGGCTATGGCCGGTACGTGTTGGTTCGGCATTACAATGGGCTTGAAACCCTATACGGCCACATGTCGAAACAAACCGTTGAAACCGGTCAATTGGTAAAAGCGGGCGACCAGCTCGGGCTGGGTGGTAGCACGGGCCGTAGTTCCGGCCCGCACCTTCATTTTGAAACCCGATTTGAGGGCAACCCATTCAGTCCCCTCAACATTTATTCATTTCCGGAAAATACCGTCAATTCCGACCACTTTTTGCTAACAGGTTCGGTTTGGGATTATTTGCGCGGGGGTAATTCTTCGTCCTCATCGGAATCCAGTTCCAGACCACGCTTCAAGCGAACGGTCATGCACCGGGTTCGGTCCGGGGAAACGCTGGGCTCCATTGCCGAAAAATACGGTGTATCGGTTTCTACGCTGAGTCGGCAAAACCACCTCTCCTCCCGCTCCCGCATTCGGCCGGGGCAAAAACTGAGGGTACACTAAAAAGTGGTGTCTGACTAAAATTTGCCGCCTGAGTGTTTGGGTTTTATGCTAAAAACAGTACCTTTGCACCCTCATTTTCAATATATATCAATACACATGTACGCAATCGTAGAGATCGCAGGGCAGCAATTCAAGATCCAGAAGGGTCGTTCCATCTATACCCACCGGTTAGAGGGCGATGTGGACGCTGCACTTGCCTCCGACAAGGTGAAAGTTCTCCTTGTTGATAACGAAGGGAGCATCTCCATTGGAACTCCAACCGTCGCTGGTGCGACGATATCGGCAAAAATTGTCGAGCATCTGAAAGGTGAAAAAGTCCTCGTCTTTAAGAAAAAGCGTCGGAAAGGCTACAAAAAGAAAAACGGTCACCGTCAATACCTGACGAAAGTCCTAATCGAAGATATAATCTTGTAGAGACGTAATACTTTGCGTCTGATATTAACAAGACGCAAGGTATTGCGTCTCTACGTAATCCCTTAAAAGAAAATGGCACACAAGAAAGGTGTAGGTAGTTCCAAGAACGGTCGTGATTCGCACAGCAAACGTCTGGGCGTAAAATTATTCGGCGGAGAGTCGGCCATTGCCGGCAACATTATCATCCGTCAGCGCGGCACGAAGCATCATCCCGGCAAAAACGTTGGTCTAGGCAAAGACTACACGATTTTCGCGCTGGTTGATGGTACCGTAAAATTTCGTCCCGGCCGCGATAGCCGTTCGTACGTCGATATCATCCCGGCTGGTTCGTCAGTGGTTGAAGTAGCATCTTCACCCATTGTGAGCACATCCACTAAAAAAGTAACTGCTCCCGCAGAAAAGCCAGCAGTTGTGGCAACCGCTGCGGATGACGATAGTGTTGTTTCAAAAGTGGCTGGTACTGTTGGTGCTGCTGCCGGTGTAGTAGCAGGGGTCACAGCCAGCGCCATCGATGCGCTGAAAAATGCCGTAGGCTCCGATGCACCAGCGGCAGAGGATACGAAAGCAGCTTAGTAAATGCACATTTTTGCTCAAAAAAATACCGTCTGGCCTAAGCCGGACGGTATTTTTTTGAGCAAAAACTTAAAAAGCTCCCCTGTTGTTAACTACCAAACCATTGCCTAAAACAATCACGCGCTATGAATTCGACCCTAGATCGTCCCGTATCCATTTTCACGGAGGGAAGCCCCAACCCGAACTCCATGAAATTTGTGGTAAATTTTGAACTCGTACCCGACGGACTCTCATTCGATTATGCTACACCAGGCGATGCCCTCCTGGAAGGGAAAGCTTCTCCGCTGGTGGTAGCGTTGTTTGGCTTCGACTTCGTGCAGCGGGTATTTATTTCGGGCAACTTTGTAACGGTAACCAAAGACGACGAAACCGACTGGGACGAGATCTTGCTGGAAGTAAAATTTTTCCTGAAAGACTATTTTGGTGAGAAAAAGCCCGTTTTCGCCCAGCATACCATGGATACCAATACCACAAAGCTGGACATGGACTCCGAAACGGTACAAAAAATAAAGGCGGTACTGGATCAATATATTAAACCCGCCGTTGAATCGGACGGGGGAGCCATCAGTTTTTATTCGTTCGATGAGCCAAGCGGCACGGTGAAAGTGCTGTTGCAGGGGTCATGCAGCGGTTGTCCTTCTTCTACCCTAACTCTTAAGGCCGGTATCGAAAACCTGTTGACGCGCTTGGTACCGGAGGTGAAACTGGTAGAAGCAGAAGGGGTGTAGATACTCTTTTCATACCAGACTTTCCCCACAAAACCGTCACTGGCTGAATCCCGGTGGCGGTTTTGCATTTCGCCAGCCCTACTGGTTTCTGGCTCTGTTTGGGTTTATTCAGTCAGCCGTTTATCTTAGGAAATCCATTCTCCGGTAGCGTATGCTTCTTTTTTTTCGTCAGACACCGTTCGTTCTGCTAAGTCTGCTGCTACTTTCGGGCTGTCAGTTGCCGGGTATAGATTCCGGGGCAGATGATAAGGATTATTTCCCACTCAAGACCAGCCATTACGTTATTTACGCTGTTGAGGAGCAGCAATTCTCGCTGACTGCCCCCCCCGTTTCCCGAACCTATCAACTAAAAGAACAGATTGGTCAGTCGTATACGGACGTGACCGGGCAAAGGGCTTTCCGGCTCTTCCGCTACCGGCGAACCACGGTGAACCAACCCTGGCAGGCCGATTCGATATGGGCAGTTCGTCTGGCTAACAACGAAGCGATTCGCACTGAAAATGGCAGAGATTTTGTTCGATTAACGGTACCAGTCGCCAATCAGTTGAGCTGGGATAGTAACCGCTATAACCAGTTGGATCAGGACGATTATACCATACGCAACGCGGGCCAACCGTACCGCGTACAGGATACGGTATTCGATGAGACCATTACCGTGTCGAACCAGTTGGATTCAACACTAATTTCAGTGAAAAAACGTATTGATGTGTATGACCGGCAAGTGGGGCTAATTTATGCAGAACGCGTAGCTGTTCAGTTTTGCACAACTACACCAACTTGTAGCGGACGCAACCAGATTGATTATGGCACGAAGCAGGTCTATAGAATTCAAACGTATGGCATTGAATAAAACAATCCTGATACTACTACTCTTGCTACTGGTTCAGTTCAGCAGTTTTGGGCAGGCAACCCGCAAATACCTGGTTCTGCTGAAAGACAAAACCAACTCGCCTTATAGCATCACTCAGCCCGACCGGTTCCTGTCTCAGCGGTCTATCCTGCGTCGGCAGAAACAGAACATTGTCCTGCTGGAACGCGACCTGCCCGTTAACCCGGCTTATGTCAGTCAGCTGCAGCAGGCGGGTGCCAAAATCTGGTTTACATCGCGCTGGCTCAATGCCGTGTTAATAGAGGCAACCGATGCTACAATGGCTACAGTGCAAAAGCTACCCATTGTGAAAGGACTTGAATTCGGACGGGCATTGTCCAACGCCCGGATTAGTGCCGATAGTCAGTCTCCGTTAATGGAGCCACTGGCCAGTGCCAGCAAGTTTGGTGACCTTGCTCCCCTCAACTACGGAAACTCGCAAACCCAGATTACTCAACTTGGCGTCGATAAAATGCACCAGCAGGGTATTCATGGCGAAGGCATGCTCATTGGCGTGCTGGACGCCGGTTTTCTGAATGCCGACAAGGTAGATTTTCTGAAACCTGTTTTCGATGAGAAGCGTGTACTGTCCACCTACGATTTTGTCCGCAAGGAAACCAGTGTGTACGAGGACGATGCTCATGGGCTATCCTGCCTGTCGGCCATTGCCGCTACGGCTGACAATCAACTGTACGGCACGGCTTATAAAGCCTCGTTTATTCTGCTTCGTACCGAAGATGCTGCCACCGAAAAGCAAATAGAGGAAGCAAACTGGCTTTTTGGTGCCGAGTATGCCGATAGTGCGGGGGTTGATGTCATTAGTTCTTCCCTGGGCTATACGGAGTTCAACGATCCAACAACCAGCTACACCTATCAGGATATGGACGGCAAAACGGCCCTTTCTTCGCGGGCGGCTCAGATTGCCACCGAAACGGGCATGGTCGTGATTGTGGCGGCTGGTAATGAGGGGAGTGCTAACTGGCATTACCTGTCGGCTCCATCCGATGCGGCCTCGGTTCTGGCCGTTGCTGCCGTTACACAGGCGGGCACGCGGGCTTCTTTCAGTTCGTTTGGGCCCTCGGCCGATGGCCGGGTAAAACCCGATCTGGCAGCCCGGGGTCAGGGCACTATTATTGGTAGTCCAGGTGGGCAGATTATATCGGGCAACGGTACGTCGTTTGCCACGCCCCTGATGGCCGGGCTGGCGGCTGGTTTCTGGCAGGCGCACCCGGCCCTGACGGCCACACAGGTAACCGACGCCCTTCGTCGTTCGGGGAGTCAGTACGGTGCCCCTGATGATCAGTTGGGGTATGGTATCCCGAATTTTGAGCGGGCATCCGTGCTGGCTGACGCCTACGGCTCATTAGTTGTATACCCCAACCCCTTCAGCGATGCCGACTTATTAGGCGTTCAATGGGGGGAGGTTGCGGTGAACACCCCTCTTGATGCCACCCTGACCAATCTGGCCGGGCGGGTAATCTGGCAAAACCGGTACACCTCGACGGGACTAGCGGCTTTTGTGCTACCCCGGCTAAGTCTATCAGCCGGCATGTACATTCTGACGCTTGTGTCGGGCGATAAAAAGCGGACATTGAAGGTAGTGAAGCAGTAATTCTCTTTCCTGATTGCCGTGGGCAAAAGGCGATTTAACTACCTACACGAGATTTGACGTTCTAAGAAACAAAAAGACTACAGCGTTTATGCATTTCACGGTACGGCTGCTTTTAAATTGTTCATTACTTATTGGATGCGTAGCTGCCTTGCAGGCTCAGCCTATCTTTAAGGAAGGTGTATTGATCTACAAAGCAGACACACTTGAGCGGCTTTCAGCAAACCCAAATCCCATGCGTGTGGTCCAGATGAAGGTCTATAAAAAAGGGGATTTGGCCAGACAGGAAATGATTCTGGTAGACCCTATTAACCGTTCCGATACAGTACAAATAGTTCAAATCAGAAATACCAATGGAATTTATATTTGTTTAGGAGCAGAAAAAATTGCGGTATTAACAACTTACGAAGAGGAAAAACTGGACAAGGCGAACCGGACTGCAAGTGGTCATCTGGAAACGTATAAAGTTGAGAAAACAGGCCAGGAAGTTCAATTACTGGGCATAACCACGGAGCGAGTTTTTCTCAAGAAAACAGATAACACCAAATCACTTGAAGCGTTGGTTAGCATAGATTTGGAGTCGCCAGTAGCGGTGTTTTTCGAGCCACTAAGCCAAGTAAAAGGCACACCACTTCAATTTTCGGACCAGGAACAGGATTGGATTATCATATACACCGCAATCGCCATTAAGCCTCAGATAGTATCCCCACAACTTTTTGACATAGATCCCGCATTTATGGTGGTAAACATGAAACAAGTACAAGAAATGGGGAAGGAGAAGAACTAACCAGCTAGCGGTACAACTGTTCGTGTGGTATGGCCGGGTCCGTGAAGGGTTAACACCTACCAATTCAAAGTGACTTCCTGACAATCAGCCGGAACGGGTTTTCGATATGTTCAACGCTTTCACTCAGTACCAGCCGGGCGGCTGTGCGGCCCATCTGGGCAAAATCGGTCGACATCACCGTGATGCCCTCCAGCAAAAACTCTTTCAGGGGCGTTTCATTGTAGGATAAAACGCCTACTTCCTGCCCCAGCACGTAAGGTGTTTGCTTTATCTTCTTGATCAACTCAACCAGGTCTTCTTCCATCAGATTGATGTATGCTTGCTCCGGTTCAATCGACTCCTCTTTTATATCCCGAATAACCCGGGTTTGGAAACCGTGTTCGTAGCAGAACTTATGGTAACCGTTCAAGATGGCTTTGGGATGATAGGTATAGGACGGAAACAGCATGCTCAGCGTTTTGTATTTTCTCAGCAGCGGCAGGGCTTCAGTCAATGCCTGATACAGATCCTTCTCGAAGTTCTGAAATACGGCCGCATAATTCCCCGATATACCCTCTAGGAATTTATCTAGTATGACCAGCTTATGCTTAGGCAGGCTATTGATCAACTCATCGGCTTTTTCGCCCCCTTCAAAAAAATGGCCAATAATGACGTAATGGGTATGATTGCGGGTCTGTCGCTGAATCAGGTCCCGGAAAAGCCGAAAATCGTTATTATAGATAAAAAAGTCAATGGCTACGGTCGGTCCAAGAATCTCAACAAAGGAATCATAGATGATTTTTTTGTGAACGCTTAGCTTGTTGAACAGTAGAAATATCTTCAGATTATGCCCCGTTGGCGTGTAGTTGATATAAAATCCCTTCCCCTTTACTGCCCCGATAATTTCTTTTTCTTTCAGGAGTTCATAGGCCCGTTCTACTGTCCCTTTTGCTACGTCGAACTCAGCGCATATTTCGTGGATTGAGGGCAGTTTAGCGCCCGGCAGAATATCGCGGTTCTCAATCCCTTCCACAATCGAGTTGTATATCTGCTGGTATTTTGGCGTATTGGAGTAATCATTGATTTTAATGTTGTACAACATAGGGCAAAGGCGCTTTCTGTAGGGAAAAAGCAACACGTAAGGGTATCTACTACCCAGAGGCAGGCCTAATTCCTGACAGCAGATAAAAATTGGCTATCATCATCTACACCAACGAAGGAAACTGTTTACCTCATCGGACGACCACTAGGAAAGTATAGGAAAGCAGGATGCGGCTTTTTGATAATATTTGATTACCCGATTGACTTTTTACGAGTCAGCCCTATCCATAAATTGAGTAAAAGGAGAACTACTTATTCCGTCAGAGTGACAGGTTTAGCCTTCTGCGATTGTCAAACCTGCCTTAGACTTATCACAACTCTTACCCAACGTTTAAACTTTCTACACCCACCGTGACCATCTTAGTAGAATCATTTTGGCTTTGGCAGTTTCTGGGGCGATTACATCCCCTCATCGTTCACTTTCCGGTTGGCCTGCTTTGCATTGCCCTATTATTGGAAGGCATCAGCTGGTATCGACAATCAACAGAATTCAGGTCGGGGATAACCGCTATGGTCTGGATCGGGACGATAAGTGCTATACTAGCGGCTGCTCTCGGACTTATCCTTGTCAATCAGGAGGATTACGCCGGTAAGGGGGTGACTATCCACCAATGGTCGGGACTGGCAACGATGTCGCTGGCTATCCTGACGGTATTGGCCCTGCGCTCAGGCCGTATTCCGGTCTATCGCACATTACTTATTTTAACCGTTGTGGGCGTTAGCGTGGCAGGGCATTTTGGTGCCCTGCTAACGCACGGCGAAGACTACCTTTCCAGCGTTTTACCATTTGGCAGTTCCCCAACGTCACCGGGCACCAGTGGCACAAAATTCGCCTTTGCCAGTGTTAGCACAGGTCAGCCGCTCTCGGCCAAACAGATTAGCGAGATTAATGTAGAAGTTCGTTCCATTCTGGCGCACAACTGCTACAGTTGCCATAGCGATACCAAAACCAAAGGGGAATTACGATTAGATAAGAAAGACCTGATCTTTAAAGGCGGCAAACATGGCGCCATTCTGAAAGCCGGGCACCCGGAAGACAGTGAGATGATTCGCCGGATTATGCTCCCTGCCGATGATAAAGAGGCTATGCCCACCAAAGGTAAACGCCTGACTGAAAAAGAAGTAGCTCTGTTAGCTTTCTGGATAAAACAGGGTGCTCCCTGGCCCAATGGGGCCGAAAAAAGCATTTACCGGGTAGCAGACCTGGCCCCCCGTCTACCAGTGCTACCAGCCGCAACGGTTGATATAACTAACCCCATTGACCGGCTGGTAAACGTGTATTTCCACAAAAACAAGATCGAGTGGAAGAGTGTAGTCGATGACCGGACTTACATGCGCCGGGTGTACCTGGACATAGTCGGGCTATTACCCACGCCGGAGAAACTTCAGGCATTCGAAACGGATACCCGGCCCGATAAACGGGAAGCCTTAGTAAAGGAATTGCTCGGTCGCAACGACGATTATGCCCAGCACTGGCTCACCTTCTGGAACGATGCCCTGCGGAACGACTACAGCGGCACGGGCTATATTACCGGCGGTCGATATGACATTACCAAATGGCTGTATGGGTCGTTGCAAAAGAATAAGCCCTACAACTGGTTTGTGCGTGAACTCATCAGCCCAACTAAAGAATCGGCGGGGTTTATCAAAGGCATCAAATGGCGGGGAACCATCAACGCCAGCCAGCGCACCGAGATGCAGGCGGCCCAAAACGTGGCGCAGGTACTACTGGGTCTGAACCTGAAATGCGCGTCCTGCCACGATAGCTTCGTGAGCGACTGGAAACTGGCCGATGCCTACGCCTTCGCGAACGTATTTGCGGATAGCACGCTGGAAATTAACCGGTGCGACAAACCAACGGGCAAAATGGCGGGCCGTGGTATTTTGTACAAGGAATTAGGTACTGTCAGCGTGGATGCCCCCACCGAACAACGCCTGCGCGAACTGGCCGATTTTTTGGTGCAGCCCAAAGATGGTCGCCTGTATCGGACGCTGGTGAACCGCATCTGGGCGCAGTTGATGGGACGCGGCATTGTCGAGCCGGTCGATGCGATGGACAACGAACCCTGGAGTCAGGATTTGCTGGACTGGCTGGCCTATGATTTTGTGCAGAACGGCTACGACATCAAAAAACTGATTTACACCATCACTACTTCAAAAACGTATCAGTTGCCTTCGGTAGGTATTAAAAATGAAGGGCTGATTACGGCACCTTCGTACGTGTTTGCGGGTATGGTGCGTCGGCGGCTGACGGCGGAACAGTTCGCCGATGCGGTTAGCGTGGCCTTCGTACCTATCTACCAGGATACAAACATCGTGAAGATGATGCCGAAAACGATTCAGAACGAAAAACGCTTTGCCCGGGCATCACTGGTGAAGAATGATCCGTTCCAGACGGCATTGGGACGCCCCAATCGCGAAACGGTCAGCACCAGCCGTACCTCACAGGCCAACCTGTTGCAGGCGCTGGAACTAACCAACGGCACCACGTTCAACGAAGCCCTGAAACGGGGAGCCGAACGCTGGAAAACTCAATATCCAACGTCGGATTCGCTGGTGAAGGCCCTGTATCGAAAATCGCTGGGTCGCGATCCCATGCCGAAAGAGATGTTGGTGGCTCAAAAAATCATGGGTAAACAACCGAGTGTAGAGGGTATCGAAGACCTGGTGTGGGCCATTGCCCTCCACCCGGAATTTCAATTGATTTATTGACCGTAATTGACGAAACGCTATGATCATCAACAAATGGAATCGTCGGGAGTTTCTCCAGAAAACAAGTGCCGCTACACTGGCTGCTATGGCCGCCGGTGCCCCCGTAGCCAGCTTGCTGTCGGGCTGCACGAACGGAAAGGATAAAACCAAACTGGTCGGTCAGCGCGGAACGGCCGATACCGTAATCCTGATCTGGATGGCGGGGGGTATGGCTCATACCGAAACCTTCGACCCCAAACGCTTCACACCCTACGAAACGGGGATGGAAGGAAACCGGGTACTCAGCACCTTCAAATCGGTGCCAACCGTGCTGGACGGTATACATTTCTCCGACGGGCTGCAATCCATCGGCAAAGTGATGGACCGGGGTACGCTCATTCGTTCGTACGTAGCCGCCGACATGGGGCATATTCTGCATTCGCGACACCAATACCACTGGCATACCTGTTATGAGCCACCCCAAACTGTAGCGGCCCCACACATCGGTTCCTGGATTGCCAAGGAGTTGGGGCCTAAGAACCCGGTCATTCCCGCTTTTATCGATATTGGGCAGCGATTTACCGTTGGGGAGGCCGAAGAGTTGAAAGCGTTCCACACGTCGGGTTTTCTGGGCAACGAGTTCGGCCCTTTCTTCATTCCCGACCCCAGTCAGGGACTGGAAAGCGTCCGGCCACCCGTGGGCATGGACGCCCGCCGGTTCGAGCGTCGGAACCAGCTTTATAATGAACTAATCAGCAAAAGTCCGATGAGCGATTACGGGAGCGACTACCAGAAAGAATCCCTCAGGCGGTCGATGGAGCAGGCGTACCGGTTGCTGAACTCCCCCGAAGCGAAGGCGTTCGATTTGAGCAAAGAGCCCAAAGAAGTGTACGACCGCTACAACACCGGAAAATTTGGCCTGGGTTGCCTGCTGGCCCGCCGACTCACCGAGCAGGGTGCCCGATTCATCAGCGTTACCACCGAATACGAACCCTTCAAAGGCTGGGACACTCACGAAAATGGCCATACCCGGCTGGAGGCCATGAAATGCCAGATTGACGGCCCAATCTCGCAGTTAATTCTAGACCTGGAAAAAACCGGCCACCTCGACCGTACCCTCATCATCCTCGCCAGCGAATTTAGCCGGGACATGATGGTGGAAGGTCGGCCGGATGCTAAAGTGCAGGAGCAGGTCAAACAACCCGATGTGCTGACAGACCCTAAATTCTATGGCATGCATCGTCACTTTACGGATGGCTGCTCCCTGCTGATGTTCGGTGGGGGAATTAAAAAAGGGTTTGTATATGGAAAGACCGCCGATGAACGCCCCTGCAAAACCATCGAAAACCCCGTCCGCATCGACGGTATTCACCAGACCATTTACCACGCGTTGGGTATTGCCCCGGATACACAGTATGAAGTGGAAAGACGTCCCTTTTATACAACACCCGATGGGAAAGGTAAAGCCGTGATGGATTTATTGATGTGATGAGGCCGGTTAGGAATTATTTGTCGTGTCCCACATACTCCACTTTTGTCATCCCGACTCAGGAGGGATGACAGAAGCACCCAACCTTAAAAAGGTTTGCGTTTCTAACTCCCATTCCAATGAGACAGCTATTTCGCAAAACGTATTATCTGCTCACCACAGTTCTGGCGATCGGCTGGTTTATATCAGGATGTTCTAGCCATTCGTCCAGTTTGGCCGATGAGGAGAAACTGCCGGATCAGGTTAGTTACAACTTTGACATTCGGCCCATCCTGTCCGATAAATGTTCGGCCTGCCACGGCCCCGATGCCAACAAGCGGGAAGCCGGACTACGACTCGACCAGCCCGAAAGTGCCTTCAAAGCCTTAAAAGAGCACCCAACCGCCCACGCGCTGGTAGCCGGAAAACCAGCATTGTCGGAGGTCTTTTTACGCATCTCCGCCACTGATACGTCGGTGATAATGCCGCCCCCCTCGTCCAACCTCAAACTATCATCCCGCGAAATAAAGCTGATCGAGAAGTGGATTAAACAGGGCGCTACCTACGAAAAACACTGGGCGTTTGTGGCCCCTAAGAAACCGGCTCTGCCCACCGTGAGCCGGAAAGACTGGCCAAAGAATGACATTGACTACTTCATTCTGCAAAAGCAGGAGCAAAAAGGACTGGCCCCCAACGACGAAGCGGATAAAGAACGGTTGCTCAAACGGTTGAGTCTGGACCTAACAGGTTTGCCCCCTACGCTGGCCATGATGGACCGGTTTCTGGCCGATAAACGGCCTGATGCCTACGAAAAAGCCGTCGATGACTTACTGAAAAATCCGGCCTACGGCGAAAAGATGGCCCTGCAC
Source organism: Cytophagales bacterium (assembly GCA_038236215.1). GTDB lineage: Bacteria > Bacteroidota > Bacteroidia > Cytophagales > Spirosomataceae > Spirosoma. The sequence goes on along the minus strand of JBBSTD010000029.1, from coordinate 37,246 downwards.
TGGCTGGATGTGGCCCGGTATGCCGATTCGCACGGATACCAGGATGACGGCTACCGTACCCAATGGCCCTGGCGTGACTGGGTAATCCATGCTTTCAACAAGAATATGCGGTATAACGACTTCGTCACCTGGCAACTGGCGGGCGATTTATTATCCAGTCCCAACGGTTTTGGCGGGCCGGGAACACCCACAAAGGAACAACTACTGGCTACGGGCTTCAACCGAAATCACAAAATAACCGAGGAAGGAGGCACAATCCCGGAGGAATACCGAACCATGTACGTAACGGACCGCACCGATCTTTTTGGCAAGGGGCTGCTGGGTGTAACGATGGAATGCGCCCACTGCCACGACCATAAGTACGACCCTTTTTCCCAAAAAGAGTATTACAAACTCTTCGCGTTTTTCAATAATGTGAAGGAGGTAGGCATCGAATCGGTCATTGGCGGGCCGGATACCTATGCCAAAAAACCCCTGATGGAAATCTGCGATGAGGACGTACAGGGCATTCTCTCATTCGTGAATAAGCTGGACACCAACAAGCTGATCGTGTCCGTAATGGGTGACCTGGACACGACCCGCAAAACATTCATCCTGAAACGGGGCATGTACGACGCGTATGGCGATGAAGTTCAACCCGGTACCCCAGCCTCCATTTTGCCCTTTAACAAGGATTACCCAAAAAATAGACTGGGGTTGTCCAAGTGGATGTTCGACCGAAAAAACCCGCTCACAGCGCGGGTGTACGTGAATCAGATTTGGCAGGAGTTTTTCGGGAAAGGCATCGTCAAAACACCGGGCGACTTCGGGATGCAGGGCGAACTTCCCTCCCACCCCGAACTGCTGGACTGGCTGGCCGTCGACTTCATGGAGCACGGCTGGGACGTAAAACGACTGGTGAAGCAGTTGGTCACTTCGGCCACGTACCGGCAGTCGGCGGTGATTAGCCCGGAAAAACTACAAACTGACCCGGATAATCTGCTACTGGCCCGTGGCCCGCGCTATCGTATCGAAGCAGAGTTTGTCCGGGATCTGGTATTGAGCAGCAGTGGGTTACTGAACCGAACTATTGGCGGTCCCAGTGTAAAACCTTACCAGCCCGATGGCTTGTGGGAAGGGGCTACTTCGGGCCGGGGACTGTTGTCCATGTACGTGCAGGATCACGGCGGCAGCCTGTACCGGCGGGGTATGTACACGCTCATCAAACGAACGGTTCCCCCGCCATCACTAGCTATTTTTGATGCCAGCAACCGTGATTTGTGCGAGATTCGACGCTTGAAAACCAACACCCCGCTACAGGCACTGGTCATGCTGAACGACCCGACGGTGCTGGAAGCCTCGCGCGTGCTGGCCGCCCGACTATTACAGGAACGGAGTGCCCCGGCCGACAAAATAAACCGGGCCTTCCGGCTGATTGTGAGTCGAAAGCCAAACGAGAAAGAAACGGCGCTGCTGACGGCTTACTACGAAAAAGAACTGAAAACGCTCACCAAATCCAGCGTTGAAAAATCGCTGGCTGTTGGCGAATACCCCATTCCTCCGCAGGTTGACAAAACGAAGCTGACGGCACTGATGCGGGTGGTCACCACCATCTACAACCTGGAAGAAACCATTACCAAGTCCTGACGGCTATGGAAAAAGAGATTCTTGAACACGGACTGAATTTTAACCGGCGTCGGTTCCTGTCCCGGCTGAGCCTGGGACTGGGCAGTGCGGCCCTGGGTTCGCTGCTGGTACCCGACCTGTTCCGGAGTAGTGGGGCTGACGAAGAAGGGTTTACACCCGGTATTCCGCACTTTGCGCCCAAAGCCAAGCGGGTTATTTACCTGTTCCAGAACGGAGCACCCTCGCAGCAGGAACTGTTCGATTACAAGCCCAAACTGCGCGAACTGATGGGGCAGGAAATACCATCCTCCGTGCGGGGCACGCAGCGGCTGACGGGTATGACAGCCGGACAAAAGGAGTTTCCCTTGGTTGGCTCCTTCGTCGATTTCAAGCAGTACGGCCAGTCGCGGGCGTGGGTGAGTGACCTGCTCCCCTACACGGCCAAGATTGTGGACGACCTCTGCATCGTAAAATCCATGTATACCGAAGCCATCAACCACGACCCCGCCTTAACGTTTCTGCAAACGGGGTCGCAACAGGGCAACAGGCCCAGCATGGGTTCCTGGCTGAGTTACGGATTGGGTAACGAAAACAAAAACCTTCCCAATTTCACGGTGCTGCTGTCGCGGGGTATTGGCAATGGGCAGGGCGTTTACTCTAAATTATGGTCAAACGGGTTTCTGGATTCCATCCACCAGGGCGTTCAGTTCAGCAAGGGCGAAGACCCCGTATTGTACCTGCGCGACCCGGAGGGCATGAACCGACAGGAGCGCCGGGCCATGCTCGACAATCTGGCACAGTTGAACGACCTGTCGTACCAGGAATTCGGCGACCCGGAAATAACGGCCAAGGTGAAGCAGTACGAGATGGCGTACCGGATGCAGACCGCCGTTCCCGACGTAATGGATTTATCGAAGGAGCCGGACGACATCATCAAACTCTACGGCCCCGATTGCCTGGTACCCGGCACCTTTGCCGCTAACTGCCTGCTGGCCCGCAAGCTGTCTGAAAATGGCGTTCGGTTTGTGCAGTTATACCATCAGGGCTGGGATCAGCACGGTAATCTTCCCTTCGAGATAACCAAACAGGCAAAAGATGTGGATCAGGCGTCGGCGGCTCTGGTAACCGACCTCAAACAACGGGGTTTGCTGGACGAAACGCTGGTAATTTGGGGGGGCGAATTCGGTCGTACCAGCTATACGCAGGGCAAACTCACCAAAGATAACTACGGGCGCGACCATCATCCCCGGTGTTTCACCATCTGGATGGCCGGTGGCGGCATCAAACCCGGCATGGTGTACGGCGAAACCGACGAAATGGGCTATAACATTGCCAGTAACCCGGTCCATGTCCATGATTTTCAGGCGACCGTATTGCACCAACTGGGCCTCAACCACGAAAAACTGATTTTCAAACACCTGGGCCGACGGTACCGGCTGACGGATGTATCCGGGAAAGTGATTAACGACATTATTGCCTAGCCAGAGTTCCCTACCCAGTTGGGGTACTCTGGCAAATAAAACCTAATCGGTCAACATATATTACTTCCTGATGCGTAACAAAGTTGTCGGTTTGGCGGAGCGGGGTCTGTTTGCTTCGGCGATATTTATCCTGTTTCTACTGCTATTTGAGAGCAGACTAGCCGTGCCGGTCTGGTTGCAGCCCGTTGGGCGGATGCATCCGTTGCTGCTTCATTTTCCAATTGTCATTTTGCTACTAGCCGTCGGCATGGAAGCCTTCCGCTTCCATAAGGCCTACGCGACCAATGAGTTTTACCAAACCTTTTCATCCGGTTTATTGCTGGCGGGCGCCTTATCAGCAGCCATAACCGTCGTTATGGGGCTGTTGCTGGCTACCGAACCGGGCTACACGGGCGAGGTCGTGCAATGGCACAAGTGGGCGGGGATCAGCGTTTTTTTTGTGGCCTGCTTTATCTACTGGTTTCGCACAAAACCCTGGTACAACCGGACCATTGCCCAAACGGGGGCAGTCTGTATGGGATTGATTCTGATTGGCGCGGGGCATTACGGCTCGGTCATCACCCACGGAGCCGACTTCGTTACAGAGCCAATCATCAAAAATCGACAGAAAGACCCGGTCGATTTTCAGCAGGCGATGGTGTTCAACGATGTTATCAAGCCAATTTTTGAGCAGAAATGTACCAGTTGCCATAACCCCGACAAACTCAAAGGCGAGCTAAATCTGACGGATGCCGAAGCGATCCGCAAAGGGGGTAAAACCGGAAAGTTATTCGTAGCGGGCAAAGCCGATATCAGCCTGTTACTGCGCCGTATTCACCTGCCCGATACCGAAAAGAAACACATGCCGCCGTCGGGGAAAACCCAGCTCACTACGGCCGAAATCCGGCTTCTGTCGTTGTGGGTGAAGGGTAATGCTGCATTCAACAGGCGAGTGGCAGACCTGCCCGTAACGGATTCACTACGCTTCATGGCAGCCGCCATGTTCAAACCAACCGAAGCAACTGGACCGGAGTTTACGTTTGACGCAGCTGACGATGAAACGGTCAACAAACTGAATACCGATTACCGTACCGTTGCCGCCCTGGCCAGAGAATCACCGGCCCTGGCGGTCAACCTGTATAACAAAGCGGCTTACTCACCGAATTTATTGCGGGAATTGAGTCCTGTTAAAACGCAGATTGTGGCCCTTAATCTGAATAAGTTACCGGTAAAAGATGCGGATTTAAGTGCGGTGGGTCAATTTGAAAACTTACAGAGACTTGACCTGAATTTCACTGATATTACCGGGAAAGGGCTAAAAGAACTGGTGCCGCTTAAACACCTCGAAAGCCTAGCTCTGTCGGGGACAAAAGTGGCCTATACGGATTTGCGCGACCAGCTCAGATCGTTCAAAAACCTCAGAACGGTAACGCTATGGGAAACGCCTTTGACCGATGCAGAAATCAGTCAGTTGAAAAAAGCAAACCCGAAAATCACCTTCATCGCTGGCTTTGATGGGGCCAAGAGTGCACTGATCAAACTCAACCCGCCCCAGGTCAAAAACAGTTCAGTCATTTTCAGTCAGCATCTGTCGCTGAAAATAATCCATCCTATTCAGGGCGTTGAACTTCGTTACACAATGGATGGCTCGGTGCCGGACAGTATCCAATCCCCGATACTGTCCGATAAAACCATTATTAATAAATCTACGTCGGTGAACGTAAAAGCGTATAAATCGGGCTGGCTCAGCAGTGACGTAGCTACGTTTACCTTTTACAGAAGTGCTTACAAACCGGATAGTGTACGGCTCCTTTTACCGCTCAACCCGGTCCATCAGGCGGATGGCGCCCACACCTTTTTTGATGGGAAGCTGGGCACGTTCAATGCCAACAGCCCTGCCTGGGCCAATAACTGGGCCGGATTCCGGAAAAATGACATGGTGCTGGTATCGCTGTTCGATAAGCCGGTTAGCCTTTCATCCGTTGCTCTGCGGGTGATGGTGGAAGAAGAAACGAGCATATTCCCACCGGGCATCCTTGAAATCTGGGGGGGCGAAAACGAGGGCAACTTACGCAAACTAACGACGCTCACTCCCGACATGCCCGTCAAAAAAAGTCCGCACGAAATCAAGGCTCTGGTGGCCAGTTTTCCCACTCAACCAGTTGCCTGTCTGAAAATTATTGCACGGCCCCTGAAGGAAATTCCTGCCTGGCATCCTAACAAAGGTAAACAGGCCCTGCTACTGGTAGACGAAGTGTTTATTAACTAACCCGGCACCTGTCTACCTGATACAATGCCGTGTTCCTCAGCCAGAATCCGCACCAGACGGGATTCTGGCTTTTTTATTATTATTACCGGATAGCTCAATAAAAATTTAAGTAAATTATCGTAAAAATTACAAAAGTGGGTAAGTATGGGAAAGTACTACCCAGTCTTCTGGTAATATTTGACGATTAAATTGGCGTTAAGGGCAGTAATTCTAAAAATCTAATTCCTAAAATTCATGAAAAGACTCTATCAGTTAACGGCACTAGCTCTATTGGCGGGAGCGGCCCCCAGTTTTGCTCAGGAGACCAGGCCCATTCTCCAGAAGTATACACCGGCTGCCAATGGGCAACTACTGGCACTGAACATTCCCAGAACAGTAGCTGTTGGCGAAGCACCTGTAGATGTATCGGTATCGGGAAAGGTAACCGATGAGAAAGGAGATGCATTACCGGGCGTGAGTGTAGTAGTAAAAGGTACAACGCAGGGAACCACCACCGATGGCACGGGAAGTTTTAAAATAAACGCCCCTACTGCCAATGCAACGCTGGTATTCAGTTTTGTTGGCTACGCAAAAAAGGAAGTACCCATCGGGGGACAATCAACGCTGACCGTTACGCTGACTCCCGACGACCAGACGCTGAATGAGGTGGTAGTAGTTGGGTACGGTAGTCAGCTGAAGAAAGAAATAACGGGGGCTGTGCAGACGGTGAGCGCGCAGGAAATTAAGGACCTGCCCGTGTCGCAGATTGGACAGAAACTCCAGGGACGGCTGGCAGGTGTTCAGATTAACCAGACAACGGGTAAGCCCGGCCAGGGAATCAATATTCGTATCCGGGGTCAGGTTTCGGTATCGGCGGGTAGTGATCCGCTGTATGTCATCGACGGTTTCCCGATTACGGGGAACATTGGCCAGCTTAATCCCGATGAGATTGATGATATCTCCATCCTGAAAGATGCGGCTTCTACGTCGTTGTACGGATCACGGGCGGCCAATGGGGTGGTGTTGATCACGACCAAAAAAGGCAAGCCGGGCCAGACCAACGTGAGCTTTAACACCTACGCGGGTATACAGAAAGTGCCCGTTAGGGGCCGGGTAAAAATGCTCAACGCCGTTGAGTTTGCTCAATATAAAAAAGAATACTACGAAGATCAGGGACAGGCTGTTCCGGACATTTTCCAGAACCCGGCTCAGTATGAAGGGAAAGACAACGACTGGTATGGTGCCCTGCTCCGGGAAGCACCCGTACAAAGCTATAACCTGAATATCTCTTCTAACACCGCCAAATCCAATACCTCGCTGGTGGCTGGTTATTTCAATCAGCAGGGGGTGGTACTGAATAACGTTTACAAGCGGTATTCGCTACGGATGAACACGAACTTCAACGTGTCAGATAAGGTAACCGTCGGGTTCAACCTGGCACCCTCCTACGTATTTGACAATACACCCCGCACCGATGGTGACCGGGGCACGGGTATTCTGTTCAACGCCCTCCACACCTGGCCCGTATACCCAATTTACGATGCCAATGGAGAATTAACCAAAGTCAATCAGCTTCCGGGCAACACCGGCAATATTTTTGCCTACCCAAACTGGGTACGGGCCGCGAATGAACTGACCAACGAGACCAAAAATATAAACCTGCTCTCGAACGCCTATGTGCAATACAAGCCTGTTAAGGGGCTAACACTTCGGTCGTCTATCAATGTGGAATACCTGAACTCGAAGTTCTTCTTCTTCAACCCCTCCACGGCCACGAACTTTATTAACGTGCCTATTCCAACCACAGCCGTTTCTATCCGGCAGGCAACCGAGAATATATCCTGGCTGAATGAGAACCTGGCAACGTATAACCGAAGTTTCAATGATCATAATTTCGAGTTACTGGCCGGTTTCACCAACCAGCACTACCGTCAGGATTTCAGCCGGATTGAAGCAAACACCTACGCCGATGACCGTCTTCCAACCATCCAGGGTGCGCTAAACATTAACCGGGGTGGTACAAACAACGGGGTAAATGAATGGGCACTGACGTCGTATCTGTCGCGCCTGACGTATAATTACAAAGGCAAATACCTGTTCACTGCCGCCATACGGAGTGATGGATCATCCCGTTTCGGGGCCAACAACCAGTACGGTACATTCCCCTCGGCTTCTGTCGGCTGGGTTGTATCGGATGAGGAGTTCCTTAAGCCCATTCAGCAGATTTCGTTTGCCAAACTCCGTACCAGCTATGGCATAATCGGTAATAATAACATTGGTAACTATAGCCAGTACGCGCTGGTCAATAACACGACAAATGCTGTTTTTGGTAATAACGTAGCCACGGGTGCTGTGGTAACTACGTTGGCGAACCCTAATCTGGGCTGGGAGACAACCAAGCAGTTCGACGCCGGGCTCGATCTGGGCCTCTTCAACGACCGTATCCAGTTCGTTTACGACTTCTACACGAAGCGAACCACTAACCTGCTGTATAATGTACAGATTCCTCAAGAGGCCGGGTTCGGTTTCTTCACGGATAACATCGGCGAGATCAAGTTCTGGGGTCATGAGTTTTCGTTGACCAGCCGAAACACCACGGGCCGACTGAAGTGGACGACCAATGCCAATATTTCATTTAACCGTAATATTGTTACTGCTCTGGCTCCGGGTATCGACCGGGTGTATGGAACGTTCCACATCACCCAGGTAGGCCAACCCTTTGGCCAGTTTTACGGCATGGTGAAGCAGGGCTATTATCAGAATGCCGATGAACTCAAGAACTCGCCGGTCATTCCGGGCCGGTCGGCAGTGGGAACCATCAAATTCAAGGACGTCAATGGCGATGGGGTCATTACCTACGGCGGTGACCAGGACGACCGGGCTATCATTGGCAGTCCATTCCCCAAATTCACCTATGGTCTGGTTAACTCGTTCCAATACGGTAAATTCGATATGTCCGTTACAGGTTCCGGCTCGTTTGGCAACCAGCTATGGGTACGGCATTTGTACAGCACCGCCAACCTGGACGGCGTATTTAACCTGGTTGCAGGCGTGAAAGATCGCTTCCGGGTGAACAAGGACGGTGGGGTGATTACCCCAGGGGCTGGCCAGTTCGGTGTCTCTAACGGCGGTGGTAACTTTACGGGTGTTGAGCGGGACTGGAACAGTTCGCAGTTTCTGGCCAACGCGTCTTACTTCACCATCAAGAACATCACGCTGGGCTACAATATCGGGGCATTTGATAAATACTTCAAGTCGGCCCGGTTGTATGCGTCGATTCAGCAGGTGTACGTATTCACGAAGTACCGGGGCGGGCCTAACCCGGAAACCAGCGCCCAGGGCGACGGTAACGGCGATGGTGGTAACTTAAGTCAGGGCGTCGACCTGTCTAACTACCCCGTTCCCCGTACCTACACGTTAGGTATCAATCTAAATTTCTAAGCCGATCAGGCTTATCAACCTTATTTTCAACATTCTTATCCCTTTACAAGAATGAATAAAAAACTCATAGCGACCTGGATTTTAGGGATTGCCCTAACCGGTTGCAGCAAAGATTTCCTGACAGCTGTTCCCGAAACAGCCCTGAGTTCGGCCACGTTCTTCAAGACCCAGGCCGATTTCCAGCAGGCAGTTAACGGGGCTTACGTCCCCCTAAGGCCCATCTTCAACGAACGATGGTGGATTTTGGGCGAACTTCACTCCGACAATGCGTACTACGCCCGCAATACCCTGTTTGGGGCGGTTGACCCAACCGAGAATATTGCCGATTTCGCGATACCGACGGCTAACGGCGTCACCGCTAATGATAACGTACTGCAGCAATACCGGTATGATTACCAAATTATTGCCCGGGCCAATCAAGTCCTGGCCCTTATAGACGGGGTAACGTTCGATAGTGATGCCACGAAAAATAATTTGAAAGGACAGACTCTGTTCCTCCGAGGCTTTGCTTATTTCCAGTTGGTGCGTTTGTTCGGTAAGGTTCCGCTGCACTTATTGCCCGTTACAGGCCGTAATGACGCAGCATTACCGCTGTCCACAGCCGATGAAATAAATGCCCAGATTGAAAAGGACCTGATGGCGGCCATTCCTTTGTTGCCAAACAAAGCGAAACAGGAGGCAGGTCGGGCTACGTCGGGTGCGGCTAAAACGCTGTTGGCAAATCTGTACCTGGTACAGAAAAAGTGGGCACAGGTTGAAACGCTGATGCGGGACGTTATCACCAACGATGGGTACTCACTGATGCCTGATTACGATAACGCCTTTTCCTTTTCGGCTAGCAATAAGAACAATCCAGAATCAGTATTCGAAGTACAGTATCTGGAAGGCTCGGCGGGGTATAACGGGAACCTTATTTATCGGATTGTCCCCACACCTATTACTTCGGCCGAACTGGGAGCCATCACCGGCACCTCGAACCCGCAGGGGCTTTCGGGTGAGAACAACATGATTCCAACGCCGGATGTTATTGCGGCCTACGAACCCGGCGATAAGCGGAAGGACATCAGTATCGGCTTCGTAACCCTGAGCCAGAGTCTGCGGGATAACAAGGTGTATCCCTACGTGAAGAAGTTTGCCCGCCCCCACGCGTTACATCAGAACACGGGTACTAACTGGGCCGTTTACCGCTACGCCGAAGTACTACTTTTCATGGCCGAAGCCCTAAACGAACAGGGAAAAGCCGCCGAAGCCGCTACCTTCCTGAATCAGGTACGGACGCGGGCAGGTCTGGCCGCTACCAAAGCAGCATCGCAGGCCGATATGCGGACGGCCATTTATCAGGAACGCCGGGTAGAACTGGCCTTCGAAGCTAAACGCTGGTTTGATCTGGTCAGAACAGGCCGGGTGAAGGAGGTCATTACGGCGTACGGAGCACGCGTGAAAGCCAATCCGCTGAATTATTATTTCCCGGCGGGAGCCATTCCTCCGCCGAATGCCTTTACGATATTGGATGATTACTACGGCCTGCCAGCCGTTGAAGCGGCTTTAACGCCAAATTTCTAATTCAAACTTCTGGTGTGTGCCGGGCACTACTGCCTGGCACACACCTTATTTATAGCTAAAGCGTTTAGGACATAGTAGTTATACAATTACTAATCACCTTGCTATTTACCTGCTTACTGGTCAGGTGGTTGTAAGTAAAAACCAAACTGTGTTTACAGGTTCTATTGAAACCTATAGATTTACTGAATATTCACCCAAAAAAAGTAGTAAAAAAGCCATCCATCAGACTCTTATTGTATAAGGGCGCGAGCCCAAAGAGGGTGCTGGCGGAAAGACAGTAGTATACAGCCCAACTATCTATTAAATTTCACGTACAAACGACCATGATTTCTCAACTTAACAAGGTAAAAATCGGGCTGGCGTTCTCCGTACTCATTTTGGCCGGTGCATCCTGGGTCAGCCTGCAGTATCCAGAAACGGCCAGGCAGGGAGACGAAAATCCCAAGGCACAGAACTTAAAACTCCAGCCAGGCTTCAAAGCAGAGCACCTGTACAGCATCTCCGAAAATCACGATGGGTCGTGGGTATCCATGACATTCGATGATAAGGGCCGGGTAATTGCTTCCGATCAGTACGGCGGCTTATACCGACTAACCATTCCGGCTATTGGTTCGGGATCAACGACTCCCAAAGTTGAGAAACTGGCCATTGACAAAGACACCAGCGTAACCATGGGCTATGCACATGGCCTGCTGTACGCGTTCAATAGCCTGTATGTGATGGTCAACAACCGACCCAGCAAGCAGTTTCCCAAACCCAGTGGGCTGTACCGGTTGCAGGATACGAATGGCGACGATCAGTATGACAAAGTGACGATGTTGCGGGAACTAGTGGGCGAAGGAGAACATGGACCGCACAGTATCATCCTGTCGCCCGATAAAAAATCCCTTTACGTCACCAGCGGTAATCATACCGACGTGCCCAAAATGGATGCCTACCGGCTCCCCTCAAACTGGCAGGAAGACAACCTGTTTCCGCTGATTAAGGACCCGCGCGGCCACGCCAACAACCGGATGGCCCCCGGTGGCTGGATTGCGCAGGTTGACCCGGAAGGAAAACGGTGGGAGTTGATGGGTGCGGGCTTCCGCAATGAGTTTGATATTGCCTTCAACGAAGCCGGTGATTTATTTACCTACGATTCGGATATGGAGTGGGATTTTGGCCTGCCCTGGTACCGGCCCACGCGCATTTGCCACGTCCCCAGCGGAGCCGAGTTTGGCTGGCGTACCGGCAACAGCAAGTGGCTACCGGCTAATCCGGATAACCTCCCCCCCGTAATAAATATTGGACAGGGCTCTCCCACCAATGTCTTTTACGGTCAGAATGCCAAGTTCCCCCAGAAATACCGGCAGTCGCTGTTTGCCTTCGACTGGAGTTTCGGAATCATTTACTCCATCCACCTCAAACCCAAAGGAGCTACCTACGAAGGTGAGCGGGAGGAGTTTATTTCGGGCTCTCCCCTACCCGTTACAGACGGTGTTATTGGCCCCGATGGTGCCCTGTATTTCATGACGGGTGGCCGCAGGCTGGAGTCCGATTTATACCGGGTTTATTACGCGGGCACTGAATCAACTACCGACCAGGCACCTGCCGTAACAGCCGAGAACAAGCTTCGGAAAAGCCTGGAGAAGTACCACGAAGGTCCGGATGCCGGTGCCCTCGCTGCGGCCTGGCCAAATCTGAATAACCCTGACCGCTTTGTGCGGTACGCGGCCCGAATTGCGGTTGAACACCAGCCCGTGGCCCAGTGGCAGGAGAAAGCGATTGCCGAAACTAATCCGCAACGGGCTACGCAGGCTATTGTGGCGCTGGCCCGGCAGGGAACTGCCGACCTGAAAAGCAAAGCCATTGGTACGCTGCTGAAAATCAACTACGCTCAATTGCCTGAATCGCAGCAGTTCGATGTATTACGTGCTTTTGAACTAATTTTCCTGCGGATGGGAGAACCAGATGCAGCTGACAAAGCCAAAGTAGTTGCCTACCTAAACCCGTATTATCCGGCAAAAACAGCCCTGCTGAATCGCGGCCTCAGCAAAGTTCTGATTTACCTGGAAGCACCAAACGTGGTGAACAAAACGCTGGCCCTGATGGATATCAAAGACGAGCCGGGCAGCAAAAACCTGGGTCTGGAACCCGCCACAGCCTCCTCCGACCTGATTCTGCGCAACCCGCAGTACGGTATGGATATTGCCAAAATGCTGGCCAAAGTCCCCCCCCTTCAGCAAACGTATTATGCGGTGATGCTGAGTCGAGAAGGTGCGGGATGGACACCAGAACTTCGGAACAAGTACTTCAGCTGGTTCGGCAATGCCTTTAAGTACGAGGGTGGCCGCAGCTACGTAGGGTTTATTGACCGGGCCAGAAAAATGGCACTCACCCACGTTCCTAAAGATCAGTTCGAGAAGTATAACAAAATGTCGGGAGCTGATCTGCTCACCAGCTCTGGAAACGATATTGCCATGACTGGCTTTGCCCCGAAAGGCCCCGGCCGTCGCTGGACACTGGCGAATGCCGTTGCATCCGTTGATAGCAGCAAGGCTCACCTGGATTTTGAAACGGGCAAAAAAATCTATTCGGCTATTCTGTGCAAAAACTGCCACGCCATCCAGGGTTCGGGTGGGGATATTGGCCCGGACCTGACGCAGTTGGGTACCCGTTTTTCGAATAAAGACATTCTGGAAGCCATCATTGACCCCAACAAATCCGTTTCCGATCAATACGCTTCCACGATTTTCTCCCTCAAAAACGGGCAGTCAGTTGTAGGACGGCTGGTGAACGAGGATAAAACGAACTACATGATTTCCCAGAACCCATTCGCGGCCGATCAGCTTCGGAAAGTTCCGAAGAAAGACGTTACCTCGAAGCGGTACTCGCCGGAGTCGATCATGCTGCCGGGCCTGATCAACAGCCTGAACCCAGAGGAACTACGGACCCTGATTGCTTACCTCAAATCAGGTGGCAATGAAAATAACGAAGTATACAAAGCGGGTGGAAAATAAATAGCACCACGCACTAAAAAAACCGGTATTCGTATGATCAACAAAGTAACCAGCACCCCTCTGCTGACAGCACTAACAATGATAGTGCTGTTCAGCGGTGGGTTGGTATCGTCCTGCACGGCACAGAAAAAGAATAATCAGGAAAAGGGTTTTGTGTCAATTTTTGACGGGAAAACGCTTAACAACTGGAAAGGAGACCCTACCTACTGGCGCGTGGAAGACGGAACACTGACGGGAGAGATCACACCCAGCACCCTGCTCAAGACCAACTCATTTATCGTCTGGCAGGGTGGTGAACCCGCAGATTTCGAGTTGAAAGGTGAGTTTAAAATCACCAAAGACGGGAATTCAGGTATCAATTACCGTAGTGACCAGTTAACCGACGTGCCGTTTGCGCTACGCGGGTACCAGGCCGACATCGATGGAAAAATCAACTACACGGGCCAGAACTACGAAGAACGTAAGCGGACGACCCTGGCGTATCGAGGACAGAAGACAACCATTCCACCCTATACGGGTGAGAATACGCCGGAAGCTGTTCGGGCCCATGTAAAAAGGAACGCCTGGGACGGATTAACCGTAACCAGCTCTCTCGGCAGTTCTGATTCGCTCAAGACGCTCATCAAAAGCGAAGACTGGAATACATTTCGTCTGGTCATCAAGGGCAACCATCTCCAGCACTACATTAATGATGTACTGATGAGCGACGTGACCGACAACGATACGGTAAACGGCAAATCGAAAGGGCTGCTGGGCGTACAGGTTCACGTTGGTCCCCCCATGAAAGTACAGTATCGAAATTTGATGTTAAAGCAGATGTAGTTTCGGTTTATGGTTTACGGTTTATGGCTGGCAAAGCAGTTGACCAGAACCGCTTTGCGTAAACCATAAACCATAAACCCATAACCTTTGTCTCCACAACCCTGGCATAATAAAGTAACGAATGCAGCACAGATTGGCGGTATCGAAACCGCCGTGCTGGATAATGGGACCGGACGGGGAACCCGCATCGCCTGGATAAATACCGGAACGGGGCTACGTTATAAAGTGGTCCTCGACCGTGGTCTGGACATTGCCGATGCCTTCTACGATCAGCACAGTCTCACCTGGCTGAGCCACACCGGTATCACAACGCCCGAACCGTTCTCTGATCGGGGAGCCGACTGGCTTCGTACGTTTGGTGGTGGCTTGCTCACTACCTGCGGCCTCTCGCATGTGGGTGGCCCCGAACAGGATACTTATGGCGAACGGGGGTTACATGGCCAAATCAGCAACAGTCCGGCCGAGATAGAGTCCATTATCCAGCCCGACCTACTGACCGGCAAACTGGACATGAGCATTACCGGACGGGTGAAGGAAACGAAAATCTTCGGCCCCAGCCTGGAACTGAAACGAACCATCTCCGGCGTACTTGGGCAACCCATTATCCGGATTCGCGATGAGGTGACCAATCGGGGTAATACTACCGTTCCGCACATGCTGCTGTACCATTTTAATTTCGGCTGGCCCTTTGTGGACGAAGGAACCCGTTTTGTGTGGCGGGGCAACTGGCAGGCACGCGAAGGCGGCATCAACGACCAGATTTTCCGGGATGGCTATGACTTCAAAACCTGCCCGGCTCCCTTAGACAGCCATAGTGGAACGGGCGAAGCCGTCGCGTTTATTGATGTTGCCCACGATGGTACGGGAAATTGTACGGTCGGGCTGTATAACGCCAAACTTGGACTAGCTGTCTCGATGCGCTTTCGGAAGGATCAATTGCCCTGGCTCACCAACTGGCAGCACTGGGGAAAAGGCGAGTACGTAACCGGCCTTGAACCCGGCACCCACCCCCCTATTGGACAGGCAAAAGCCCGGGAACAGAACACATTGCTATTTCTGGAGCCGGGCCAAACCCGAACGTACGACCTGGAACTGGAAGTATTGACGGATGAAACAGTAATTGACAGAATATTGAAAGTGTAGTGGCTTAACCGATTAACTCATGGAAACAACCTCAGCAGTAAGTGTAGCCGAAAAGGCATTGGAAAAAGGAAAAGGCATTCTGCGGCTTACCCCCACCTGGGTGCCCCGGTCGTTCTGCGTACCAGGCCGACGCATTAAGCTCCATCCCGACGATTATTATGTACTGGGTGGCGAACGCGGTGGTATCGACGAACGCTGGTTCTCGTCTACCACCCCCGCAAAAAACGGCCCTCTGACCGGCGAAAATGAAGGACTGAGTCACGTCGTTTTTGACGATGAAGGACAGGAAGTGCAGTTTTTGCTCAAAGATGCGATTGACGAACTGAAAGGCGAAATCATTGGCGACCGGCTCTGGGATGAGTACGGTGCCTGGCCTATGTACTCCAAGTTTTTCGACAACATGGGACCGTTGCCCCACCACCTGCACCACAACGACGAGCAAGCCGCTCTGATTGGGCAGTTGGGCAAACCGGAAGCCTATTATTTCCCCCCTCAGGTGAACAACCACGGGGGCGATTTCCCCTACACGTTTATAGGGATTGCCCCTGGCACTACCAAAGAGCAGATTAAGGAGTGCTTACAGAACTTTACGAAGGGCGATAACAAAATTACCAACTACTCATCGGCGTTCCGGCTCGAACCCGGCACGGGCTGGGATGTGCCCCCCGGCCTGCTCCACGCACCGGGTAGTTTGTGTACGTATGAACCACAAAAAGCCTCCGACGTTTTCGCCATGTACCAGTCGCTGGTGAACGAGGCAATCATTCCGGAAGAGTTGCTGTGGAACGGCACCCCCAAAGACCGGATGGGCGATTACGATCAGCTTATGGAAGCCATCGACTGGGAACTCAATACCGATCCGCAGATGATGGCCAACCGATTCATGGTGCCAAAACCCGTTCGGGACGAGGCCGACATGAAAGCCGCCGGATACCGCGAAGTGTGGGTCTGCTACAAGTCTGATGCGTTCAGTGCCAAGGAGCTAACGGTGCTGCCTGGCCAGACCGTTACCGTAAAAGATAGTGCCGCCTACGGCCTGATTATGATGCAGGGACACGGCAAAATGGGCGTGTGGAACATCGAAACCCCCGCCCTCATTCGCTACGGACAACTAACGAACGACGAGTTTTTTGTGAGCGAGAAAGCAGCTACGGAAGGGGTTACCATCGTGAACCACTCCACCACCGACCCCATCGTGATGCTCAAGCATTTCGGCCCGGCAAATCCAGATTTGAAATAGTTCACAGTTTTCTGTTGGCTGGCGCATTCACAGGCGGACGAGTCAGCCAACAGAAAACCGTAAACTACAAACCCTAAACCATAACTATGAATAACTTCCCAAAACTCCACAACGCCATGTGGCCGGGTGTGGTGGGCAAAGGCCCCGATTCCGAGCCGACTGTTGGCTTCGACAAAATGCTGGAAATGACCGCTGCGGCTGAAGTCGATGGCGTAAAATTCGATGGCGTCGATTTGGCGCTGTTCGAGCATATCGATGTCAATCTGTCGGATGATGCCATTAAGAAACTGGCCGATAAAGTCGGTGGCTACGGCCTGAAAATTGGCTCTTTGGTAGCCCCCATCTGGGGTGGACCGGTGCTAGGCTCCGACGACGACCGGAAAACGTTTATTGAGATGGTGCGTAAATCGTGCCATATCGGCCAGAAACTAACCGAACTCGGCATTCGTCCCAGTGGTGTGGTGCGTATCGACTCCGCCAGTTCTCCGCACCAGTGGGATACCGACCCCGCTGGCAGTACCAAACTCATTGCTGAAACCTTTCGCGAAGCCTGCGACGTAGCCGCTGAATACGGCGAGAAACTAGCCGCTGAAGGAGAGATTTGCTGGGGTGGTATGCACAGTTGGAAAACCATGCTCGAAACAATGGAAGCCGTTGACCGGCCCAACATGGGTTTCCAAGCCGATATGGCGCACACCCTGCTCTACACCTTAGGCTACAACCGGGAACAGGACCGTATTTTACCAGCTGACTTCGACTGGAACGACCGCAAAACGCTGGAAGAAGCCCTCGTCACCATCACGAATGCCCTGCGCCCCTGGACTATCGACTTCCACGTGGCCCAAAACGACGGCACGGTATTCGGCTCTGGCTCGCACGACAAAACGGGGCGGCACTGTCAGGCACTGGACCCCAACGGCAAACTCGATGTTGTTCATGATGCGGGCTACTGGCTGCGCGACGAGAACGGGAATATCACTAAAGCCTTCAAACACATTTGCTGGGATGGCTGTATGTTTCCGAATGACGTCATGACCAATCAGCAGACCTGGAACGATATCCTGGCAACCATGATCAAGGTCCGGGAAGCCCACGGCTGGTTCGCGTAGAGACGCGATACCTCGCGTCTCATTTGCGTCATCTATGTTCGCATCTTATGGGAGCCAGTAAAAACCATCCGGATAGGAGACGCAAGGTATTGCGTCTCTACAAACCCTTCCAACTAAAAATGACACATAAAAAAGAACTACGCATTGGCCTGATCGGTACTGGATTTATGGGCCGGACGCACTCCAACGGCTATAATCGGGTACCGAACTTTTTCCCCAATCTGGCGTACACGCCCGTCCTGAAAACCGTTTGTTCCCGCAATGCCGAAAAAGTGCAGGCTTTCGCCGATCAGTGGGGCTACGAATCCATTGAAACGGATTGGAAAGCCGTTATTGCTCGGGACGATATTGACGCCGTCGACATTTGTACACCCAACGACACCCACGCCGAAATTGCCATTGCAGCCGCCCAGGCGGGTAAAATGATTTTGTGCGAGAAACCCATTGCCCGCAACATGGAAGAAGGGCAGCGCATGGTGGATGCTGCCGAAAAGGCCGGGGTAAACACAACGGTTTGGTACAACTACCGGCGTATTCCGGCGGTTACCCTAGCCAAACAAATTATTGATTCCGGTAAGCTGGGCAGGATTTTTCATTACCGGGCTAACTTCCTGCAAGACTGGACCATCAATGCAGATGTACCTCAGGGGGGTGCGGGTACCTGGCGAATGGATGTGGAAGCCGCCGGTTCGGGCGTTACCGGCGATTTGCTGGCGCACTGCATCGACACCGCCATGTGGCTTAACGGAGCCATTACGGATGTATCGGCGGTGACGGAAACCTTCGTGAAAGAACGCATGCACGCACTAACCGGCAAAGTACAACCGGTGGGTATCGACGATGCCTGTATTTTCCACTGTCACTTTGCAAATGGGTCACTTGGTCTGTTTGAATCGACGCGCTATGCCCGTGGCCACAAGGCCCTGTACACGTTTGAAATCAACGGCGAAAATGCCTCTATTCGGTGGGACTTACACGACCTCAACCGGCTCGAATATTACGACTATTCGGATGAAGGAATCGTGCGGGGCTGGCGGTCCATCCACGTAACCGATGGCGATCAGCCCTACATGGACAAATGGTGGGTGCCAGGCCTGGGTATCGGCTACGAACACAGTTTCATCCATCAGGTGGCCGATTTCCTGAAAAGCCTTGAAACCGGCGAACCCTGCTCGCCTACTTTTCAGGATGCACTGGAGACCCAAAAAGTCTGCGAGGCAGTTATCGACTCGGCTAACTCAAGACGCTGGCGGGACACGGGCGTTGAATCCTTTGCGGGTTTCAATCCTTAATTTACCATTTCGTAAGCCTCTACAACTGCCAGCCCTGCCCCTGCGGGACTGGCAGTTGCTACTTTAGCCCATCAACGTTTTCTTTGCTCCATGATTCCACAGCCCTGCATGCTGGAAGTAACTGACCTTACGAAAACATTTTCGGGCGTTAAAGCACTGGATGCGGTTCAACTACAGGTACGCAAGGGTGAAGTGCATGCCCTCATGGGTGAAAATGGCGCGGGAAAATCGACCTTAATGAAAATTCTGATCGGACTGCTCAAACCCGATTCGGGCGATATTCTGTTTGAAGGTTCCAGCCTGAAAGCGGCTAACGTTCACGAGGTATTGCAAAAAGGCATCGCCATGATTCATCAGGAAATGCTGAATGTGCCCGAACTAACCGTAGCGCAGAACATATTCCTGGGTCGGGAAACAACCGGTGGTCTCTTCCGCTGGCTCAACGACAGTAGCCGAAGCAAGCAGGCGGCTGCGCTGTTGGCTCACCTGGGCGTTTCAATCCCGCCCGATGCCAAAGTGAAGCACCTGAGCGTGGCCGAAATGCAGATGGTCGAGATTGCCAAAGCGATTTCTAACGATGTGAAGGTGCTGATTATGGATGAGCCTACCTCTGCCCTGGCCGATGCAGAAGTGACAACCCTCTTCAGTATCATCCGCGAATTGACCCAGAAAGGCGTATCCGTCATTTATATCTCGCACAAGATGGACGAGATATTCACCATCGCAGACACTGTCACCGTTTTGCGGGATGGTCAGTACATTGGTAGGTATCCCGCCACCGATCTCACTGAAAATACCCTGATAAAGCTGATGGTCGGTCGCGAGTTGGACCGGCTATTTCCCGAATCGACCACACAGCCGGGCGCGGAGGTACTATCCGTAAAACACCTCAGTCGGAAGGGGGCTTTTTCGGACATTAGCTTTGCCGTTCATGCCGGAGAGGTACTGGGACTGGCGGGTTTGATGGGTGCCGGACGAACGGAGGTTGCCCGCGCCATTTACGGATTAGATTCTATTCATACGGGCGAAATTTATCTGAAAGGCCAGCCGATAACCCTAAAATCGCCACAGGATGCCATCCGACAGGGTATTGGCTACGTGAGTGAAGACCGTAAGCAACTGGGCTTAATTCCGGCTCTGTCGGTCAAGTATAATATTACGCTGGGCAGCTTATCGACTTATGCCGATGGTGGGTTTATTCGCAGTCAGCGCGAGTCAACGGCGGCTGTCGAGGTGATGGCTAACTTACGGATAAAAGCGACCAGTCCCGATCAACCGGTTGTTTACCTGAGTGGGGGGAATCAGCAAAAAGTCGTTATTGGGAAAGTACTGCAGGCAAATCCAGTGGTAGTAATACTGGATGAGCCAACCCGGGGTATCGACATTGGCGCCAAGTCGGAGATTTACAAACTTATTCATCAACTGAAAGCATCTGGCATTGCTATCATCCTGATTTCATCCGAACTCCCCGAGCTACTCGGCCTCAGCGACCGGGTGCTGGTGCTGGCCAAAGGCACACAGACGGCACTCCTCTCAAAAGAGGAAGCGACACAGGAAACAATCATGCGCTACGCCATGCAGCCTTAATCTATTACGATTTTACCCATAATGATGAATACTAGTTTTACGCAGGTTACTCAGTCAACAAAAACCCGTTTTGGGCAACTGGGCCAATACGGCCTGTTAATTGCCTTCATAGGTATTTGCCTGACCCTCTCGCTGACAACGCCCCGCTTTTTTACCGTACAAAACCTGATGATTATCGTCACGCAGGTTTCTATCAACGCCCTACTGGCCTTTGGCGTCACCTTTATCATCATTACGGGCGGCATTGATTTGTCCATCGGGTCCATGGTAGCTGTAACGGGGGTAGCGGCCGCGTCCTTTGCTCACCCTGATACTTATCCGGTGGTGGTTCCGGTCCTGATTGGGCTATCGGCTGGGCTTCTCTTCGGGGCGTTCAACGGGTTTGTCATCACCCGCAGCCACGTTCCGCCTTTTATCGTTACGCTGGGCACCATGACTATCGGGCGGGGGCTGGCCCTGATTTTGAGCAAGGGTCGCCCCGTATCCAACCTATCGGACTCATTCAACTTCATCGGTGGGGGTAAAATCCTGGGGGTGCCAACGCTCATCATCATCCTGATTGTGGCGTTTATTGGCTGTTCTGTCCTGCTAAAAAAGACGGTTATTGGCCGGTATATGTACGCCGTGGGTGGGAATGAACAGGCCGCCAGGGCGTCGGGTATCCCCATCAGCAAGGTAAAAATGATCGTTTATACCCTGGGTGGGTTACTGGCAGCCTTAGCAGGAATTTTGCTTACCTCCCGCATCACCACCGGGCAACCCAATGCCGGTCAGGGTTTTGAACTGGACGCTATTGCTGCCGCCATCATTGGCGGTACCAGCACGTCAGGAGGCACCGGCACCATGACAGGAACATTACTCGGTGCGCTGCTCATCGGCGTTATCAGCAACGGGCTGGACCTGCTCAACGTTACCTCGTATTATCAGGAAGTGGTGATGGGTGCCATCATCATCGGGGCAGTGGTGCTGGATAGTATGAATCAAAAAAGGGCTGCTTAAACAGTTTATTGTTAGACCTGTATAGAGTTTATTTTTCGGAGCCCTGGTCACCCGGACGTGGACGTCCAGGTGACCAAATAAAGCTGAACCCTAAGCAACTACGTTATCTCCTTTTGTCCATTAGTTCGTAACCAAAACGGCCAACATCAACCATTTTTTTATACCCAACATGAACCGCGCAATATCCATCGGTCCCGCTCTACTTATTATTCTCCTGCTCACCGGCTGCAACCAATCAGCAACCAGTGACAAAAACGATGACGGCAGTAAAAAACTCGTGATAGGGGCCACTATGCTCAGTATGCAGAATGAGTTTATCGTGCAGGTACACGACGAAATAGAGAAGAAAGCGGGAGCTGAAGGAGTGGAATTAATTACCGTCGATGCCGAACACTCTCCGCTAAAACAAGTGGAGCAGGTAGAAAGCTTCATTGCCCAAAAGGTGGATGCCATTATCATGAATCCCTGTGAGGTAGAGGCCAGTTCGCCCGCCGTTGCGAAGGCACTAGCCGCCAATATTCCCATCATCAACGTTAACTCCGAAACCAGTGCCAAACCCTCCGCTTTTGTGGGTTCCGATGATCTGGAGTCGGGCCGGATAGCGATGAAATTCATTGCCGACAAGCTGAAGGGCAAAGGCAACGTAGTGATGATTCATGGCTACATGGGTCAGGCAGCCCAGATTAAACGGGAACAGGGTGCCCGCGACGTGCTGAAACAGTTTCCCGGCCTGAAACTCCTCGCGCACCAGACCGGTGAATGGGACCGGGCGAAGGCCATGGCCCTGACAGAAAACTGGATTCAGTCCTACGGTTCGCAGATTAATGCCGTGTTTGCCCACAACGACGAAATGGGACTGGGAGCCGCCAAAGCCCTGATGGACGCGGGCATGAAGGATAAGGTCATCGTGGTCAGCATCGACGGTATTCCCGATGCGTTGCAGGGCGTAAAGAAAGGCACGCTGGACGCTACTATTTTTCAGAATGCCGAGCAGCAAGGTTCTAAAGCCATCGAAACGGCGATAAAAGCGGCCAAAGGAGAAGCCTACGAAAAACAAACGCTCATTCCGTTTCAATTGGTTACGAAAGAAAATCTGTCCTCATTCCTCAAACCGTAGACAGCCTCCCTCCTCTGTTCTCACATCCAATGGATAACTTCAGTACCGAAACCCGCGAAGTCTGGCTACGCGGCCCGTTACCCAATTTAGCCCCCCTTTTGCAACCCATAGCCCATACCCTGATGCAGGCCCGCGAAGAAGTGGTGACGCTGATGCGTGACTTTCCGGAGGATAAACTCTGGGAACGTCCTGCCAATGTAGCCTCCGTCGGCTTTCATTTGCAGCACCTGACGGGCGTGCTGGACCGACTGTTTACCTACGCCCGAAATGAATCATTATCAGCCGATCAGTTGGCAGATTTAGCCGCTGAAGGAAAGCCAGACCAAACGGATAGCACTGCTCAGGGATTGGTTCGACGGTTTGATACCCAGGTTGATAAGGCCATCGCCCAGCTCCGCACGACAGATGAGCATATACTAATCGAGGTGCGGAGTGTAGGTCGGGCCAATTTATCGTCCACCGTTATTGGCCTATTGACCCATTCGGCCGAACATACTATGCGGCACGTTGGGCAGTTGTCCGTTACGGTACGGATTAGTACATTTTGAGTTAATACTCACCGGCATTTGATGAAAGCCTCTAATCTTGCTATTAAAGTGCTCACCAGCTCAGTAAACCGTTCAACAAAGCCATTCGTTATTCCATAAAAAAGTCAGTTTGGGCCACCTGCCTGTCAGTTATCCTTTTCGGAAGTGCCATTTATGCAGCCAATCGATTACAGGATAAGCCCGCTGTCAAAATAACTACGACGACAGCGGTGGAGAAAGTGCTGCCAGTAAAAAAACCACGGCAAAACCGCACCTAGTACTTACGTCAAACAATCATAAGAATACTCGTAAAAATATTCAAGACATTTACTTTTCAGACTAATTCATGCAAGGCCCGAAAAGTACATCAGGGATTCGGGCGAAGTACTGATCCGCAGAGGGGGATGGACGACAAAATGGCTGTCAGGGATGGATCAGTACCTGATTTTTTAGCCGAATGTTTCCCTTTCACTACCATCCGTCGCATCATGCTGGCGTCTTCATGAGCCAGAATATGACAGTGATACACAAACTGTCCATCATCCGCTTCCGCATCGTTAAGAATATACTGAACCAGTATGTACGTTTCATACCCAGGCTTTACCCGAACGATATCTTTCCAGCCTTGCTCGTGTCTTTCGGGTAATTTAAAATGGCTGGCACCCGGAATTTCGTTTCCATTACTATCAATCTCCTGACGGGCCAGAATACGAAAACGGTTGAGGTGGGTATGAATAGGGTGAACATCCTCCGTCCGGTTTCTGATCTCCCAGATTTCTGTCCGCAGATTCTTCACATTTTTCACCTTATTGAAACCATGTGCTTCGGCGTTCCATTCGCCTTCTTCCATAAAAGCCATTGGAAACGATAAGGAATCGGCCGACATACCCATGGCAGCCAAATAGTTACGAAACGGTTTAAGCTGTTTCATGGACTCGAATTCTGATTTATTACCTGCTTCAACAATGGTCCACTCAAATCGGCTGACACTGTCCAGGCCGGGGTCTTTCAGCAACGTAGCCAGACCGCTATGGTCTTTTATTCCACTACTATCGCCAATATTTTTAAGGATAGTTTTCATATCCGATTTGCTTAATTTTTTACTACTAATCCGTCGGTAATAATCGAGGTTAGCCATCATATTTTTGGCATCGTTTGAGTTGGTCCAGGCAGCAAGTACCTGCTTCAATTCTTCGGATGTGATAATGCGCTCTGTGCTCCCAACGCGAAACTGCATTATTTGATTAGTCAACTCCCCTAATTCGCGAGCGGCATCGTCATCACCATAAGGGCCATTAGGCGCGTAATTGACGAGTACGAATGAATCGCCAGGTTTGAGAGTAGAGAAGTTTATTAATACGTCGGCGCGTTCGCCCGGTGCCAACACAAGTGGATCATGCTTCGTAATGGGCGGAAAACTATCCGGCATAAGTCCCCCTTCCGTACCAATTTGTATAAAAACAGATCGGTCAACGGTATCGGCTTCTGCAATTGGTTTCCCCTTATGGGTTTGTAAGAGAGCGAATTTCAGAAAACGGGAGGGTGATGTATTGAGCAACCGGAAACGGTACAGCCCCTTATCAACGTTCATGTAGGGCCACACTTTCCCGTTTACGGTGATGGTATTACCAAAAAATTCGGGTTGGCCCCCGTTCCCACTTGTATCATTTTGCCAGGCTTCGTAGAATAAGCGGCCAGACGTGGTAAAACTGCGGTCGCTGATCAGCAAAGGAATATCCGGTACTTTCCCTTTTTGATTGATGCCCGCTACCAGACTTGCTTCGCCCTCGCCCTTGATCAGGTAAGCACCTGCCAGGCCCGTATACACATTGGTGGTCGTGCGCATCATGGCGTGGTCGTGATACCATAAGATAGCCCCGTGGTGACCTTCATTTTGTGGTTTCACCACGTAATCCTGCGTGTAGGCCGAACGGGCAATACCCAGACTATCGTAAATTTTAGTGCGTTCTCCTTCGGGAAACGTATTGGGGTACGTATAGGACTGCTGATTTGTCTTCTCATATGGTCCGAACAGCCCAACGGTAATTGCATTGAATCCGGGCTTATGTCCGTTTTGCCCCGTCCCCTTTTTTGTCAATAATTTAGATGCCGGATAGCCATCGTTCCGCCAGGCCAGGTTGGCTCCGTGCAGGTGAACCGTAGTGGCGTAATAGGTCGATTGATCCATCATATCATGAGCTATTATTCCATTCGTGTCTTTCCTGAAATCAGGATAGAGGGACCGGATAACGGATTTAATCGGTAACAGCGTATCGCTCATATTGTACACGATGGGGTACCATTTGTTCGGAAAGGTGTACTTCTCATTCTCTATCAGCGTTTCTTTCAACTTGTTCTGCCAGTCAACGTGGGTTTCCTTACCATAGAAGGCTTCAATAGTTGGTCCGGGTAGCGTTTCTTCGCCCTTCCTAGTATCGGATGGTACGTAGCCCAGTACCCAGGTGGAATCTAGACGGGAATGAAAAAGCTGTTTGAACGCTCTAATATCAACACTATGTGTTCTGCTCCCCGTCAGCACTTTTGGAATGGGAAGTGAGTCCAGAAATAAGTCCGTTTGGGTCCAGGTTTTTAAAGCGTTGGCCGAATCACCTTTTAGTTGCTTCCACGCGTTTGGGTCAAACGTAAGCGGAGCGGGTTTGGGCTTGCACCCTTCGGTCAGAAAAAAAAGGGATATGTTAAGACTGGCCAACAATAGTGGATAGGTCAATTTCATGGTTTGATGGATGAATACAGTTATTCCAGACTCATGGCTGCACAAATCCGGAATAACGGGTTGATGGACATTACTTCTTTTTACTCATTGCCGAGACTACCTGGGTCAGGAAAGTAGGGAAGTCAGCAACAATATGTTCAGGGCGCAGTGGAAAAAACACCTGCCTGGCATATTTAGTCAGGTGAGCATCATCCATAGATGTAGTGTTGGCTGCGGCATCAAAGTGCACTGCGGGCAGTGGCAATAGGCGCGCATACGACAGCACCTCGGTTTTAGCAGCAGGGGAGGTAGAGGCAGCAGGTCCCGGCGCTAACTTGGCCAGCGGATTGGGCGATTCTACCACTGAAAAGTTAGAGCCGTTACTGGCTATATCATCAAACTTACTGTACTGACGCTGAACCGTCCATGTGCGGCCGTTTACCGAAATAGTAGCCGATTGTCCATTCACGATATCGCTGTTTTCGCTGCCACCGCCGTCTTCAAACCAGGCGTTCAGTTCAGGGTCTGATGCCATCTCACAAAATTCGTGGCTTGCTACCTGCGTTTGGCGTTGCTCCTGAGTTTGGGTCAGGTGCAGCGAACAACCGGCGTCGGTTGTGCAGGAGGCATGCAGGCAGGCATCATTTAGGCCCGGTATAATGGCAAAATAGCATTTGTTACCATGGGTGGTGGTAAAAAACGAGTGAAATCCAAACGCGTTATCGCTTGCAGCCTGACACATACGCGCACCGAATGCATCAACTGACATCCCATCCGATAAGATAACCATAACGCACTGGTTCGATGGGTTGCCGGGTTCGGGCAGAGCCCCTGCATTAATGGCAGCCTGTAAGGTATTTGTGATGTCCGCAGCAGTCAGGTTGTTAGGCACATTATTAATAAACGTTGCGCGGACAACGGCACCCGAACCGGCACCAACACCAGCTCCGTACTGACTCAGTACATTCATGTATTTACTGGCCAGCATGTCCTGATGAAACTGCATCAAGCGGGATGCCCGGGTGAGTTGGGCCGCCGTTGATGTCCAGGCAGACCCCCAGAAGGATACGTAGACGAGTGGACATCGCACTACGGGGCCACCGTGGTAGTTAAAACCGCTATGGGCAGCGGCATGATTCACGGCTCCCGGCGCCATATCGCCTACCGTTGCCTGCCCATGAGCGACACCGGTGTTGATGGAGGGGCTAACCACTCCGTAGGCAAGCCGGGTTGCATCACCGGCAGTTTCTGGTTGATGTTTCATGGTTTGTTCTTTAAAGGTGAATTGTACTCAACTAAAACGCAACAAATCTACACCGTTGAAAATCAATATATTATGGGTAAAATACGGTTTTTTTAGGGTATAAGTACGCTACTTTCCATACCTGCTTATAGCGTACTTTACAGCCGTCAGTGAGCATTTCGAAGCCCCGGTATAAATCGTTGAGCAGGGCAAAAAACGGCCACTACCGGGCGAAACAGCCGGGTCATAGTCAGGTGGAAAAATTCCGACTCACACTGCTACCAGCTCATACAAAGGATTCCGTACTACTACGGCAACTAATTCAGTACTATTACGCTAAAGGTTTGCAACAGCGACCAAGACCTTTGTCACCGGCTGAACTCATCCGGTCTTATACCTATTTTCATATCTACCCAAAATTCCGTTTACCATGGCTAACGTATGGAATGCCTTCACTACTGTTCCGGGTAGCTTCAGCCCGGATACTATGTTACTACTGACCGATGCATCACTGATTGTACATGATGCTTATAGTAAAAACTGGTATCGGCTCTCGCCTAATGACCAGGGGAATTACCAAAATGGAACATGGATGGGACCATTCCCTATGATCAACACGCGCCAGTTTTTTGCATCGGGTATCCTGCGCGATGGGCGTATGTTTGTGATTGGGGGCGAGTACTCCGACGCGGGTAATGCAACTCCTCTTGGTGAACTCTTCGATCCCCGCACCAACACCTGGTCGGCCATGAGCAAACCTACGTCGTTCAACTGGATCAACAGCGATACTACGGGCTGTACCCTGCCCGATGGGCGGGTATTGCTGGGTGCTCCGGGTTCCAATCGTACCGCCCTCTGGGATCCCGACTCCGATACCTGGACGGAAGCGGGCCTTGCTTTTGGCGCCAGTATATCAGCCACGAAGGTGAGTAACACGAACGAAGAAACCTGGAACCTGATGCCCGATGGATCAGTGCTCACGGCTCAGGTTGTAGGCGCACCGGCCACCGAGCGGTATATTCCGGCTACCGACCGCTGGATAAACTCGGGCAACACACTATCTACCCTTCCTCTGTTCACGCTTAACGACCCCGTAACCAGTACGACGGTCAACATCCGGGAGATGGGCCCGGCACTTACCCTACCCGACGGGCGCGCCTTCTTTGTGGGGGGCACGGGGCACACGGCTCTATATACACCACCAGCTAATCCAGCCAATAGCGGAACCTGGGCAGCAGGCCCCGATTTACCAGCCGATACCAGCGGCAACAATTTCAACAATGTTAATGGGAATATCCAAACTGCCATAGATACCCCCGGTGTGCTGTTGCCTAATGGGCGTATTCTGTTTGTGGGGGGCAATACGGTAAGGGAGGTAAATAACGGTCAGGTCCAGTTCTGGTCGAATCCCTGCACGGTATTTATGTTCGACCCAACAGCAAATACCATCACGCAGCTTGTTCCCCAGCCTCCTTCCAACGCTGTGGACGCCTGGCGGGCACGCTTGCTTCTCCTCCCAACGGGTCAGGTGCTCTTTACATCCCAGCAGGCATCTATGTCGATTCTGACCGTAGATGCTGCCCTTGGTGGTCCGAATAATGCATGGCGGCCAGCTATAAGTAATGTACCTTCTTCGATGGTTATCGGGCATAGTTACGTATTGACGGGTACGCAGTTCAATGGACTTTCGCAGGCGTGTAGCTACGGAGACGATGCCATGGTAGCCACCAACTACCCAATTGCGCAGATGACCAACACGGCCACAAATAAGGTCGTATACGTACGTACATCCGCTTTCTCATCCATGGGTATCGCCACCGGAGCTACTCCGCAAACGGCTACGATTCAATTACCTGCCGACATGCTGCCCGGCCAGTATCGGCTGGTTATTATTGCCAATGGTATTGCTTCTACTCCTTCGACGGTGCAGGTAGTTAAGCAGGACTGCTTCTTTATCATAGATCGTTCTACCTATTCGCAGGGTGAGATTCAGGCACTTATCCACCTCAACGGAGCACCGGCCATTATCGAAACCGCCATGTACGTGGTAGTGGAAGGATTCAAGCCTGGTGACTTGGGATTAACGACGGTAAACCTCAATAGCCCGCCTATCCGGCCTGCCATTGCAAACCCAGCCACCGGTATTACCATAACATCAGTCGGAGCAGTGATTCCAGAAGATACCAGCCTGCCTAACAGTCCGCAACGATTTACCTTCCCCTGCCGGATTTCGTTCCAGGATGCCAACGTGTTTAATTTTGCGCCTACCGTCGAGAACCTCACCGTGTCGGCTTCGTTGACGGCGGGTGGAAGTACTGTTACTTGTAACACGACCATTCAACTAATCAAAACGCCTAATCCGTACATATTACACGGCGATGCTGCGCATGGTTATCCCTGGTACCTCAGTACGGATATCCGGGTTTTCCAGATAAAAGCCGGGCAAACAAAGTTTGCGGCAACGGTTGGCACGACTAGTTCCCCTCGCACCATAGCCACAAACTACATTCAACAGGTAATCACGAACCTGAACGGGAGTCCTGCTTCGGCTGGGGGCCTGTTCGATGCCTTACCCCAGGACGAACAAGCCGAATCGCTTGCTTTAGCCCCAACGGATACAGGTGGCACCCCCGTTTATAATTTCGCGGTGGCTCGGGTCAGGTATCGCGATACTATCCCGGCTAACGACGTACGGGTTTTCTTTCGACTGTGGCCAGCCCAGCAAACCAACGCTACCTACAATACATCCACCCTTTACCGGTCGGCTACCAATGCCGGGGGACAAAAAATCCCTTTACTGGGAGTTCAGGGCAGTCAAATAATGACGATTCCATTCTTTGCCACCTCCCGCGTCGATACTGCTTCGGCGAATATGAATACTCAAACCGACACGCCTAATATTCATACCATCAACGCCGACACACTGGGTGGCGAGGTTGCCAGTTATTTTGGCTGCTGGCTGGATATAAACCAGCCTAACGACCGGGTTTTCCCGGTTCGACTAATTGGCCCAAACCCGGCTAATTTGCCCGATGGTCCATTTACCGGCTTAGGTACCCTGCTACCGATTCAACAGCTCGTTCGCAGTGAACACCAGTGTCTACTGGCAGAAGTGTCGTTCGATCCAGACCCAATTCCAACCAATGCCGACCCATCCATATCCGATAAGCTGGCACAGCGTAATTTAACATTTGTCAATGTACCGAACCCAGGCCTTATCGACTCCCGGCGTGCTCCCCAGACGTTTGAGGTACGCCCTACCCCGTTCTACCTGCCTGCCGATCTGAGCCCCGACGAACTGATGATTGAATGGGGTAACACCCCCGTGGATAGTCTGGCGAACATCTACCTTCCCGAAGCAGCTGCCGATGAGATTTTGACGGTGGCCGATGCGCTATATTCGACACATCGACTAACGAAAGTGGATGATTTCACTATTCAGTGCCAGACTGGGGGCGTTACGTACCTGCCCGTTCTGCGAAAACTGGGAGCAAATTTTGCCGGGCTGTTAACCATTGATTTACCACCAACCGTGAAAAAAGGGCAGGTTTACCGCATAACTGTCAAGCAGATAACCACGGCTGTTAGTCGGTATACAGGTCGGAACGTGTTCACTCAGCAGGAAAATGTACGCGGTCGTGCAAAGACAACTGCTGTTGCCGTCAGTACGCAAAAAGGGCAGGATTTGATCTGGCGTCGTACACTGGGAGTTTTTCAGCTAACCATTCCTGTTAGCACTAAACAGGCGCTGCTGGCATCTGAAGAAAGACGACTTTCCGTTCTGCGCTGGATTGAACAGGCCATACCTGCCGACGACCGTTGGTATCTGGTTTTTAAGCGGTATGTGGATCAGATGGCTAAACGCGTAGGCGACATGGGGGGGGAACCGGACAAAGTGATAGCTAACCCGAACGGTAACTGGCACAAAGGCGACTCTCATCATCCTGAACACCCTCATGAGCCAGATAAGGGCCAGGAAAAAGGGCGCGGAGAGAGACAACGGGCATACTCGGGTAAAATAGCTGGTTTACGGTATGATCGGTACGGCGACTTTTCGGGCTTTTTGCTCGATACGGAAGATGGTGAACGACGATTCGACAGTCGGGAGGAAGAGATGGAAGAACTGGTACAGCTAGCCTGGACAGAACGTATTTTTTGTACTGTCTACGCAGAAAATCACGAGCCTCATCGCCCTTTAGCTGTTGTGCTTCGCGGCTCACCGGAACATTCATAAACATACCATTTACCGTGTATAGCAAAAGGGAATCCCGTCTGGCAACATGCCGGCCGGGATTCCCTTTTGCTATTTTCAACGATTTCCGGTCGTTTACTTCACCGCTAAAATCTTGAATTCTGTCCGGCGGTTTTGCTGGTGCTCGTGTTCCGAACAGTTTACCCCGTCAACGCAACCATTAACAATTTCGGATTCGCCGTACCCGTTGGCCGACAAGCGACTGGCCGGAATACCGCGCGATACGAGATAGTCCATAGCGGCCCTGGCCCGATTTTCCGACAATCGGGTGTTGTAGGCATCGCTGGAACGGGCATCGGTGTGCGAGCGAAGTTCAATTTTCATTTGTGGATACTCCTTCAGCAAATCCACAACGTGATTAAGTTCACGGGCGGCATCGGCCCGAATGAAGAACTTGTTCAGGTCGTAATAGATATTCTTAAGTTGAAAAATATCCCCTTCCCCATACAGCCCCAGCGAGTCGGCAACGCTATTTGATTTACGCTTCGTTTTGCTAAACTGCGTTTTCTTGGTCGCGTAACGGTCTTTCTGAGCGGTGATCGTGTATGGAGCGTTAGGCTTGACATCAAATTCATAGCCACCATCCGGTCCGGTCGTTATTGTCTGTTCCGATTTATCTTTCTCATTCCGCAGAGTCACCTTTACCCCGGTAGCCGGTTTTTGGTTAACCTCCGTTTTAACAACCCCTTTCACCAGCGTATTCTCCGAGCGTTCGAGGTAGATAGACACATTCATGACCGGCTTGGGTGATTGCGTGAGGGTAGAGAAGCGAATACTATTCATCGCGTATCCTTCTTTGATGGCTTTAAATTCGTACTCCGTATTGGAATCGAGGCACAGGTCCATCTTGCCCTCCACACTCGTCAGGCGTATCTCCTGGTTTACACCATTCCGCAGAATCCGAACATCGGCATTCTCCAGCGGGGTGTTAGTTTTCGCGTCGAACACCAGCACATTGAGCTGCTTGCACACGCGCCGGAACGAGTAGATATCATCATCACTAATACCCTTTTTCCGATTGCTGCTTACGTAGCCAGTCGTACGATTTTTGTCGGTGATGAACCCGAAGTCGTCTTTTTCCGAGTTGATCGGTGCCCCAACGTTCTGAACGCCCCGGTAAGCAATACCGTCTTTCAGTTCGGCTACGAATACATCCAGCCCTCCCAATCCTTCATGCCCGTCGGAGGAGAAATAAAGACTTTCATCTTCAGATGCAAAGGGAAACATCTCATTTCCTTCCGTATTAATCTCTTTACCCATATTAACGGGCGTTCCCCACTGGCCATTATTGTACTCCACTACGTAGATATCCGTACCGCCGTAGCCGCCGGGCATATCCGATACAAAATACATTTTAGTGTTGTCGGCCGAGAAAGCCGGGTGACCTACCGAGTACTCATTGCTGTTGAATGGCACTTCCTGAATATCAACCCATTTACCGCCCTTATTCACGGAAGAGTACAATTTCAGTTTCCGTACGCCGTCTGAACTTTTGCCGGATTTACCCTTGCTGGAGTTGTTGCGGGTAAAGACGATAAAACTCTGGTCTTTCGTGAAGGTCATCGGCCCTTCGTGGTATTTGGTATTCAGCGTACGGCTAAAAATTTCCGCTTTCGTTAAGGGGGCAGTCTCCGCTTCTCCCTCAGAAGCTTCCGTTTTCACATCGCCCCCACCACCCAGCACAGAGGATTTCACGATACGTACCGGTTCTGGATTAGGAACCCGCAACTGGTTGGTATCGGGGTGGAAATATAAGTCAAGGAAGGGTGTTTGGTTCCAGCTAAACACGCGCTTTACCGGCCCGGATTCATCGCGGGCCGACACAAACACAAGACCTCCCTTATAGTACATTGGACTAAAATCGGCCTGCCGGGAGTTAATGGGCAGGTCGTACAACTTGTAGGATGATGAATCCTGATAGAATCGATTCATGTCCATGTACGAAACGGTAAAACGGCGACCACGCAGATCCTGACCCTGTTTCTCGCCATACTGGCTGTACATTTTCTGCGACTCTCGGTACTTTTTATTAGCCGCCAGTGCCTGGGCATAGTACAGGTAGATTTCACTGTCCAGATCGGTATAGGCTTTTACTAATTCACCATAAACCCGCTCGGCATTACGAAAGTCATTTAACCGACGGTAGCTATACCCAAGTTTGATCATAGCCTCGCGGGATTCGGCGGGGTCCTTCTTTTTATCGACCCGCAAAAAGTCCTCATAGGCGCGTACTGCACCCACGTAGCTAAGATTTTCAAACTGTTTGTTAGCCGCTCGTAGCCGCGCACTTTGTGCCTGAACGTTCAGACTCCAGAAGGCAAGTCCCAGGAAAAACAGGACACGTACAATTCGGTTCATGGTGTTAGTAGTTGGTAAAAACTTGGGTCTGCCGAAAACTCTACAAATAGAATGCCAACTTTATAAAATCCAGTAAATGGCACATTTCAAAGCGATAAGATTAATGGGTGATTACGGTAAGAATTCAATTTACGATTTTTTCAGAAAACTAGCTCAGGTTGCCAGGCATCACAACGAAAGTGGGCAATCCGTTTTGTTTCGGGCACGATTCGAAAGCGATGATCAATCCTGCGGCCAATGACCCAAACTATCTCATGGCCGGACACCAGTACGGCGGTCTGCTCCCGCTCCGTTCGGCTTAACTTCATGTCATTCAATACATCACTGACCAGCTTATGCCCGCCCATGCCCAGTGGTCGCATCCGGTCGCCCTGTTGCCAGGGGCGAATGGTGAGTGGAAATTGCAGTTTATCAGCATCCAGGTACGCCATAGCAGGGTCTGCTAAGGGTTTAAACTGACTAGGCTTATACATCACCTCAACAGTAAGCGTAAACCGTTCGGGCACAAGTATAGGGATTTGGTGCCAGTCAGTCAGGAAAATTTCGTAATCGGCTGGCACAGGCAGGAGGTCGAGAACCAACCCATCCCGCTCGTGCAGTACCCGGTGAGTAGCCGACGTAAACAACTGCCCAACCGGTTTGGTCAGGCACTCAACCATCTTCCCGGTCTGATCGACTGTGAAACCAAACGGCTTTAGCCACTCAGCCAGGCGAAACGCAGGTTCCGGCAAACCGTTCAGGGTATCGGCGGGCAACAGCGTTTGGGAACCCTGTTGCACAACGGTTTGCTGCCAGGACCGGGCGAGTTCGGTTTGCACGAGTACTTCAGCCGCCCGCAAGCGCTCCAGGGTATGCGGCAGGGTTTGCCAAAGGCCAGGATTAAGCTCCGTCAGCACCGGTACTACGTGGTGACGAATTCGGTTACGGGCATACTTATCATCGGCGTTGGAGCTATCCTCCCGATATGCTACCATATGTTCGTCGGCAAATGCGGCCAGTTGAGCACGGGTGGCAAACAGGAGTGGGCGCACCACCCCATGCTGATACCGGGCAATACCGTGCAAACCAGCCAACCCGGTGCCGCGCGTCAGGTTAAACACCATGGTTTCCAGCACATCGTTCAGGTGATGCGCGGTAGCCACGCCGGTATATCCCTGTTCTCGAATTAATCGGGCAAACCAGTCGTACCGAAGCTCGCGGGCAGCCATCTGAATGGATATTTTCCGGGCGGCAGCCAGTGCTGCCGTGTCGAACTGTACCAGATGAAACGGAACCCCGTAATCATTGGCCTTGTTTTCAACGAAGAGTGCGTCGGCATCGGAGTCGGCACCACGCAGACCGAAGTTGACGTGGGCAATGGCGAACGGCTGTTTGATCCGGTGAACCAGTTCAGCCATCACCATCGAATCA
This sequence comes from Cytophagales bacterium, assembly GCA_038236215.1. Classification (GTDB taxonomy): domain Bacteria; phylum Bacteroidota; class Bacteroidia; order Cytophagales; family Spirosomataceae; genus Spirosoma. The sequence goes on along the minus strand of JBBSTD010000029.1, from coordinate 2,118 downwards.
AGTCCTCCACTCACGGCCAGTAGCACCCGCGTAGTCGTATCAAACAGGTGATTATCGTTAATAAATGCTAAAAAATCCTGTTCCAACATCCGGTGTCGGCCCAAAGCCGTAGTTTTGCTGTTATGAATCGTATGTCTGTACGCTTTTTATTTATCGTTATCGGTCTTTTCCTGTTGGTTACATCCAACGAGGTAATGGCCCAGTTTGGTGTGTCGCCAACAACCGGTAGCACCGACGATAAAGTGGAACTGTTTGGGGCCGATAGCCTGGTTGTGCTCAATGTACCGGGTGAGGCAGTCCGTAAACTGTATAACAACGTTCGTCTGCGCCATAAAGGCGTCCTGATGTATTGTAACCTGGCCATCCAGAACGTAACGACCAACGTAATCGAAGCGTACGGTAACGTCCGGCTCGTGCAGGGAGATACTATCAATATACGGGGCGATACCATGTTTTATTACGGTAATTCCCGCCAGGCTAATATGCGGGGTCATGTTATTATGCGCGACCGCAAAATGACCCTGACCACCCGGCAGCTCGATTACGATATGCTGTCGGGTATTGCTCACTACCCTACCCCGGGCCGTATTGTGGATAAAGACAATGTATTGACCAGTCGGGAAGGCTACTACGATACGCGCTCCAAGTTGTTTACGTTCCGGCAAAACGTTGTATTGGTAAACCCCAAAGGTACGCTTACGGCCGATTCGCTGCTGTATAATTCACTCACCCGGATTGCTACTTTCCAGGGGCCAACGCGTATCAAAAATAAGGATGGCTTACTCACGGCCATTGCCGGGCAGTACAATACCATAACGGGCATCTCTAATTTCGAACGCCGGGCCACGGTGGAAACGCCCAGATACCGGCTCACGGGAGACACACTTTATTACGATAACCCTTCCGAACTGGGTGTTGCCAGAGGCAATGTTATCATGGTTGCCAAAGATCGGAAGGTAATTATTACGGGCGATCATGTACGCTATAATGGCAAGGTCGGAATCTCGCGGGTAACGGGCCACGCTGTTGCCAAAAGTATTGCAAACGAAGCTACCAAAGACACCCTTTATTTACGGGCCGACACGTTATTTTCCTTCGATAACAAGATCACTAACACGCGTAAATTAGTGGGTCAAAAAAACGTATTTGTCTACAAATCTGATTTGCAGAGCAAGTGCGATTCACTCATTTATGACGCGGCCGATTCGACCATTTATTTTTACAAAAAACCCATTGTCTGGAGTCAGAATAAATACCAGATGGAAGCCGATTCGATGCGCATTTTGCTCAAAAACAACAAAATACATACGATGTTTTTGAAGACGAAATCATTCGTTGTTTCGCTCGATACGCTCAAAAATTTCAATCAGATAAAGGGCCGTACTGTAACGGCGTATTTCACCACAAAACTTGTCAATCCCGATACACTTTTGCCGGATATAAAGAGCGGAAAAGAGGGCCAACAGGCCATGCTGACGGCCACCACCCAGCAAAATGTTCCGTCGGCTGCAACGAATAAGCCCCTAAAAGACGTATCAGGAAGAAAGAGTCAAACGGCAGCCCCGGATACCATACGGCTTCAGGAAAAAACAACGCTAGAACGGGTACTGGTCGATGGTAATGGACAAAGTATTTATTACGCCCTGAGTGAGAAAAATAACTTGATAGGGTTAAACCACGTCGAATGCAGCCGAATGAATATTGAATTCAACGATAATAAAGTTGGTAAGATTCGATTTTACGGGCACCCGGATTCACAGCTTATTCCGCCCAAGGAATTCACCGGTGAGACGCAGGAATTGGATGGATTTCGGTGGCGCGAATCAGAAAAACCAACAAAAGGGCAGGTGTTATGGCAGGAAACTCCCCCGGCTGAACAACCAAAAGCGAAAAAAACAGTAAAAAACAAGGCTCCGATTAAACCTTTGGCTCAAAAGTTGGTTCAAAAGGTTAATAAATGAGCTTTTTAACAATTTTTTAAGTAGTACCCCGTTGACATTGTCTTTTTTGATGGATAGGTTTGTGTTGACGAGTTGTATACCTGTAATCGACATTCATGAAAAAAATTATACTTATTGGTGTAGTATCGGGCTTGCTGATGGCAACGATTCCTCTCCG
>JBBSTD010000028.1:0-56739 GCA_038236215.1 Cytophagales bacterium | reverse complement strand
GTCCCGGCCCATCAACTTGTTTTTTGGGAGTCGGTAAGAGTTCCTTTAAATGCTTCCATTGTTGGTTAGAGAGTTCAGTAGGATACTTTTTGTGGACTTTCTGTTTAGTTTTGTGCTGAGGCATCTGATAAGGACGTTTTGAAGTTTAGTCCCTACAAAAGTCCCAATTTATCAGATGCCTTTTCTATATCAGACAGGTTTTCAGACAGTTTCTAAGCATGCTGACGAACGTATTCCATGGCCCGTTTACCATCGGCAATGGCGAGCGGAATGACGGGCGCGTTCTCTTCGTCCAGCTTCTTGAGGTCTGTCATTTTAGCCGTCAGTTCGGCAACCGGATCATTTGTCAGGCTGTGAGCAACGCGGTATTTTAGCACAAACGCGGCTACTCCTTTCTCATTAAGCCATTTGGCGACGTCCACTTCTTCCGAATCAATCGACAGCGTATGAAATGCCCCACCGGGGGCCACGATCACCGCCGTTCCGTTGGCCAGTTCAGGCTTTGGCAAATAAGCTGTGATCGTTGGGGTCGATACGTTGTAGATGACCCGCGTTTTGAACATGTTGATGTTGTTCTCGGCCTCTTCCCACGTCCAGCTTTCGGAGCCGGGTGCCTTGCCATCGTACAGTTTAATGACCTTCTGGGCCTGCACCAGCGGGCTTATGAGCAGGGTAAGCGCAACGGCTAAACAGGTAGTTCTTTTCATTTTACAGAAGCTATAATTGTCGTTTAAAAAAGGCCAGTGCTTCCAGATAGACATTGATATCGTTGGGGTAATCGTGCTTGCCATTGATCACCTTCAGCAGCGTTACTTCGGGTTTTCCTTTCTGGCGATAAGTGTATTCTTCCACGGTCTTTCCATCGGCCGGGTCGGTATCGGGGAGCAGTTTCTTTTGAGGATTACCGGTGTAACCAGCCAGCGCCGACCAATAGTGGAACGTACGATCAGTGGACCGAACGAAGCCCAGATTCATCTGGGGACCTAGTTTCACTTCGCCCCCTTCGTAGGGATTCGTTTTATCGGCCGTGCCGTTGATGATGAGAACGGGGAGTGCTACCCGTTTTTCCGGGCAGTCAAAATTATTGGTATCGGGCAGGTTGGCGATAACAGCCGTGATGGCCCGAAACCGCTCGGGCATGGTAACGGCTAGCTTATAGGCCATATGTCCACCCCCTGACGTACCAATGACGAACACCTTCTTTTCATCGATCTGATACTTCTTTTCGAAATAGTCGATCATGGCGCCAAAAAAGGCGTTCTCGTCGATGTTAATCGTATTAGCCTCAGCAGGCGACGATTTCCGGCACTCGTTCCAGTACTTTTTATACCCGTCGGGATAAACCAGTAACAGGTTTTCAGCAGGAGCTACATCTTCCAGTTTTTTGGCTCCCGCACGCACGCCCAGACCGTTTCCGCCGGAGCCGTGCAGGGCAAAAATCAGGCTCGCATTCTGACCAGCCGGTTTCAGAAAGTGAAACGAGCGGTAATGTCCGTCGACCAGCACGGAGTCATCAACAATTTGGCTGTTTGCTCCGAAGGAAACACATAATAGGATTGCCAGGAGTGTACCGATATTTTTCATCTTCATACTAACTAGTGCGTTTAGTTCTGTGATTTTTATTGGCTTACGATGCTTACCGGCCCTAATAGACCTGACGGTAGTAGTGGTGAATCAGCTTTGTAGAAAGGTATCGTTGTAAACGTAATTTTGTTCGTGACTCCTGGCTGAGCATCGCCGATGAGCCGGTTTACCCACAGGTTGGTCACCTTTATCTCCAGCGTATTGGGGCCCGTTTTGAGCGCGTTGGTTACGTCGATTCGGAATGGCTTCTTCCAGACGGTACCCATGTTTTTACCATTTACGCTTACCTCCGCCAAGTTCTTCACATCGCCCAGATCGAGTAGATAGGTCTGTCCTTTTTTCACCGACGGCACATTAATGGAATGGGTATAAGTAGCAGTACCGGAGAAGTAGGCAATTCCTTTATCAGAATTGCTGGTCCAGGAATCCAGTTGGTTCATAGTAGCCGTGGCAGGTGCTCCCCGACCTGCCTGAAAGGACACGTTCCAGGGACCAGAAACCGTTAGTACCGGCGTTTCAACAGTTTTGGGAGTCGTGTAGGCGGTGGCGGTGGTGTTATCCCGGAACACAATAAAGTATGCATCCCAGGGCGCAAACTCCAGTGGTATGATTGTTCGCCCGTTCTCTATCCTGTACGATACTTTTTCGGTTTTACCCGTTTGAGCATTCCACCGTTCGGGCAGTTTACCCGTTACGCGGAAGCTAATTTCCGCCGAATTTGTATTTTCACTACGACTGTTGAGCCAGTAAATATCGGTATTCGGAGTAGTGATCTGCCGGTGAACATATAGTACCTCGGCCGGGCCGCGTTCGGCTTTGGCATTTTTGACAATCACATCTTCCGGTATATTCATTCCTTTCAGCACGTCGGCTACGGGTTTGGTCGATACCGTTGGCTGGCTCCAGATCTGATTCGCCAGGGTGGTGAACGCAGCGGCATCGTCGCTCAGGCTGGGTGAACGTTCAGGTTTTGCACCTACTACGTGAATGCCCGCACTGGCCAGTTCACCGATTTTTTTCAGGACGGGCAATGTCATGTATCGGGCTGAGGAGTCGAGTGCCAGCATCCGGTAGGTCATGCCGCTGGGTGCTACCAGACGGCCATTTTCTGCCTTAATAGTTTCCCGAATGACCGTTGAGTTGGCAAAATCGAACTCGTAGCCGGTTGGAAGCATGGGTAGTTTCTGGGCGCAGATTTGGGTAATGTTGTTGTTTTCGCCATAGTAGTACAGAATATCAACAACTGGTTTGCCTTGCTGCAGCAGGTGCGAACTACGGGCCAGGTAGTCGATCCACGCCTTGGCGGGTTCGGCCCAGGTTTCCTGCCGGGTAAAGTACTGCCCGAACGGCCCCAGTGAGAAACCGGGCTTCTTGTCGTCCAGCGGCTGGTGTACCGAAGTGTGAATCACGAAGCGGTTCAGGCCCGACGCCAGCTCCATGTCGGCGGTACGTTTGAGCTTTTCGGGGTGCCAGCTGAAAGCGTTCATGATGGACGTCATTGACTCAGCCGCCACCAGGTTTTGCCCGTAAATGTGCGCCACCGACGCAGCTTCACGAATATCGGCCTTACTACGATTTTCCTCGTTAGCCCCCCCGGCCAGACTTCCGGGTGTCCACATGGCGCCCATCGGAATATCAGCTTTGCGTTTCACGTCCCTGCCATCGGCCAGATAAATCCGCCCGTTTTCATGCGATTCCGTGTAGCGTTTCATGTCGCGCTTATGCAGGGCATCGCCAATAGTCTCGTAGTGATTTTCCACAATCAGTTCGCCAATGGTTTTACGAAAATCCCAGAGGAATTTTTCGCTGGCTTCGGCACTTTGGATAACCCGGCCTGTGAGCACCGGAAGCCATAGTATCATGTTATAGCCCCGGCGACGCTTAAACTCGTCGGGCATATTTTTGGTCTAGGTCATATGCCCGGCTTCGTAGCTATCCAGAACCATGTACTGCAACCCCTGTGCGCCCATCTGCCCACCGGTAGCATCTTTGTACATATCCAGGTAGGTTTCGATGTAACGCTGGACAGCGGCTTTGTCGAGTTTGTCCACTTCCAGACCGGTCGCTTCGGGGGAGGCCGGGTGATTTTCTCGGCCCGTAAGTGAATAACCCAACCGCATAATCACCCAGTCACCAGCCGGGGGCGTCCAGTTCAGTGTACCATCGGCACTCATTTTAGTAGTCAGGTCAATCACATCTTCCGCCAGTATGGCATCGGCATTCGGCTTAACCAGCGAATGGGTGCTTTCAGACCAGGGCGTAAAACCAGCCTTTTGTTCGAAGAGATCCACCCGGTCGGTGTTATGCAGCACCAATTCGGCCACGGGTACGCCCTGCGGTTTGCCGGGTTCAGTACTCCCGCCAAACATGGCAGCAAGAGGACTACCAGCAGGCTGCTCGGTTTTAAACGTGAACCGGAAATATTTACCCGTTGTGGGGGAAATACCCATCGTACTTTGTGGCGTGGTAGTCCCCCGGATGATGACCACATCGCGGAAGGTCACCCCGTCATCGCTCACTTTCAGATAACGATTATCAGGCATTCCCCGAAACTCCGACAGCTCACCCGCCGGGGGGGCGCCTACGATGGTAAATGCCTTGAATGTCTGCGGTTGATCGAAAGCATACTGAATCCACATGTCCTGCCCTACTTCCATGGGAGGCAGCATCGTGGTTTTTGCCAGGTCACCATCGGTTAAATCGGCCGGGGTGAAGATGCCACCACTCGATGTGATGGTTGGGTTAAGCGCCGACACTAGTTTTTCGGCGGCAGGCAGGCGGTACGCAATGACGGCAGCATCGGCGTAGTAGCTGAGTGGATTTTTCGGGAAGCCACCCATTATACCGGCAGATGCCATCGGTACATTCTGAAAATTACCCGTTGTAGTGGGCGGTTGCGGCAGCTTACCAATGAAGGGTCGGGCCGCCGGTTCGCCGTTGCGATTCGGGTGGCCACCCGTTACGCGCGTTTCACTCCAGACGTACTTTTTCATGGCATCGGCGGGGAGCACCCAGGGGCCACCCGTCACGCTCCAGCCCGGCGAACCGGCAATAGCCATTTCGAGGTCAAGTTTACTGGCCAGATCCGTCGTGAACTTAAACGCGTCTTTCCACTCGGGGGTCATAAACACCAGCTTTTTCGGCACAACGACCGGGGTAAAGAGGCTGGCGTCGAAGTTCTGAAAACCACCGATGCCTACGTGCTTCATCCATTCGAGGTCTTTCTGAATTCCTTTTTTGGTGATGTTGCCATTCATCCAGTGCCACCACACGTGGGGTCGGGCGGCCTGGGGTGGGGTCTGAAAACTTTGCTGTAACGGAGACTGCGCCTGCGCAGTCAGGAAACTAGCCAGGCAGAGTAGTATTCCAATAGGTGTGTTCTGAAAACGGGCGTAAAATCTCATGTACTTCATTCGTTACGGTATACGCCTGATTGCGGGATTATCGGTTGTGTAACCTCTACCAAAAAGACTTTTTATGGTTGGTACCATCTGAATGGTAGCCAACGAAAATCAGTCGTTCAGGAATAAACAAAACTACCACTCCAAGAATGCAATTTTTTATCAAAATCAGGCTATGAATAGTTAAAATCAATCAATGAACTGATACGCCCTGGGCGTCATACCTGTCTTGGTTTTAAAAAACCGCCCGAAGTTACTCGGGTCCTGTTTACCAATCCGGTAAGCAATTTCACTAATACTCAGGGTGGTCTGACTCAGCAGCACTTTAGCTTCCAGCAAAACCATTTCGTCCAGTAAATCCCGCGCCGACTGCCCCGTGGAAAGCCTGACACATTTATTAAGGTGATTGGGTGAAATATTCAGCAATTCGGCGTAGTCGGATACGTTCTGCTTTTCGTAAACGAGTTCAGCCAGCGCATTTTTGTACTGCTGTGTCAGACGTTGGGCCGCTCGTTCGCTCCGGTCCGGTAGTAGTGGCTCCTGAATGGCGGCAACCTGCTTTAGTTCAAAAAATAGCGCGAGCAGGTAAATTCGGAAGATATCAATAGTGGCGTCCCGGTCTTTCCAGTACTCGGTTTCCAGCCGGTTCAGCAAAGGAATAATCAAGCTAAGTTTCACTGTGTCAAGCGATACAAGTGGATTTCCGAGGAACGTAAGAAAAGAGAATTCATTCTCCAAATCCTGCTTTTGCCAGCGCCGGGTTAGCAGATTAGTATCGAAGTGACAATAATACCCCTGAATATCCTCGCTCATCCACTCGTCGAAACTAATCTGATGGGCGGGTAGCAGAAAGAACGTATTCGCGGGTACCGTATAGCTGGTGAGGCCTTTCCGGCGGATCATACTGCCGTGGGTAACCAGAATAAAATCGACGACAGTTTTTCGGTGGGGAGCCATCGGGAATTTCAGCGCCTGACGGACGGTTTCAATCCGATTGATATGAAAGGTGTGGTGGTACATTCCCTGCTGGGCATACCCATCCTGCGTACTAAACACCGTCCCATTCAGGGTATCGGGATTTAATGTGGGTACTAAGGCTGGCTTTACACCTTTGCTCATCTGCTCCTTCTGTGGTTTTCGCTGTTCTTACGGAGTCAGGCTATACCCGCTTCCTGCCCTTCATAATCAATCCAACGAAAATAGGGGTCAGGAGGTATAAATTACCTCCTGACCCCTATTTTTTTCTTTTAAGACGTATGAACTAAGCTATCTTCCTGTACTTAATCCGGGTTGGGGTAGCGTCCGCCCCCAACCGTTTTCTCCGATTCTCTTCGTACTCCGAGAAGTTACCCTCGAACCAGTACACCTGCGAATCGCCCTCAAAGGCCAGAATATGGGTCGCAATCCGGTCCAGAAACCAACGGTCGTGACTGATGACTACGGCGCACCCGGCAAAACTCTCCAGCCCTTCTTCCAAAGCCCGCAGGGTGTTTATGTCCAGGTCGTTGGTTGGCTCATCCAGTAGCAGCAGGTTGGCCCCTTCTTTCAGGATCATGGCCAGGTGAACCCGGTTGCGTTCTCCTCCCGAGAGGATGCCGATTTTCTTTTCCTGGTCGGCCCCGCCGAAGTTAAACCGGCTCACGTAGGCGCGGGCGTTCGACTGCTTGCCCCCCATCATGATCCACTCGCTCCCACCCGAAATGGTTTCAAATACCGTTTTGTTCGGGTCCAACCCATCGTGCTCCTGATCGACGTACGCCACCTTCACGGTATCGCCCACATCGAACGTACCCGAATTGGGCTTGTCGCGACCAGTAATGAGTTTAAAGAGGGTTGTTTTTCCGGCTCCGTTGGGGCCAATGATGCCCACAATGCCACCCTGCGGCAGGCGAAAGCCCAAATGTTCGAATAGTAACCGGTCGCCGAAGGCTTTGGATACGTCTTCGGCTTCGATCACTTTAGCGCCCAGGCGAGGCCCGGCCGGGATAAAGATTTCGAGTTTATCGTCGCGGCTTTTGGCGTCTTCGTTCAGCAGTTTTTCGTAGGCCCCCAAGCGGGCTTTCGACTTAGCCTGCCGTGCTTTTGGGGCCATTTTCACCCATTCCAACTCGCGCTGAAGGGTTTTCTGCCGTTTCGATTCGGTCTTTTCTTCTTTAGCCAATCGGTTTTGTTTCTGTTCCAGCCAGGATGAATAATTGCCTTTCCAGGGAATACCCTCGCCCCGGTCCAGTTCAAGAATCCAACCCGCTACGTTGTCCAGAAAATAACGATCGTGCGTTACGGCAATGACCGTTCCGGTGTATTGGCGGAGGTGTTCTTCCAGCCACAATACCGATTCGGCATCGAGGTGGTTAGTAGGCTCGTCAAGTAGCAGTACGTCAGGCTGTTGTAACAGCAAACGGCACAGAGCTACCCGGCGTTTTTCACCTCCGGACAGGTTGTCGATCACCGTGTCTGACGGCGGACAGCGCAGGGCATCCATGGCCCGTTCGAGTTTTTGATCGAGTTCCCAGGCATTATGGTGGTCCAGTTTTTCCTGTACTTCACCCTGCCGGGCCAATAATTTGTCGAAGTCGGCATCAGGATCGCCAAACGCTTCGTTTATTTCATCAAACTCCTTTAATAAGTTGACTACTTCCTGAACACCTTCTTCAACAACCTCACGAACGGTTTTGCCCGCTTCGAAGGTTGGCTCCTGATCGAGCATTCCGACGGAATAACCGGGCGAGAATACCACTTCGCCCGTGTAATTTTTGTCAATACCGGCAATGATGCGTAGTAAGGTAGACTTTCCAGAACCGTTCAGGCCTAAAACACCAATTTTTGCTCCGTAAAAGAAGGAAAGGTAAATGTTCTTTAGGATTTGTCGGTTAGGCGGAATATTTTTACTCACACCAGCCATAGAGAAAATTATAGTTTCCTGGCTCATTAATTTCTAATAGATTTGTGGTTATTCCTCAAATTTAACCCGCAGCGCAGCTTTAACCAAGTATAGTAATGGAAAACGCTTCACTGGTAGATGAATACGGTTACGTCAAAGACGGAAAGGTATTTTTGAAAGGCTACCTGAATTACGAAGATCGCCAGATTGGCGAAGTAAAAAGAACCGAGCAGGAAGCGCTCGATTATTTTAAGAATCGCTTCATCATCGCTGAGAGTAAAGTTAGTCAGTTAGAGAACGACATCACTGAAGCCCAGAACAAGGGTTCGTACCTCACAAAACTGGTTCAACTCCGCAAGAAGTTACTAAACTTCGATGCACTCGGCGACTTTCCGCCCCTGATTGAACGACTGGATGCGCAGGAACAATTGCTCGCCGAGCTAATTACGGTCAATCAGCGCAAGAATCTTGATATCAAACAGGCCTTGATGGCAGAGGCAACCACCATTGCCGACAGCACCGAATGGCGCGAAACGGCCGATGCTCTTCAGGAAATAAAGACCAAGTGGATTAAAACGGGGCCGGTCGATAAAGCAGTTGATCCCGACATTGAAGACCAGTTTCAGGAACTGCTGGATGGTTTCTTCACGCGCAGGCGTGAGTTCTTCAATGAACAGAATAAGGTTATTCAGGAAAGGCTGGACAAGTACGACGAGCTTATCCGGCTGGCCTTCCGGGCTAACCGTCTGGGCGATCTGGACGCGGCTTTTCAGGAAGTCCGTAAGCTTAACAACGCCTGGAAAGTGGTTGGCGAGGTACCCATTAAAAAAAGTGGCAAACTGTATAAACAGTTCAAGAAAGCCACGACCATGTTTTACACCAAGTATAATGATGTGAAAGGCATTGTGCTGGTGCCGAAGATTGACCCGCGCGTGGAGCAACAAATGAAGATGGCGGACGAAGTGGAACAACTCGCCAGTCAATCCGATATTTTTGCGGCTGCCGAACGGGCCAAGGTGTTACTCAACAGCTGGAAAGAAGTTCGGGTGCCGTTTAAATTGCAGGATAAAGTAGTCAACGAACGATTCCGGGCCGCCTGCGACAAAATCTTTGAACTGAGTTATCTCGGTCGTGTTCTCGCCCGGAAATATCCGGCTTTTGAACTAAAGAGCCAATCTGAACAGGTTCGGACAAAAATTCGGGAGATGGATTACCTGGTAAAGCGAGAGAAAAACGATCTGCTGTTTGCCTTGCAGGATGCCGATGGCCTCGATCCGAACAACGATGCCGACAAGCAGGTGTTGAACAAAATTAACACGCAGAAACGCAAAATTGCGATGAAAGAAACCATCCTTCGTGAGTTGCAGGATGAACTGGAAAAGATAGGATAAGCATTCTATTTCTGTTGAAAGCCGAAACGTGCCCCAGTTCTCACCGGGGCACGTTTCGGCTTTCTGACTTGTTCTATCGGTATGGAAACAAACCTAAATCAATCTGATTTTACTTCGTCCGAGACAGACTTTCGGGCGGCTATTATTCCCGGCAAGTTTGTTCGCCTTGAATACCTGAGCGAATTGAATGAGTTCATCAAAACGGACGTAACCATTAAGCAACTCGTTCAGGAAGGCGGTACCAACTGGCTCGAACTGGCAACTGGCGAGAGTATTCCCCTGGACCGGGTTGTTAGTGTTTCGGGTAACTTATCGCCCCACTATCCGGGTTATGGCAATTACTCCTGCGACTGTTAATCAATCATCTCAAAGCCGCAGTAAGGCACCAGTACCTTCGGAATCCTGATGCCTTCTGGGGTTTGGTTGTTTTCCAGAATAGCGGCCAGAATACGCGGCAAGGCTAGTGCTGAGCCATTCAGCGTGTGCATCAACTGCATCTTCCCCTCCAATTTCGAGCGAAGTTTAAGTCGGTTAGCCTGATAGGTTTCAAAGTTCGAGACGGAGCTAACCTCAAGCCACCGCTGCTGCGCGGCCGACCACACTTCCATGTCATACGTCAACGCTGACGTGAATCCCATATCGCCTGCGCAAAGCCGTAATACCCGGTAGGGCAATTCCAGCTTCTGTAGCAGGCTTTGCACGTGCAGACTCATTTCTTCCAGAGCCGCGTATGAGTTTTCGGGCTTTTCAATCCGAACAATCTCTACCTTATCGAACTGGTGCAACCGGTTTAACCCGCGAACGTGTGCTCCCCATGAACCGGCTTCTCGCCGGAAACAGGGAGTGTAGCCCGCATTTTTGATTGGTAACTGATTTTCCGGCAGAATCACATCGCGGTACATGTTCGTAATGGGAACCTCGGCGGTGGGAATCAGGTACAGTTTGTCTTCCGGCATGTAATACATCTGCCCTTCCTTGTCCGGCAGCTGCCCCGTCCCGAAACCAGACTCTTCATTAACCACGATGGGCGGCTGCACTTCCATGTAGCCAGCCTTCGTCGCTTCATCCAGAAAGAAGTTAATCATGGCCCGCTGAATTCTGGCCCCTTTCCCCCTATACACCGGAAACCCCGCACCTGAAATTTTAACCCCCAGTTCAAAGTCAATCATAGGGCCCCCGTCGGCACCGTACTTTTTAATAAGCTCCCAATGCGGCAAGGCTTTATCGTGCAATGCCGGTTTCTCGCCATGCTCCAGTACCACTTCATTATCCTCGGCCGAACGGCCTTCGGGAACGCTACTGTGTGGTAGGTTAGGAATGGTAACCAGGACCGCCTGTAGGTCGGCTTCGATTTGACGAAGCGTATCGGCCAGTTCTTTCGAACGGACTTTTAACGCAGTCGTTTCTGTTTTAGCTCCTTCGGCTGCGGTTTTGTCCCCGGCTTTCATCAGCGCCCCAATCTGACCCGCTTTGGCATTGGACTGGGCCAACACATCATCTAGCTCGCGCTGCGTGTCGCGCCGTTGCTGGTCCAGTGTTAGTATCTGTTCGATACTAGCTTCGGCATCGGCAAAATTTCGTTTACTAAGGCTCGCTATAGTCGTTTCTTTATTCTCGCGTATAAATGGTAATTGAAGCATTAGTCTGTAGTGATAAGCCGCTTAATGACGGCAATAAATTCTTCAGTTTCGGGCAAGAGTGGCATTACATCTTCTTCGGTGAAAATCACGAAAGCCCCATAATCACTTTCTTCACGATTATCGGACAGGTTGTTGTAAAATTTGCTCCACTTTTTTTCGATGCGATTCGACTTAATGAAGTGTAGTTCGAGCATTACCTTCGCGCCAGAGTGTGACTTAATGCGAATACTTTCTTGAATCATTAACGCAGACACAGCTTGAAAGACAGCGTAATACAGTCGATTAACGGCTGACTTCCAGCGGCTATCTTCAATAAGTGAACGAGCGTCACTTATCATTTCATCAGCGCATTCAAGGCGGTAATTTATCAACGCCTGTTTTTCATCGTTCATAACCTTTTGCCCTCATCCATTACATTTTGATATAAGTCAGTCAGGTTGATAAATGGCGCATCTCTCCTAGATTGAATAACTGTACTGATTGTATGGCAGGTTTCATAGCCAATGTCGTACAAGTGATAACGCAATCGACGCTTAGAAGACCCATTAACCGGCTGGTCAGTCAGTACCAGAAAATCCCAGTCTGAATCTTCCCGTGCATCGCCCCGCGCCCGGGAGCCGAACAACCACACTTCTGCCTGCGGGTCAATCTGGTGGACGTACCGTTTGACTTCCTGCAAAAATTGTTCGTCGGTCATCATCCAGGGGGTTATAGCTTGACTATGTCTGGTTCAAAAACGAATTATCTCATAAAGTTACGCCGAAAAAAGTCCATCGTTCAGCGCATTCAGGGCCTGAGCTTTGTATTGGCCATGTATCAATAATGACAGGTTACTTTCCGTTCCGCCGTACGAAATCATTCGGATAGGGATATCCTGCATGGCGTTGAACACCCGAACGGCTACTCCCTGATTATCGGCACTAAAATTACCAACAATGCAAATTATTGTCTGGTCATAATCAGGTTCTTCCAGGGTACAAAACGTGTTAAGTTCGTCCGTGATTTCCTGAATGCGCTCCGTGTTATCAATCGTAACGGATACTGATACTTCAGAAGTAGCCAGCATATCAACGGGTGTCTTATACTTCTCGAAAATCTCAAAAATACGGCGCAGGAACCCATAGGCATTCAGCATTCGTGTCGAGTGAATATATAGGGCCGTGATGCCGTCTTTGGCCGCAATCGCCTTAAACACCTGTTGCTGAGCCGTACCGGCAGCATGGTCAGAGATAAGGGTGCCCGGTGCTTTCGGTTCCATCGTATTTTTCAGCCGCACGGGCACACCAAACATTCGGGCGGGCGTAATAGTAGATGGGTGCAGTATTTTGGCCCCGAAATACGCCAACTCAGCCGCTTCATCAAAGGTCAATTCCCGAACCGGGAAGGTATTCTTTACGATGCGCGGGTCGTTGTTATGCATCCCATCAATATCCGTCCATATCTGGATTTCCTCCGCCCGAATGGCCCCACCAATCAGCGAAGCTGTATAATCAGAACCGCCCCGCTTCAGGTTGTCTACTTCATCGCGCGGATTCCGGCAGATAAAGCCCTGCGTGACGATAATTTGCTTATCGGTATGCGGAGGCAGAATTTCGGCTAATTTTTGCTCGGTGTACTGGATTTCAGGTTCGTTGTCGGCGTCAATCCGCATGAACTCCAGTGCAGGCAATAAGGCCGACGACACGTTTTCTTCAGTCAGATAAGCCTGAAAAAGCTGCGTACTGAGCAACTCACCTTGAGCCACCAGTTCCTTTTCCTGTTTAAAGGTAAAGGGTTTAATACCCGTTAGTGACCGGATGAAAGAGAACTCTGCCTCTATAATTCTTTCCCCGGCTGCCTTACCGTCAGTCGTTTTGTAGAGTTCATCCACAAAATGGCCATAGTGTTCGTTGAGTGAGTCAATCTTTGCATTCGCATCAGTATCATCGCTTACTTTCAGAGCGTCGCCAATGCTCAACAATGCATTGGTTGTACCCGACAGGGCTGACAGAACGACAACCTTACGCGTGTCGTCTTCCGTTATCAGTTTACGAATAGCCTGCATCCGCTCGGGTTTCCCGACCGACGTACCGCCAAATTTCCAGACGTGCATATTTAATGTTGAATGATAGAATGATTGATTGAATGAATGGCACATTGAGACCTAATCGCTCATTCTACCATTCACTCATTCACAATTAGAGTTTACTATATACCTGTTCTTTCAAGCCAATCATCTTAATGGCGGTTATGGCTGCTTCGTCGCCTTTGTTGCCATGAATACCGCCCGCCCGGTCGAGTGCCTGCTGCTGATCATTGGGAGTGAGTACGCCAAAGATGACGGGCTTTCCCGTTGCTAATCCAACGTTTGTTAAGCCCTGAGCCACCGCGTGATTGATGTAGTCGTTGTGCTTTGTTTCACCCTGAATAACACAGCCTAAGGCAATAACTGCGTCCACATTATCCTGCTGAGCAAACCATTGCGATGCCAGACTCAGTTCATAGCTACCCGGCACATTACCCCGAATAATATTTTCTGCTACGGCCCCATGCTGTAGCAACGTTTGGTAAGCCCCGGTAAACAAGGCTTCGGTCACTTCTGAGTTCCACTCAGATACCAATATAGCGAAGCGCCGGGTACTGATATCAGGCAATTCGTCGGTTGAAAAAACACTGAGATTTTTGTCAGTAGATGCCATACAATTTAGTGGTCTGGACAGCCACGATCCAGTATTACCTAATTTTGTGACACTTGGACGTGGCTGCCCAAGGCTAAGAATAAAAAAGGACAAAACCGGTTTCGGCTTTGTCCTTTGCAGTATTGAATTAGTCCAGTACGCTTACGACTCACCGACAGTGGCTTCCAGTACGGATTTGTACTTTTTCGCACTGGCCGCTTCTGCCGACTGGCCGTATTTTTCGATTATCTCGTCATACGTCGAAATGGCTTTATCATTCTGCTTGGCCTGCTCATAAGCAACTGCCAGTTTCGTCAGGTAGCCAGGTGTAAAGTACTTGTTAGGCTTGTAGTCAGCCGCTTTCCGGTAGTGGTCAGCCGCTTCATCATAACTTTTCTTTTCCATGTAGGCATCGCCTGTAAGCGCGTAGGCCCGTGCCTGAATCAGCAAATCAGATGAGCTAAAGTCGTTCAGATGTGCAATAGCGTCATCATATTTCCCCTCTTTCAGCAACGCAACACCAGCGTAAAACTCAGCCAGATTACCAGCCTTCGTTGCACCGTAATTATCCGCTACGGATAAGATGCCCGGTGTTTTTCCGTCACCGTTGAGGGCTATTTTGGGCGAATCAGCTTCGAGTTGGTAAACGGATGGGAATAAATCGGCTTGAGCCGTTTCATCCTGGGTGCTTACGTAATATCGATACCCAAAGAAACCAACGATTACTAATATGATAGCACCTACTATACCAAAAATGATAGTTCTGTTCTGTTCAAAAAAATCTTCAGCCCGCTCTAACTGACCGGCCAGCGCGTCGGGGTCTTCTAAAAATTCAAGTCCGGTGTTCTTCTTGCTCATGCTTTTGCAATTTGGAGTGCAAAATTAGAAATATTTAGCATTGCGGAAAAGGGTAAGCGTCAAAAGTTTACGAATCAGCGGGTTCCTATCGTGTTATATCGCGTACAGCCATCATTTCTGATGGTCGGATCTCCCGAATCTGGTGCGGTAACAGCGTTTCTACGGCTACTGATTCGCCCGTCAACGTTGCAAACTCTACTTCGAACGCTCTATCTTCTCCATAAACGGTTAGGATTGTTCCCACATCCCCCACTTTTAACCGGCTGTTTGCCAAATCTTCGGTAAGCACAACTAAATCAAATTCGCTCATATATACCTTGGTACCTGTTTCAAAAAGAAAAACGCTCGGTTGGAATTCTTGTTATATCGAATTTGACTTAACTTTGTCCCGCTAATCTTATGAAGGGGTGCCCTAAAACAACGGGCTGAGATTATACCCATTGAACCTGCGCGGGTAATGCCGTGAAGGGAAATGTAGTCATGAATTGGGTTCATGACTGTTTGCAAACCAATTATCTATAACCAGAGGTAGGTTTGGCCCCTCGCCTATCGTAATCTTTTTCACTAATGAAAAAAGGTACGACCTATCTTGTTCTCCTCGTGGCCCTATGCTGGCTACATGCGGTGCCCTCATTGGCTCAATTCTCCATTTCGGGTACGGTAAGCGATGCCGATGGCGGTACGCTCCCCGGTGCAGCTATCGGCATCGAAGACACCTATAAAGGGACCTTTACCGATGCATCCGGCACGTTTCGGCTTGTTAACCTGAAACCGGGACCACTTTCATTACGCGTATCTCTGCTGGGTTACGAACCTCAACTAAAAACGATTGACCTTACGCAAAACACTGCATTGTCTATTGAGCTGACGAAAACAGCGGTGGCCGTTGATGAAGTGGTGGTGAGTGCAACCCGGGCCAATCAAAAATCGGCCATTGCGTATACGGATGTAACCCGACGGGAGTTGAATAAATTAAATCTGGGGCAGGACATACCGCAGTTACTCAACTTCACTCCGTCTGTCGTAACCACGTCTGATGCCGGTGCTGGTGTGGGGTACACGGGCATCCGTATTCGCGGGTCCGATGCTACGCGGGTCAACGTAACACTCAATGGTATTCCGTACAACGACGCGGAATCGCAGGGGAGTTACTTTGTCGATATGCCCGACTTTGCCTCTTCCGTGAGCAGTATTCAGATTCAGCGGGGCGTGGGCACATCAACCAATGGCGCGGGGGCTTTTGGTGCATCGATTAATATTCAGACGAATAAACTGGAAGAAAAACCTTATGCCGAAGTGAACCTGTCGGGCGGCTCGTTCGGAACCCGAAAAGTGAACGTTCTAGCGGGTACCGGTTTGCTCAGTAATCACTTCGTACTGGATGCCCGATTATCGAAAATACACTCCGACGGGTTTATTGACCGGGCGTTTTCGGATTTGAAGTCATTTTATCTATCAGGGGGGTACTACGCCAAAAATAGCTTTATCCGGCTGAACGTTTTTTCGGGACAGGAGCAAACGTATCAGGCCTGGAATGGTGTACCTGCGGATATCCTGCCGACCAACCGAACCTATAATTCATTTACCTACGATAACCAGACGGATAATTACCAGCAGGATAATTACCAGCTGATTAGCTCATTCGGTCTGAGCAAGAACTGGCGCTTAAATGCCTCCCTGTTTTATACGAAAGGCAAAGGTTATTACGAAGAGTTTAAGCCCAATGATGCATTCAGCAAGTACAATCTACCCAACGTTGTGATTGGTGACTCAACCATCCGGCAAACCGACATCGTTCGGCGGAAATGGCTGAACAATGATTTTTACGGTACGGTATTTTCGCTCGATTACAACAGTTTCGGGAAACTGACGGCCAATATCGGTGGTGGCTGGAATCAATATCAGGGTGGCCACTATGGAGAGATAATCTGGGCGCGTATTGCGGGAAACACCAACATTCGGAACCGGTATTATAACGATGATGCGGTTAAAACCGATGTTAATCTGTACGCGAAGGCCTTTTATCAGTTTAGCAATCGGCTCAACGGCTTTCTGGATTTGCAGGTGCGCACAGTTGGGTATTCATTTCTGGGCTTCAACAGTAAACTCCAGAACGTACAACAGAACGCCAACCTGACGTTTTTCAACCCGAAAGCAGGCTTAACCTACACCATCAATGACCATAGCACGGCCTACGCATCGGTGGGTGTGGGCAATCGCGAACCTAACCGGGATGATTACACGCAATCGACCCCGGAAAGTCGACCAAAATCGGAGCAACTAATTGATTATGAAGCAGGGTACAAAATACAGGGACAGAAATTTACTGCTTCTGTCAATGGCTATTACATGGATTACCATAATCAGTTGGTTTTGTCGGGGCAGATAAATGATGTAGGATCCTATAACCGGGTGAATATACCGAAGAGTTACCGGGCGGGGGTAGAACTGGAAGCCGGTGCCCGATTGACCAATAAACTTCGCTGGAATGTGAACGCAACACTTAGCCGGAACAAGGTCGAAAACGTTACGGAGTATCTGGATAATTTCGACACGGGTACGCAGGAAATTCGCCAGTATAGCCAGACGGACATTTCGTTTTCCCCCAATGTAATTTCCGGCTCCCAATTACTCTTCACAGCGGCCAAAGGGCTGGAACTGGGGCTACTTTCAAAATACGTCGGCAAACAATACCTGGATAATACCTCCAGCGAAAACAGAAAATTGAACTCTTATTTCACGAATGATATCCGGGTTATATACACCCTGAAACCAGCGTTTGCGCAGGAAATTGCGTTTACACTGCTGTTCAACAACGTATTGAATGAAAAGTATGAGTCAAATGGCTATACCTACGGGTACATTTCGGAAGGGAAAGTCATGGCGGACAACGCTTACTACCCACAGGCCGGCCGGAATTTCCTGGCGGGTATTCGGGTAAGATTTTAACGAACCAGCATCCGTCGGAATACGGCTGACTGATCGGCAGGATGGACGGCCAGATGGTACAATCCTTCCGGCCAGTCGGCCACCGGAATGTCGTACTCATTAGTACCGGATACCACATGAACGGTTTGCTGGTAAACCCGTCGGCCCAGCAAATCGGTAACCTCAATCTGCGTTTGGCCGGGCTGAGGGGCTACGTATCGAACAGTTAGGTGGTCGTGGGCGGGCTGCGGAAAAAGGGTTAGGGACGCATCAGTAATTGGCTCAGTGTCGGTGATAAGAAGTGCCCCGAATAATTGTGATTTGCTAATGGCGGCTTTATCAAACTGAGGAGAACTCCAGCGCAGATGCACTAGGGCCTCACCCTGATTTTCAAGATACTCCAGCTTAACAGTATGCGTTTGTCCCGTTTTCAGATCAACGCTGGCCGACCATTCGGTTGAAGACTGATATCCCCATTTATCAATGACCAGTTTATTGTCGATCCATAACCTTACCCCGTCATCCGACTCAGTTGCAAAAGTGAACGTGTCTGAAAATGGAGCCTGAAACGTACCCGACCAACGTGCCACAAAGTTATCAGCGGATATTTTGGGGTCAGGCGAATCGTACCCCCAATAATAGTCAATTGTTGAGTCCATTCGAATCAGTGTTGGTGGACCGACAAATTCATTACGGTCCGTATAGTACTCAGCCATCAGGCCATTCCCTCCCGGTGAGGGCAAAGCAGTAAAGTTCATAATCAATGGGGTGCTGACAGGGGGTATTTCATACGTGAATATGGTGGAAGTTTGCCCGTTACTCCAGGCCGAAAACTTATGAAAACCAGTTGAATTTGCCAGATAGGGCTTTGTACTAACTGTGCGAAGCATACCAACCACTGCCGGAAAGGTAAGATCCGTTTGGTGCGGCTGGCCGTCGATAGTTATCAGAGAACCGGCCGGTTTACTGCTAATGGTAACGGTACTAACCTGTGGTTTAACATCTATCCAGGATTCTGCGGTTAGTCCAGACACATCCGTTGCCCGCAGGTGAACCCGATACCAAACCTCGGTAGAGGTCTCCCCCACGCGGGCGACTTTATACGTTCCGGAGGTGGGGCCGGTAATTGGGTCCAGCGCCGGGTGAACATGGTCTTCGTGGTGAAAGTCAATCCACCAGGTTAGTTTGGCATTGGCCAGAGGCTGCTGGCTGACATTTAGGGCTTCCCCAGCGTAGGTAATGGTGCTACCTCCCTGATAGGTTGTATTCATAAGTGGTTGTAGAATATGTGCTACCGGCCGTTGCCCCTGCACCACCCGGAGCAACATAGCAGTAGAGGAGTCGGAACCCAGTGCATTTGTTACGACACAACTGAATGAAGCCCCGTTGTCGGCCAGGGTTGGACTGCTGATAGTATACTGACTTTGGGCTGCTCCGGTTATCAGTTTCCCATTCCGGTACCAGCGGTAGATCAGCGGTTTCTGGCCTACGGCATCGATAGATAGGGTAGCCGCTTCACCAACGCCCACAAATGCCCCCGTCGACTGGGTAGTTATGTAGGGAATACCAGAATCAAAATAAGATACTTTGTAAACTGATCCGTTACCGGTTACCGTATTATCCACCTGTGAGCCCCCCCCCATTCCACCCCTGGCTATGTAATAAAGGTACCCATCGGGGCTGGTAGCCAACGCGATGGGGCGGTCGATATTAGTTACAAAGTCTCCAATTACCTGCCCGGTTGCCGGGTCAATGGTGTGAATTACCCCTCCGCAGTAGTCAGCAAAAAACGCCTTTTTTCGGTATTCGGCGGGGAAACGAACCGTACCTGGATTGTAAAATGTGAGTCCGGTTATAGCGCAATCCTGGTCATGTCTGTAGGAATAGATAGGATCAATGTAGTTACTGGGAACTTCCTGATTAGTTCGTCGTCCTTCCACCAACGGCCAGCCATAATGCCCCCCAGCCTTAACATCGTCCACCTCTTCGAACAAATCGCCCCCCACTTCGCCAACGAGTATTTGCCCAGATATGGGGTCGATATCCATAGAAAATGGATTCCGGAAACCAATGGCATAAATGGCCTTGAAAAACCCAGTGGCTGTCGCAACAAATGGGTTGTCCGTCGGAATGCTACCATCGTCATTTATCCGTAGTATCTTCCCCAAGAAACTGTCCAGGCGATCAGCCATTGGCGCACTGGACCCGTCACCAAGTCCAACGTATAATTTTCGATCCAGGCCAAACTGTAGCGAACCTCCGTTGTGAATGGAGCCTAATAGCTTATCAAATTCAAACAGAATTTTTTCACTCTTAGGGTCCGCCATACCCCCCGTTACCTGGAATCGGCTCAGTCGATTGTGGTCGGCTCCTTTTACCGTATAATAAACGTAGAAATAAGGAGTATGCGGGAAATCAGGGTGAAAACATAGGCCCGACAACCCCCGCTCATTGTAGGTATCCACATTAGCTAGCGTCATGAATGGATCAGGAGCTACTATATCATTGACGATTTCGAGGATTTTCCCCTCTTTATCCGCTACGAACAACCGCCCATTTGGCGAAAACGCCAGCCGGGTTGGGTTTAGATTACGCCCTACCTGGCGTTGTACAAAACCACTAGGTAACTGAGCGAGAGCAGGGGTTAAACAAATAAAAAAAAGTAGAAATCGCAGCATAATGCGTAGGCTAAATGACCACTAAAGTGTAAACCTTCCAACTATGGGATTAAGCAATTGCCTGGGCTAAGTCCTGAATCAAATCATCAACATCCTCAATACCAACACTGAGCCGGATGAGGGTATCTTTCAGGCCATTTTTCAATCTGTCTTCTCTTGGAATACTAGCGTGGGTCATACTGGCCGGATGCGTACAAAGGGATTCTACGCCCCCCAGCGATTCGCCCAGCGAAAACACGCTAAAGCTTTCCATTACGCGGATAGCCTCGGGCATCGAATCCCCTTTTAATTCGAAGGAGAGCATCCCGCCAAAGTCGCGCATCTGTTTTTTGGCCAACTCATGTCCGGCATGGGACTCCAGACCGGGGTAATACACCTGACTGATTTTTGGATGTTGCTGCAGGTAATGCGCTACTTTCATCGCATTTTCGCAGTGACGCTGCATCCGTACGTGCAGGGTTTTAATGCCGCGCAATACCAGGAAACAATCCTGTGGTCCTGGCACAGCCCCGCAGGCATTCTGGATAAATGCCAGTTGCTCCGCCGTTTTATCATCGTTCAGGATAATCGCTCCCATCACCGTGTCGGAGTGCCCGCCCAGATACTTGGTAACCGAATGCATCACGATGTCAGCTCCCAGGTCGAGGGGGCTTTGCAGATAGGGTGAGGCAAATGTATTGTCAACGACCAGTTTGATACCGTGTTCTTTGGTAATGGCCGAAATGGTGGCAATATCAACCAACCGAAGTAAGGGGTTTGTTGGCGTCTCAATCCAGACCATCTTCGTAGCAGCCGTAATGGCCGGTTCCAGATTTGCCGGATTGGATAAATCAACGAACCGAAATACGAGACCAAACCCCTGAAACACGCGTACCATAATGCGGTAGGTACCTCCGTATAAATCGTTGCTGGCAATAATCTCGTCGCCGGGTTTGAATAGTTTCAAAATAGCATCCGTGGCCCCCAGCCCTGACGCATAGCAAATACCATGCTTTCCGTTTTCCAGAGCAGCCAAGTTATTTTGCAGTACTGTTCGGGTAGGATTCTGCGTTCGGGCGTACTCGTAGCCTTTGTGTTTACCCGGCGATTCCTGCACATACGTGGAGGTTTGGTAGATGGGGGTCATGATAGCGCCCGTAGTAGGGTCCGGTTCAATGCCCGCGTGGATGGCTTTCGTTGCGAATTTCATTCTCAAAAGTAGTGAAGAATCATCAGCGCATCGGTGCAACACTACCGCTGGTATAAACTCACAATTATCTTTGGACTTCTTTTTTTTTAATCGGTCAAACAAACCTTCGTCTATCAGATTACCAGAGCCTGTTTGACCTTGTACTAATTTAAACCACAAGGGCCGTTTGGCCGTTTGACTATCTGTGAGACTAACTCAGTTAAAAGCACTTACCGGTCCGGCCATTGCAGGTATCGTTTTATCAGCAACTCCCATCGTATTCACGTCTTTCCTGACTTATTACGCCGTTGTACACGAAGCGGCCATTGCTGAAATAACAGCCTGGCAGTGGGTTGGTCTCACAATTATTTGTACGATCACCTCGGCGGGGCTTACTCCCCCAACTATGCTGGCGCTCATTTTCGGCTATTTTCTGGGATGGCAGGCTGTTTTGCCCTTATTCGTCATCAATTTCGGCGGTATTCTATTTATCAATCTCCTGGTTCGATGGCTTGACCACGACCGTTTTTTGGCACTAATCCACAGAAATCCGAAAGCCCAATCCATCCTCGACCGGATCCTTAAAAATGAATTGGAAGTCATCTTTTTTGCAAAGCTTTCGCCTATTTTACCCTTCGGGCTAACTAATTTGTTATTTGCGCTTTCCGGGGCAAAACTCAAAAACATTTTACTGGGTGGTTTTCTGGGTATGGCACCCAGAACGATACTGGCTATCTGGTCGGGTCGCGAGGCTCGTGAGATAAAAGCACTTCTGGAAAATCCAAATCAGAATTCCTGGATGCAGATTATTGTGATTGTACTGATTATCCTGTCCATAGTGGGGCTTTGGCATGCTATCCAGCGTTCCTTAAAATAGAACCGGCTAAATCAATTAACTGATTATGCCGGGCTTCCAGGTTAGTCCACTCATACTGATGAAGTTTGCCCGTAAGGGGTAGTATATAACGACCGGGAACAATCTGGTCGAATGCACCGGTGAAAAAGTGAACGCGCAGGGGAATACTATTGACTAGATTAGCAATGGTAACCAGATTTGGCTGAATTTTCCTGAACTGCGTCCAGCTTTGATAGGCTAGTGTCCGTTGACTGGGTGTGCCAAGTGATAGTTCGGCAAAACGCATCAGTCCCCGCTCTAGTAAACCTAGTTTAACGAGTGTGTGCCCTGTGTGAAGTAATAAAGGCAAGTGTTGGAGAACGTACCGGAACAGTTTTCGCCCAAACGTGGTGGTCGTAGCTAGCCGATACCAGACGTTTTGGGTGATACCATCAGGTGCCATCAGAAACAACTGGTCGATTCGTTCGGAAAACGCTTCCACTGTGGTTAGGGCAAACCGCCCGCCAAGGCTAAAACCCATTAATGAGAAACGACTTATGCCCTGCGTCCGCAAAAAGGCATCCATCAGGCGATGCCAGTCGGGCTTGGTTAATGGCCCGTTCTTGTTATACTCACTGTGGCCGTGGAAAAATAAATCAACGGCAAAAATAGTAAACTGACTGCTCAACGAGTGTTCCATTGGTATGAAAACCCCACTAGATTGCCCGAATCCGTGAAAAGCAATCAATGTGGCTGGACCAGTACCAAGTTTTCGATACGCGAGTACAGTACCATCGAACAAAAATTTCTGGACGCGCCCCTTACTCATATCGACAAAACTGCACAAAACATGCCTATATATGATCAACTTCGCTAACCTCAGTGAATTTTCTGCCCATAGCGGCCAGTCGCTCGGCGAAACGGATTACATAATTATTACGCAGCAAATGGTCGATCTGTTTGCTCAGGCCACCGGCGATCATCAATGGATTCACACCGACCCCGAACGGGCCAGTAAGGAATCGCCGTACAAGAAAACCATCGCTCACGGCTTCCTGACGCTTTCGCTAGCCCCCAAACTGATGGCCCAACTCTACCGAATAGAATCGGTAAAAATGGGAATTAACTATGGAGCGAACAAAATTAGATTCACGAATGCCGTGCCGGTGAACAGTCGGCTACGGATGCGGGGCTGGCTACAGCATACAGAGCCTCATAATAATGGTTTACGCGTCATTATTGACTGTGTTTTTGAGGTTGAAGGAGAAGATAAACCCGCCTGCATCGCCGAATTGATTACCTTTTTGCTCGAATAGGTAGTATGCATGCATACCCTATTGTTAGGGCAATTTCTTACCTTTACTACAGTCAACATAACTAAATTTTAAACTACCTCAACGCAATTCAAATGGCAACAGCAATAGTGGAGCTACAGGGTTTGAATTTTAACTTATCGGAAGAGCACAGGGCTGTGCAGGAGGCTGCCCGCGATTTCGCGCAGAATGAGCTACTGCCCGGTATCGTGAAACGCGACAACGAAGCGCGTTTCCCGGCCGAACAAGTTAAGCGTATGGGCGAACTGGGCTTTATGGGCATGATGGTACCACCAGAATACGGTGGAGGGGGAATGGATACCGTTTCTTACGTGCTGGCTATGGAAGAAATATCAAAGATTGACGCTTCGGCATCGGTCGTGATGTCGGTCAATAATTCGCTGGTTTGCTACGGCATTGAAGCGTTTGGCACGGAAGACCAAAAACAGACGTACCTGACCCGGCTTGCTTCCGGCGAAACAATCGGTGCCTTTTGTCTGTCGGAGCCTGAAGCCGGTTCCGACGCAACCTCGCAGGCCACTACTGCCGACGATAAAGGCGATTATTATCTGGTGAACGGCACCAAAAACTGGATCACGAATGGGGGTACATCGGGAATCTGCCTGGTTATTGCCCAAACCGACCGCCAGAAAGGCCATCGGGGTATCAATTGCCTGATTGTGGAAAAGGGAACGCCCGGTTTCATGGTTGGTAAGAAAGAAGATAAAATGGGGATTCGGGCTTCTGACACCCATTCGCTACTATTTACTGATGTGAAAGTCCCCAAAGAAAACCGGATTGGTGACGACGGATTTGGCTTCAAATTCGCTATGTCGACCCTGAATGGGGGTCGTATAGGCATTGCTGCCCAGGCTCTCGGTATTGCTGCCGGTGCGTATGAACTATCCCTCAAGTACAGTCAGGAAAGAAAAGCCTTTGGCAAGCAAATATTTGATCATCAGGCCATTCAGTTTAAGTTGGCCGAGATGGTTACTAAAATTGAAGCCGCCCGACTGCTGGTTTACAAAGCTGCCCGCCTTAAAGATGAACATAAGGATTATGTACAAGCCGCAGCTATGGCCAAATTATTTGCCTCCGATGTGGCCATGTGGGCGACTACCGAAGCGGTACAGATTCATGGCGGATACGGCTACGTAAAAGAGTACCACGTAGAACGGCTAATGCGCGATGCAAAGATTACCCAGATTTATGAAGGTACGTCCGAAATCCAAAAACTAGTGATAGCCAGGGAAATCATTCGATAGTGGTTATTAGGCTGAAATGAAATTATTCTATCTATATAATGCGTGTTCACTATGAATACGCATTATTTTTTTTATTCTTTGGAAACTTTTATTCTTGTATTAGTTTTGTACAAATTATTAGTTTTGTGCAACTTTACGCATAATTCAAAATCGCGAACGTACTCCTTTCCGCTATGGAAGACTATAATAAAATAATTGAATCACTAGGCGTGAAGTTTATCAAAGCCCGTAATATCCGGATTTTGCAACCGATCACGATTAAAAATTTCTACGACGTAGAGAACACCCTGCTCATTTTGTATAATGGCGAGGTGTCCATCGGTGACGAAAAAATAAAAGTGGATGTAGGCGACATGCTGTTCATTCCGGGTGGGAAACATGTGACGGTTACCTATGGTGATCCATCGAAACCAAAGGTGGTGTCGAATGAAGAATTCATGACCCATCGCGAATCCTATTGGGAAGGGAACCACGATCCTAAATTGATTAGCCACATTCCTAATTCATTTGGCTACGTATCCTTTGAAGCCAAAGTGTTTGATTCCGTCAATTTTTTCAATTCGCTCGATGTTCCGCCCTTTATCATTAAGCGGGAAGAGCATTTGGCAACTACCATTGATCAGATTCTGGCGGAAGATATGACTGATCTGGCCGGAAAAGGGAGAATTATCAAGATTAAGACGGAAGAAATTGTTATTGAGGTTGTTCGGTATATTCTTAAAAATCACCTGTTCGTTGAGCAGTTGGTAACTAACAGCACTTACTTCAAAGATCCCCGCCTGATTGATATTTTCGCTTACATCAAGGAAAATATTGGTGGAGACCTTTCCAATAAAGTGCTGGCCAACGTTGCAAACGTTTCGGAAGATTACGTAGGGCAGTACTTTAAGATGCTAACGGGCATCAATCCCCAGGATTACATTGAGTATCAGCGTATGGAAGCGGCTGTTGGCCTATTGCGCACGAGCAAAAAGAGCATTCGGGCCATCGGTTCCGAAGTAGGTTACAAAGACACCGCCTACTTCTGTCGTCGGTTTAAGATGATGTTTGGTATTCCAGCCGGGAAAATGCGCCGTCGGGAGTCACTGATGAATGTATAACAAAAATCACAGGCTATAAAAATTGTAAGGGGGCTGACGCATGTAGTACACATGTCAGCCCCCTTACAACTTTTTCAACGTACAACTTTGTGATTTACATCAATGCATATTTACCTCAACGGGTAGTGTATAAAACACGGTTACGGGTTTCCCAGCCACTCTGCCCGGAGTCCAGCGGGGCATCTTCTCAACTGCCACAATAATATTAGCCATAAAGGCCTCCATACCTTTGCGCATTTTCCCCTCAACCGGCTGGGCTACTATTCGGGGATCATGTACATACCCGAGTTCATCAATAATGAACTTAGTCGCTATTGGCCCTGCATTGTAGTTTTTTCGAACCAAAGCGCCGGGAACGCGGATGTTTTCGGCCAGATAGCGACTCAAGGCAACTGTACCGCCCGGAAATTCGGGATCCTGTTCAACAACGGTATATACTTTTCCCTTGGTTATCTGAGCGACTATCTCTGCACTAAAACCAGGCCACAAGAACGCGCTTATGAACAGAAATAAGAAAGATAACAAAGAACGTTTCATAGGCTACACACGTACAATTGATTGATTAAATTCCCGAACAACGGTTGATAGTTGCGGCAACAAATCCGGGTCCTCTTCAATACCATTACCAACTACAATCATATCAGCACCCGCCTTAAATGCTTCATACGCTTTTTCGCCTGTGCGTATACCTCCACCAACAATAAGTGGTAATTCAACGGCAGCACGAACAGCGGCAATCATATCGGTAGATACAGACCGGCGTGCCCCGCTACCGGCATCCAGATACATCAATTTCAGCCCCAGCATTTCGCCAGCCATAGCCGTACAGGCCGCTACGCCGGGTTTGTCATGGGGAATAGGCATTGTACCACTGATGTATGAAACCGTCGTTTGCGTACCACTATCGACTAGCATGTAGCCCGTAGGCAAAATCTCCAACCCACTTCTCTTGAGCAAGGGTGCGGCAATAACGTGCTGGCCAATCAGGAATTCCGGGTTTCGCCCTGAGATGAGTGAGAGAAACAAAACGGCGTCGGCAGACGGTTCTATATGGAGTGGATTACCAGGAAACAGAATAATTGGTACATCTGTCTGGCGACGAACAGCGGCAATAACTTCTTTATGCACGTAGTCTGTTACCAAACTTCCACCCACCAGGAAAAAATCAACCGGGTACTCCGTTGTCCGATTGAGCAGGTCGCCCAGTGCTCTTTGTTCAATTTTGTCTGGATCGAGCAAAACCGCCAGTGCCTTCCGACCAGACAGCCTGTTAGTACGAAGTATAGTCAGCAGGCTCGATTGGGGCCTTCTCGTGGTACTCGGTTGGTTGGGCAGTTGGATTGATGGCATTATTCGTACGGATGCGGGCTAAAAATCCGGCTACCTGTTCGCGGGCAATGTTCGTTAAGACTGACGTAATAAGTCCACCGATTAAGCCACTGGCGGCAGCCGACTTCTTTATTTCTTTCGTCTGTTTTTTGTTGGCTTTGTGTGTTGGTGTCTCTGGAATTGATTCGTCATCGTCATCATTTCCAGTAGCATTCCTCCACTCATCATCTTCCGGTTCGCCGTATTTCTCCGCATACCGATATTCATCAGACTTGGGAAGCACGGTATTAACAACCAAATATACGGCTAAAGCAGCACCTGCAACAAATGCGGCCGATTTACCCACTTCCGTTGCACCTTCTTTCATTGATTCAACCCCATCGGTAATCGAGGTTTTAAATTGCTCAGTAGCAGCCATCAATTGTGCCCGGCGAGCAGTCGTATCAGCAAATGGCACTTTAGGATCTTCCATCTTACAATTTGATTACTGTCGAATTAATACATTATACTTCCTGTACTCACTTAACGGGTTTGATTATTGCTTCGCGAAGCGGCATTGACTTCATCGGTAACCACTTTTGCCTGAGCCATTAACTCTTCGATAGCTTCCGTTTTTTTCTCCTGCTTCTTCTCCTGATTTTTCTTCATCGTACTGTAAGCAACTCCTCTGATTTTTGCTTGGAAAAAGTCTTTTGCAGCTACCCAGAGAATGGTGATTATCAGAAAAAAGGCGGCTACAATGAGAAAACCCATGTATCGACTATCAGTAACTTCATTTAGATAAGCCGCCAGCAGACTAAATAAAAATATGAGCGACATTGTACCCAGTAGAGCCAGTACAATACTGTGTACACCAACAACAACCCCTTCTTCTATTTTTCCCCGGATTTCTAGGGTGAACAACTCGATTCGAGCTTCTAGATACCGAAATGTGTTTTCACGAATTTCTTCCAGACGGTCTAGCATGGTTTTATAGTATTAATTTACTCATTCATTATTGACAATAATCCACCCAATTTGTTCAAAACTAGTAAAAATAAAACAGCTTCAGCACCCAGTGTGCTGAAGCTGTTTTGGTAAGAGTTTTACGACTGTGAACCGACTACCAGCCAATGTTGAGAACAACTTAGCTCCGGAAGTTTAAGGAATAAATAAAAGGAAATCCTTAACACAACAGGCCTGATAGCAGGGCCCACTAGACCTCTCTTATCGTGACTGGCGCAGTTTGGCTTCGATTGTTTGCTGCGTATGTGGCACAGCTCGCAGGCGCTCTTTTGGAATTAACCTTCCCGTATCCTTACAGACACCGTACGTTCCGTTCTTGATTCGTACCATAGCCGCATCCAGTTGCTGCGTAAACTTTTGTAACCTGGCAGCCAGTTGGCTTAGGTTTTCCCGTTCGCTGGTATCAGCCCCATCTTCGAGCAGTTTAGAATTGCCCGATGTGTTATCTGTACCGCTGTCGTTACGTTTGCTGAGTGTCTCCTTAATGTAATTCAGCTCACTGCGGGTTGTATCGAGTTTCTGACCAATTAACTCAGCAAACTCTTTTAGATCTTCTTCCGAATAACGTTTGTTGTCTTCCTGAACCATAGCAGTTGCGTACGTTTTGTGTTGGTGATGGTGTGCTTTGATTTTAGCCACAAAAATAGCATTTTCTATGCACTGTTTCAACGTTGTGTTTATAATAATTCTATTTCTTTAAAAACTTATCGAATCGCCAATCGTTGAATACGCAGATTAATATTCTGCTCACTACTTTGAATGTAAATAAATATTTTGTCCGAAGCCACATTATATAATACATTATGCTGCCCGGTACTATTATATTAATCTCAGAAAAAATGTAGTTTTCACAACATCCATTATGATTTACTAAGTTTGCGTCGCACTTTATCATCAAATTTGCTCTTAAATAGAGGTAAAAGAAAAATCATGGGATACATTGAACCAGCCCCAATAAAAGATAAAGAGAATCCACTAGAGTCAATGATGTCGCGTTTTGATGCTGCGGCCAAGTTAGTGGGCATTTCTGATGAAATGTATGATATACTCAAAGTACCGGCACGGCAGGTAATTGTCGGTTTACCTGTAACGATGGATAATGGTAGTATTAAAGTTTTTGAAGGCTATCGGGTTATTCATTCCAATATTCTTGGTCCGTCAAAAGGGGGCATACGGCTCGATCCGGGCGTGAACCTCGACGAGGTTCGTGCGCTGGCAGCCTGGATGACCTGGAAATGTGCCGTTGTTGACATTCCATATGGTGGTGCTAAAGGCGGTATAGCCTGTAACCCGCGCGAAATGTCGGCGGGTGAAATCGAACGACTCATCCGTCAATATACGGTTACAATGCTCGATGTGTTTGGCCCCGACCGCGATATTCCTGCTCCCGATATGGGGACCGGACCGCGTGAGATGGCCTGGATCGTAGACGAGTATTCCAAAGCGAAAGGGATGACGGTCAATAATGTTGTGACAGGAAAACCCCTAGTGTTGGGCGGATCGCTGGGACGTACCGAGGCTACAGGGCGGGGTGTTACGGTTGCAGCCCTCTCGGCAATGGATAAGTTGCGAATGAACCCTTACCGGTCTACAGCGGCTATTCAGGGGTTTGGTAACGTTGGCTCGTTTGCGGCTGAACTCCTTCACGAACGTGGAGTTACGGTTGTAGCGGTTAGCGACATTTCTGGTGGGTACTATAACAAAACTGGTATTGATATCACAGCGGCCATTAATTATCGGAACGCGAACAAAGGAACGTTGGAAGGATTCACGGGCGCAGAGTTAATCTCGAATGAAGAACTCCTCTCACTGCCCGTAGATGTACTGGTTCCAGCCGCTAAAGAGGATGTCATTACAGACGATAACGCCGGGTCTATTCAGGCAAAAATGATTGTAGAAGGTGCCAATGGACCAACATCGGCCAGTGCCGACGAAATCATCAATAACAAAGGGATAATGGTTATTCCTGATATTCTGGCTAACGCAGGCGGAGTTACGGTTTCGTATTTCGAGTGGGTGCAAAATCGAATTGGCTACAAATGGACACTGGACCGGGTTAACCGTCGGGCCGACCGGGTCATGAAAGATGCCTTCGATCGCGTATTTGAAACGTCGCAACAGTATAAAGTTCCTATGCGTTTGGCTGCCTATATTGTAGCAATCGAAAAAGTATCCAGCACGTATAAGTACCGGGGTGGCTACTGATTTAGCCCTGATGATGTTATGTTTCGGGATGAGCGCCCAATTCCGCCCCGACCCATACATCAAAATTACGTCATATAGTAACCACTATTAATTCTCTTATGCGCTTACATCGTGAAGGTAAAACTATTATGCTAACCACGGGCCTGGTTTTACTGGCCATTGACCTATTAGCTTATTTTTACCTCTTTTCCGACAATTCAACTGCTATAATCCTATTGGCCCTGACAAGTCTGATTTTATTCGGTCTTGTTGTACAGTTTTTTCGTATTCCAAACCGACTACTCACAGCCAGCGAAACCCAGATAATTGCCCCGGCTGATGGTAAAGTTGTAGTCATTGAAGAGACAACCGAAGCCGAATATTTCAAAGACCGTCGTAGGCAGGTGTCCATTTTCATGTCGCCCCTGAACGTACACGTCAACCGCAACCCTATTTCGGGCGTTGTGCGGTACTTCAAGTACTTCCCTGGCAAATACCTGGTGGCATGGCACCCAAAGTCAAGCACCGAGAACGAACGGACAACGGTCGTCATTGAAACGTCGGCTGGGGTAGAAGTTCTTCTGCGTCAGATAGCCGGAGCCGTTGCCCGACGAATCATCTGCTACGTGAAAGAGGGAAACCCGGTGACGCAGGGCGAGGAGTTCGGGTTTATAAAGTTCGGCTCGCGGGTTGATGTGTTTCTTCCGCTGGATGCAGAGATCAAAGTCAACATTGGCGAAATCACCAAGGGGGGCGTTACGG
The DNA here is from genome assembly GCA_038236215.1 of Cytophagales bacterium. Taxonomy (GTDB): domain Bacteria; phylum Bacteroidota; class Bacteroidia; order Cytophagales; family Spirosomataceae; genus Spirosoma. The sequence goes on along the minus strand of JBBSTD010000028.1, from coordinate 25,760 downwards.
TGCTGGCTGAATTAAAAAACGAGTAACAGACAACCGCCAGTTTATATTACTCAGTGAGGCCACTCCTGCAAGGGCTTTATGGGTTGCATAGGCCGGTTCGCTGACTTTTCAGGAATCATCCTTACAACAATAGCCGCTTTGGTGTTTGCCGGTACTTTCAATTCAAACCCGACCAATACCGTTCCTGGATTTGGGGCGTCATACTCGTGTGGTGGTTCTGTTGACCAGGTTTTTATCACTACACCTTCCGGTTCATCAACCTGCATGTGTATTTTTTTTCCCTCTTTTGCCAATTCAACTTTGTTAGTACCCAACACCTTTACAGTGGCCGGAGTCAACATCGTCCATCGAATAGTCGTTTCGGTTGCTGGCGTTTCCAGTTCATCCCGAACCACTACATAATCCTTATCGACTAGAGCAACACCCCGTTTCACGCCTGTCATCCCTTCGCTGTAAATATCCGTTAGGTCGGTGGTTGCATTCATGAACAAAGGTGATGCCGAGTGCGCGGTGATTGTCGCCTTACCCTCAACCCGTTGCAAAATCTCGTTGACGGTCAGCGTATTGTGCACAAAGTTGTTATATCGAAATATCTGCCACCGCTGCGAGTTCTGCTTGCTATTCCACAAATCCACCCCTTTTGACTCCAGCGACTCGTAGCTTTGCATCCCAAAACCTATTGCCCAACGCACGCCATCGGCCTCCATAATGAATGAACCAACATCCATGTGCGCATGATTTACAGAAGGGCTACCCGCTTTCAGGCCCACGTAAACAGCTAGTGAATCCGACCAGGAAGACCGCATCAACGCCACAGGATTACGCCCTTCGCCAACCCAAAAGATCTGTTCGGGTGCCTTAATATCATTCATACCAATACCGTTACTCCAAAGCATAACGGCAGGAAGTAGTCGGTTTTTGACGTGTTGTTTCGGAGCCTCATTCATCAAACGGCTACGTTCTACCCATAGCAGTGAAGGACTCTTCGTTTTTTGAGCAAACCAGAACATAGCGGGCTGTAATTCGCCCGACAAACCCGAATCAGAGTAATTGAAGGCGAATCCCGATGGGCCGGTCATATTCTCCAGGTAGCCCGCCGTTTTCAGAAAACCCGGCTTGCTGGTCAGGCCGAAGTCCGTTCCAAATGCTTTTTCGATAGCACTAATGAGCATCACGTTGAAGCTTGTTCCGTAACCCCAATAGCTATAGCCCTCTGGGTAAGCCCCGTCCGGGCCATAATCACCCATTGGTAAAGCAACCGACTCAATGGCGCGGTTGATAACGCTTTTGGCCAGTTCGGGCTGGTCTTCGTAAATGGCCAACGCCCCGTAGGTCATCCCGGCGTTACACACCTGATTCCAGTTATGAGAGGCCTTGAGCCAGGAGTTATATTGCGTATCGAATGAAGGCTCGATGCCTTTTTTCAGGATAGCCTCTTTTATTGTCAATCGGGTGGGTTCAGATAAGTCGTTATAGAGCCAGTCATAACCGATTGAAACGGCCATGGTCATCTCGGCTACATCCAGAAAATGCGTTGGATTCCAATCGCTGAAGGCCGATAAGGCTAACAGTTCGTTTTCGGCTCTCGCCCGGTATTTTTCCGCATGGGTCATACGCCATGCATAGGCCAAGTAAAATAGCCGACGCAATCCTTCCCGGGATTTATCCAACAGTCGTCGGCCAATCTTGATACGTTCCAGCGGAGCGGCATCAATCAACGCGTCGCTTTCGGTCAGGATTGCCTGGTGGAGTTTATTCCAGGTTTTATCCGTCCCGATAGTCCGTTTTATGGTCTCTTCTTCACCTTTTAGCAACAGCAAACGAGGGTGGTCTTGCAGCTTTTTGGCGGTGGCTACATAGTTAACCTGAGCCAGCGTGGAAAAACCAGATAGCAGAAGAAAAAGAGAAACAAGTCGAATGAGCAACGTATTCATAGGGAGCGATACGGATAAGGTTTTCCGAAAGTATTTCTGAATACATAAGCCAGAAATAAGGTTGCTTTACCGCTCAATCCCTGTTTTAGGCCTGATAAGTAAATAGACTGGGTAACTGACGGCTATAAAGCCAAGCGCGTACAAGCTGCTTGAAAAATCACCGATAATAACTCCAAGCAGAAACAAAATGGATACAATCAGGAGTGTCCAGGTGGAAAAAGGGTATCCCCACGCCCGCACGACGCGTGGCAGTTCTGGCTCCGTTTGGCGAAGGCGAATCAGAGCCGCAAATCCCGACGCATAACACAGCACAAAGAAGAACGTAGCGATATCGGACAGTTTGCCGTAGGTGTTGGTTAGAATCATCAGAATGGACGCCCCGGCGGTTAGTAAGGTAGCATTAATGGGTGTACCGCCTTCGTTTACGCGGGTAGCGAACCGAAAAAAGAGGCCATCGCGTCCCATGGCGAAAATGACGCGTGGATTAAACATAATCTGGGCATTGATGATACCCATGATGGAAATCATCAGCAGAAAGGTCACAATCTTAGCACTACCAGCACCGAATAATACCTGTACTGCATCGGCCGCCGGCAGTTTTGAGCCAGCCATTGCCGACACGGGAAGTACGTATAGTAATGCGAGATTAACCAGTATATAGATGCCAATAATCAGCAAAACGCCACTAATCATGGAACGGGGCAGGTTGCGACCGGGGTCAACGTCCTCCTCGGTGAAATAAGCGGCTGTGTGCCAGCCATCGTAGGTATAAAAAACAGATTGCAAGGCCGCCAGAACTCCCAGCCAGATACCCCCTTCGGCCAATGGGCGTATGGTATCTACCGTAGCGACAGGTTTAGTGGGTGTTATCACAAAACAGACAACCACAAATGCCAGCAGGCCCACCGCTTTCAAAATACTCATTACTTCCTGCGCCCGGCTTGCTAACCGTACCCCCACGGAGTGAAAGGCCACGAAGGCGACCAAAACTCCAATCGCCACCACCTTCTGACTAGTCGCCGTTGATGGAAACAGCAGGGCCGTGTATTCACTCATAACCGCTGCGCCAAAAGCCATAGCGGATACGCTCCCCAGCCAGCTACTGATACCAATAATAAACCCGGCATAATCACCAAAGGCGCGTCGGGCATACACGTACCAGGCCCCTACTTTCGGTATCATCGTTCCCAGTTCCATCACCGATAATGAACCAATCAGGGCATAAAGGCCCACTGCCAGCCACACCGCAATGATTAGTGTCGGGTTCCCAATGTCCTGCGCGATGGGTCCGGGTTTACGCAGAATCCCCGTACCGACTGTGCCACCGATGGTTACGGCTATACCAAATCCGACACCTAATAATTTCTTGAGTTGATGCTGAGCCATAATTCAGATGACAGGAGAAGGGTGGGCAATCCTGCAATAATAGCGAAAAGTTTGTCTGCGGTTTTGGCCTCAAGTACTTTCAGCCTCTCCGAGCGCGTTTTTCCATTGTACTATATTATTCTTTCTGGGTACTGCCCTTGTACTCCCCCATCGTTTTCGTATTAGATTGCGGGTGGTCGTACCCGATTAGCAGGCTTAGACAGACTGTAACAGTAGTGAAATTGTTTATCTGCTATTTTTGTACTGAAATTCATGGGTTCTCAAGTTAAATAGATGGCGGAGCGGATTAGTTACGGGAAAACGTGGTGGGGGCAACAGTGGCTCAATGCCCTGACTAGCATTGACATGGCCAACCGTCTGCCGCGTGGCAAAACGTATGCGAACAAAGGAGCTGTGCAGGGATTATTGATTTCCAATAATCAGATTAGTGCCTCTATCAAAGGGTCCGCTCCCCGGCCTTACAAGGCGAAACTGTCGGTACCGATTTTTACCGAACCGGAGAAAACTTCCCTGCTGACTGAAATTCGGGAGAATCCCGCTATTCTGGCTCAACTCCTGAACCGCCAGCTCCCGCCCGAACTAACCGAATTTACGGGTAAAGGGGGTATCAATCTTTTCCCGCGCGATTTTCGGGACTTGGATATGGGTTGCTCCTGCCCCGATTACGCGGTACCCTGCAAACACCTCGCAGCCGTCGTTTACGTTATTGCCAATGAAATTGACCGGAATCCTTTTCTGGTTTTCCAACTGAAAGGGCTGGATATTCTGGAAGAACTTCAGAAAGACCAGACCACGGCCATTGGCGGCAACATGGGTAACGTCTTTTCATTTAAGGACATTTGTACTGATGAGCTACCCGATGAAGAAGACTGGCAACCCGACGAGAAAGTCCGTGCCCGACTGGATTTCGCTACCATTCAACCTCTTGCAGAGCAACTACTGAGTCTGCTGGCTACCGATGTTACGTTTGCCAAAAGCGATTTTCACAAATCACTCACCAAAGCTTACAAACTATTCAGCAAGCCTGTAGATACGATAAAACCACTTGCCCAGACTGACCACCCCAGCTTTAGCGACAGCATTGAGCTACAGCTCGATGAGGTAATGGGCATCAAAAAGATTAATATCTTCAGTGAGCACGGCGAACCCCGCCCGCTGCCCGGACTGAAAATGAGCGACCTGGCAAGTTGGGTTGGTACACTCACCGAAGCCGATTGGCCCGAAATGAGTGATTCCGTCCGGGCGTTGTACCTCACCAACCAATTCTCGGCCGCTTTATTGCGGAAAGGAGCGATTGTACCGCAGTTGCTGCGCGTTGGGCCTGCCGAAGACCAATACCGGGTTCGCTGGTTACCGGCTACTCTGAACGATACGGTGAGACAACTAACGGAATGGCTGGGAACACAAATCCCACCCGATATGCTCACGGTGCGCTGGCAAAAGGAATGGCTGGCCCTGCCGGATGCACAACTGGTACTAACGCTCTGCTCACTGTTTCTGCGCCGAATTATCAAACCCGCTACCATCGAACTCTGGGAACGCTGGCCCCTCGAAGATGCCGACCGACTGTTTTTTGGGGTCGAAACATTACGCTTCGAAGGGTTTGGCCGCAAGGAGATGCCACTGGCCATCCAACTCTGGCTGAATGATTTCTTCCTGACTCACAAACGGTTTGTGCCCATCTTGGCGGTGGAAGATAGCGAACTGGATGGGGCTTCGTTTGGCGATGAATTTCGCCTTCGCCTGCTCATTCGCGACCGCGAAGCAGCAACCGTCAACGGCGCTCCCGACCAACCCATCCCTTTACCCGAACTACTGTCAAAAAAGAAGCATGCAGCCATCCGAATGGCCGTATTGCAGGATTTGCTGGTACTCTCGCGGCACTTTCCCGATTTGGCGAAGCTGACGAAAACGGGTGGCCCGGAGTACCTTACCTATTCACCGAGTCAGTTTGTGCAGGTTTTGCTTAATACATTGCCCCGGATGCAGTTGCTCGGCATTGCCCTGTGGTTGCCGAAGTCCCTGCAACATTGGGTTCGTCCGCAGGTGGGTGGTCGCCTGAAAGCGAAGGTTACGGCGAACAACGCGTTCATGCGGCTAGACGATATGCTGACGTTCGACTGGCAGGTGGCGCTAGGCGATGAGATGGTCAGTATGAACGAGTTTCAGAAATTAGTAGGGCGGTCAACGGGCTTGGTAAAAATAAAGGACCAGTACGTACTCATCGACCCGAATGACCTGACCAAACTGTATAAGCAGCTCGAAAATCCACCTGAATTAACTGGTCCTGAATTGCTCCGGGCCGCCTTGTCGGAGGAGTACAAGGGCGGGCGATTGGGATTGTCGGAGGAGGTTAGGAAATTAGTAAGAAAGTTCACCGAGAGCGAAGCTCAACCACTTCCCAGTTCGTTGCAGGCTACCTTGCGCCCCTATCAGCAACGCGGCTACGACTGGCTCGTTAAAAATACAGCACTCGGCATGGGCAGTTTGCTGGCCGACGACATGGGGCTGGGCAAAACGGTGCAAATCATTGCCCTGCTCCTTAAATTCAGGCAGGAAGGCCGGTTTAAAAAACAAAAGGGATTAGTGGTTTTACCAACAACACTGCTCACCAACTGGCAGAAAGAAATTGACCGGTTCGCGCCGGAGTTACAGGCCCGTGTCTATCACGGCTCCACCCGCAAACTCCCGCCCGAAAAAGATACGTATGACTTACTGCTGACTACCTACGGCGTGGTACGCTCGGACCTCGATACCCTGAAAAAGATAACCTGGGCGGTGGTTATTATCGATGAAGCGCAAAATATAAAGAATGCCGATACGGAACAGACCAAAGCGGTGAAAGCCCTGAAATCCCCCATTCGGATTGCGCTGAGTGGTACGCCCGTAGAGAACCGGTTGTCGGAGTTCTGGAGCATTATGGACTTCGTCAACAAGGGCTATCTGGGTGGGGCGAGTAAGTTCAACGAAGAGTTCGGGAAGCCGATTCAGCAGGAGCGCGACCACCAGAAGCTCGAACAGTTTCGACGGGTAACCAGCCCATTTCTGCTCCGTCGCGTCAAAACCGACAAGACCATTATCAGCGACCTACCCGACAAAATTGAGAATAATCAGTTCTGCTCGCTTACGACCGAGCAGGCTGCTTTGTACGAAAGCGTCGTGCAGGAAAGTATCCGGGCCATCGAGCAGAAGGATGGTATTGCCCGCCGGGGGTTAGTCCTCAAACTCATGACCGCCCTTAAACAGATTGGTAACCATCCGCATCAGTACCTCAAGCGCGGGAATGATGCCCCGGCTATTTCGGGGAAGGCAACGCTCCTGCTTACTCTACTCGAAAATATTTACGCCAGCCGCGAGAAGGTGCTGATTTTTACCCAGTACCGCGAAATGGGTGAGTTACTTTCCCAATTCATCGAGCAGGCATTTGGCACGCCACCCCTGTTTCTGCATGGCGGCACCTCTCGTCCTGAGCGCGACCGGATGGTGGAGCAGTTTCAAAGAAACCGTTCCGACCACACCTTTATTCTGTCTTTGAAGGCCGGTGGCACAGGGCTGAATTTGACGCAGGCCAACCACGTTATCCACTACGATTTGTGGTGGAATCCAGCGGTAGAAAGTCAGGCTACCGACCGGGCTTTTCGTATTGGACAAACCAAAAATGTGCTGGTTTACCGGTTGATGAATCAGGGAACGCTGGAAGAAAAAATTGACGCCATGATTCGTTCCAAACGCGAACTCGCCGACCTCAGCGTGAAAACTGGCGAAACCTGGCTGGGGGATTTGAGCGACACTGAGCTGAAAGAGTTGGTGAGTTTGGGGTAAAAAAACACTCACCAGATAGAGGTTTAACTTCTACCTGATGAGTGACTTGAATCCAATCCTCGGCCTTACAAAAAAAGGGGAAGGTTAACCGGAAAAGAAGCAGAAAGACTGATGGCGGATATAACAGCGTAAATTTCGGCAGTTCTATCCTATACGCACCTTCCAATTTGGGACATATTTTGGTGTATTTGGGACATTTTTCGTCTTAAGCTTCACTTAAACAGGCATTGATCCACTTCCTTTTCTTTTTTCAACGAATTGCGTTGGGGTTTGATGGTAAAAATCTTTAAAGCTTTTAGTGAAGTGGGTGGCTGCTTTAAACCCAACCAATTCAGCCGTTTCGGTTACGTTTTTACCAACTAATAATAAGTCGGCTGCTTTACGGAGCCGGTAATGGCGAATCAGCTCGCTGGGAACTTCCATCTGGGTCAGGCTACTTATTTTGCGCTGCAGTGTCTTGCGGCTCATTGATAACTGATTTGCCAGCCAGTCGACATTAAGTGATGTGTTTGACAGGTTTTCATCGAGTAGTTTGTAAAACTCCTGCAAGAAGGGGTCATGTACCGTTTCGGCCGAAATAAGTATATCCGGGTTCGATAGCTGTTGAGCATGCCGTTGCTGTAGTTTCTGCTGAAGATCCAGCAGATTATGTAGCCGCAACTGAATTTCTTCTATCTGAAAGGGCTTGCTCAGGTATTCATCCGCTCCTTTTTTCAGTCCTGCTATCTTATTCTCCTGAGCGGTTTTAGCCGTCAGCAAGATCACGGCTATGTGGTTGGTGACAGGATGGGTTTTAATTCGTTCGGTCAATTCGTATCCATCCATTTTCGGCATCATTATATCCGAGATAACAACGTCGGGTAGTTCTTCCTGAGCTAATTGCCAGCCCGCTTCTCCATCTCCAGCACCCAAAACCCGGTACGACCCGGCTAACTCACCAATCACAAAGTGCCGTAATTCGTCATTATCTTCAACAACCAGGATCAGCGGTTTGCTTGATTCGCCAATGAGGGGTTTATAAGGAAGGATTGCTGTTTCTTCGTCAGCCAAGCTACCGATACCTGGCTTGATGCCAGATAGCGGTACGGGCAATGCATTCTCATTGGTTTCAGGTATCGATTCCATGGGTAATATCAGCCTGAATCGGGTTCCTTCCCTGGGTTTGCTTTCGACCGTAATAGTACCCTGCATTAGTTCTACTAACTCTTTCACCAGTGCCAGGCCAATGCCTGTACCCTCATAAGCACGGGTACGCGAGTCATCGACCTGATAGAAACGGTCAAAAATATGCGGCAATTTTTCGGATGGGATCCCAATGCCGGTGTCAGCAACCGTTACATGAACCCGGAAGTGCCCTTCATTTTTACTGGCATCTGCGGCTGCCAGGGTAACAGAAACCTGTCCACCATGCTCCGTAAACTTCACGGCATTCGATAACAGGTTCGTTAAAACCTTTCCCCATTTATCGGCATCGAACAAACCCTCTGGTATTGGTTCATTAACCGTGTAAGATAACCTTACCTCTTTTTGGTCGGCCATTTGCCGGAACGAGTCTACTAGCTGTTCAACAAATTCCGTTGCATTTCCCCGCAGCAAAGAAATACTCATTCCACCCGCTTCCAGTTTAGATAGATCGAGCAGCTGGCTAATCAGATGGAGTAATTTGTCGGCATTTCTCTGAACAAGCCCTAATTTCTGACGGGTCGATTGATCAACTTTATCCTCATTTAACAGACTCACAACCGGACCGATAATCAGTGACAGCGGGGTGCGTAATTCATGCGTGATGTTGGAAAAAAATCGGCTTTTCATTTCATCAAGCACTTTCAGTTGCCTGGCGTCCCGCTGGCTCAATTCCATTTCCTGTTTCTGTCGTATCCGATTTGTATAAAAACGGATATATCCGGCAAAACCACCAACCAACAAAAGCGCATATAATCCATTCGCCCACCACGTAGCCCACCAGGGTGGCTGGACAACGAAATGGATGGCAGCCTCTTCCCGATTCCATATTCCGTCACTATTGGCAGCCTTCACCCGAAATGTATAATCCCCAGGCGCCAGATTTGGATACGTCACGTAGCGTTGATTAACGTTTCTGACCCACTGCTTATCTACACCAACGAGTTGATAGGCATACTGATTTTGTTCGGGCAGCACGTACGTTAGCGCTGCGAACTCGAACGACAGAAAATTTTCATTGTATTTCAGCACCAGCGTACTGTCAGTCACTTGTCTGGGTTTTTCCATCACCTTCAAACCAGTGATATAGACCGGGAACGGACGTTTGTTGCTACAGATCTGGTTTGGACTGAAGTAGACAACGCCGTTCAGGCTTCCAAAAAAGACACGATTATTGTGCCGAAAGGCAGCATTCTCCAGAAATGTACTGCTGGGCAGGCCATCGTCAACGTCATAGCTAAGAATCGTTTTTGTTCGTGGGTCGAGCCGACAAATTCCTTTATTAGTACTGAACCATATATGACCGGAAGTGTCGGAAGTGATACTGGCAATGCTGTTACTGGGTAGACCATCGCGGGCGGTAATGGCAGAAAAACGCTCCGTTCGCGGATCAAACCAGTTTAAACCGCCCTGATGCGTACCAATCCAGATAATACCATCGTCACCTTCATAAATTGCTCTGACTTCATTGCTGTTTAAGTGTCCGGCTCCCCCGGCAACGTACTGAGTAAATCGGCCCGTTTTAGGATTCAGTCGGCACACACCGTGTCGGGATGCCAGGACCCATACATCGCCGGTTTGGCTAACAATCAGGCCAGCCATGTACTTATCGGGTAACCCATTTTTACTCCCCCGTTTGTAGGTATAATACCGGTAGCGATGCGTACGACTATCGAATGAAGCAATGCCTCCGTCGCCGGCAATCCAGACAGGCCCGCCTTTTCGATGACCGATCAACTCAACGTGTACACTGTCTGACGGGAATTTAAGGTATCGATCTGTTGCATAATCCAGATAATAGAGGTTGTTCCAGCTGCCTACCCACATCCCTTCCGACCCATTTGGAAACAGCGTATGTAGGTAGTTTCTTGTCTGATCTGGTTCGGGTGGCAGATTCTTCAGTCGATTCGTCTGTAAATTAACCTGGTATACGGTCCGCTCGTTGGTGAACCACAGGCGATTGAGACTGTCTACCAATAAGCCCCTTACTCTGTTGGCCGACAGGTTGACGGTACTGGTATTGGGTATTACCTGGTAAGAGAGGAACGGTTTGTTTGGCGCATTTTCGCGATCAATGCCATTGTCTGTACCCACCCACATTGTTCCCGCCTGATCATGGTAAACGGCCTGCGCGTTATTGCTGCTGATTCCCCTTCTATCAGTAAGGTCGGGATGGTACGTAAAAACGGCATGACTCGCCGGGTCTATCCGTTGCAACCCGTTCGTTGTACCTACCCAGACGGCTCCCACTGCATCCCGATGGATTGAGTTTAAGTAAACGTAGGGATTGACCTGTCCGCCCGGATTGTAGGATACGAGTTGAAAAGGCTTACGATTCAAATCAATTTGGTATAGCCCATGCCCTGCCGTACCCAACCAAAGTATGTTCCGCTCGTCCAGATAAAACGAAATGAATGTTGTCTGCAGCCCATTACCAACGGGAGCCGATATCAGCGTAAACTTACCCGTTGGTCGATCAAACAGATACAATCCCCGCAACGTAGCAACCCAAAACCGATGTTGCCGGTCCTCAAAAACGGTCTTGACGGGCATGTCGGGTTTCGGTGACGAATACAGGGCAAAATGATGAGTGTCTGGATCGTAGCGAGCCAATCCGCCGAACGTACCCAGCCACAGCATACCCTGCTTATCTTCATAAACGGAGTGTTGGTTGTTCCATCGCCCCGTATTTCTGGCCCAGATGGGGTGGGGCGTAACCTGACCCGTTTTCTTGTTGATTTGGTGCAGTCCTCCCCCTTCCGTTACGGCCCAAAGGCGATTTTTCCGATCTTCGCACAAACCAGAAATCACGTTATTCTGTAAACTCCGGTTTGGGTCGTTTAGATCGGCCTGCAACACAGTGAATTTATAACCGTCAAATTTATTCAGCCCATCGTTGGTTCCAAACCACATATAGCCTTCCCGATCCTGAAGAATACAATTTACTGAATTATTAGACAGGCCATCTTTTGTAGATAGGTGCTCAAAATTGTTACTTTTTACCAACGAAAAAGCCGCACTCAGGCTATCAGAATGATAGTACTGGGCGAAGCTTTTCGTAAAACAAACTAGTAAAAATAGAATCAGACGATAGCGCACGGGACCTTTACCAATACCACAAATTTACTGATAGCCGTTACTGGCTTTGGTTAGCCAGTAAACTTAGTGCTCATTTAATTAACCACTAGCCTTTACACTTTTTTCGGGTCAGGATGCGTCCAGGGATCGCGATACGCACGGGCGAGGAGTTTGGTGGCTTCTTTATCGCCAACGACTTCACGCTTTTGGGGGTCGTACACCAGTGGCCGACCTGTTTTCATGGACATATTAGCCAAAATGCAACTGGACGTTGAAATATGCCCTTCTTCAATATCCGCTATAGGGCGGCTCTGCTTATCGATGGCATCCAGAAAGTTGAGCATGTGAAGCCGGGTAGCCGGGGCAGCATTCAGCTCGATTTTTGGATTGGTCGGTTCGGTTAGATCCTCTGGATATTTTTCCTTCTCGTACAACACATCGAAGTGAATCTTCTCCCCCTTACCGTCTGGAATAAAGTCGGCCTGCATCGTGCTGGCCCACAGCGTACCTTTTTCACCGTAGAGCGTAAACGACCAGGGATAATCCGGATTATTGGGTGTTCCCCAGGTTTTATGATGCCATATACAGTTTAGTTCGTCGTACTCGAATAGAGCAGATTGCGTATCAGAAATATTCGATTTCCCTTCTTTCTGAACATAGATCCCACCCGTTGAACTAATACGTTTTGGCCAACCAAGCTTCAGCATCCAGCGAACCGTATCGAACATATGAACGCACATATCACCAGTTATCCCATTTCCATATTCCATAAATGTCCGCCACCAGCGCACGTGGGGCAGACCGTCGTAAGGCCGGAGGGGCGCAGGTCCCGTCCACATGTTATAGTCCAGGAATTCAGGAATGGCCTGTACGGGCGGATTACCGTTGTTGCGCATATGAAGGTCGCAGGCCATCTCTACGTGGGATATTTTACCCAGTAAACCAGCGTCCACAATTTTCTTTTTGGCTTCAATCAGGTGGGGGGTACTTTTTCGCTGGGTACCAACCTGCACAACTTTATTATATTTCCGGGCAGCCGCTACCATGGCTTCTCCCTCCATCACATCCACACTGATTGGCTTTTGCACATAGACATTAGCACCGGCTTTAACGGCATCAATCATTTGCAGCGCGTGCCAGTGATCGGGTGTGCCGATGAGGACAATATCCATCTCATTTTCGGCCAGCATTTTCTGGTAATCTCCGTATAGCTTGGGCGTTTTACCCGACTTCTGCCGCTGGCTCACCAATTTGGCGGCATCGGCCAGCATATTTTTGTCTACATCGCAAAGAGCAACGACCTCTACCGGAGCAACCTGAATAAGGCGGAATAAATCACTTTTACCGTACCAGCCCGTACCAATCAGGCCAACACGCATGGTTTTAGCCGGATTAATAAGGTCCATGCCTCTGGCTCCAAACGTTGAAAGAGCAAGCGAGGCTGTAGTACCCTGTAAAAAGCGACGACGATTAATATTGAACAGTTCCATGTGAATTGAGGATTACAGGCTCAGAGCCATGATTTAGGTAACTAATTTAATGCAAGAGTGCCAGTACTGCTTCGTCGCCCGTAACGGCATTAGCCGGGCGTGGGTGTTCGGTGGTAAATACCTGCAAGTCGGTTGGCGTAAGTAGTTTATTAGGTGTTTCGTCAATCTGGCCGTCTTTCAGCACACGGTTCAAGTCAAGTTTAAGGTACTGGGCCAGAAACTGATAGGCGGCCGCGCGTTTGCTGGGGCCATAATCATGTCCTTCGTTGGGCAGGTGAACGTTTTTTACCCGGTCCTGCGCCCCATAATAGCCATAAATGGTCTGAACGTAGGGGAATTCAACTTCCGGCGTGTGTTTGGTCCAGTCTTTCCCGTCCGAAATAAGCAGCATGGGCCGCGGAGCTGCCAGTGCTGCAATGTCAACATTACTGGTTTGATGCGTTGGGCGTTTATGAATGGGCATGCCACTCTCGCAAACGCATCCACCAAAGAAGTACGACGATACCATTACTACCGGCACCGACACTTTTACCCGGGAATCGAGAGCAGTTAGCAAAAAGGTTTGCGTTCCCCCGCCTGACTCGCCCGATACGCCAATACGGGCCGTATCTACATCGGGTAAGCTGGTCAGAAAATCCAGGGAGCGGATGCCGTTGAGGGCTTGTAGCGTCAACGCCTTGGAAATTTTATGGTCACACTGTTTTGAATCACCATAGCCAAGCATGTCGTAGATGAAAACAACGGCCCCCATACGGGCCAGCGTAGCGCAACGCTGCTGTGCCTGCTCTAGAAAACGGGCGTCCTGTTTAGGCGTATGTCCGTGTGGACAAAGGATTCCTGCCGCTTTACCGGTCAATTTTGTTGGGCGATACAGATTACCTGTTACAAAAAGGCCCGGCAAACTCTCGAACGCTACATTCTCCACGGTGTAGCCATCCATGGTCCGAAGGCTGTGCCGAATGGGTTTGAGCGGAGCAAATTGGGGCTTGGCTGGCAGCTGCATACCCTCTCTTATTCCCTTCCGAATCAGCGAAGCGCGAGCTTCCCAACTGGCCTTATCGTGGTAGGTACCAGCGAACGTCTGCAATGCCTTTGCCCCTTCTTCTTCCGTAAAATACGCACCCTGGCATAAGTCAGGCCGGTTGGGGTTAGGCTGGGCTATGGCGCTGGCTATGCCTACGATGTAACAGATGATGCCGTTTTTAATCGTCATAGTTATTTCAGAAGGATTGACTCATTCTCCTACCTTTTCAAGGTCGGCCAGCGTCCAGGCTTTCGTTCGCCCAGTGGTTTGCTCCCGGATTCTTTTTACGTCTTCAGGCTGCACAAAAGGCTTATAACTCCGTCGTTTTACCATTTCCGGTGGTGGCCCGCTACCCGTTGGTTGCGCACCCGCCGGACGAACATAGGGAGGAAAATTCCCCGTATAGCCAAACTCATAGCGTATATAACTAAGCACGGAAGCAACCCATTCATCGTCGTTGGCACTCATGGATGGCATCACATCAGGATAGGTTTTCTCATCTACCGGTCCAGAGAGGCCATTCAGCAAAATCTTAATGAGTACGTCTTTGTCGCCCACAACTCGTTTCGATGCGAATAAAGGGGGCGCAACCATACTTCCTCCACCAACGGCCATTCCTTTACCATCAGGGCCGTGGCAGGTTGCACACAGAGTTTTGAATGTATTGGCCCCCGCCAGCACCCGGTTTCGGTCGGCAGGTTCGAGTCGACCAAGTCGTGAGCCGTAGGTTTTGACGGCATCATTTTTCAGCAGGCTTTTTTGGGCACTAGCCAGCATTTCATTGCCAGCATTCTGCTCAATCAGTTCAGTGGACAGCGCGTGGGCAGCGGGCGACTTGCTCTGGTGTAGGGAAAGCACCAGTTGGGTTTTAACATCGTAACTGGGGTCGTCTTTCAACTCCCGCAGCTTATCAATCAGTTGGCTGTCATTCTGTTTTACGTACCGCTCCCCAATCCAGACCGCAGCCCGGCGCAGTTGCGGATCTTCGTCTTTCAGGACCCGAAATAATAGGTCTTTATCGATGGCATCCAGTCCTTCCAGCGTCCACAAAGCGTGTAGACGACCCAGGCTATTGACCTTACCGGTTACCATCTGTTTCAGGGCTGGAACAACCGATTTATCACTCAGGATTACGAGCTGCTTCTGGGCATTATCGCGCCACCAGCCGTTTGGATGGTCGAGGTAAGTGATTAGTTTGCTGGCGGGCTCGTCCAGCATACGCGGCATGGGCCCCGGCTTCATGCCGTCGTGTACCAGTCGGTAGATACGCCCGTGCTGCACGTTTTTATCCAGTCCCAGCCGTTTAATCTGTGGACGGAGGTAAGATCCTTCGGGTGTCCACTGCGACTCCTGGATAATGCCCCGATTCATATCCACGATGTACAGGCATCCGTCCGGCCCGGTGTACGTATTGACCGGCCGGAAGTTCATATCGGTTGAGGCAATAAACTCCTGCTGTTTATAGGCGTTTTCGAGCGTCAGTTTCCCGTTCGTGTTAATGACCTTAGCCCGCCGGATAATCCGGGCGACCGGCTCCCCAATCAGGTAATCGCCCACCAGATCGGCCGGGAGTTTATCGCCCCGAAAGACAGACTGCCCGTTGCTGGCTGTAAAATGATTCAGGGTACTATCGGGCAGCCGAAGCCGAAGTAATCCCCCCTGAACGTCGGGCGTTCGTATGAT
This sequence comes from Cytophagales bacterium, assembly GCA_038236215.1. GTDB lineage: Bacteria > Bacteroidota > Bacteroidia > Cytophagales > Spirosomataceae > Spirosoma. The sequence continues at coordinate 10,161 of JBBSTD010000028.1, read as the reverse complement.
AGGCCATACGGCGGCAAACTCGCCCGAGTATTGGTCCGGGAATTCCAGTGCCCCGTAAACCGGGTTTATCTGAAAGCCGGATGCCGGAATTTCGCCCCCGGCCCGCGAGAAGAACAGTCGACCGTAGTTATCATGCGTCAACCCCCATTGCCCATTGGAACCGCTAACCAGCGAATCCGCTTTTAACACACCATCTTTATACCGAAACCGCACCGGGTCGACCGTTACGTAAATCCAGTTGTCGAGGTTCCAGTCCAGGCCACTTCGCTGGTGCTCAAGGTTGCCAGGTGCTTTTTTACCTACCTGATAAACAGACTTTTTGGCATCGGCTACGCCATCACCGTTGGTATCTTTGTAACTCCAGACGTCGTAGGTATCGGTTTCGTTAACCAGTAGTTCATGGTCAACGCACAGCAACATGCGGGGAAGCATCAGTTTGTCGATAAAGACGGAGCTTTTGTCCATTTTCCCGTCATTATTCGTGTCTTCGAGCAGCATTACCCGGCTAATGGGAGCGTGCTCGTTGGTACCATCCACATCCTGCATGTAGGTATCCATTTCGGCCACATACATTTTGGCATTACCATCCCAGGCGATAGCGACTGGCTCCCGAATCATGGGGTCGCTGGCAACCAGTTCCATGTGGTAGCCCTTAGGGACCCGAAATGACCGCAGACTTTGCTCCGGCGTTAACTGAGCCGGTGATGGATTAACCGTAAAAGCGGGAACGCTATCGGCCTGATGGGAAGCTTGTTGGGTATTCTGACCAACAGATTGACTGGTTCGCTGAGCCACCTGACAGGTAACAACCAGCATGGAGCCCACGAGTAACCCCGGCAGCCAAAAGGTACGTTTCATAGGTTTAGGTCTAAACTAAAATCAAAAGATGATTTTGCGAAACTCTTACTCCATATGAAGGCTGAACACGCTGCAAAATCTGACTTATCGAGGGATGTCACCCCGTTTCAGGGCCTTTACGGCGTAATCGGCGGCACGGGCGGAGAGCGCCATGTACGTTAGTGACGGGTTCTGGCAGGGTGAAGAGGTCATACAGGCACCGTCGGTACAAAACACGTTTTTTACGCTGTGATGCTGGTTGAATTTATTGAAAACTGAATTTTGGGGACTGGTTCCCATGCGGGCCGTTCCCATTTCGTGAATACTCAGCCCCGGATGGGCCTGTGCATCGAAGCCGCTGATATTCGAGAATCCCGCTTTCTCCAGCATCAGCACGGCCTGGTCGTGGGCGTCGCGTCGCATCATGGTTTCGTTCTCGCGGTAGTGAACGTCCATTTTCAGCACGGGCTGCCCCCATTTATCCTTGACATCAGTGGTGAGGAACACCCGATTGTCTTCGTACGGCATACACTCCCCAAACGCATCGAGCGTAATCTTCCAGGTACCAAACTGGGTCGCTTTCTCTTTAAAATCAGCCCCAAAACCTGCCTCATGGTAAGCATGCTCCCAGTTTTCGCGGTTGGTGTACACCTCAAATCCGTAGCCCCGTTTGAACGGCTGTTTTTGCTGCCCTGCCAGATTCCGGAAACGGGGAATATACAGCCCTGCCGGATGACGACCGTAATAGTATTTATCCAAGTCCTGGTCATAATCCGCCCGTGCCCCAACGTGGAAATGGTGGTCCATTACGTTACGACCCAATTGCCCGCTATCGTCCATACCATTCGGGAAACGTTTGGACGTAGAATTCATCAGGATATAGGTAGACCCCAGGGCTGAGGCATTCAGGAAAATTATACTGGCATTGAACTCGTGCCATTCATGCGTTTGCTCGTCGATAACCCGAACGCCCGTTGCCAATCCGGTCTTATCGTCGTAGATAATAGAATTAACAATGGAATGGGGACGAACCGTAAGCCGTTTTGTCCGGCGGGCTGCGGGCAGCGTGGCCGATTGCGTACTAAAATACGCACCGTACGGGCATCCGCGCATGCACAAATTCCGATACTGGCACTTTGCCCGGCCCAAGTTCATCTGCTCCTTCGTAGGAGCAGTTAAGTGGGCGGCTCGGGCGGAAATCACTTTCCGGTCTGGAAACTTATTATTTACCGTTTGCCGAAAGTGTGCTTCTACGCAATTGTCGGGCATAGCGGGTTGAAACTGACCATCGGGCAGGTGTGGCAGTCCATCCCGGGTGCCAGCAATCCCGGCAAATTTCTCCACGTAATCGTACCAGGGTGCGATATCTTTATACCGGATTGGCCAGTCGGTGGCAATACCATCTTTGGCATTGGCTTCAAAATCCAGGTCTGAAAAGCGAAATGAATACCGCCCCCACATCAGCGACCGCCCACCCAGATGATAGCCCCGAATCCAGTCAAAGGGTTTTTCTTCGACGTATGGATTGTCCAGGTCGTTGACAAATTGCTGATGCGTGGCTTCGGTGATGGTAAAACCCGTTCTGTTCTGCACAGGATAGTTTTTCAACGTATCCAGCGGCATGGCCTGGTTGTGATGCGGAAACTGCCAGGGGTCCATCGTGGCCGTGTGGTAGTCTGTGACGTGCTCTATCATGCGTCCCCGCTCCAGCAGTAATACGTTTAGTCCTTTCTCACACAATTCCTTGGCTGACCAGCCCCCGCTGATTCCCGACCCGACTACAATGGCATCAAACTTTTTCCCGGATGGAATAGGTGGGTAATTGGTGGCTTTGGGCTGGCTCATAACAAAGGGATTTTTATAAGAACACAGATTTTTGCTTATTTTCTTTATTATCCGCTATCACCAATCGAAACATCATATACGACAACTATATTGCGCTCCCATTTCACCTGATAAGCGTCAAGTCTCTCGGACCGAATGAAGCTTGCGAGAAAGGTTACGGCTGCCGGGGAGTCTGATTTTTTTCCGGTTCGGGCGATAGTCGACTGGGGCGGTTGAACCCATCCCGATACCGGTTTCGTAATTGCTGAATAGTATTAATCAGGTCATAATCTTCGGCCTTGAGAAGAAACTCATCATCCAGGTCGCAGAAGTCGAAGAAGCGGTCTATATCATCCGCTTTCAGGTCAGTGGATTGCTCGGTCAGTAACCGGAAGCGTTCGAGGGACAAGGCATGTCGCCGGTCCTGCTGCATAATAAAGTAGGCTTTCCTATCTGACTTGGGTCGTTTGCCAAACATTTCATACAGCAGCGTTACGCCTGCGCCATCGGCCAGCCGGTCGAAGGTTTGCTCGCCGGTTACTTTTTTGGAAGCCGTTGGCTCTTCTAATATTTGTTTGATTTCCCGTTTTACTTCTTCATATCGCTTCCCCACCACAGTCACTTCGTCCAGTTCCACTACGCGGTAGGGCATGGGGGGGAGCGCCTTCGCAATGATGGTGGGGTTAACAGAGCCATCATACTTAATACCCGTGCGGTTATAAAGCTGACTGGTGATGATAAGCGAGTCGCCGGGTTGAACGGTCATGAAAAAACGGCCGCTTTCGTTCGTGCGACCCCGCTGACGGGTGCGCTGATTAATAACCGTCACTTTGTTGACCGCCGATTTAGTTGTCTGGTCAATGACGGTCCCTACCACGTATTTTCCCTGTGCCCACGCACTGCCCGACCAGCTCAGTAAACCGGTAAGAAAGAGCAGGAAAAACGTTTTTTGGAGCATAGTAAAACGATGAAAAACAAAAATACGGTTTTTGCGCGTCCGCTATTCTTAAAAATCCTTAACCAGTCCCCGTAGCCGGTCTAGGGTAATATCCGTAAAATCATGCGCTACATCATCCACAAACGAATAGAGTTCATCCGGTGTCTGGGTCGTAGCCATGCCCACAACGGTGGCACCCGATGCTTTGGCGGCCTGAATGCCCGTCATCGAATCCTCAAAAATGACGCAGTCTGTCGGCTCAACGCCGAGCATTTTCATCGCCTTCTCGTAGATTTCGGGGTCGGGTTTAGGGTGCTTAACCATACTCTCGTTCAACAGGGCATCAAAATAAGAACGAATATCGAGCGTATCCATGACGAAGTCAAGATTTTCGACCGGGGCCGATGTCGCTACAGCCAGTTTTAAACCAGCTTCTTTCAGGGCTTTGAGGAAAGGGATAAGACCAGCAACGGGCGTAATATCCGGCTGATAGATTTCCCGGAATAACGCTTTCTTTTCATGGCTGAGTCGATGAACTTCCTCCGGCGTTAACGTCTGACCATCAAACAAATGGGCCACAATATCGGCGTTGTGTTTACCCGAAACGTGCTGCACAAAATCGGCGTCACTCAGCGTTTTTCCATTACGCTGGTAGTATTCCCGCCATGCGGTCCGGTGATGTGGGTTAGTATCCACCAATACCCCATCCATATCAAAAATTACAGCTTTCATTGTTTCAAGTTTGATGTTTGTAGTTTGTCGTTCGTAGTTGCTGATGAGAAAAGGTGTTACCGGAGGAACAATAAACATCGAATCGCCCCAGCGGCCCGGCGCAAACATCAAACTACTTAATTTCAACTATCGTCACTCCCGCACCGCCCCGGTCGGCGTGTTCATCTTCCATCTTGCCCACCTGCTTGTAGCCACGCAGGTGATTTCGCACGAGGGTCCTAAGGATGCCGTCGCCTTTGCCATGAACGATGCGAAGTTCAGGATAACCAAGCATCAACGCATCATCGAAAAAACGGTCTACTTCCCCAATGGCTTCTTCACCCCGTTTGCCCCGAATGTCGAGGTTAAAACTGAAGTTCTGCATCTTCTCGTTCATGTCGATACCCTGACTACGGGGCCGGTCATCGCGTACATCGGTGGCGGCTTTGAACGTTTTCTTACTGACCTTTTCGAGTCGGTTTAGTTTGATGTTCGATTTCAAATCACCAATACGAATTTCAGCGTCTTTTCCGCGAAGGGCCAATACTTCCCCAATGGTCGACTGTCCTGTTATACGAACGTAGCTCCCAACGGTAATTGCTCCGCCGTCGTTTTCAAACTCTTCCTCGGCCGGTTTGGGCGTTTCAGCAATGACAGGCTCAGGCTTTAACTCCACTTTCTCGAACCGTTCGAGCGCCTGCCGCACCAGTTTGGTCGGCTCCCGCTCGGCTTTGTTTTCTTTTATTTCCCGAATAGTGCTCTCAATCCGCTGATTGGCTTCCTGTACCAATGCTTTGGCCTTCTGCTTGGCATCGTTGATGAGTTGCTTCTGCTCATTATCCAGGCGCGTTTTCAGGGCGGTATATTCAGCCAGTTGCTGAGCTACTTTACGCTGATTAATGCTTATTTCCAGGTTCTTCTCCGAGAATACCCGTTTTTCGATGTCCAGTTCTTTCAGTAATTTCTCGAAACTGACCTGTTGATTACCCAGCTTCTCTTTTGCCCGGTCAATAACACCTTTGGGCAAACCGATTTTCTGCGCAATCTCGAACGCAAATGAAGAACCCGGTCGCCCAATTTCCAACTGGTAAAGGGGTTCCAGGTGTTCGCCATCAAAACGCATAGCCCCGTTTATAAGGCCGGATGTTTTGTCGGCCATTACTTTCAGATTTGTATAGTGCGTGTTGACCACACCATAAGCCCCGGATTTATTGAGATCTTCCAGAATTGACTCGGCAATGGCGCCACCCAGGCCCGGTTCCGTTCCCGTCCCGAATTCGTCGATGAGAAACAGCGTTCGTTTATTGGCACCGATCAGAAACTGTTTCATGGCCGTAAGGTGTGATGAATACGTACTGAGGTCGTTTTCCAGCGATTGTTCATCGCCAATATCAATGAACAGATTCTGAAAAACGCCCATTTCTGAATACTCGTTCATGGGCACCAGCAGGCCGCACTGAAGCATATACTGCACCAGACCGAGGGTTTTGAGGGCCACTGATTTACCGCCCGCATTTGGACCGGAAATAATCAGAATCCGGTCCTTTTGGTCCAGACGAACGCTTAGTGGTATAACCGTTTTGCCCTGCTTTGTAAATGATAGATACAGTAATGGATGCCGGGTATCTGTCCAGTCGATCAGCGGTCGCTCCTGAAGTTTGGGCATGACCGCATTCAACTGAATGGCCAACTTGGCTTTGGCCCGGATAAAATCAATCTGGGCCAGAAAATTGATGGCCTTTTTCAATTCCTCCAGATGCGGCCTAATCTGGTCGGTCAGGGACAGCAGAATTCGGTAGATTTCGCGTCGTTCCTCGTATTCCAGTTCGCGAACCTCGTTGTTGGCGTCAAAAACTTCGGCGGGTTCGATAAATACCGTTTGCCCCGTCTGCGACTCGTCGTGCACAAAGCCTTTTATCTTGCGTTTATGTTCAGCTGCAATCGGAATGACCAGTCTTCCTCCGCGAATGGTGAGGGACAGGTCGTCCGGAATCCAGCCATTTTGCCGGGCCTGGCGCAAAATACTGTCGAGTCGTTTACGGAGGTTCGCCTGCTCACTGATGATACGCCGACGGATACTGGCCAGTTCGGGTGATGCTGAATCACGGACATTGCCCCGGTCGTCAATAACGCGTTCCAGACTATCGGGTATCTTTTTATCAACGCCCACCGGACCAGCCAGCTCGCGCAGGAACGGGAAGTTATTGTCCTCACGCTTTGTCAGGAATCGCAGGCAGTCCTGAACCGTGCGCAGTACTAATTTCAGGTCAAAAAATTCGGCTTCGGTTAGGGCAAGGCCTTCTACGCGGGCACGGCTCAACTGAGACCGGACATCAAGGTAGTTACTATTCGGAAAATCGGGTTCGTACTGGACAATCTGCTTAAACTCGGTTGTTTGCCGGAGTAGTTTGTCAATCAGTTGTATATTATCGGTAAAACGAATTTTCTCCACATAATCCTGCCCTAACGGACTGATACAGGCTTCTTTTAGCCGTTCTCGGATGGTGTCAAACCCTAATTTAGTTTCTAAGGTATTGGGATAAAGCATTATTAAAAAGCCATCCGTTCGGGATCAGCTACTGGAAAAGCGGTTAGCGAGCCGATATAAAAAGAGCGGCCCTACTCTATAACCGTAGACGCAAAAAGAGGGTTCGTCACTCAACGCAGATGCTCCAGCCGTTCGAGCATTTCCAGGCAGGACCGGCTGTTGTGGTAGGGGGCTTTCCACATACTGATTTTGTCACTGCCCAGTACCTTATGATCAATGGTTACGCCACTGAACCACTCGCCATTTTTAAGATCGAGCAGGTACTTTTTGATAAATTCCCAACTACGGATCGACTTGTCCAGAAACGCCTTTTCGTGGGTAAGCTGATACGCATTCAGAAAGCCAACCATTGCTTCGGCCAGTACCCACCACGAGCGTTCGGTGTTGAGATGGCCGTTAGGTTCGAGTTCGTAGTTCAGCCCGCCGTCGCTGGGGTCAAAGCCAGTGGTGGCAGCACGAGCCATGTTTATAGCCAATGCACGGATGGTCTTTTGCAGAGTTTTATCGCTGGAGTTTTCCGAGGCCAGCAAGTCGGCGGCTTCAGGTAAAAGCCAGGAGGCTTCAATGTCGTGCCCGTACGAAATAGCAGTCCGCCGAACCGTCCAGTCGTTGTCCATAAACAAGTTCATACGGTACGTTTTGGGGTCAACAATATGATCGATGAATACACGAAGCATTCCCCTTATCTGATCGGCAACCGATTTATCCGGCCAAACGCGGTATAGACTTGTGAACGACTCCAGCAGGTGAAGGCTGGTATTCATGGTCTTTATCTCCTGATTCTCGTACTTGCTAATGATATAGTCTGTAGCTGGTGACCAATCCTGCGCTAGCGCTTCTACAAAACCGCCATTTTTGGCGTCATAAGCGTACTTCACCATGTGCTGGAACTGTGCTTTGGCCAAAGCCAGCGCAGGGGTGGAACTGGTGGCGCGTACAAACTCGCTCAACCCATAGAGTGCGAAAGCCTGTCCGTATAGGTGTTTGAGCGGGTATTTGGGTTGACCATCGGCCGTTACGGACCAGTAAACACCACCATACTGAGGATCGAAAAAGCGTTGTTGTATATACTGAAAAGCCTGATCGGCCGTAGTGCGGTATTCTTCGTGATGGGTGTGTCGCAGGGCCGCTGAGAACGACCACAAGATGCGGGCGTTCAGAACAATCCCCTTGTCTGCACTAGCATCCGGCTGATTCTGGTAGTTGACCCGGCCGTAGAACCCACCCTGTTCAACATCGGGTGCGTACCGTTGCCAGTAAGCCAGGATATCTTTGTGTTCCTGCCTAAGTTCGGCACGGAGTTGATTGAAGTCCATACAATATGGGATATGTTTGAGTAAGAAACGTGGAGTACCTTACTACTCAGTTTACCGTAGTATACACCTAATAAGCAAAAAAAGCCGGTTCTGAAAGTTAGAACCGGCTTTTTGCTAAAAATGAATCGTACCTTATTAATAACCGGGATTCTGCTTCAGCAGACCCTTCTGAAGGTCAATCTGCGTTTGCGGAATTGGCATGTACTCATCTTTACCCGCCGTAAACTTAGCCCCGAGGAAGCCAGTTGGCAATAGTGGTGCTTCGTAAGCCAGGTAGGCATTCAGCACGGTAGCAGCAGTACCCCAACGGACGAGGTCATAAAAACGGTGACCTTCGCCCGACAGTTCCAGCTTGCGCTCAAATTGAACGGCGGTGCGAGCGGTTACCTTGTCGGCAAAAGCAGCATATGGCTTGATAACGTAGTTTGCGGCTGGTTTGCCACCCTGCATAACGAAGCCGTCTGGGTTGGCAGCCCGTGCGCGAACCAGGTTCACGTACGATAATGCCGTTGGTAAGCTACCTACTTCAATTTCTGCTTCAGCAGCCATCAACAACACATCAGCATAACGAATGATGTTATAATTGATAGCCGAATAACCATCCGTCCAGGAGCTACCATCGGTTAGCGTTTTATCCTGCGACTTATAGAAAATAAACTTCTTTGGTGAGTAAGGACCGGCAAAGCCCTGATCACGAATCCAATCAAGACCTGGGTGCGGCTGCCAATCCAGATACTGGATACCCCGGCGACCAATAGAATGATCTAAACGAGGATCAACAGAGCCGGCATCGGGCGAGAAAGCAGCTTTCGAGTCGATACCCTGATCTGTTTTCAGTGCGTTAGCGGCCGAGTTGTAAGAACCATCTAATAAAGGCAAGCCGTTGGCATTCGTACGGAACGAGTTAGCTAACTCGAAGCTGGGTGCAAAGAATCCGCAGCAACCGGCGGGGCCGTTAGAACCCGTATTGTACGGAAAGTTCAGCACCAAGTCAGGGTTGGCATTGTCTGAATTACCCGTGTTGGCAGCTGCCTGAATAGCGAATACCGACTCTTCATTGTTATCATACTCCGCATTGAATACTCGAGAGTACATGGGAACCAGACCGTACTTTTTACCATTAGCCGTTTTACCATTGGCAATGATCAGATCGAAAAGGGCTTTTGCTTCCGCAAACTTCTTCTCATACATGTACGTCTTAGCCAGATAGGAAGCGGCAGCCCACTTGTTTGCGCGGCCAGCAGCGCCTGGATTTTCAACCAAATTGTCATAGGCAAACTTAAAATCAGCCTCAATTTGGGGCCATATACTCGCATCATTACCCACTTCTGTAATGCCGACACCGTAGTCCTTTGTCTCGTCAATGTAAGGAACCTTGTCGAACGCCCGCTTCAACTCAAAGTTGTAGTGACCGCGTAGAAAACGCGCTTCGCCCGTGATACGTTTTTTATCGTCAGCCGATACGTCGGGGCCAGCTGATCCCAGCGTCCGCAGGGTGGCATTGGCGCGACTCACACCTTCAAACATAGCCCGCCATTTTGCATTTACTTCGCCACTGGCAGCCTGTAACTCATACCGTTGGTAGGGAGTCAGGGAGTTAAAATCACCCGAGTTAGAGCCTTTGTTAGCCTCACCGCCCGAAATACTACCCCGTACCCAGTTATAGGAACTGGCAGACTGGCTATAACCACGGGCGTTTAGTTGAGCGTAGGCTCCTAGAAGCAGACCATCAAGGCCAGGCTTCGTTGTTAACTGGGGACCAGCTAACTGACCGGTAGGGACCACGTTAAGGAATTGATCCTTACAGGCGAATGTGATACAAGTGAGTAGTACCAGCAAGCCCGCTCCTTTTTTTATCGTGTTTTTCATTTTTTTGATTTCGAGTATAAATGTTATCATAGCCAGATTGAGAGGAAAGTGTTATTGCATTTTCCTCTCAATCTGGTTTTTTATTAGAAACCAATGCTTAAACCTACGTTATAACTCCG
>JBBSTD010000027.1:0-57857 GCA_038236215.1 Cytophagales bacterium | reverse complement strand
TTCTACGCCTAAATCCCCTGAAGAGGACTTTATTTGTAATCGAATCGAGCCTACTTCGGGGGATTCAGGGATAAACCGTTAAATCATCCAGGCTGGTAAATGAAGGAAATTAAAGCAATTATTGACGGCTACGACCACCTCGACAAAAACACGACGCAGGCCGCGCTGGCTACCGTGGTGCGGGTAGAAGGGTCGTCGTACCGGCGCACGGGTGCCCGGATGCTGGTGATGAGCGACGGGGTCTGGATTGGCGGGATTAGTGGGGGCTGTCTGGAAGGGGATGCCCTCAAACGCGCCCGACTGGCCATTGCCAAAGCGTCGCCGTCCAAAATTACCTACGATACCACCACCGACGATGAGCACCAGATTGGCGTGGGCCTGGGGTGCAACGGCATCATCGACGTGCTGTTTACCCCGCTGGATTTTACCGATGCCACTAACCCCGTCGAAGTACTGAAACGTTGCATGAACGAACGTCGCCAAACCCACGTCCTCCTTACCATTACCGGCCTGAAAGGCAACTGGGCCTCCATCAGCGAAGGTGATGTGATCCGATATGCCGATAGCACCAGCCTAAACGTACTGGAAAATCGGGCTATTCAGCCGCAGCTAGACGAAAAAATTCAGGCCCGCATGACAAAAGGCGTGTCGGCTCCCTACCGGTTTGAAGGGCCGGACGGCGAGGTGCTGGAAGCCTTTATCGAGATATTGCCACCCGAAACGCACCTGGTTTTATGGGGGCATCAGTACGATGTGTATCCCCTCACACGGCTGGTCAGGGAAATGGGCTGGCGGATAACGATCGTAGCCAATCCGTTGAAAGTTAACCGGAAAATTGCGGCAATTGTAGACGAGATTGTCCAGCCCGAAAACTTTACGGATATCCTGTTCGATGCCCATACGGCCATTGTTTTGATGTCGCACGACTACAAAACGGACAAGCAAAATCTGCCGAAGGCGTTGGCTGCCAACGCACCCTATATCGGTATGCTGGGACCACGCGTCCGGTCCGAGAAAATCTGGGCCGAACTGGCCGACGAAGGCAATCCCATTGCTGACGCCGATTTCCCGCGTATCCACGCCCCGGTCGGGCTGGACATCGGGGCCGTGTCGCCCGAAGAAATTGCCCTCTCGCTGGCGGCCGAAATCCGGGCTTCCTTCTCCAACCGGGACGGTTCGTACCTGCGCCTGCGGCAGAGTACCATTCACATGCGGGAGTGAAATGGATGGCATTCTTTTTCGTTTTATGGTTTCATAAATACCGTGAATTATGGATAATATCAGAAGTAAGTATCTGGTAAAAGGTAGTTATTGTTGGAGCCTTCTGTCATCTCGACGAAAGGAGGGAACTTCGGTGAAAAAAGGAAAACCCAGTCTCTACCGAAGTTCCCTCCTTTCGTCGGGATGACAGAAGCGCGTTTTATTTATTTCTTCAATAGAGCTACAACGCACGTTAGATACCGCGTCAGGGGCAAACAAGCCGGGTAATTTCTAGCGGATAACCCTTGACACTAACAATAACGCGTTGTCCGTATCATGCACCTTACTCTGCCGCTACTCATCATATCCTGTTTACTGCTGACCGTATCAGCCTGCGCTCCGCGTTACAAAGGCCCCATTACCGATCATTTCAACGGGAAGAAATTCATAAATCCGGGTATGCCGGAACGCACGGAGGGGGGATTGCTCAAGTGGTTGCTGCACCGCGATAAAGGCCCCTGGCCCGCGCAACCCGACGCCTTTGTCGGGGCACGTCCGGCTACGCGTATCGAAGGGGATAGCCTGGTGCTTACGTTCGTGAATCACTCCACCTTTCTGATTCAAACCAGCGGCCTGAACATCCTAACCGACCCTGTCTGGTCGGAGCGGGTGGGGCCTACCGCGTGGCTGGGTGTCAGGCGCAAACGTCCGCCGGGACTTCGTTTCGAAGAACTGCCGCCCATCGACGTGGTGCTGTTGAGCCACAACCACTACGACCACCTCGACCTCCCCACCTTAAAGAAACTGGTACGTGCCTTCAACCCGCTGTTCGTTACGCCCCTCGGCGTGTCATACCTGCCCAAATCGGTCGGGGGCCGCACCGCCCGCGAACTCGACTGGACTGATACGCTACAGGTCACGGATAAACTTCGGATTACCTGCACCCAGGCGCAGCATTTCAGTAACCGGGGCATTTTCGACCGCGACGAAACCCTCTGGTGCGGCTATCTGCTCCGCACCGGTTTCGGAACAACTTACTTCTGTGGGGATAGCGGCTATGGCCCGCACTTCAAAAAAATAGGCGAACAGGCCCGTCAGGTAGCTGGGGTAAAAGGTATAAAGCTGGCATTGCTGCCCATTGGCTCGTACCGGCCGGAGTGGTTTATGGCGCCGGTCCATGTGTCGCCCGCTGGTGCAGTGCAGGCTTTCACGGACCTGAATGCGCAGCAGGCGGTGGGCATTCATTTTGGCACGTTTCAGCAGGGAGACGATGGATTGTTCGAACCCGTCGATGATTTGAGAAAGGCACTGAAAGCGGCAACTATTCCCGAAAATCAGTTTTTAGTACCGAAAGAAGGGCATCCACTGGTGTTTAAGTAAGCCACTTAGTGCCAACAAAAGCAACCGTAGCGTTGTTGAGAAGGAGAGCGTATTGATGATTATGCGTATATACACGATGAATTTATTGGCATTGGGATGCTATCTGGGTATAATGCTGGGTAGCTACGGGGTCGGCATGAAACCCGTACGGACGCAGCCGAATGACGACTGGAAACTGGAAAAGGACAAGGACCAGATACAGGTTTATTCCCGTCGGCTACCCAACAGTAAATTATCCGAACTCAAGATAGAGTGTACCATGCCCGGTACCCAAAGTCAGCTGGTAGCCCTGCTGTCGGATATTAACAACTACGAAAATGTTATTTATAAAATGAAATCGGCTAAGCTGGTCAAACGAATCAGCGAAACCGAACTGATTTACTACGGCGTGAGTGCCTTGCCCTGGCCGGTGAGTGATCGGGACATGACCGTTCGGCTAACATTTAACTATGTTCCGACTACCAAAATTTTGTATATCAAGGGGGTCGATGTCCCTAACTTGATTGCGCCCCATTCTAGTCGGGTACGCGTTACCAACTGGCTGGCCAACTGGCAGGTGCGTCAATCGACCAGTAATCAGATGCAGATTACGTATACCGTTCGGTTTGACCCCGGTGGCGAAATTCCGGCCTGGCTGGACAATGTAGCCGCTGCGACCAGTGCATTCCAGTCTTTCTCCCTGCTTCGGGAGAGTATTGTGTTACCCCGCTATCAGGGAAAGTCATTTGCGTTCCTGCAATAGTACAGCGACCGGCTATAGTTTTTTCTCGTAGGCCAGAAACCGTAACCCCGGCCGGAAACTGAGAGTAATTTCTCCCGCATAGGTGTAGCCTGCCTTGGGAAACAGCCTCTGCGTTACAAGATTCTCGGAATTGGTGTCGATGCGCAAAAACCGGATGCCCCGCTCCAGCGCGAGTTTCTCGGCCTGTGCCAAAAGGGCTATCGCAACGCCCTGCCCCTGAAAAGCAGGGTCAACGGCCAGTCGGTGGGTCACAATAGCCCGCTGACTAAGGTCGAAGCCAACCTGCGCGTATTCCGGTTCCTGGTCTTCGGTCAGGGCGGCCACTCCCGCCAGTTGATTGTTAATCTCCGCCACCCAAAGTTGCCCTTTCGCAGTATCCTGACTGAATACGGTTTCGTTCGGGTAGTGGTCGTCCCACTGGAAATTGCCCGCCATATTCATCAGCGGAACAACGTGTTTGAGAAGATTGACCAGGGCTGGCAGGTCGGCAAGGGTAGCGATGCGAACAGTCATCATTTTTTTTACTTGCCGTCTTTTAGCATCTCCACCACCAGAGCCAGTTCATCGACGGTGGCCTCGGGATTACCGTTGTAGCCAATGCTTCGGTACCGCACCCGGCCATCTGGTCCAATAACTATCTTTGTCGGGATACCCTGTACCTTGTAGGCATTGGCTACTTTCTGCTGCCCATCGAGTGGTACAACGAAGTCATACGGGTGTTTATCCATGAAGGTATAAACGCGTTGAACGGGGCCGCCCTCGCGGGTATTGACGAACAGGAAACGTACGTTTGGATCGTTTTTGAAGCGAGTCTTCGCCTGCTGCATGGCCGGGAAAGACGCAATGCAGGGCCCGCACCAGGTTGCCCAGAAATCAAGCACAATCACTTTTCCTTTCATGGCCGATGTAGAAATCGTACGCCCTTTCAGGTCGGTCAGGGAGAAGGCGGGGGCCGGTTCATTGATAAGTTTCTGCTGCATTTCATCCCGCTTGTCGGCTACTACGTCCGCTTCGAGATCCTTCATGTAGGCAGCTGCTTTGGCCACTGTATTGCCGGGTTGTTTGGCGTACCAGTCGTGTAGGCTGGCTTTCAGGCTTTTCGTCGCTTTATCCAACTGGACCGCTTCTTCCACAACGGGCAGGGCTTCGTTCCCGTGATTGGTACGCAGCGCACACTGGAAGTACCGCTCAATGGTTCGGGGATCGTTTTCATTGACCGTGTCAGGCGTCAAAACGTCCTGATAGGCGGTGTAGGCTTCGGCGTATTTGCCCTGCTGTTCCAGTGCCCGGGCGTAGGTATTCATGAGTTGCCGCTGCCGGATTTGCTTTTCGATGGCCCAGTCGCCCGACACATCGGTCGGTTTAGCCTGATTTTTCAACACGGCCAGCGCGCGTTTGGTCAACTGTTCGGCTTCCGGTACCGACCGCCGTTCGTCGGCCATCTTAAAGGCAATGGTATTCAGCATCCCCGCATCGACAAAGGAGTCGGGTTGCTGCCCAACAAAGGCCATCATACCGGCAATATCGTTTTGCTTATAATAGTCGTCGGTCACCATAATCGTCAGGGCCGGCAGGTACGTGGAGGTGGGGAATTCCTTCCGAAAGGCTGCGTAGGCATCCTTTTTTCTGGCCCAGTTCGGTTCGGTCCGAATGGCCATCGCACGGTCTTTCTGCACGAGCGTACCGGCGGGTTCGGCGGATTTCTGGCGTTCGCGCAGGGCTTTCACCCTGGCAAAATCGCCCATGCTCTCGTACAGGCGGGCGGCATCGGCCAACTCGGTAGGGGAGGGCTCCGGGCGGGAAGCCAGGTACGATTCAATGGCGGATTTCACCTGCGGGCCGTACCCTGGTTTACGCTGTTTTATTCTGGCTGCCAGTAAATCATACCAGTACTGGGGGCGCACCTCCGGGTTTTGGGCCAGCTCATGTTCCAGTAGCGTGATGACCCAACTCTGGTCGGGCCTGAAACCCGCTTCGGCGGGGAGGTGCGTACGCGTGAATACCGATGCCTGTCCGCCCGTAGCGTGGGGTATGATGCGTCCATTCGCATCCCAGACCGGAATAACGTAAAACTGCCCTTTGTTCAGATCGGTCCGTTTTGGCAGCGTGCTGTTCCTGAAATAAAGCATGGTGCCCGCCACATCTTTCTTCGGCAGATAGACCCGGCCTACGTAATCATTACCCTGCCGAACCAGCGTAACGGTGGTGGGTTGACTGATGCGCATCATACCCGGAGCACCGTAGCGTACGTAACGCCCTTCCAGCGTGCTGTCCGTAGCCAGGGGTGTCGATTGCGGAGAATAGGTAAACGATACAGCCTGGTCGGCCTGGGGCTGCTGGGGCGAAAAACAGAACTGAGCAGTAGCCGAAAGCGTAGTCAGGGTCAACAGGAACAGGGTTTGGAAAAGGGTCTTTTTCATAACAGACGAATAAACAGTTGTTCGGGTAATACCGGAGCAGCCGGGTAAAAATACAACAATACGTCCATAGCCACAGCACGGCCCGCGTCATAAATAACCGTCTACACTGGTGGAGCGCCCGGCCTAAAATTCCAGGGGGTGTGCCGCCGGAAAAGAAGCATAACCAGAAAACGATTGATTTACTCCGAAAAACGATTATTTTTACTGTCTCTCGTCTACTTTCAAACTGATTTACGGCTATGGCTACTTCCCGCCGAACATTCTTTCGTCAAACGGCAGCCGCCACCGCTGCCCTGACGCTCCCTCAGTTTTTGCCCGAAACCTTCGCCCGACCCCTTACCGGCGCCGATGCCGCGCTGAAATCACCGGCGGCCTGGGCGCAGGATGAAGATTTCTGGTCGTGGGTGAAATCCGAATATACCGTATCCCCTAACCTGCTCAACCTCAACAATGGGGGCGTATGTCCGCAGCCGAAAGTAGTGCAGGACGCACACATCCGGTTTTATCAGTACAGCAACGAAGCTCCATCCTACTATATGTGGCGTATTCTGGACCAGGGCCGCGAAGCCCTGCGCGAAAAACTGGCCGATTTAGGCGGGTGTTCGCCCGAAGAAATTGCCATCAACCGCAATGCGACGGAAGGGCTGAACACGGTTATTTTTGGCCTGAACCTGAAAGCAGGGGATGAGGTCATACTGACAAAGCAGGATTACCCCAACATGCTCAACGCCTGGAAACAGCGCGAAAAACGGGATGGTATCAAACTGGTTTATCTGAACCTCGACCTACCCAGCGAAGACGATGACGCCCTCACTCAGCAGTACATCCAGGCGTTTACGCCCAAAACGAAAGTGGTTCACGTGACCCACATAATTAACTGGATTGGGCAGGTGATGCCCGTGCGTAAAATTGCCGACGAAGCCCACAAATGCGGTATCGAAGTGATTGCCGACGGTGCCCACTCCTTCGCCCTGTTCGACTTCAAAATCCCCGACCTCGGTGCCGATTATTACGCGACCAGCCTGCACAAGTGGCTGTGCGCCCCCTTCGGCAGCGGCATGCTGTACATCAGGCAAAACAAAATCAAAAACGTGTGGGCCCTACTGTCGAACAATGAACCCGACGGGCCGGATATCCGCAAGTTCGAGAGCCTCGGTACGCGGTCCTTTGCCTCCGAAATGGCCATTGGTACCGCCGTCGATTTTCATAACAGCATCGGTACCGCCCGCAAGTTTGCCAGGGCGCACTACCTCAAAAATTACTGGATGGAACGCGTCCGGGATGTGCCGGGCGTAAAACTCCATACCTCCTTCAAACCCGAATTTGCCGGAGCCGTGGCCCTGTTCTCCATCAAGGGCATGAAAACGGGCGAGGTAGAAAGTCAATTGTTGGGCAAGTACAAAATTCATACGTCCCCCATCGACTGGGAGAACATCCACGGTGTGCGTGTAACCCCCCACGTGTACCACAGCCCTAAGGACCTCGACCGACTGGTAACCGCCATTACGGCCATCGCCGAAAAACAGGTAGTGGCCAGTAAACAGAAGAAAAGTTGAGTAGAATTCAGGATGAAAGCCATTCTTTTCGGGTAAATCAAACGCTTGAGTACCGAAAAGAATGACTACTAACATGGATCAAATCAATTGGGGAATTATCGGTTGCGGAGACGTAACCGAAGTGAAAAGCGGCCCGGCATTTAATAAAATACCCCACTCCCGGTTAGTGGCCGTGATGCGGAGGGACGCCGAAAAAGTCGCCGGTTACGCCAGACGGCACAACGTTCCAGCCTGGTACACCGATGCCGACGCCCTCATCAACGACCCGAACGTCAACGCGGTCTACGTAGCCACGCCCCCCGATAGCCACGCCGATTACGCCATCCGGGCCATGCGGGCCGGGAAACCGGTTTACGTGGAAAAACCAATGGCCCTCAATGCCGCGGAGTGCGACGCCATGAACCGGGTGAGCCAGGAAATGGGCGTACCCCTGTTTACCGCTTTCTACCGGCGGTCGTTGCCGTATTTCCTGAAAGTAAAAGAGTTGATTGAGCAGCGGGTTATCGGCGACATTCGGTACGTGTCGATGCAGCTAAACTGGTTGCCGCCGTCGGCCGCATCGGATGGTACGAAGCCTGGCTGGCGGGTATCGCCCGAAATTTCCGGGGGTGGCTACTTTCATGATTTAGCCGCGCATCAGTTTGATTTTCTGACGTTCGCCCTGGGCCGCATTACAAACGCCAGCGGCATTGCCCGCAATCAGGCCGGTTTGTACGCAGCCGATGATATTGTAGTGGCTACTTATGCCTTTGAATCGGGCGTGCTGGGTACCGGAAGCTGGTGCTTTACCGCCAGTAACGCGCAGCGACTGGAACAAACGCAGTTGATTGGTTCCAACGGTACCATCACCTTCTCGTTCTTCGAAAACTTCCTGATTAAAGTAGAAACCGCGTCCGGCACCGACGAATACACCGTCGCTTTCCCCGAACACGTACAACAACCCCTCATCGAGCAGATCATTAATGATTTACGGGGTGAGGGTAAAAGCCCCAGCACCGGAGAAACCGGGGCACAAACCAGCCAGATACTGGACTGGATAGCGAATGGTGAAAAAGAGGTTTTAGGGTAAATAGCCCCACCGATAGATGCTTTATTGTGGCACTGTAACTTCTGTACCATTCCGCCTGCCAAACGACCAGTACCACACGACCACGGCTCCCAGCCACCCCAATACCAGCCAAACGCCAACGGGTAGCCCAAACATGATAAGCAGTAACCCGACCACAAAAGCGGCTATGATGCCCGATAGCCAGCGTTCGGGTAATACCTCATAGCCATAGGCCATACTGTGCATTAGTAACAACCAGCCCCAGCCCGATAGCCAGAGCCAGATAACATAATCGAGCCGGATGGCTTCCGGGCAGTTGCGGAGCAAAATCAGGAGTTCGGGGAGCCAGAGAAGGCCGTACGTAAGCGCGTACCTGCCTAGCCGTTGCACCCATGACAGCGGCAGATTGGGCAGCAACAGCAGATACTTCCGCTCGAACGCGCTCACCTGTCCGCCCACCTGCGCGTGGCCCAGTATGGCTATCAGTAAGCCAATGAGCAGCAATCGCTGGTCGTAATCATCGGTAGGGTAGAGTCGGCAAACGCCCGCCAGTAATAGTCCGGAAAAGGCTTTAGTCAGTACCAGCGAGAGTGGTTCGTGCCGGAGCCAGTAGGTGGGGAAAAATAGTTCGTAGGGCAGTTTAATCGAAACGTGCGGCAGTCGAAGCGTGTCAGGATTGGGGTGCCGCAGTCGAAAATCGGCGAGCAGGGCCCCTGCGCCAATCAGCAGCAGTAGAAAGATAAGTATGGCGCCAAACAAATTCCACCACCCCTGTTGAACGGCTATCTGTAGCATCCAGCCACCATACAGCAGAACCGGAAACAGCAGGGCCGTTTGCACCGTCAGCCATAACACAACCCGTTTGGGAGTAGATACCAGCCAGAACGTTTGCAGAAACAAGTGCTCCGGCGCGTGCAACTCCTGCCACACGAACGATACCGTTTTTAGCAGGTATAAACCCCACAACACAAACACGATGGCCAGAAAAAACGGAGATCCAAGAGCCGCCATGATTAACGCCCGGTGTTCATTAGCGCTCAGAAAACCAAAGGCCAGCAGCACAAGTACCAGAAACGTACCCGCATTTCTGGCGTAGAACGGCCCGGTGAAGACCCGGTTCAGCAGGGCGAGCATTACCATCATAGGGCAGGGGTTACAACGCCCTGACTCACCTGCCAGGTCCCCGTTATGTCCAGCCCCGTCAGGCTCACGTCCTGGTGCGAGGTGAGCAGAAAGGAAGTGTCCTGCTCCCGGCGGAGGTTGCCAATATAGTCGAACAGGCGGGCGGCTGTGGCTACGTCCAGGGTGCTGAGGGGTTCATCCAGCAGCACCAGTCGGGGAGTACCGAGCATGGCTAGCAATAGGGATAGTTTTTTGAGCATCCCACTCGAAAACTGCCCCGTCGGCTTCGTCCAGAACGTATCGACACCCAGCAGTTCGGCCAGTGCATCTACCTGCCCGGCCGGGCTTTGTTTGGCTTTTCCCACAAAGCTGGTCAGGTCGCGGGCAGTCAGGAAAGTGGGGTAAACGGGTTCCGCTTCGGCGTAGTTGACCCGCATTCGGTAAGCCACCGGGTCGCGGTTGATTTCGTACTGATTTTCTAACAAGACGGTCCCTGAAAACGGCAACAAACCCGCCACGGTTCTAAAAAATGTCGTTTTGCCGGATCCGTTGCCACCCCGGAAATAGTGAATGCCCGGCAGCAGATGCAGTTCCGGCACCGTCAGAACGGTAACCCCGTTGTAGGCTTTAGTGAGGTTGGCGACTGAGAGCAATATTTTGTTTGATGTTTGTCCGGCCCGCCGGTGCGGTTCGATGTTTGTTGCTGCGCGGTGCGGTTCAAAAGGCTGATGATAGTCGAGACGTTGATTCCAGACAGCGTCGAACAGCTTCGCGCAACGTCAAACAACAAACATCCAACAGTGAACTAACTTACCAGCTCATTCCCAACCGCACGCCACCTACGAAGTTCCGGGCGGGGGCCGCGTTGTAATAGCGGCTTCCGAAGGCGTTCAGGTCGTAGCCCAGCGAGTAGTTGCGGTCCAGCAGATTATCCCCACTAGCATACACGTCCAGTGTCCAGTGCTGACCCAGATTGCGCCGGAAACCCAGGGTTGTCTGCAAAAGTTGGGTCGGGTTAGATAAAGCCGTATTGGCATCATTCAGCCAGAATTCCAGCAGGAACTGATAGGTCAGGTGCGCGTAGAAACCCGATCTGGTTTCGGCGTCGATGCCCGTTACATTGGTGGTGGGTGCCACGCCCGGTACCTTGTTGTTCGACAGGTCGACGGCTCCCTGCTGGTAATCCCGGAATCGGTAATCGGTTAGCGTCAGGCTATTCCATAGCCGTAGCAGGGAGAAAAAGCCCGGTTGCGACGTGCCAAACGAGGGCGACACGAAATCGTAATTCACCTGCGCTTCCAGCCCCCGTTGGTCGGTTCGACCCGCGTTGACAAAGTACTCGGCTCCACCCGCATTCGACCGCCGGACGATGGTTTCGCGAAGCTGAAACTGGTAGACTGCTACATCGAAACGGAGTCGGCTATTAACCGCTGAACCACGCAGACCCAATTCGTAACTCGTTCCCTGTTCGGGGTTGAGCGTGGTATTGAACCCACCCGCTGAGGGCCGTACTTCCTGCGTTGACGGGGCTGAATAACCCGTGCTGATGCTGGCGAAAGCCGAAACGTTCTGTCCAAACGTGCGGAGCAGGGCTATGCGCGGTAACCAGACCGGCGTAAAATTTCGGGGCAAAAACGTGGCGGGCTGCGCACCGGCCGACCGGATAGGAAAGCGGGTGAATCCGTAGCGATTGTCATTCCGGCTCAGCCCGGCCGTGAACCGAAAGTGGGCAGGCAATTCGGTTTCAGCCTGTACGAAAAGTGTCGATTGCCGGGCGGTCAGTTCTTCGTCGGTCTGGATGGTATCGGCAACGCCTTTGCGGTTGCCAAAATTACGGTCAACGGTGAAGTTTCGTAGGTATTCGGCCCCAACGGTAACGACGGTGGGCAGTGGGCCATTGGGAAACTGAATCTGGGTAACCGTCCGGCCACCAATGCCCTGGTCGGTGCGCCGTTCGTAGTTGGTGAGGAAGGGGTTCGCGAAATCTGTTGAAGATGTGTAAATAACCGTTGTGTTCTGAATCCGGTCGTTCCAGCGGTACGCATGCGACAAGCCGAAGTACCCCACTTTCTGGTAGATACCCGCCTGTTGGTCGGCACTACCAGGCACGGCTACGGTGCCTGGTCGGGAAGCCCTGGGATTAGTATTAAACTGGGTTTCTGTCAGGCCGCCGGGGGTTTCGTAATGCAAATCGGAGTACAGAGCCAACACCGAAATGGTCCGCTTGGGGCTAACGGTAAACGACCCGGTCAGGCTCAGATTATCGCGCACCACTGCACTATGGTCGCGGTATCCGTCGGCCTGCAAGTGGTTATAATTGAGGCTAACCGCTGAATTGTTTTTGCCCGTCTGTATTGAAACACCATTGCCGTATAACCCGTATGAGCCGCCTAACGCCGATAGTTCAACGCGGGTTTTGCCCGCTGGAACAGCCAGGCCACTAAAAAGAACGGTACCGCCCGTTCCAGCCCCGTACAAACTGCCTGATGGCCCTTTGATGACCTCCATTCTGCCCAGCGACCGCACATCCAATGCATTGAGGGGCGTATTGCCACCCGCATCCGTGAGGGGCAATTCATTCCAGTACGTTTTGATGTTCCGAACCCCAAATGGCGACCGAATGGCACTCCCCCGAATGGCCAGCCGGTAACTCCCCGGCGACCGTTCATCGGCCCGTACACCCGGCAGCGTGTTGAGGGCGGGCACCAGGGTTGGTATGCCAAACCGCTGGTTCAAATCCCGGCTTGTCAACACGCCAATTGAGGCTGGTGTCTCTAATAGTCGCCGGTTCGACGCGTAGCCCCGCACAATGACTTCATTGAGTTGAAGGGTATCATCCAGTGAGACCGGAGACGTGAGCGTTTGGGCCAGACTGATTGAAGGCGAAACAAACGCGATAAACGCAATGAGTTGAACGGATAATTTGGGCATATTGCTACTGGATACAGAATGAAGATACTAAATAGCGTTTGTTTGTCATTCCGAAGAATGAGGAATCTCAATTACCCTGATGCTTGGGATTCCTCATTCTTCGGAATGACAAACAAACGCTTGCATTAAGAAGTAAGGTATTGTTGAACGTAGACGTGCCATAATTGATTAGGCACAAAAGTACGGAATCCTTTAGTTGTCAACCTACCCCTACCATCCCGAAATATGCCTAATCCGGCAACTTCACCCGGTACAGTCGAAACGGGTAGACCACCTTATCGACCCCGTTATTATACCGTTTGGTACGCTGAATCTGCGCGGCCGTCACGTACAGATAGCCATCGGTGCCGATGCCGAAACTGTCCGGCCAGAGCAACCGGTCATCCTGAACGAGGGTTTTCAACTGTCCGTCAGGGGTGAAGTAGCGAATGGATTTGTCCGCCGAATCGGTCAGGTACACGTTGCCGGCTTTATCGGCTATCATGCCGTGCGAAACGCCGGTTTCGCCCATTGTCTCGACTTGTGCCGATAGCTCGGTAGCAGACAGGCTGGTATCCGTCAGGTGCTTCGTGTCAATACGGTATAGTTTTGTTTGCGTGATGGGCCGGAAATAGAGATATCGGAAGTCATGGGTCAGGGCAATGCCGTTCACGTTGCTGCGGAAAGGATTACCCCGGCCATCGCGTACCTCCTTCCCCTCGATGGTCAGCACGAAATTTGGGTCGGCTTTTGTGGATTTATCATTTTCCAGTACGGTCCGGCTATTGCCTGTCTTCAAGTCAAGTACCACGATGGCCGCTCGTCCGGGGTCCGATAAATACGCCACCTGCTGGCGTGAATCCACCTGTACATCGTTCAGTGCCGTACGCTCGCGGGGTAAATCGGTAAAGCGATAGACCTTCTCTACCTGATTAGTTTTTAAATTGATTTTTACCAGTTTGATGCCTTCGGGAATGGCTTTTTGTCCGGCGGGGCTGGCCGGGTCCAGTACCCAAAACGTATTGGTTTGGTCGATGAACAGGGCCTGCACATTGATAAACCGGTTTTGTGCTTTCAGGGAATCCCACTGGTTCCATTCGGCATTGGGATACGGTCGTCGTTGGCCCCGAACGATTTCTGCCAGGCCATAGTCGTAGTTGTTCGAATTTTTTGGGAACGTAACGAAAAGTCGATTTTCGGCCGAGACGCCCAGCCCGATGGGTTGATGCTTCCCAAAGGTCGCTACGGTTTCCAGGGTCGGGGCTGATTTGGATTGAGCCGTCAGGGATGAACTGGTCATGGAGAGAAAGAGGCTCAGCAAGCTCATTTTCAGTCCATTTCTTAGCGGGTCGATTCGCATGGGTACTTGGTCTTGACTATCCGGTTTTATCGGGTGGTTTCACCGCACTGGGTGAAGGTATCGCTTAGTGAAACAGGATTACCCGGAAAACTGTTAGTACAGCGATAACCGATTTATCTGGCTATCGAAAAACCGCCATAGAACCGGGCGGTGAACACTGGCTAAATCCTGATTTTTCGGTATATTTGATTCCAAATCAACGGCTCACCATAACGGGCTGTATTATCGGTTTGCTGGCCGGGACGTTAAGGTCAGTGGTTTTTCACCTTCACAATGCTGTAACCTTGACATTTTCTGAATTTAATCTGCACGACGACCTGCTGGCTGGTGTAGATGCCATGAATTACCTCAAAGCCACTCCCATTCAGGAACTGGCTATTCCCAAAATCCTCGACGGACGTGACCTCATCGCCAGTGCCCAGACCGGCACCGGTAAAACGGCGGCTTACCTCATTCCACTCCTCGACCGAATTTCCCACGCCAACCACGACCATACCAGCACCCTGATTCTGGTACCAACGCGTGAGTTGGCCAAGCAAATCGACGAACAGGTAGAAGGGTTCGGCTACTTTGTGCAGGCTAATAGCATCGCCATTTACGGCGGGGGCAAAGGCGACGACTGGGATAAGCAACGCAAAGCACTCGAAACGGGAGCCGATATCATCATTGCCACGCCGGGGCGACTGATGGCGCATATGCAGCTTGGCTACGTCAATTTCGACAAAATCGATTATTTAGTGCTCGATGAGGCCGATAAGATGCTCGATATGGGCTTCTCGGACGATATCCTGAACATTGTAGAGAAGATTCCGAAAAAGCGGCAGACCCTGCTCTTTTCGGCTACGATGCCCAATAAGATCCGGGAGTTCTCCAAACGTATCCTGATTGACCCCGAAGAAATCAGACTGGCCGTATCTAAACCGGCCGCCGGTATCGACCAGCAGTTTTACCTGGCCTACGATAGCCAGAAACTGCCCCTGCTGGCTCATCTGATCAAGAACAGCACCAAACCCGTGAGCAGCATGGTGCTGTTCACCTCCAAGAAAGCCGAGATAAACAGCATTGTACGGGCACTGAACAAACTGGGCTACGAATCCCGTGGTATCAGTTCCGACCTGGAGCAGGACGACCGGGAAATTGTCCTGCGCGATTTCAAAAACAAGGCGTTCCCTATTCTGGTCGCTACGGACGTACTATCACGGGGTATCGACATTGATAACCTGACGCACGTAGTCAACTACGACATTCCGCGCGATGCCGAAGATTACGTTCACCGGATTGGGCGTACGGCCCGGGCCGCCACCACCGGAACTGCAATTACTTTTATCAGCGATCAGGACCAGAACCGGATTGTAAACATCGAACGCCTGATTGAGCGGGAAATGGATAAGCAGTCTATTACCGAGGAGCTGGGTATGGGTAAATCGCCCGTGTTCGATCCCAAACGGTTTAGCGGGCTGCGGGGTAAAGGTGGGCGTGGCAACGATGCCCGTCAGGACAACCGGCGGGGTGATGCTGGACGCGACCGTGGGGGGCGTGATGGACAACGGAGAGACGGTAGAGACGGCCGGAGCCGACCTGAAAACCGGGAGGCTCCGGTTGGTGGAACGCAGCTGGAACGGAACGGGCGGATAGATGCAGGTGGTACGGAACATAAACCCACGCCAGAAAAAATAACTACTCTTTCCGAGCCTTTACCGGCTAATGGGCAATCGTTGGCCCAGGATACCAGCGAAGCCGGAAAGAACAAACGCCGAAAAAAACGCTGGGGGGGGCCGCGTGGAAGCGGTCAATCGACGGAAGGGGACAAAATAATTGATAAAAAAACTGACCAATAAATAAATTTTTTTTCGCCTTAAACTTTAAAGAGCGAAACCAACATGAATGCATGCGTAAACTATTTCTGTCTGTAAGTAGTCAATAGGAGGAATTGATTAATAGGGAGTTTTTGAGTTGTTCATATGTAGCGTATTGTATTTGTGACGAGCAGAAAGCCCAATTTAATTATTGGGCTTTTTTTTGTTCTTTCGTAAAATACAGACGTAATGTCCTTATGAATAACGCTATCTCACGCAGACTGTCTTTACAAAAAATGTCTCTGGCTGTTGGCGGATTACTGGCTTATTCAGCCGACTCATTGGCTGGCCCAACGCCCGCGCCCAAAAAACTTGGGGTCGCATTGGTAGGTCTGGGAAACTATGCTACTACGCAACTGGCTCCGGCTCTGCTTGAATCAAAAACCTGTTATCTGGCTGGCATCGTAACCGGTTCGCCGGAGAAAGCCAAAGCATGGTCTTCGACCTACAATATCCCGGCGAAGAACGTTTACAACTACCAGACGTTCGATCAGTTAAAGAACAATCCCGATATTGACATTATCTACATTGTACTGCCAAATTTCCTGCATGCTGAATACACGATCCGGGCCGCCCAGGCACGTAAACACGTGATTTGCGAAAAACCGATGGCTATGAATGCCGAAGAGGCCCGGCAGATGATTTCGGTTTGTAAAGACCATGGCGTGCAGCTGTCCGTGGGGTATCGACTGTATTTTGAACCCCATCATCTGGAAATGCGCCGGTTGGGCCTCCGGCAAACATTTGGAGCGGTCAAAATGATTGAGTCGAGCCTGGGTTTCACGCTGCCCCCGCCTAATTCGTGGCGTTTGGATAAAACCATTGGCGGAGGTGCCATCATGGATTTAGGTATTTATGCCATACAGGGTGCCCGCCGGATACTGAATGACGTTCCACTAAGTGTGACGGCTCAGGCTTATACCTTTGATCGGGTGAATTTTAAGGATACTCACGAAACGGTTTTCTGGCAAATGGAATTTGCCGGGGGAGCCGTGGTACACAGCAGTACCGCGTATTCCTCGTACGTAGACCGGCTTTACGCCACCTGCGAGCGGGGTTGGTTCAAACTCGAACCTGCCTTCAACGCCACGGGTGCGCAGGGGGTTACCAGCCTTGGCCCCATGGATATACCCGCCCCGCAGTACCAGCAGGTTGCGCAGATTGATGCGTTCGCGCAGAGTATTCAGAAGGGGACCAAACCGGAGGCATCGGGCGAAGAAGGCTGGAAAGATTTAAAAATTATCGACAGTATTTTGCGGGCTGCCGACACTGGGCGGAAAATAGAAATTGACTGGAACAGTGTTCGGTATACCGAGTTGGTAGGAAACGGGAAATAGGTTTTCAGAATAGTTAACTACCTCACTAACTGGCTTTATACGAAGAAAGGGCGTTTTCATAGCGCCCTTTCTTCGTATAAAGCCGTCTGATATAAGCAGTTCACGACTCACATATTCCGCCGGTACTGCCCGCCCACGGCGTAAAGGGCGTTGGATAACTGCCCCAGCGAACATACTTTGGTGGCTTCCATCAGGCTCTCGAATATGTTGCCGTCCCGCCAGTCCGCTGGCGCGGTGGATTCGCCAGCGAGTGCGGTAGCCCGCAAATTCGCCAGAGCAACCTCCGCTTCAGCCCGGTGCCGTTCCTGAAATGCCCGGCACGAATCGACGGCGTACCGTTTTTCCTCGTCCGTTGAGCGGATGACCTGAGCGGGTACGATGGTGGGTGAACCCGCCGGGTCGAGAAAGGTATTGACCCCCACCAGGGGTAGTTCTCCGTTATGCTTGAGGGTTTCGTAGTACATAGATTCCTCCTGAATCCGGCTGCGCTGGTACATGCGTTCCATGGCTCCCAATACACCGCCCCGCTCGTTGAGGGCCAGAAATTCCTGATACACGGCTTCCTCTACCAGCTCCGTCAACTCCTCCACCACGAAAGCCCCCTGCAACGGATTTTCGTTTTTCGTCAGCCCAAATTCCCGGTTAATGATGAGTTGAATGGCCATGGCCCGCCGGACGGATTCCTCCGTTGGAGTCGTGATGGCTTCGTCGTAGGCGTTGGTATGCAGGGAGTTACAGTTGTCATAAATAGCCAGCAAGGCCTGGAGGGTAGTGCGGATGTCATTGAACGCGATTTCCTGCGCGTGCAAACTCCGGCCCGATGTCTGGATGTGGTATTTCAGTTTCTGAGAGCGGTCATTAGCGTGGTATTTATGCTTCATGGCCTTGGCCCAGATACGCCGGGCCACCCGCCCCAGTACCGTATATTCCGGGTCCATACCGTTGGAGAAAAAGAATGACAGGTTCGGGGCAAAAGCATCGACGTTCATGCCCCGGCTGAGGTAGTATTCCACGAACGTAAACCCATTGGAGAGCGTAAATGCCAGCTGCGAAATAGGATTGGCCCCGGCCTCGGCAATATGGTAGCCCGAAATGGAGACGGAGTAAAAGTTCTGTACCTGGTTATCCGTGAAATACTGCTGGATATCGCCCATCATTTTAAGGGCAAATTCGGTGGAGAAAATGCAGGTGTTCTGTGCCTGGTCTTCTTTCAGAATATCAGCCTGCACCGTTCCGCGCACTTTCCGGAGCGTATCGGCTTTGATTTGGGCATATACCTCCGGGGGCAGTACTTTGTCGCCCGTTGTGCCGAGCAGCATCAGGCCCAGCCCATCGTTGCCATCGGGCAGGGGGCCGTTGTAGTACGGGGCGTGGGGCTGGGAGCCTGGGGTTTTGGTCGTGGTTATATGGCCCCGTCCTTCGCTCTCTGCCCCGTGCTCCATACCCTCAGCCCCTTGCTGGCGCAGCCATTTCTCGCACTGCTGGTCGATGGCGGCATTCAGGAAGAAGCCGAGCAGCATGGGCGCGGGGCCGTTGATGGTCATGGATACGGAGGTGGCAGGGTCGCAGAGGTCGAAGCCGGAGTATAGTTTCTTGGCATCGTCCAGGGTGCAGATGCTCACGCCGGAGTTGCCTACTTTACCGAAGATATCGGGTCGCAGGGCCGGGTCTTCGCCGTAAAGCGTGACAGAATCGAAGGCCGTGGAGAGCCGTTTGGCGGGTAATCCTTTCGATACGTAATGGAACCGCCGGTTGGTGCGTTCGGGGCCGCCTTCCCCGGCAAACATGCGCGTCGGGTCTTCGCCCTCGCGTTTGAGGGGAAACACCCCCGCCGTGTAAGGAAAATCGCCGGGTACGTTTTCCGTGAGCAGCCAGTGGAGAATATCGCCCCAGTCGTGGTACCGGGGCAGGCTTACTTTCGGGATTTTCAGGTGCGACAGGGTTTCGGAATACAGCGGTTGCCGGATCACTTTATCCCGCACCCGGAACTCGTAAAACTCGGCTTTGTACCGTTCCTGTACCTGAGGCCACTGCTCCAGCAGCATCCGGCATTCGTTGGTAAGGCGGGCATGGGTTTCGGCCTTTAACCGGCGCACCTCGTCTTTCCCGGCGCCATCCGGCAGGAGCTGCAGGGCACCCTCCAGCTGGTACACCTGGCGGGCAAGGATCGTTTGGTCCCGTGTGAACTGGTCATACCGGCGACTTTCTTCCACGATCTCGGCCAGGTACCGAACCCGGTCGGGGGGGATGATGGGAGTGACGGTTTTCGGTAGCTGGTTTTCGGTTTTCGGTTCCCTGTCGGATTTTTTGGCTGCGTCAGCTACCGTAAACGGAAAATTGAAAACTGTAAACCCCAACCCATCCATCAGCCGCGTAAACAGCGCGTTCATGCCCGCATCGTTGAACTGCGAGGCCACGGTACCCAGAATAGGCAGCGCATCATCCGGCACGTCCCATTGGTTATGATTACGCCGATACTGTTTCCGAACGTCGCGCAGGGCATCGAGGGAGCCGCGTTTGTCGAACTTATTGATGGCGATCATATCGGCAAAGTCGAGCATGTCGATTTTTTCCAACTGCGTGGCGGCTCCGTATTCGGCGGTCATCACGTACAGCGTTTTGTCGGCGTGTTCAGTAATTTCCGTATCCGACTGCCCAATGCCGGATGTTTCAACAATAATCAAATCGAATTGGGCAGCTTTACACACATCAATGGCATCCTGCACATAACGACTCAGAGCCAGATTTGACTGTCGGGTGGCCAGTGAGCGCATATAGACCCGGCCTGGATTGGCGCGGCTTTGCTCGCCCGCTTTGGGCGTGATGGCATTCATCCGAATCCGGTCGCCGAGCAGCGCACCACCCGATTTGCGTTTGGAGGGATCGACGGAGATGATAGCCATCGTTTTATCGGGAAACGTCCGCAAAAACCGCAGGACCAATTCATCGACCAGCGAGGACTTTCCCGCTCCCCCCGTGCCGGTGATGCCGAGGACAGGTACTGAATCCTGTAAGGTCCTGGAGACCTTGTAAGTTTGGTACTGGTCGGGATGATTTTCGGCGGTGGTAATCAGGCGGGCAATAGAGTCGGTGGCTTCTACGGATAAATCTGGCCGTTGGATAACGGGCGATAGGTCAAAATCGCACTGGCGTAACAAATCGTCGATCATACCCTGTAGGCCCATCGTCCGGCCATCGTCGGGGCTGTAAATGCGGGTGATACCGTAGGCGTGGAGTTCGGCTATTTCGGTGGGCAGGATGGTGCCGCCCCCGCCCCCGAAGAGGTTGATATGGCCCGCCCCGCGTTCCTGAAGCAGATCGTACATGTATTTGAAAAATTCCAGGTGTCCGCCCTGATAACTTGTCACGGCAATGCCCTGTACATCTTCCTGGATGGCGCAATCCACAATGTCGGCTACCGACCGGTTGTGCCCCAGGTGGATTACTTCGGCTCCCGATGCCTGCATGAGCCGGCGCATCAGGTTAATGGCCGCGTCGTGCCCGTCGAACAGGGAGGCCGCCGTAACGAGTCGGATTTTATGGGCAAACGCGTTTGTTTTCTGTGCAGCTGGTTGGGGTGCCTGGGTTGTCATATAGATTAGGTGCGAACAGGCACCATTTTTGCCATTTGTCAACCTTATAAAGGAAACAGGATGATGGTATACTGTAGGAAACCCCACGCAGCCTGATTCGGAAGCGAATTTATCGGGTGGACTGACACGGGTGTTCGCTGTCAATTGCCGTAGACAACCGCTCATTTTGTACACACAATGGAACAGACGCGGAAATCGTACTTCCCGGCAAACCGGCATTTGTACCTAGTCGATTCCTGGCTATGGTCAAACCACCTTACTAAAATAACTGCTTTATTTATATATAATTTTGTATTATTCTTTTAAGGGGGTACACATGTGCTGAACTTTTATATATTTTTGTTAAACAAATTCGCTAAACAGGTAAGTGATGAACACGTTATCAGGCTCAATATGGTTAGTGGATGATGATGAGGACGATCTGTTGCTGATGCAGATGGCTTTCAATTACATGGACGCTCGGCTTATGATCAAAACCCTGCTGGACGGGGAGGATTTGCTGGTGCATTTGCAGGAAACGTCCGATTCACCTGAGCTGGTTGTGCTGGATTTGAATATGCGCCGGATGGGCGGACTGAAAACGCTGGAATTTGTGCGATCCATTGACAAGTACAATCGCTTGCCGGTGGTGGTGCTGACAACGTCCAGCAATCCCGCCGACAAGCGAAATTCGGTGGCGCTCGGCGCCAATGATTACTATATAAAACCCGCCAGCTTTAATGAGCTGACGGTGCTGGCGAGCCAGCTGATTCAACAGTGGGTTGTGTAACCTGTTGTCTGCCCCCCCTCTCCCTATTTTTATATGAAACAATGCCTGATTGATCGGTATAATATTACCGTTACGGGAAACCAGGACGGACAGGTAGTTCTGTTTGCACACGGCTTTGGCTGCGACCAGGGTATGTGGCGTTATGTAGCTCCCGCTTTTGAGGCCGATTACAAAGTAGTACTGTTTGATTATATCGGTCACGGTGGGGCCAAACTGGATGCCTACAATCGCGAACGGTACGCCAGCCTGCACGGCTATGCGCAGGATATACTGGACATTTGCCACGCCCTCGATCTACAAAACGTTATCCTGGTGGGGCACTCGGTTAGCAGCATGATTTGTACGCTGGCCTGTATTCGGGAACCTGACCGGTTCAATCGGCTGGTTATGGTTGGCCCGTCACCCCGTTATATTAACGACGGCGATTACTACGGCGGCTTCGAGCGGGAAGATATTGAAGGATTGCTGGCCATGATGGATGGTAACTTTTTTGGCTGGGCCAACTCGATGGCACCGGCTATTATGGGTAACGAAGACCGCCCTCAACTGGGTCTTGAACTAACTGAATCGTTCTGCCGTACCGACCTTGATGTAGCCCTGCAATTTGCCCAGGTTACGTTCTATAGCGACAACCGGGCCGATCTGCCCAAACTCCGGACACCATCGCTGATTATTCAGTCGATGGACGATATTATTGCCCCTGTGGCAGTAGGGGAATATATGGCTAAACAAGTCCCCAACAGCCAATTGCGCATTATTGCCGCTACGGGGCACTGCCCCCATTTAAGTGCTCCTGTCGAAACGACCGACGCTATACGCCAATACCTGGCATCTGTCAATTAACTCATCGCACCGTACTATGCAGGAAATTACCCCGCTGATACCGTGTGGAGTGCTTGTACTGAATGCCGAAAGTCATATTGTTTCGATCAACCCATTTGCCTGTACCCTGCTGGAGTACGAGGCTTCCGAACTTGTGGGTAGCCGCATCGACCGGTTACTGACGATACCCAGCCGGATTTATTTCCAGACCCATATCTATCCCCTGATTACTCTGCGGAAAGTAGCCAATGAACTGTATCTGAACGTACAAACCCGGCAACGGGTCCAGATACCCGTGCTGCTGAACGCCGTCAGCCGGGAGCAGGATGGAGCATCAGTCACCTATATCTCCTTTATTCCGGTTTACCAGCGGAGGCAGTTCGAACAGGAGTTGATCGATGCGAAAAAAGCCGCCGAAGCGGCACTGCTCCGTAATGATGAACTGGTTGCCCTTAAACAGGAACTGGAACTTCATCAAACCGACCTCGACCGGCAGCTTAGTTACATGCGGCATCGAAATGACGAACTCGAGCAGTTCAGCAAAATTATTTCGCACGATTTGCAAGAACCCCTCCGCAAGATTACCCTGTTTGCGGACCTGCTCAGCCACGAGAAACCGGATGCGCTGACCGTTATGGGAAATCGCGCACTGGTAGGTATTGGTACGGCTACCAGCCGGATGCGGCAGCTTATCAGTGATTTGCAATTTTACTTCACCCTGGCCAGCCAGTTGCCAATTTTGATGGACACCGTTGACCTGACAAAGCTTGTACAGGAACTGAAGCTAGAATTTGAGATAGCCCAGGCTACGTTCGAGGTGGAAACGCTGCCTGCCGTACCGGGTAACAAAGCCGAACTGATTAATTTATTCAGGCATTTGCTGGACAATGCCGTGAAATTCAGAGAGCCGGGGCAGTCGGTTGCCATACGGGTTACCGGTACGGTAATTGGCATGAATAGTTTTCAGCACCTGCCCAACAAGTACCGTTATTGTGACTACGCCCGTATCATCGTTTCCGACAATGGGCCGGGGTTCAGCAACCAGCACAGCGAAGAGATTTTCCATATCCTGAAGAAGTTGAGTCCCAATACCCCCGGTATTGGATTGGGGCTGGCTATCTCCAGAAAAATTGTGGAACGGCATAATGGCCAAATTTCGGCGCAATCCTCACCGGGGAAAGGTACCCAAATCACCGTATTGCTGCCCGTTGCCTGATCGCGCCCGTCCTGACCTCATCCATCAGGTATTCTGGCCTGGGCCGCGCCCGATGGGAATATGGTAATAGCTAACCGCACAGCTAATACCGCCTGTCAATCTGGCGTGTCTTTTATCCTTATCCGTTACCCAGGCGCCACGGTCAATCCTACATTTGTTATTACGAACTAGTCGAAACAATGTCAACTCAACTAACAAAAATACTTTCGTTCGGGCTGCTACTGGCCGGAACGTTGTCTGGTCGTGTTCAGGCTCAGGACAGCGCATTACTGTACGAAGTGACGGGGCCGGGCCTGTCACAGCCTTCGTACCTGTACGGAACATTTCACCTGATTTGCCCGGCAGATTTGCAGATTACCGAGGCCATGAAAAAAGCAATGGGCCGTACGCAGCAGGTGTACCTGGAACTGGATATGGACGACCCGGCCATGATGGGCAGTATGCAGAAGGCGATGCTGATGCCCGGTGGCAAAACGGTGAAAGACCTGCTCAAACCCGACGATTATACCGTGCTGGATACGTACCTTAAGCAGAAGATGAGCATGGGGCTGACCCAACTGGGTATGCTGAAACCCCTTGGCCTCCTGTCCATGATGTACATGACCATGTTACCATGCCAGCCAGCGTCCTATGATATGACATTCGCCCAGATGGCCGCCACCGACAAAAAAGAAGTACGCGGGCTGGAATCGCTGGAGGATGAACTGGCGGCCCTGGATAAAATTCCGCTGGAAGAACAACTAAAGGGTCTGGTCGACATGGCTAAAAACCCTGACGAGGCTAAGAGGGAATTTATGAATATGATTGAGCTGTACAAAAGCCACGATCTGACAAAGCTGATGAACACCATGAAAACCAGTCAGTTCAGCGGGGGCGATTTTGCGCAGTTTGAGGAAAGTCTGCTTGCCGACCGGAATACTAAGTGGATACCGGTCATTGAGAAAGCGGCTAAAGAAAAGCCTACCTTTTTTGCCTTTGGTGCCGGACACCTGGGTAACGAAAAAGGTATCATCAACCTGCTCCGTAAGGGAGGGTACACGGTGAAAGCAGTGGAGTAAGGTAAATTCTCAGGGGGAACCCTGCAAATTGTCAACAAAAAATGCCCGTTATGCAACGGGCATTTTTTGTTGACAACCATTAGACCACACCTTATTCCCGCTTTGCCTATTGTGCAGGCGACTGTCCTGTTAAACGTCTACCTCCCAAAACTATGATGTCACTTTTCCATTCTTTCTCCATCGGGGGCGCAGTGCTTGGCCTACTGGGTCTGCTCAACAGCTGGATGGGTACACCCGGTACGCCCGCTCCTCACCAAAAGGCAGTACAAATCGACACGACAAACCGTCCCGAAGAAAATCGGTTTACCAAAACGGTACTCTCCAACGACCTCAACGAGCCGATGGAACTGGCCGTAGCACCCGACGGACGTGTATTTTTTGTGGAGCGGGGGGGTAAGTTTTATATGTACGATCCCGTACAGAAGAAAACCCGGCTCCTGCATGATTTCCCGGTGAAAGCCGTCGAGAAATACCTGAACGGTCTGCTGGGCATGACCATCGACCCAAATTTTAGCCAGAACCATTATCTCTACTTTTTCTACACCATTCAGGACGGCGAGCAGACCAAACAGCGTATTGCCCGCTTCGTCATGAACGATGATAACACCCTGGATGTAGCCAGCGAGAAACCCATTATCGAATTTCCCATCGACCTGGAAGTGAGTGCCCACACGGGTGGTTCAATGGCCTGGGATACGCACGGTAACCTGTTTATATCGACCGGCGATAATACCGTTCCGTTCGAGTCGAATGGGTTTGCGCCCATCGACCAGCGTGCGGGGCGGCATACGTTCGATGCAGAACGGTCGGCGGGCAACCCGAACGACTTGCGTGGGAAAATCCTGCGTATCCACGTCGAAAAAGACGGTTCCGGGGGCGCGCCCGCTTACACCATTCCGGATGGCAACCTGTTTCCGAAAGGAACGCCGGGTACACGCCCGGAAATCTACGTGATGGGTTGTCGTAACCCGTACCGTATTTCCGTCGATCCGGTTACGTCGATCCTGTACTGGGGCGAAATTGGTCCCGACTCCGGTACCGATGGCGAGCAGGGACCGCGCGGCTACGATGAGTTTAACCAGGCCAAAAAAGCGGGTAACTACGGCTGGCCTTTCTTCGTAGGGGATAATAAGCCCTATTATCACTACGATTTTGCGACCAAAGCCGTGGGCGAACTCTACAACCCACAAGCGCCGGTCAACAACTCGCCCAACAACACCGGAGCCAAAACGTTGCCGCCCGTCAACAAGTCGATGGTGTGGTATCCATACAACAAATCGGACGAGTTTCCGCAGTTGGGCGTGGGGGGGAGATGCGCTATGGGTGGCCCGGTCTATCATTACGATGCCGCCAGCACCTCGAAAACGAAAGTTCCGGCGTACTACGACAAGGCGCTGTTTATGTACGACTGGATGCGGAACTGGGTCTTTGCCGTACGCATGGACGACCAGCAGAAATACGTGGGTATGGAACGCTTCATGCCGGAGCAGGGTGATTTCCGTCGCCCAGTCGATATGGAAATTGGGCCGGAAGGCGCCATTTATATGCTCGAATACGGCTCGGTGTACGGGATTGATAACGTCGATGCGCGGTTAGTTCGCATTGATTTTAACCCTGGCAACCGCACCCCGGTAGCCAAACTCACCGCGAATGACACCATTGGCCTGGCCCCGCTGACGGTGGCTTTCGGCAACAATAGCTACGACTACGACAAAGCTGACCGGCTTCGCTACGAGTGGCGGTTTGAGGGAAATGCCGTAGCCTCAACGGAGGCTAAAACGGCCTACACCTTTCGTAAAAACGGCATTTACAAAGCCCGACTGACCGTAACCGATCCGTCGGGTAAATCCAGCACGGATACGCTGATCCTAAAAGTAGGCAACACCATGCCTCGGGTGGCTATCTCGACAACGGACAACAGCACCTTTTTCTTCCCCAATCAGGCTCCCCTGCACTACGCGGTAGTGGTGGCGGATAAGGAGGATAAAACCATTGACAAAAAGAAGGTGAACGTGGCGATGACCTACATCCCGAAAGTAGCCGACACCGATCAGCAGTTGGGCCATCAGGCGATTTCGGCTTCGTTTAACCTGGGGAAAAACCTGATTGCGGGCAGCGACTGTAAGGCGTGCCACCAGGTAGATGCCAAATCCGTTGGGCCATCGTTCACGGAGATTTCTAAAAAATACCGGGATGATAAAACGGCAACGGCTAAGCTGGCCAACAAAATCATCATCGGGGGCGGGGGCGTCTGGGGCGAACATGCCATGAGTGCTCACCCCCAACTCTCCCGGGAGGAAACGGCCGAGATGGTCAAATACATTTTCTCGCTGGGCGTAAAACCCGCCGACAACCACCTTCCCCAACAGGGTAGTGTGGTGCTGAAAGACCACGTGGGCAATGACCAGTCGAGCCGCTATATCCTGACTGCTTCGTATACCGACAAGGGAAGTGTTGGTGGCAAACAACCCACGCTTTCGCTAACCCAGCAGGACGCGCTGATTCTGCGCCCCACTAAAGTACTGGCAACCGAAGCCGACGAACTGCATGCAATGGCCAAACAGGGTCGGCGGCTGGGTAATATCCAGGATCAATCCTGGTTTATGCTGAAAAGTATCGACCTGAAAGGCATCGACCAGCTCACCGTTCATTACGCATCTAAAGACCAGGATGCCACCATTGAAGTACACGCCGACTCGCCAACGGGACCGATAATCAGTCAGGTAAAAACCACGCCAACGGGGGATGGCCGGAAGTATGCCGACGTGACATCTCCTCTCAAGACTCCGGTTAGTAAACACGATCTGTATTTCGTATTCGCGAAACCCGGCGGTAAAAACCTGCTCGCGCTGGAATGGGTCCTGTTTGGCCAGAAAGGAGCCGGGGAGACTACAGGAATGAAGCCGACGGAGAAGTAGGGCTTTATCCTTGCAAAGGCAGACCGGTTCACTGTTGGGAGAACAGGCTATAGGTAGTAACCTATCGTCGTAGGCGGGCGAGTTGCCTATCTAACGAGGCTCGTCAGCAAGCGCAAGCACCGCACTTAGTCGCGCAAGCGGACATTAGTTTGCTGTTGTTCAAGTGCGACGAGATCGTCTAGATTTTGAGTAATTTTGCCGGCGTAGTTCATCGGGTAAATATGTGACTTACCACTACTGAATTAGTTTGACAATTGCTAGACGTCTATTTCCGTCTCACCCAACCCGCACCTTCGGCTCTACCCAAAGTGCGGTTAAGCAGCCTATAAATAACAACAGCCAGACCCAGTCGGGGATTTGCGCGGTAGTTGTCTGGTTGGGTAGTTTGTCCGTCGACTGATGCCGGGCGTGGGCCAGCATGAATTGGTTTACTTCGGCCCGTTTGGCAAGAGAATTATCGGCACGGAGTGAGTCGACGTACAACGCCAGTGAATCCTGCATGGATTGCCAGCCTGATTTTGGGAAGACCGCCCGGCCTGTTTCAGCCCCTTCGTTCAGGGGAGATTGCATTAGTTGGACCGTATCGGAACCAATTTGGATAGTAGCGGGCCGGTTGGGTAATGGACTGGTTACCGTGATTTCCTGCGGCAACCGACTATATACCGGAGCATCGGCCTGAATGGCGTTTTTGTCCGGTGGCGACAGGCGGGCTAACACCGCCGTCCAGACGTGGCTGTACGCTACACTGTCGCCACTGAGGGCCAGTGGAAACGTTTCGCTCAGCAGGCTTACGCCCACGCGTCCGTTGCCCCGCTGAACAGCCACCGGATAACCCAACACCATCCGCTGATTCAGGCTTTCGGCGAAGCGATAGGGTAGGGCATTCAACCCGGTACCGACCGGAATCAGGGCTTCATTCGTTGTTTTTCGGACCTGAAAGCGACTACCAAGGGACTGATTGATGGTCCGGCAATCGACTTCGGGATTGGTCAGGTTAATGAACAGCACCGATTTTCCTTCGGCAACGGCCTTCCGAACCGTGGCATTGGCGGCATTTACCGGCTCCGTAATATAAAGGTCGGGGGGCTGTTTGCTCCCCTTGTTGATTTGTAGGGTACTGCGGATGTTGGTGGAGAGTGTGGCCGAAACGATCACCGTATGGCCCTGCTTCCCCAACCAGTTGGCCAGTGTTTTACTCTCGAAATCGGGGCTGTCCAGGATAAACTGAACCGTCAGGGGCTGCGTTGAACGGACGAAATAGCGGAGGGTGTCCAGGACGGTATTCTCCAGTGTAACGCTCACCTGACTGCGTCCTCTGGCAAACGCCGGAAACTGAAGAGCAACTGTATTGTCGCCTTTTTGCAGGGATACGCTGTCAACCGTTTGTCGGCCAAACCGGAGCCGGAGCCACTGCTTTTTGTCCGATTGAATCCGCGCCGTTACGCGCTGCATTTCCCCCTGCCGCACTAGCCCCTTCCAGCGAATGGCCTGCAACTGGTCGAGCCGATTGTAGGGAACCCAGTACAGGGCCGACTGGCTGAGACCCACCAGCGTTTCGGTCGGGAAATCCTGCCCTACGAGCGTCACCGAATCATACACCGCATCGAGGCTTCGACCGGAAAACCGCTCCCGAATGTGCAGGCTATCCGCCAGTTTACGCGCTACCGCCGAGGGAACGTCGTTGCCTACCAGCAGGACATGTGTGGCGGGTCGGTCGATAGACCAGTTAATGTTGGCAAAATAGCCCACTAGCAGGAGCCACATCAACCCATTCAACCCCAGCCGAACCCCTTTTCTGACGGGCGTGAGCGATTGATTGCGAATAACGAACCAGACCTGAACCAGCAGCAGGACAAAAAGGGATGCGGCAATGAGCCAGGTTAATGGGGTACTCCAGTTGACGGTTACGTGCATACAGGTTGGTTGTACTACAAATCTATTTGGGAGTTATGAATCTTCATTTTAGCTACTATTCACCTTCCCAATAAAATCTATTGAAACTCGTTAGCAGATTCTCTTTTTTTTGTCTCACTCTTCTAGGAAGAAAATGGTGGAATTCGGCTCTAAACAGGTCTATTAGTACTTTCTTGTTATCCAAATGCTTTTTTATCTCGACTTTCATCAAAGCATCTGTTTAATGTCAGATCGACATCATCAAACTCCTTGACAAGTCGATAACCCGTGAATAACTGTTTCTTTAGTCCGATACTTTTCTGTATGTATAGATCGAAAGTTGTCATCCAAAGTGGAGAGGTGGCAATGGCGAAAACGTGGCCTAAGATCTCAAATTCTAGGAAGCCATATTCCGTGATTAACCAGTCTGTAAAGTGGTCTGCTGAGTTTATGGAAAGTTTAGGATGGTTGATTAGATCCATTGACAAATAAAGTATCCCAACGCTACGCTCAAAATGCAGAACAGGGCAATCTCCTAGGTCGTAGCGGGCGAAGGCCCTAATGAAGTTGAATCGATCCTCATGGGCATTACCGAGTTTCCGCTCTGTTTCTTCGAGGAAAACTTTATACAAGCCTCTTTTAAATTGTCTAGTGATAATCTTCTGAAAGTTAGGCCGTAGACTATATGCGGCCTTTAACCTAATCGTCGCAGGGACCCGTTTGAAATTAACATCGAAATAGATTGATTTAAATCGTCCGGCTGGATGGCCCCGACCAATTGGTTTACCGTTATTGAGGATTCTAAACTTAGAAACATTTAATGATTCCTTGAGTATCGTCTCAATTGATGGCTTACCTATTTGATGGCTACCAAAAAAAGAATTACACAGATCACACACGTTTTGGCATATCTGTCTCCCACCTAAAGACTGTGGGACTGTGTGTGCCTCCTTTTTAAAAGGTGCGGTATTTTCCGTTTTAGAACACCAAATACACTTTTTCATAATTCACACTCATCCTTTGACTAAGTTCATCTGAAAAAATAGATAAATGGGCAGTAACTCAATTTCACAACTGGAATAAATCTAAACATATCTATTTCAAATGCTGCCAGAAGGCTTTTTCCAGCGTTCGGTCGCTGACGTACGAGGGGCCGGTTCGTTCCGATGCGCTCGTCAGGGCGTACAGTTTCGTTTTTAATCCCGTTTTCTCGGTCGGCGAAATAGGTTTGCCCGACGCCAGTTTCTGTAAAATACCCAGCACCGACCAGTTAGCCATCCCGCTGTTCATCACCTGATTGGCCAGCACATTGCCGAGTTGCAGCGTTTCCTGCTTTTGCTGCGCCGAAAGCCGGGGTAATTCAAGATACCCTAGTACGCGGGAAACCAGCGTTGCCAGTCGCTCCTGACTGTAGGTGCGTTCCTGACTGAACTGGTCCGTTACGTTCTTGAACTCGCCGGTAAGCCGGGTTTCTTTTTCCTTCGTTTGGGGCGGGTCGAAGCCGGTTTTCTTCACGTAAGAGCGGGCTTTTTGCTGCGACTGTTTCAGGTATTTGAGGGCTTCCTGTTCAAAAGGTAGGGCTTTTTCGGGTTCGTACAGCCGTAAATGCAACTCCGACTGCCACATGTTTTCCAGGGCCATCTTCAGCAACGCCCGCGTCGATTGTTCGTGGAAGGTATTGGTTTCGCCGTCGTCGTGGCTGTGTACATACTGCTCCATCATGGCCGCAATGGGATCTTTGCTGTCGTCGCTGATTCCCCCGCCGTGGCTGTGGCCGTGTTCATCCTCGTGCTGGGCCTGGGCGGGTACACCGTGGTCACCTTCGCCCTCGTCGTGTTTGTGCATGTAGGAATCGACGGAAGCCGCCAGCCCCGATGTAGCATTCCCGTCGGGCGGGCCACCACCGCCCCCGATGGATTTCTCGAACTCCTCCCCCAGAAACTGCCCGTAGCGTAGCCGCAGGGCCTTCTGGTCGAACCCAATCTCGTTCGACTGACTTTTGAACGCCTGACTTTTATCGGCCGATTTTTTGCGGGTGGCAATCAATTTTTCGGTGTCGATAATGATTTGCCGCTGACTCCGGAAATACTCTGGCATGATATTGACTGCCATCGTGGCTAACTCGCTTTCTTCCAGTTGGGTCGTGTCTTTGTACACCACAAAATACGAGTCGGACTTGGTGAAGTTCTGCTCCGGCTGGCGGTTGTCGAATGCGGCCCAGTAATAGTACAACTCATCGCCGGGAGCGAATTGCAAGGCCTTTAGATCGAGCACTTTGGATAACTTCGCTTCCTTGAAATTAGCCTGACCCAGCGGGAATTTCATCTCCCGGAACTTGACGTTTTCACCCGAACCCCGCGCTACG
Organism: Cytophagales bacterium; assembly: GCA_038236215.1. Taxonomy (GTDB): domain Bacteria; phylum Bacteroidota; class Bacteroidia; order Cytophagales; family Spirosomataceae; genus Spirosoma. The sequence continues at coordinate 26,292 of JBBSTD010000027.1, read as the reverse complement.
GTAGCCACGATATACGCTTGTGATACGCTAAAATCGTCGGAAATTCTGGCCGAAACGGTCAGTATTTTTGGGTCTTTCAGGTAGTGGTAGGTGTATACTTCTTTCGAGGCCGGTTCGATTTTTGGGGCTAAGTCGGGCCGGGCTTCGAGTCGATAAAAATCAGATTGATAGATGAGCGAATCGCGGTTGTCGGGCATCAGCCAGTAGGCTTTAATGGCGTACAGACCCGAATTTATCAGCCGGTCCTGATGCGTAAATCCATCGCCGGTGTTTTTGAACGAAAGGGCCTGCCCCCGGCTACCCACCAATTTTACGGTCAGGTTTTTGTTATCGCTGAACTGCACCCGCCAGGTCAGCGAAGAACCCACTACTGATGCAGCATTCAGGTTGGTGGAATTCAGTACCGGAAGCCTCGTATAGGCCGGGGGCTGAATCCGTAGCGTAGCCTTCTCGAATGTGGGTACTTCGGGGGTTTCGTCGGGCAGTATAGCCGCCAGAAAGCCTTTCTTCCGGGGGTTATCTTTAGGTGTTTTCGCCACCAGTGGATAGCCGACGTAAAGGGTGAGTGCCGCCAGCAGAAATAAGCCGTACAGCCCCGCCTTCGACCAGATAACAACCGGCGTTGGCACGTGTTGAATCTGCTGGTTTAGCCGGTCGAGCTGGAGTTGCTCGGCCAGGTTCAGGGTTGGTTTGGTAAGCAGGGGCAGGCTATATTCGGCATCACCCACGCGCTGGTGAATCAGCCGAACAGCCTGTGGTTTTTTGTCCTGATACAACTGGCTCAGAAAAACACCCGCGCCAAAACCGGCTACGCCCAGCACGAGTGCCCAGATGGATTGGCCCAGAAACGTGGCGGATAGCAAGTAGACCGTGGCGGCCAGCAAGAGGCAGCGCAACAGGGCATTGGCGTACAGTTGGTAGGTAACCGATGCGATAAGGCGTTTGAGTTCATTCATGCGTTTTTGGTCAGTGCCAGCCAGCGTTCGACAATCAGTAAACCGATGAGCAGGAGTAATAATGCCCGTTGGATACCCGCGTGCTGCTCTTTCGGGGGCGTGTCGGTCGGGACAAACAGGGCATCTAGTTCCTGTTTGCTCAGTGGTTTTCTATTGGTTTCCAGTCCGTAATGCCGTAAAATCTGTGCGCCTAACCACTCCGGCAGTTGCCCACCCGCCACTCGGTCGGAGGTTTGGGGCGTCAGCGTTTCGTTGCTGAAAACAACATTCGGCAAGGTCGACTGCTGCACCGCCGAAATAATGTAAAGCGTTTGTGGTAATGGTTTGGTTGGTAGTTGATCGGTGAGTATTAAGTCGAACGGCTGGTTTTTTGCTGGTTCTTTAGTCACGGCTACATCCAGACCGTACACATCGGTCAGGGCCGTTAATGCGGCTTCGACCGTTTGCTGTTCCGCTTTATCCCGGTACTGAATCAATGTTTGAATGGCCCCCGAATGGGCGGGGGTGGACTGGAATTTCAGGGTGGCATCCAGTGTCGAACTGGTGATGAGTTTGCCCGCCCGGTTGATGAATAGTTTTCGGTTGCTGGTTGCTGGTAAGTACGCTCCCGGCTGCGTTGTGGAATCGGCAGCCGTGTGTAGCCTAAACTGGAGTGGGACCGTTATCGCCGGTACATCGCTTAGATTCTGTGTGGTCGCGAGGTATAGGTGCAATACGGTATTCTTGCCATCAAGCTGATTGATAGCCGTTTGCAGGGCTAACGGCCCAAACGATGTTTTTGACTCAGGTAATTTGGATTCTGCGGTTAGTGGAGCCAGATTCTGATTGGCCCAGACAACGCGCTCCCCTTTCTTCTGCGCTTCGGTCAGCTCGAACCGAAAGTTGTCCAGCACTGCCTGACTGGGTTGCACCAGGTGTACGCGCTGAATGGTTGGCGACTGGGTAGACCAGTTTAATAGCGGTTTTGCCAGTAAAATAGCCAGCAACACCAGGAGCAAACAGCGGATAATGAGCAGCAGAATATTATCCAGCCGCAGCCCCCGGCTTTGCTGTTGCCGCGCTTCGGTGAGCCATTGCATAGCGGCCCATGGCAGGGTTTTTCCCTGCTTCTGATGCCAGAAATGAATGGCAATCGGAATCGCGACCGCCAGAGAAGCCCACAGGAAGAGGGGAGAGAGGAAAGACATGGATTGATTTCTATTGACAGTCAGCCCCTACCGGGACAGAAGTGTTTTATGACGTTGGTTTCTATTGACCGTTGACCCTTACGCGGCCAGAAATTTGCTTGCGTTGCATCATAGTTCAACGTCTGACAAGTGTGCCCTTACAGGGTAAGTCTGGTTTTGGATTTCCATAGTCACGGTAAAATCATGTCAAAAATTGTTTCAACATCAGTCCAATCGGGTCGCTTAGCCGAACGCGAATGAGCCGGACGTGCGGTATGCGCAGACTTTCTTCCAGATTGGTCAGGTAAGCCGAGGACCGTTCGCGGACGGTGTCCCGAATGGCATCGGCCTGTAATTCAATGGTAGATCCCGTTTCCAGATCCTGAAAGCGGTAAAAACCACGCATTGAGAAATCAACTTCCTGATCGCCGAGGAGCTGGAAAAGGACAATTTCCCGGCGTGGCCCGGCTACGGACTGAATCAACTTTACCCACTCATCGCTGACCTGCAAAAAATCCGACGCGATAATGAGCATTTCGGCCTGCTTGCGGCTGAATTCCGGCACCGAACTAGCCTGGTTTTCCCAAGCACCGGCCGCTTTGGCGGCTTGCAGCGTCGACACAATTTTCTGGAAAGATTGTTTCCCCGCCGGAACCAGCGGCTGAACGGTTCCCTGTTGCAGGGCGTACAAACTCAGTTGGTCGCTCTGCCGATTGCTGAGGTAGGCCAGCGAAGCCAGCAGGATTTTGGCGTACTGCAACCGACTGATACCCGCTTCCTCATAATTCATCGACCCTGATAAATCGAGCAGTAACCGGATTTGCTGATTGCTTTCTGTGGCTGATTCGCGCACCAGGTAGTGGTTCGTTCGGGCGAACAGTTTCCAGTCGATACGCTTCGGATCGTCGCCGGGAACGTAGTGCCGGTACTGCTCAAACTCCGTTCCGATTCCCGACCGTTTACTGGCCTGAATACCCAGCAACGATTCATCGCTGACCAATTTCCCGGCCAGTTGAAGGTTGTTGAGTTTGATGAGGTCGATGGTTGTCATGGCTACCGGTTTGTCATTGACTATGCGCCAATCGTCGTCAGTAAGTACACTGATCGTTGATGACGCACAGCGAACGACTATTTGATGACTTTAATCAACTCTTCAATCACCTTATCCGTAGTAATGCCTTCGGCTTCGGCGCGGAAGTTCAGCGCGATTCGGTGGCGTAGAATGGGGTAGGCGAGCGTCTGAATATCGTCGGGAATAACCGAGAATCGTTCGTTCAATACTGCCCGTGCCTTGGCGCACAGAACCAGCGCCTGCCCGGCGCGGGGGCCCGCACCCCACTCGCCCCACTGCTTCACAAACGCCGACGGAGAAGTTTGGGGCCTCGATGCCCGCACCAGCCGGTTGATGTAGTCAATCAGCTCGTCGCTGATGTGGACTTGTCGGGTCAGCGTTTGTAACTGAAGAATTTCCTGGTCGGAGAGAATCGTATTCAGGACGGGTCGGTTGGTTCCTGTAGTGCTTTTTAGGACCGTAAGCTCCTCTTGTTCTGATGGATAGCTAAGTTTGATGTAAAGCAAAAACCGGTCGAGTTGGGCCTCGGGTAGGGGATAGGTACCCGCCTGCTCAATGGGGTTTTGGGTCGCAATAATCAGGAAAGGCTTGGGTAGCTCATAGTCGGTGCCGTTGTAAGTGACCTTATACTCCTGCATGGCTTCGAGCATAGCCGCCTGCGTTTTGGGTGGGGTCCGGTTAATTTCGTCGGCAAGCACGACATTGGCGAACAGTGGCCCCTTATTGAATACGAACACCTTATGCCCCGTTTCGTGGTCATCTTCCAGCACTTCCGTCCCCACAATGTCGCCGGGCATCAGGTCAGGGGTGAACTGGATTCGCTTGAAACGCATGGAAAGCGCACGGGCCATCGTGCTGACCATGAGTGTTTTGGCTAACCCCGGCACTCCTTCGAGCAGGCAATGCCCGCCCGCCAGCAACGAAATCAATACTTCACTGATGGCTTCCTGTTGACCGATAATTACTTTGCCAATTTCGTCTCGTAGCTGCGGCAGCTTACCGACCAGCGCTTTGTAGTGGGTTAATTCGGTTGATTCCAAGGGTTTTTTCAGGTTGTATATTGCTTTAATGATGAATGATGAATGATTTTAGTCCATTAAACCAGTCAGCGATAACTCATCATTTATAATTCATCATTTATAATTCATTCTACGCTGTTAAGGCGTAGGTTACGATGTTTACGCCGAATTTGGTGTTGTCTTCGGCTAAAAAGCGTTTGTTTCGGAAGTCGTAATCCCACTCGCAGCCGTAATCCTTGTTGCTGTACAAAAGCCCCAGGCGACCGTTGATGGTGACGCCTTTGAGGTAGTCATGCACCAAATCGTCGCCCCAGCCATTCAACTCAAACGACGTAGTGGGTGGCCCCTCGGGAAACTTGAAAAAGCAGGTGTAAATAGGATGCGTATTTGGAATTTTCTGCAACGCCTTCGGCCCGAACGTCCGGGCCATTTCCTGCTCGAACGACTTGGCAAATAGTCCATCGACGTCATGGTTGCAATCGTCCACAAACACAAAGCCGCCGTTTTGCACGTACCGCTTGAAGTGGTCCCGTTCCACTGCCGAAAATTCGACCAGTTTATGCCCGCTGAGGTAGCAGAACGGACTTTTGAACAAGTCCGGGCTGCTTAATTGGACCACCTTTTCCTTCTGGTCGATGGGCAGGGTTGTGTACTCAACCAACGAATGCATCAGATTCGATGGCATCCGCTGATCGGTTTCCCAGTCGCCGGAGGTGTACTGTATGCGGGTGAAAAAGAACGGTTTCAAATGCGTTTGTTGAGTCTGATGAAGTAGTGTACTTATTGTTATAACGATTTTTCCATCACATAATCATCCATGATAAAGCCATTGCCAATGTCAATCCGTTCGGTGGCAACGTGCCCGAACCCCAGTCGTTCGTAAAAATGAATGGCTTTGTTATGCCGGTTTACGTTCAGCGACAGCGTATTGTTCTGCGTTGCTTTTGCCCGTTCTACTACCGCTTCAATCAACTGTTTCCCCACGCCTTTGCCCTGACTGGCGGGTAGCAGGTAAATCTTGTGAATCTTGGTTTTCGGTACTCCTCTATAATTCAGTTCGTACGATAGAAACCCCAAATAGTTAGTACTGTCACTTTCCTGAGCCAGCAGAAAAACGTGTCTCTTTTTGTGCATCTGCGTTTTCAGTGCCTCATCGCTGTACATCATGTCCAGCATATAGTCAATCTGTTCCGGCGATAATATGCTGGCAAACGTAGCGGGCCATGTCTGGTAGGCAATGGTCTGCACAATGGGTAGCTGGGCTTCGGTGGCCGGGGTAATGGAAATCATTCGGTGTCCATTCGCGCGTATCGGGTGTTCACTCGACCCAAATACCAAATTAGGCAAATAATATAAACTAATGAGTATAAACTACTCAAAACTTAACCCGATGCCAGCCACACTGACGTTCGGGATGCAAAAAAACAGCCGGTTGGCACGGGAATAGGGTTTGCCGTCTCATGTTTATGTACGCTATAATTGATAATGCACCGTTGGCTAAAGCCCAACGGCAACCTATGGAAAGTCCTTACGGACTAGTTAAGTTTAGTCCCGCCGGGACTTGCAATCCATTGCCGTTGGGCTTTAGCCAACGGAACCGATTCAACGGGTCAGCTACCGTTTCAGCCACCAGATAAACAGGCCCGTTAGTGTAACAACGGCGGTAGACAGGGCCAGCAGGATGTAAATAACCTGCGAGACCCAGCCGAGATAACGGCCGAAATGTAACTCTTCAAAAATGTGTTCGGCGATGTATTCCAGACCCGCATCCTGGGCATCCAGACCGCTGATGTACTGACCGTTTCGCGCATCCATCGTGGCAAAAATCGTGTACTTACCCAGCAACCGGATGCTGTTAGGCCGATTCCCACTAATAACCAGCGTCGTATCGCCCGGCTTGGGGAAGTCGATTTGCTGAGGCTGGAATTCAGCGATGGTAGCCGTAGCCCGGACAACGGCGGTATCGACCGGAATGGTTTGGAAGGGCAGAGTTTCCGACCGCCCTTCTGGTGGGCGTTTATCTCCGCCAAATTGCCGCTCAATCTGTTCCCAATGGAAAAAGATACCCGTGGCACTCATCAGCAGCATGAAGAGCAAAGCGACCACGCCCAGCCATTTGTGGATGTCGGCATACACGATACGGGCCGGTTTATTCCAGCGTACCCCTATTTTGAACACGCTCAGCAGCGACCGCCGGTAGTACCACGTTCCGGTGAGTACCGACGCCAGCAGACAGATTCCCGCCAGCCCCATCACATAGCCTCCCACGGGTTCCAGCAGCAGGTTTTCGTGCAACTCCCGCGCCCGCCGAACGAAGGCGGTCTCCGTATTCCGGATGCTGGTAATTGCCCCGGTATACGGGTTCATGGCTACCCATTGCCAAACACCCTTGTTGCTGATGTCTATCCGTAACGCTTCGTTTTCTGTTTCCGGTAACCGAATTCCCCTGACCTGCGCATCCGGAAATTGCCGATGGATAGCGGTCAGCAACTGCCTGTACGGTTTAAGCTGACCAACGGGTTCAACCTGCGTTTGGCTGGGGTTCAGTAGATTATCCACCTGCCGGTCAACAACCAGAATAGAGCCGGTAATGGTGATGATTAAAATAAACAGGCCACCCACTAATCCAGAAATGCGGTGAAACTTGTAAACGATTTTGTCAGAAATCATACGTACTCCCCGGAATCGTTCCAGAGCTAATGGGGAAAATGGACTGGTAAAAGGCCCGTCAATGCAATTTCGTCAGTCCCGAAGTTAATTCCGGGGCTGACGAAATGAAACTAATTAATTCGGAATAATGGCCGGAATCTGCTGCTCGGTGACCATGCGGTTGAAAGCCGGTACCTGCGTATTGACCATTTCCTTAAGCTTATCCAACGCAGAGTCTATCTGTTTAGCCAGGTCATCGTAGGCTTCGTAGGACGATTTGGTCGGCTTGGTATCGGCTGAGGAAACCACCGAGGCTACCCCCGCCATTTTATCGTTCAACTGAATCGGGTAGGCCAGTGCATCCTGCGGGGCTTTGGATTTGGGCTGCATCAGCGTCGACTCCAGTTTTTCCAGTTCATCCAGCATTGGCTTGGCCGCTTTCTTGAACTTCTCGGCGGCTTTGGGGTCTTTCACGCTTTTGGTATACCCCTCAATCTGCGTCCGAATCTGCCGAAGCTGATTGATGCCTTTGTGCGTCTCGGATAGTTTCCCGTTTATCTTCTGCAACAGGTCGAACTGCTCTTGGTACTCGGCGGCCGTAATGGCCAGGCGCGGGTCTTTCCGAATCTCGATGGGTTGTTCCGACACCAGCGAATCGCCCAGTAGCATCCGCACTTTGTACATGCCCGGCACTACTTTAGTACCCGTTCCCCGGCCCGTCCACATCACGTTCGTGCCGTCGACGGTGGCCGCATCCGGGTATCGCATGTCCCACACAAACACGTTCATACCGGGTTGATCCGGAATGCTGCCGGGCCGCACGTCCGTTTCGTCCTGATAGAATTCCTTCGCTATTTTCAGCGGCTGTCCTTTCCGGTCTTTGGTGCTGGAATAGCTGATAATCGTGTCGTTCGACGGAGTCATATAAATCAGCCGCAGCTCTTTCGTGGGCTTGTTTTTTAGGTAATACCGCGTAATAACACCATTCTGGGCATTCTCGCCCTGGTCGGTGGCAGCCGCCCGACCGCGCCGGGGGTTACCCGCTCCGCCTTCCATGCGGTAGGCATGGCGGGGTTTGAACAGGTGCATGTTAGCGGCTGTTTTGCCTGCTGTTTCCAGGTCCATGATTTCGTGCAGGGGCGTGATATCGTCCATGATCCAGAACGAACGACCGTGCGTGGCAATAACCAGGTCTTTTTCGCGCTTGTGAATCTGCAAATCGCGGACGGGCGTAACGGGCAGCTCAAGGCTCAGTTTCTGCCAGGAACCGCCATCGTTGAACGACACGTAAACGCCCCGCTCCGTACCGGCATACAACAGCCCCGGCTTATTGGGGTCGTCGCGCACCACGTGGCAATGCTCGTCTGCCGGGATGCCGCTGGTGATGCTGGTCCAGGTTTTGCCATAATCCGTCGTTTTGAACAGGTACGGTTTCGTGTCGCCCAGCATGTACCGCTTGGCGGCCAGATAAGCCTTACCCGCCGTATGGTCGGACGGGTGAACAATGCTCATAATGGCCATTTCGGGCAGCATCGAAGCCGGGGGCGTGATGTTGGTCCAGTTTTTACCCCCGTCGCGGCTGATGTGCATCACGCCATCGTCGGAACCGGTCCAGAAAACGCCCTTCTCCATCGGCGATTCGGCAAAGGTGAAAATGGTCGGGAATGTTTCGGCTCCCGTGTTGTCTTTCGTGATCAGACCACCCACGTCGCCCTGCGTTTTGGGGTCGTTGCGGGTCAGGTCGGGGCTAATGTCTTCCCACGAATTGCCGTTATCCGTGCTGCGGTGCAGGAATTGCGACGTGATGTAAAGCGTCTTGGGGTCGAAGGGCGAAAACACGATGGGATACGTCCACTGGAACCGGTATTTCCGGGCCGACGAGGGGGAACCCATGAAGTATTCGGGGTACACGTTGATACGCTGATTCTGGTTCGTAGCTTTATCGTAGCGGGTAATCAGCCCGTCGTAACTGCCGCCATAGGTAACGAGTGGATTGGTGGGGTCAGGCGTGATGTAACCCGATTCGCCACCCGCCACCGAATACCAGTCACCCGGCCCGATGGAGTAATCCGTCGTGCGGCTGGCGATCCGAATGGAGGAGTTGTCCTGCTGTGCCCCGTACAGGTTGTACGGGAAATCGTTGTCGACGGCCACGTGGTAAAACTGCGCCGTTGGCAGGTCAACATCAGAAAAGGTAGTCCCGCCGTTGTACGTGACTTCGGCCCCGCCATCGTCGCCGATGATGTAGTTCAGCGGGTTTTTAGGATTCCACCATATGTCGTGCGTATCGCCGTGGTGTACGGGAATTGTTTTGAACGTTTTACCGCCATCGTACGATTTCTGGGCGTTCACGTTCAGCACAATTAGGCCGTTTTCGTCCTGCGGATCGGCGGCCAGCATCATGTAATACCAGGGCCGCTGCCAGAGATTTTTGTCTTCGTTGATGAGCTGCCACGACTCGCCCGCATCGTCGGAGCGGTATAGCCCACCCTTCGCGTTTTCAATCATGGCGTAGAGCCGGTTCGGGTTGACGGGCGACACCGTGATGCCTATTTTACCCAGCAGTCCTTTGGGCATACCGGGCTTTTCGCTCAGGCTGACCCAGGTGTCGCCCCCGTCGGTGGATTTGAACAGGCCGCACCCTTTGCCCCCGCTGCTCATGGTGTAGCTGTTGCGGTAGGCCTGCCACATGGATGCATACACGATGCTGGGGTTAGTCGGATCGAGTTTGACAACGATGGCGCCGGTGCTGTCGTTTTTGGCCAGAATCTGTTTCCAGGTTTTGCCACCATCGACGGTACGAAACACTCCACGCTCTTTGTTCGGCGCAAACGGATTGCCGAGAGCCGCCACGTAGGCAACATCGGCATTGTTCGGGTGAACCTCGATGTTACTGACGGCATCCGCCTTCTTCAGACCAATATGCTTCCAGGTTTTGCCGGCATCGGTCGATTTGTATATACCGTCGCCGTTGGAAATATTACTGCGAATATCGGCCTCACCCATGCCGACATAAATCGTGTTCGGGTCGGAGGGCGCTACGGCCACCGCACCTACTGAACTGGATTTGAACGTACTGTCGCAGATGGATGCCCAGTTGGCTCCGCCGTCGGTGGTTTTCCAGATGCCCCCGCCCGTAGCTCCAAAATAGTACGTCAGTGGCTGGCTAACGTGCCCCGCTACGGCCAGCGACCGCCCCCCACGAAATGGCCCAATGTTGCGCCACCGCAGTCCGTTGAACAGACTGTCTGTCGATTGCGCGGTACGGGGTTTGGCAGCTACTTTCGCTTTTCGCTGGGCTAGACCGGGAGTTGCCAGCAGTACGGTAGTCATGGTTGCATACAAAAGCCATGAGTATTTTATTTTTTCCATGAAAAGTACTAGTAGAGTAGGCGATTGATTGTTGATAAAAGTTAAGAAAAATGAATTTGCAATTTTTATTTACCCAGTTTTCGGCGGAATGAACAGGGCTATTATTATCGCTTGAATGAAATGAATCTGATTTTAAGCCTATTTTGCGCACAAAAATAGAAAAGAAATAAAACAGTGGTCGTTTAGCCGTCTAACAATTAATACTATTGGCTTAATCTTAAAATGCAGAATAAATTTCTAATCGCTTACTTTGTAGAATACATTCCACCCGAGAGAAATTATATATATATTTCTAAAGATCTGCCTAATCGACGTCCCTTGTAAGGTCAACAGCCTGAACAAAAGGGTTTTCGGGCGATGAAATTGGTTGTGAAAGACGGTAACGGTTACTAAAATAAGCCACGAACGATGATTGGAAATAATCTGGATTTTTACCTGAGTCAGGGTTATTTTCGCATGCAGCAGGATGTTTTTACGTGTCAGTTTGTCCAATTCAACGACACCGTTTACGCCGTACAGTGGTTGCGTATCATGCTGGCAGAGGTTAGCTACGGCCCTTCGCAGCGTCGGCTGCTGCGGATAAATGCCAACTTTTCGGTGGTGGTAAAACCGTTCGTGCTGACGGCCGAACTAAGAAACCTTTACGCGCAGTACCGGGCAGCTATCGACTTCGACGCGCCACCATCCATTGAAGCCTGTTTGCTGGATGGAACGCGCCGGAATGTATTTGACACACAGGTGATTGAAGTTCGGGATGGTGACCGGCTCATTGCCGCCGGTATCTTCGATAATGCTCCCCAAAGTATTATGGGTGTCATGAACTTTTATCATTTCGACTACCGAAAACAAAGCCTGGGTAAGTACCTCATGCTACAGAAAATAAACTATGCGCTGTTGCAGAAAAAAGCGTACTACTATCCGGGTTACCTGGTGTATGAGTATCCTAAGTTTGACTACAAGCTGTTCCCCTGCCTGGCCGCTACCGAAGTACTGGATAGCCTGAGTGGTGAGTGGCTTCCGTTTTCGTGGGATACGATGACCCAGCTTTCAACCACCCTGATCGACGAATATAAAATCAGACATGAACGTGATTTTTGATTGATGTAAACCCGGTTCACTGACTCCCATCACACTCTTCATCTCGAACATTCACTCTCCTTATGAGGTACTTTTTTCCAACGCTGATACTCATCGCACTCGGCATCACTAATGCCCTGCTGGCGCAACAGTCTCCAACAACGCCCGCCGACACAAGCGCCAATGTCGTTTTTAAAGGCATGACCTGGCGCAACATTGGTCCCACACGGGGGGGGCGGTCGCTGGGGTCGGCGGGGTCACCGTCCCGCAAACTGGAGTACTATTTCGGGGCCGTGGGCGGTGGTCTCTGGAAAACCACCGATGGCGGTAAAACCTGGAATCCCGTTACCGATGGAAAAATAAGCAGTTCCTCGGTGGGGGCGGTGGCCGTAGCCGAAACCAACCCCGACGTGGTGTACATCGGCACTGGCGAAACCCAGCTTCGGGGTAACATCATGCAGGGTGACGGGGTCTATAAATCGACCGATGCGGGCAAGACATGGAAAAATATCGGCCTGAAAAACACCCAGGCTATTGCCCGCGTCCGGGTGCATCCCACCAACCCCGACATTGTGTACGTGGCGGCCCTCGGCCATCCGTACGGCCCGAATGAGGAACGGGGTATTTTTCGCACGAAGGATGGGGGCAAGAGCTGGAAAAAAGTGCTTTACAAAGGCGATAAAGCCGGTGCCGCCGACCTCATCATCGACCGAAAAAACCCGAATGTACTGTACGCATCCATCTGGCAGGTGTACCGCACCCCCTGGAAAATGTGGGGTGGGGGTGGTGCCTGCGGCCTGTTCAAATCTACCGACGGGGGTGACACCTGGACCGAGTTGACTCGCAAGCCGGGGATGCCCAAAGGCACCGTCGGCAAGATTGGTGTCACCGTTTCGCCCGTCGACCCGAACCGGGTGTGGGCCATCGTGGAGGCCGAAGACGGGGGCGTGTACCGCTCCGATGATGCGGGCATGACCTGGAAACGCACCAACGACGAACGCAAACTGCGGCAGCGGGCCTTTTATTACTCCCGCATCTACGCCGACCCACTCGATAAAAATACGGTATATGGTCTGAACGTAAACTTCTACAAATCGACCGATGGGGGTGTGAAATTCGATAAGAAAATTACCCCACCCCACGGTGATAACCACGACCTCTGGATTGACCCGACGGATTCGACCCGGATGATTGCCTCCAATGATGGCGGGGGCTGCGTGTCGGTGAATGCGGGCAAAACCTGGACCGACGAGGATTATCCAACCGCCCAGCTTTACCACATTACCACCACCAGCGATTTTCCGTATCAGGTGGCCGGTGCCCAGCAGGATAACTCGACCATTGCCGTACCCAGTGAGGGCTGGACGAATTTTCAGGCCCGGGGCAACAGTATCGAAAAACATGAATGGTCGTATGACGTAGGCGGTGGTGAAAGCGGCTATATTGCCCAGGACCCGAAGAACCCCGATATTTTTTACGCCGGTAGTCAGGGTGCGTTACTCACGCGCTACAATCGCATGACGGGTCAGACCCGCGATGTGCAGGTGTATCCCCGTTTCTTTTCGGGCGAACCGGCGAGTGCCCTGCCCGAACGGTGGCAGTGGACGTTCCCCATTGTGTTTTCGCCCAAAGACCCCAACCGACTGTACGTCTGTTCGCAGCACGTCTGGATGACGACCAATGAAGGACAGACCTGGGAAAAAATCAGCCCCGATCTGACGCTGGCCGACACGGCCACATTGGGTAAAAGTGGGGGTGTGATTACTATGGACATGAACGGCCCCGAAATCTACGGGACCGTGTTTGCGCTGGCTCCGTCATACCACGATGTCAACACGATTTGGGCTGGTTCGGACGATGGGCTGATGCACATCACCCGCGACCACGGCAAAAGCTGGCAACGCATTACACCACCCGACATGCCGAAACACACCCGTATCAGCATCATTGAGGCATCACGCGCCAAACCCGGAACGGCTTACGTGGCCGCCAAACGCTACCAGATGGACGACCGGGTACCCTACATCTGGAAAACGGATGACTACGGCCAGACCTGGAAAAAGATAATCAATGGCATTCGGGCCGATGCGTTTGTGCATTCGATTCGGGAAGACGTCACGCGTCCCGGCCTGCTTTACTCCGGTACGGAACACGGCATTTACGTATCGTTCAACGATGGTAATGTCTGGGAACCGCTCCGACTGAATTTGCCCGATACGCAGATTGCTGATTTGCAGGTGACAGAAAAAGATATTGTCATTGGCACCCACGGGCGGTCTATTTACGTGCTGGACGATGCCGCTCCCGTTCGGGAATACGCGACTGGGCTGGAAAAAGAACCTGTTCATTTTTTTAAGCCTTACTACGCCGTTCGTCGGGTGCAACCGGCTGTGTTTCAGTATTATCTGGCCAAACAGGCCGATAGCGTAAAAATTGACATTCTGGATGCTGCCGGTACGCTGATTCGTTCCTTTACGGGTGACAAACCCAAATACCCGAAAAAAGACGACGATGACGACGAAGACGGACCACCAAAACCCAAAATGCCAACCACGGCTGCCGGGCTAAACAAATACGAATGGGATTTGCGCTACACCGGCTCAACTGATTTCAAAGGGATGATTATGTGGGGTGCCCGGCCCATCAACGGCCCGCTGGCGGTACCCGGTCCCTATCAGGTGCGGCTCACGGTGGGTGGCAAAACGATTACGCATCCATTCGAGGTTAAACTGGACCCCCGCCTGAAAGACGTTTCGGCCGCCGATGTAGATGAGCAGTTTAAACTGGCCATGAAACTCCGCGACCAGACCAGCAAAGCCAACGACGCCGTGATTCAGATTCGGGCACTCAAAGAAAAAATAGCCAAGCAGCCCAGTACGCCCGCCAACAAGAAGATGCTCGAACAACTGGGCGGCATTGAAGAAAATCTGTATCAGATCAGGAACCAGAGTGGGCAGGACCCGCTGAACTTCCCCATCAAGCTGAACAACCGGCTGGCGGCTCTATGGCGCAGCGTTGAGACCGGCGATGCCAAACCCACCGACGGGTCGTACAAAGTGTACGAGGAACTCTCGGCGGAACTGACCCACGAACTCACCGAACTGGACGCGCTGCTCAAAACCAAAACGGTTAAAAGCATCGGGATGTAAAGGGTATTGTCATATTCTTTCATGCTTGGTTCTCACCACAAATAGGCGACCATGAATATCATTTTCCTTCAAAAACTAATTAGTATGCGCCAACTAACTCTACTCCTCTTTTTCGCTGTTCTGTTTGCCAATTTCCCGGCAATAGCCCAATCGAAAAGCGCCAAACCAGCTGCTGATTCCACCACCGCTGCGGTGATGAAAGCGATGCAGTGGCGGCTGATTGGCCCCTTCCGGGGTGGCCGTTCGGTAGCGGTGGCGGGGCACCCGACGGAGCGACTGGTGTTCTACATGGGCACCACCGGCGGGGGCGTATGGAAAACCGAGAACGGTGGCATCACCTGGCAGAACATCTCCGACGGTTTTTTCAAGATGGGCTCGGTCGGGGCTATTTCGGTCGCCAAATCCAATCCGAACATTATCTACGTTGGCATGGGCGAGCATACCCTGCGGGGTAACCTATCGCCCGGTGATGGTGTCTACAAATCGACGGATGCCGGGAAAACATGGAAACATATCGGCCTGACCGATACGCAGCATATTGGTCAGGTGATCATCGACCCGACCAATCCTGACATTGTGTATGTGGCGGCACTCGGCCACGCCTTTGGCCCGAATGAAGAACGGGGCGTTTTTCGTACGCAGGATGGCGGTAAAACCTGGAAAAAAATTCTCTACAAAAGCCCGGATGTGGGAGCCATCGACCTGACCATCGACCCATCGAATCCCAAAACGATGTACGCATCGACGTTCGAGTTTCGCCGGTTTCCGTGGGGCGTTCGCAGTTCGGGACCGGGGGCGGGCCTGTTCAAATCCACCGACGGGGGTGACACCTGGACCGACATTACGCTCAACAAAGGCCTGCCGACGGGTACCAACCGCGGGCGTATCGGGCTGACGCTTTCCCCGTCGAAACCAAACCGCGTCTGGGCGATTATCGAAGCGGAAAATGAGCAGAACGGCGTCTATCGCACCGACGATGGCGGGGCTACGTGGCAGGTGGTCAGCCAGTTTGCCGATTTGTTTCAGCGGCCCTGGTACTACCACCACCTGACTGCTGACCCCAAAGACCCCGAAACGCTGTGGGTGCTGAACATCGACATGTGGAAGTCGGGCGATGGGGGCAAGACGTACAAGAAAGTGTCGCCACCCCACGGCGACAATCACCAGCTCTGGATTGACCCCAACGATACCAACCGGATGGTGCAGGCCAATGATGGCGGTGGAACGGTGAGTTTTGATGGCGGTAAATCCTGGTCAACGATTTACAACCAGCCGACGGCCCAGATGTACCACGTTATTACGGACAACAAATTTCCGTACCGGGCCTACGGTGCCCAGCAGGATAACTCGACCATTTCGGTACCCAGCCGCTCTGATTACGGCGCTATCTATCCCGATCAGAATTACGATGTGGGTGGGGGCGAATCGGGGTACATTGCCTTCGATAAAAATGACCCGTCGCTGATTTTTGCCGCCAACCACCATTGGCTCACGCGCCTGAATCGGAAGACCAACCAGATTAAGGATGTGTCAGTCATTCCCGACGATATGTACGGCTATGGCTCCGCCGATCTGGCGTACCGTTTCCAGTGGACGTATCCCGTAATGGTGTCTACGCATAACCCGAAAGTACTGTATGCTACTTCGCAGTACGTACACCGCTCGCTGGATCAGGGAGCCAGCTGGCAGGTAATCAGCCCCAATCTGTCGCGCTCCGATCCGGCCACCCTCGAACGGACCCCAACGCTCGACGATCCATCGATTGGCAAAGACTGGGGACCGGTGAAGCGGGATAATACCGGTGTGGAGTGGTACGGGACCATTTTCGCCATGGCCGAATCGCCGATAAAAGCGGGCGTTTTGTGGACGGGTTCGGACGATGGGTACATCCAGCTGTCGATGGATAATGGTAAAACCTGGAAAAACGTTACGCCGAAGGAGATGCCCGATTTTGCGCGGATTAGCATCATCGACGCGTCGGCGCACGACCCGGCGGTGGCCTACGTGGCCGCCCTGAAATACAAGCAGGACGATTTTCATCCGTATCTCTACAAGACCAGTGATTACGGTAAAACCTGGAAAAAAATCACACAGGGTATTCCCGATGACGATTACATGCGGGTGATTCGGGAGGATCCCAAACGGCGTGGACTGCTGTACGCTGGTGGCGAAAAAGGGATGTACGTGTCGTTCAACGATGGCGCAAACTGGCAGTCGCTCCAGCTGAACCTACCAGTAGTGCCGATTCACGACCTGGCTATTCAGGATAACGATCTGGTGGCGGCTACGCATGGTCGTTCATTCTGGATTCTGGACGACCTGACTATCCTGCACCAACTGACCGACGATGTGCAGAAATCAGCCGTCCATCTGTTCAAACCCCGACCCACCGTCCGCTTCCGGGCAAGTCTTGACCCGGCCATCAAACCTGTTCCCAACGATGCCGATGAACTGGGTAAAAATCCGCCCAATGGCGTACGGGTAGTGTATTACCTGCCGGAGAAACCCAAAAGTGCTATTTCGCTGGCTTTTCTGGATGCCAGTGGCCAGGTTATCAAATCGTATAAAAGCGATATGGCAACGCCTGTGTCTCCTAAACTGATGAAAAAAGACTCGGCTGGACTGGTCGAAATGCGTCAGCCCACGGCCCCTGCCCGTCGGGAAACGATGCTGCCCGTGCAGGCTGGCGGCAATGCGTTCGTCTGGGCCGATATGCGCTATTCAGACCCGACTGCCCTGCCCAACTCCGTGACGCATGGCCGGGCGAGGGGCCCGCTGGCGATGCCGGGTAAATACAAAGCGCAGCTAACAGTGGACGGTAAAACCTACACGCAGGAATTTGAGATTGTAAAAGACCCCCGCATTGAAACGACGGCAGCGGAGTTTAAGCAGGAATTTGATATGCTCATAAACATCCGGGAGCGGCTCAACGAATTACGAAAGGGCGTGTTGACCATTCGGCAGATGCGCCAGCAATTGGACAGTACCTATAAATCGCAGGATGATCAGGGAGTGAAGGAATTAAACGATAAGTTGCTTCGGATTGAGGACGAGTTATACCAGTCGAAGGCTAAAGCCACGCAGGATCTGACCAACCACCCCGTTCGGTTAAACACGAAGTTTACCGCCCTGGGCGGTTTCATCGAGTCCGACGATTCAAAACCGACCCAGCAGCAGGGTGAACAGTACAAGGCACTGGCCAAAAGTCTGGCCGAACAGCTAAAGAAACTGGAAGACTTAAAACCCGCGATTCAACGCAAACTTCACCCAACGGGGTAAGTTTTTTTGTCATGCTGAGGTACGAAGCATCTTCGGTAGCAGCAAAACTTCTAGCTACCGAAGATGCTTCGTACTTCAGCATGACAAAACAGATATCAGACTATTAAAACAAGAATGCCCCGTACCCGTACCCATACCCATATAACCCGTATCCTTCTGGTGGCTGCTTTACTGGCTATTGGGAGTGTGTATGGCTATTACTATGGTCGGGAGTGGGCGGCTAAGTGGGCGTTCGCGCACCAGACGGATTTTGGCGTTGACGAACTGATTTTGATTGCCGTACCCCAAACCGACCTTTCTGCTGATAACGACTTTCTGATGAATCAGGAAGAATTTGGGTGGCAGGGCGAGATGATCGACGTGCTGCATCGCGAAATCCGTTCGGACACGCTGTTCGTTTATGGCTTCCGCGATGCCGCCGAAACCGAACTCCGGCAGGAAGCCGCCTGGCTCTACCGCGACCCAAATCAGCCCGAACCGTTATCGGATACCCGGATCAAACGGACCAAGTGGTTTAGTCCGTTCGTGTTGCCGTATCAGGTTACCGTAGTGCCGGTTTTTGCTGTGGTCCTGTCTGAATTTCCTCGTTTCTGCTCCTATTCCTTACCCCATTGTCAGCGCCCCCTGCTGGATGTAACGGTTCCCCCACCTGACCAATTGTAGAGACGCAATACCTTGCGTCTCATTCGCGACAGCAAAAATCATTGCGCTAGTAATCCCATTCAGATGGTTTTTGCTGACGCAAATGAAACGCAAAGTATTGCGTTTCTACGGGCCAATGCGCCCCTATTTTTCTCAATCGTCAACCTGTATTCATGAAATCATTTTATATCATTATAGTTAGCCTGTTATTGTACACGGGCTTATGTACCAGTCTGTACGCCCAGATGACGGTGACCGGTCGAGTGGTCGACCAAACGAATAGCCAGCCTATTGTGGGGGCAACCCTTCTGGTGAATGGCACAACGCGGGGTGCCACGGCCGACGATAAAGGGCAGTTTCAGATCAACGTCAGCGACGGCGAGCAGCTACAGGTTTCGGCCGTAGGATACCAGACGCAAACGGTTGGTATTAAGGCAAGTACCCGCACCCTGACGGTTGAACTGGAATCGTCCAACACGGAACTGAATGAGGTGATTGTGTCGGGGTATTCGTCTCCACAAACCATTCAGCGAATTCCCGGTGCGGTGGGGCTGGTGACGAGCCGCGACATTCAGCGGACAAACGGAATTCACCTGCAAAACTTTGTGAATCTAATTCCCGGTGTGAAGGTGGAGATGCGGACGGTAGCCGCCGGAAACCGGATTGTGATTCGGGGCTACGGCAACCAGACCAACTTCAATGGCGTGGGCTATAAAGCGTACTTAAACGACATTCCCCTGACCGACGGTGATGGTACAACGTTTCTGGACGATGTTGATTTTACCACGCTGGGTCGGGTAGAGATCCTGAAAGGGCCGGGTTCCAGTGCGTACGGGAATTCGTTGGGGGGCGTGGTGAACTTCTACACCGAACGGGCACCCATTGGCAAAACGAGCGTCAGTCAGCAGGTTCTAGCGGGTTCGTACGGGCTGTTCCGTACCAACACATCCATCAAAACCGGCTCCGATAATACCAGTCTGAACATTAATTACGGCCATCAGCAGTATGACGGTTTCCGGCTGCACGGAACATCCAGGAAGGATTTTGTGAGCATCACCAGCGATACGTATCTGAGTTCAAAACGGTCGATGTCGCTCTTTGTGGGCTACACGAATTCGTACGATTTGCTATCGGGACAGGTAGACAGCGTGAACCTGCGCGTACATCCCGACACGGCAGAGGTGGCTTATCTGGGTAACAACGCTAACATCAAAACGGAGAGTGCCCGTATCGGAATGAGCCACAACTATCAGTTCACGGACCGGTTCTCAAACAAGACGACGCTCTTTGTGGGTGGGCAGGTAATTGACCAGCCATTTGCCGCCGGGGTCAACAAAACGAATAAGTTCAAATTTGGTGGCCGCTCGGTGTTTGCGTACGCCAACGAAGCCAGTCCGCTACGGCCAACGGTGAGCGTAGGGGCGGAGTTTCTGAAGAACTTCAACTACGCCAAAAGCTACGGCCTGAGCAATAATATTCTGGGTGCATTACGCTCTGATTTAGAAATTCAGGCGATGCAGTACAGCGTGTTCGCCCAGGCGGCTTTGCAACTTTTACCCAGGCTAACTCTGTCGGCGGGGGCGGGGCTGAACTACGTCGAATATGGCATTGTCGATATGCGGGCGGCTACCCCCACTTATGTCAACGTATCGGGCTACGACCGGTTCAAACCCATTTTGTCGCCACGGGGCGCACTTGCCTATCAGGTGACGAACGATGTGTCGGTGTACGCCAGCGTGAGTCAGGGGTATTCGGCTCCGGCCACCAATCAGGTGGTGATTGCCCAAACGGGGCTGGTGAACTATACCCTTCGCCCGGAACTGGGTACCAACTACGAAATTGGTAGCAAAGGCAGTCTGTTAGACAAGGCATTGACCTACGAAATCGCTTATTTCAGCATGGCTGTAATCGACAAACTGATTCCGCAGAACTTCCCGGCCACCGCCAATCAACCGGCCTACACACTGACGACCAATGCCGGCAACGTGCAGCACAACGGGCTGGAGTTGGCGTTACAATACGCGTATCGCCCAACTGCCGGAGCTCTGTCGCTGATTCGCCCGTTTGTGTCCTACACGTACAGCGATTTTTACTATAAAGATTTCAAAAGCGACAATAACGGCGATACCAGGACGGTCAATTATACCGGCAAAAAAGAGTCGGGTATTGCCCCGAATCTGCTGAATGCGGGCGTTGATGTAGAAGTGCGGCCCGGTTTGTACCTGAATGCCACTATGATGTACGTCGACCAAATGCCCATCACCCTCATCAACGACCACTACGCCCAAGCGTACACGCTGGTGAACGGCAAACTGGGCTACCGGGGTGCGCTAAGCAAGCATTTTAACCTTGACGTGTACGTTGGTTCGGACAATATGCTGAGCAGCACGTATTCGTCTCTGGTGTTCCTGAATCTGCCCAACCCCGCCAACAACCGACCCCTGTTTTTCAACCCCGCCCCCAAGATTACCTTCTATTCGGGCGCGGTGCTGAAGTACACGTTTTAGGTTTTTGTAGAGACGCAATACCTTGCGTCTCATGACCGGATGGTATTGCTGACGCGTATGAGACGCAAGGTATTGCGTCTCTACAAAAAAATATTCTAACCATTTTATGAAAAATTTACTTCTGATTACCCTCATCACCATCACCCTTTCAGCCTGTACCTCCAGCCAGAAAGAGCAGACGCAGACAACAGGGAAACAACGTATCGTCTGCGTGGCCAAACAACTCACCGAACTAATTTTTGCCCTCGGTGCGGGCGATCAACTGGTGGGCGTCGACCTGTCGAGTACGTACCCACCGGCGACAGAGAAGATTCCCAAGGTCGGGTACCACCGGATGCTGAACGCGGAGGGAATCATCGCGCTGAAACCTACGGTAGTGTATCATGATGGCAACGTAGCGCCGGAAGCCGTTATGGAGCAGTTGAAAAAGGTGGGCGTGCCGGTGAAGGTATTCCCCGACGCGCACACCATCCCCGAGGTGAAAGCGCTATTCGATTCGCTGGCCGCGCAGTTTGGCGCGCAGAAACAGGCCGACAGTCTGAAAACGAAGCTGGATACTGACCTGGCCAAAGCCGCCGAAGATGTGAAGCAGTATAAGACTATGCCCAAGGTCGCCATCATTCATTTCGGCCGGGTGATCAACAATTACCTGGTGATCGGTCAGGCGGGCACGGCCTCGTACATGCTCAATCTGGCGGGGGGCAAAAACGTGATGGACACGCTCAAAGGCATGAAACCCCTCAGTCCGGAAATAATCAGCAAGGCCCAGCCCGATATTATTCTGGTGACGGATTTCGGCTACGACCGACTGGGTAACGCCGACAAACTGGCTACGCTGCCCGGTATTGCCCTGACCCCGGCCGGTAAGAACAAAAAGATTTACCGTATCGAAGAGCACGACCTGATTTACCTCGGGGCCCGCACTGGTGAGAATGTGCAAATGCTCATGAAGTTGATCCATCAGTAATGAGACTATCATCCTTGACGCCCGGCAACTGGTACGCGTTGCTCGCCCTGCTGCTGCTGATTTGTATCATTGCCGCCCTGCGTATTGGGGCGGTCGACCTGACGTTTGCCGACATCAACCAGATTCTGCTGAATGGGATTGGCTTGTCTTCCGGATCGGTCGACCCCATTTCGGAGGGGTTGTTCTTGCAGATTCGGTTGCCGCGCGTGTTGCTGTGTGCCACGGTGGGGGCGGGGCTATCTGTGTCGGGTGTGCTGATGCAGGCGTTGTTTCGCAATCCGATTGTGGAGCCGGGACTGGTGGGGACGAGTGCCGGAGCCGCTTTCGGAGCGGCTCTGGTATTCGTGCTTGGCAAGAATATCAATTGGGCGTTTACCGATGCACTGGGGGTGTTTCTGTTGCCCTGCGTCGCGTTCGTGTTCGCGTTTGGGGCGACGTTGCTGGTGTATCGCATCGCGTCGATGAGCGGAAAAGTGAACGCGGCGACCATGATTTTGGCGGGTATCGCCATTAATGCGCTGGCAACGGGGGGCACCGGCTTTCTATCGTACATCGCCCGCGACCCGCAGGCCCGGTCTATCACCTTCTGGAACCTCGGCACGTTTTCCGGGGCCGACTGGACGCAGTTCTGGCTGGTATTACCCGTTACGGTGGTAGGTATATGGCTAGCCCTGCGTTTCACCAAAGCCCTGAACGTGTTGATTCTGGGCGAAGATGAAGTGCGCCATTTGGGCTATAACATCGACCGACTCAAAATTCAGGTGTTGCTGCTGAACACCCTGTTGGTAGCTGTCGGTACGGCGATGGTGGGCGTGATTTCGTTCGTGGGGCTGGTCGTGCCGCACCTGATGCGCCTATTGAAAACATCCGACAATCGGTTTCTGGTTATATCCTCCGGCCTGTTGGGTGGTTCGCTGCTCACGCTGGCCGATACGGTAGCCCGGCGACTGGTGGCACCGGCAGAATTTCCGATTGGTGTCATTACGGCCTTTGTGGGTGCCCCCGTTTTTATCTGGCTGCTGGTTCGAAATGCCCGGTCGTTTCAACGCGGAGGGTTCTATGCTTAAAGCCGAACACCTGTCGTTTCGCATCGGTCCCCAAAGGCTGATTGACGACGTGTCGCTGACGTTATCGCCCGGCGAATTCACGATGGTACTCGGCCCGAACGGGGCCGGGAAAAGTACCCTGCTCAAACTCCTGACGGGTACAGAAATGCCCCAGGCGGGTGCGGTCTGGTACGGGGATAAGCTGCTAAAGTCTATTCCACTGGCAACGCAGGCCCGGCAAAAAGCGGTACTGTCGCAGTTGCTGTCGCTCCCCTTCGACCTGAGCGTGACGGAGGTAGTAATGATGGGCCGTTACCCGTATTTCGACCTGAACCCAACCCGGCAGGATAAGCAGGTTGTCGACGATTTTCTGGAATCGGTGGGGATGCTGTCGTTCAGCAATCGGGCGTTTGCCTCACTCTCCGGGGGCGAAAAACAGAAAGTGCATCTGGCGAGGGTACTGGCTCAACTCCACCGTCAACCGGGCGACGACTCCACCAAATACCTCTTCCTTGATGAACCCATTTCGGCACTGGACATTCATTATCAGCACCAGATTCTGGGAATGGTCAGCGAACTGGCCACGCAGAACATAGTCGTGTTCGTGATTGTCCACGACATTAACCTGGCCCTTCAGTACGCCAAAACCGTCGTTCTGATGAATCAGGGACACATCGTGGGGATGGGTCACCCCGATGAGGTACTGACCGAAGCTAACATCGAAGCCGTATTTCAACTGCGCCCGTATTTTATGACCCACCCCGAAACGGGTCGCCGGGTGATGATTGTTTAATTGATCACCCGTTCAAAATTCTGTTGGACGGATGGTGTAGGGCGTATCAGGGGGCAGCCGTACAGGCCACTACTTTATACAGTTTGCCATTGGTTTTGGTAAAGAAATACAGTGTCCCGTTGGGGCCTTCTCCAATTCGGAGGTCCGTTTTTTTGTCCTGATTCAGGGTTTTAAAGGAGGTTTGCTGGCCATTTATCTGTATGTCCAGCTCAGTAATCGTAGCCTGCTGTCCCTGTTTCAACTGGGTATTATCCACCAGGAACACCCGTCCATTGACTACATCGCCAAACACGTATTTATTCCTGAGCAGGGGTATTGCCTTGCCCGTATACACGTAACCGCCCGAAATAGCATTTCCCTCGTCGTGGTCATAAAAAGCAACCGGGTAGCGGTACGTGCCGGGCTTTTCGGTCGTGGGGAGGGGATAGACTTTATCCATTTTGGCCTGGTGATTGATGCGGTACGTGCCTTCGCGTTCGGGCCAGCCATAATTGGCCCCTTTGACGGCCAGGTTTAACTCTTCGGCGTTGGTCTGCCCAATGTCGGCTACCAGTAGTTTGCCGTTGGGCATCCACGAAAAGCGGTTGGGATTCCGGAAACCACGGCAATAGATTTCGCCCATCGACGAGGAATCAGTTGCGTAGGGGTTACCGGCAGGAATACCGTACCGGCCATTTTTACTGTTTCGGCCCAGTGGATTGATTCGCAGTAATTTGCCCCATATTTTTTGGGTGTCGTTACACAGAAAATAGTAGCCATTCTCGGTTGCCCCGCCATCGCCAATGCCGATATACAAGTTGCCAAAATCGGGGTTTCCCCGGGTAGCCAACGGGTTGAAGGCAATCTCCTGCATACCGTGGATGGGCGATACTACGTCAACCCGCATCAACTCCCTTGGCTTACCCCGGAAAAAAGTGGCCGAGGGGTCTTTCATTTTCCATTCCGTCAACACCCATTGCAGGGCTACCGGAATGGAATCGGCATAGGTAAAATCTGCCGGGGCCGTTTTTGCCTTTTCGGTGTGGGTCGTGTAAAGAAGGCCGTTTTGCGCGAATAACGGATGAAACGCGAAACTGCCAAAGCCCGTAGCTAAACCCGGTTTACTGATAAACTGCGCAAACTGCTCCCGCAAATCCAGGACAGTTTGCAGGGTTTTATCCTGCATTCGGTACAAAACCCCCTGTAGGTCGGCGATGAAAAGCTGCTGTTGTGCGCCCTGCCGTAATACCCGCATGGTGTTGATGCGGGCCACCGCCGGAGGGGTATTGGTAATGGGAGCGGTTGTGATTTCTTCCAGCATTAGGCGCAGACCCGATGGACCAATCTTTTGCGGAACCGGGTCAATTATAACCGGCCCCGGCGTCTTGTCCCCGGCTAAAGGCGTGTCTTGCCTTCGATTCGCACCGATGTACCGGGTCAGGGCTTCTATTTCGCTGTCGCTTAACTGGGTAAAAGCGGGCATCATCAGCTTGTATTGCCGATACAGTTGGTTTGCCCGTTTGTCGCCATCTTCAATGAGTAGGGGAGCGTTCCGGATGAACCGTTGCACCCAGGCTGGTGAAATATCAGCGGGTATTTCGGCCAGATTGGGACCGATGCCCGTTTGCGAAAAGTTATGACAGGCCGAACAGTTCGCCTGGAACAACTGCTTCCCCTGCGCCAGAAGGGTCGACTGGTCCGATTTGTTGTTCAAGGCGGCCTGACCCGAACTAAGGCCGGGCGTTTGGGCCATGAGCAGTTCAGCACACCACAGGAGTAACCCTGTCAGGTAAAAACAGCGAATAAAGGATTGAATCATGAAATTTTCTAAAGCCCTTGTTTAAAAGCAGCCCGAAGGCGTTTACTAAGCAGTAAAGCTCATTCGCTTCATTTTCTTTAGCGATTCCGTACTTATTTTATGGCTATCCTTGACTTTGTGCTCTTTTTAACGGTAGTTGACTGGTGAAAAATGCTTGCTCATCTGAGCCGCGAGTGGTCGAATTATGGGTGGTCAGATTGTCGCAAAGACCCCTGCATCCTGTCGTTTTTGTCCCCATTCGGCTCCTGAAAACAGTCCTATATTTGTTGATAGCAAATCAGTAAACAACATGCAGAAAATCACAACATTCCTGACGTTCAATGACCAGGCCGAAGAAGCCGCAAAGCGCTACACGGCCATATTCAAAAACGCTGAAATTACCCGAATCAGTCGTTCTGGTGGGGGTGCCTCTGCCCCCGACGGGGGTGTTATATCGGTTGCTTTTCGACTCGATGGGCAGGAGTTTATGGCCCTGAACGGTGGTCCCCATTTCAGTTTTGCCAATGGTATATCGCTCTTCGTGACCTGCGAAACCCAGGCCGAAGTGGATGAATACTGGGAGAAACTTACCGAAGGCGGTGAGCCGGGTCCGTGTGGCTGGCTGAAAGACAAATTCGGTGTTTCCTGGCAAATTGTGCCCTCGGCACTGGGCCGACTGTTAGGCGATAAAGACCCGGAGAAAGCAAAACGGGTGATGCAGGCCATGCTGAAAATGTCCAAACTGGATATCCGTGCGCTGGAAGAAGCCTAGCGGGCAATTGTTTTTATAGGACTGATAAGCTCGTTTGTGGTTATATGTA
>JBBSTD010000026.1:0-60405 GCA_038236215.1 Cytophagales bacterium | reverse complement strand
TGCGTTTACTCATTCATTAGCTGCGTTGTGTGCTTATTCATTTTACGAACGGAAACCACGAGTAAGTATCCCTTCACAGCGACAACTGAAAAGGGCCGAATTTGCTGAAATAGACATGAATTCTTGAAAAGTTCGCGTTAAGTTATACATTCAGGGAGGGAGGCAGGCTAAAGATCGCGAAGAAGGCTTTGCCGGAATTCTTACCGAACTCGATCTGCTTAAACCAATGGAACGCAAAGCAGACGATGGCAAGTCGCTCGGTACCATATATTGCATTCCACTGACTGACCGCGCCGACCTACCCGCCGAATTAATCCTGTACTACCTGCTCGATACACCTGGCTTAGGCATTTCCATTGACCTCAAAACCCTTGAAACGGAGCCGGATATGCCCTGCGCGGTGTTCGCGATGAACCGGGCCGGTCTATTGCAGAAGATCGATCAACTTACCAACCGGTACCCTAACATGTTTATTTACCGTGATCAAGCTGGTGTGCGTGAACTCCAGTTTAAAGAAAAGCCGACCGACAAATTCCAGATTCTCCGCGATTACTATGCCTCAACCCTCGTTTAATCAATCGGTCAATATTGTTCGGGATGCCGACCGGACGCTGACCTACTATCCAACCGACAATACCCGGCGCATTGTATCGCAACTGCTCACCGACTACCATGCTGGTCTGCGGGCTTTTACTCTCATTGGCTCATATGGTACGGGTAAAAGTGCGTTTTTGTGGGCGTTTGAGCAAAATCTGCTGGGCAAGCAACCTTTCTTTCGTGACCAACTGCTGGGAAATGGGCCAACCGACGTCGTGAAATTCGTTGGTGAGTACCAATCGCTGTCTCGAGTTATGGCCGCACGCTTCGACCTACCCGCCGACGCTACGACTGCCGACGTACTGGCCGGTTTGTACTACCAGCACAAGCAGTCTCTGACAACTGGGCGGCTGGTTCTTCTTGTTGATGAGTTCGGTAAGTTTCTCGAACATGCATCGCAGCACGACACGGCGCAGGCCATCTACTTTATGCAGGAACTGGCCGAGTTTGTGGCCGACCCGCGCCATAACGCTCTGTTGATTACAACCGTACATCAGAACTTCGATGCCTACGCATTTGGACTTCGGAAAGAACAGCGGCAGGAATGGAGTAAGGTGAAGGGACGCTTCCGGGAAGTCACGTTTAACGAACCCGTTGAGCAACTGCTCCGGCTGGCCGCAACGCACCTCGGCGAGCAACCACGTACGGCTTTCGACGACGAAGCGGTGATGCAGATAATAGCTCTACTCAATCATTCACAAGCATTTACACTTAACCCGGTTTATGCAGAAGAAATTGCGGGAGGGCTGTTTCCGCTCGACTTACTTTCTGCCAACGTACTGACGCTGAGTTTGCAGCGGTACGGACAAAATGAACGGAGTCTGTTCTCCTTCCTCGAATCGTCAGACCATACCAGCCTGCGGGCTATGCAGAAGGTATCGGCACACCCGGCTAGCTTCTACCATCTCGGACACGTTTACGATTACCTGCTGTTCAATTTTTACGCCTTTCTGCAATCCAAATACAACCCGGACTATGCCGCCTGGTCTGCCATACGCGGTGGACTGGACGAGATTGAACGGACGTTCACGGACCAGATTGCCGACTATAGCCTGTTATTAAAGGCCATTGGATTGCTGAACTTGACAGCCGCACAGGGAAGCAAACTCGATCAGAAATTTTTGGTCAACTACGCCAAAAGCTGCCTTGGTATTGTCGACCCGGCCCCGTTAATCGATGCCCTCAAACGAACCAAGATAATCCTGTACATACCGCGCACAAAGCGGTTCATTCCCAACAATGGTACGACGCTCGATGTAGAGGCCGCGCTGATTGATGTAGAAGACAGGGTTGAACGCTCCGACGCGGTAGCAACGCTGCTTAAACGTTACGACGATCTGCCGCCCGTACTGGCTAAAGCGTATTCGTTCGAAACCGGGACACCTCGCTTGTTCGATTTCGTGATTACCGACGAACTCCGCTCCGATACGCCAACTGGTGATGTTGACGGGTTTATCTACCTGCTCTTTAATTCTGACCTGACAACCGAGCAGATTATGGCCTACTCGGCGCAACAAGCCGAACCCCTGCTGTATGTACAGTACGAAAACGCTAAAGCAATTACCGAGTTGCTTTACAACCTCGAAAAGCTGCAACAGGTAAAAACCGACAATGCTGACGATAAAACCGCCGTCATTCTGCTTGATCAGTCAATCGAAGACGACCAGCGTGTGTTGTCGCACCTGATTCGGGGACAGCTATACAACGGGTCGGGCCATTTAAAATGGATATATAACGGCATAGTACAAACAGTTGATTCAAACCGGGCGTTCAATCAGTTGCTGTCTGCCGTGTGTCGAAATGTGTATCCTGACACACCTACGTTTTGGAACGAACTGGTAAACAAACACCGCATTTCGAGTTCGATTTTTACGGCCCGGCGCAATTACCTCAAAGCCCTTATTACCAACTGGGATAAGCCCGACCTTGCTTTTGACAAGACGAAGTTCCCGCCCGAAAAAACCATTTACCTGACCCTGCTTAAAGCCAACGGTATCTCGGCGGCTTTGGGGCAGCGCAATGAACAGCATCCCGACCCCAATCATTTTACGCGGCTCTGGGACGTGTCGGAAGCATTTCTGACGAGTGCCAAAACCCGCCGTCGGCGCGTGTCAGATTTTTACGAAATACTATCGAAGCCGCCATTTCGGCTCAAACAGGGTTTCCTGGATTTATGGGTACCTACGTTCCTGTTTCTCCGGCGCGACGATTACGCGCTATTTGGCGAAAAAGGCTACGTCCCTAAACTCTCCGATGAAACCCTCGACCTGGTTATTAAATACCCCGATGTGTACGAGATAAAAGCGTTCGACATTGAGGGTATGAAACTGAATCTATTCAATAGCTATCGAGAGTTTCTACAAATCAGCAACCGGGATAGCGTTGATAATCAGGCATTTATTGAAACGATCCGTCCTTTTCTAACTTTTTACCGGGGCCTCACCGATTACGCCAAACATACCCGTCAACTTAGTAAACCGGCGTTGGCTGTTCGGGATGCTATTGCGGGCTCGACCGACCCGGAAAAGACATTCTTTGAGGATTTCCCGACTGCACTGGGCTATAACCTGACAACTTTACTCGGGTCATCGGCGCAGCTATCGGAATACATTCAGGACGTTGAGCAGGCAGTCCGCGACATTAGGCAAGCGTATGGCGAATTGCTCAATCGCTTCGAGCAGTTTATTCAACGCGATATTGTGGTTGCAGACTTACCCTTTGCTGAATACAAATCTCAACTCCAGGAACGATATGTTCTGCTCAGTCAGCCCATGCTGATGCCTGCCCAGCGGGTATTCTGGCAACGGCTGAACTCAACAACAACCGACCGCGATGCCTGGCTTAATTCGTTGGCGCAGGCCTTAATCGGTAAGGCTCTCGACCAAAGCCGCGACGACGATGAGCGGCTGCTTCACGAACGATTCCGCCGGATGCTGACTGACCTCGACAGCCTGACCAACCTTTCCGTTGGCAACGTTGACCCCGACCGCAAACTAGCCTACGGCATTGAAATCAACTCGTTTGGGGGCGGAGTACAGAAAAAGCTGGTTCGGATACCCAAAAAGAAAGAGCTATGCAACTTCCTGATAGCGAACGTTTAGATATTGCTAAATTTTCGTCGGCCTTTTCTGACACAACTAATTCCTACAAATTTTACTGGTTGCTTGCCATTTTGGACAGTCTGGCTGAAAATGGACACACGCGGCTTTCCATGCGGGATTTATCGTTACGTATGGTGGCTACAGTATGGTATCCACTCGATTATTTCAAGCTGTCATTTGGCAAACAGGACGGTTTTAAACCGATTGCTGAACACGTTTCTCAACTCCTGACAGTTGACAACAGCACAAATGCACCAACACTATTTTGGCAATTACAGAGTCGACTCACCAAAGCCGAATTAGAACATGTTTATCGGAAAGTTAAGGTTCTGCTCGATTGGGTGCCGTACCGGTTCATCCGCCCGTTTTTTGCACAGGAAACACGAGGCTTACTTGATTATAAAGTCAACAATCGAATTGTTGAATTAGCCAATGAGAGCCAGAATGTACCGTATCGGTTTGAAGGAAAGTTCATTGAAATAAACGATGATTGGGCTGCTTACTTCAACCAGCATCAATATATTTTACGTGGTTTTACGTGCTGGCATTTGGTTAGGTTTCTCCAAAAAAACAACCCGAACGTAACGGGTCTGACGGAGAAATTATATAAACCTGCCGAGAGGGATTTAAAACAGGCTGGGCGTTTCTGGAAAGGTTATCTGGTCGAAAATCCAGGTTTGTCTTGCATTTATTCCGGGCAGATAATTACAACTACTAATCTAAGCCTAGACCATTTCCTACCTTGGTCATTCGTAGCGCACGACCAACTTTGGAATATCATTCCAACGCCGAAATCAGTCAATTCAGCCAAAAACGATTGGTTACCTTCACTAGATTTGTATTTCGACAGATACGCCCAACTTCAACATAGCGGCTTCAGTTTTTACGTCGAAAAAGGCAATCAGAAAATTCTGGAAGATTATCACGTACTTTTCGCACAGAATGTAGAAAATATTCAGCGACAGTCTTTTGCCGATTTTAAAGAACGGTTGGCACGTCAGATTTTACCGCAAATACAAACGGCGCAAAATCTGGGATTTTTGTACCCGTTCATTTACAAAAATCATGAATCCGCAGAATCCGAATAGTTACTTAACCGCGAAACAGCGCGATTCCCCGTCGTTGCCGGTACGTATACTGTACGAACGTCGATTGATTCAGGGAACGGTGTTGGATTACGGTTGTGGCTTCGGGCAGGACGTTCGATTTCTGCAAACCAAAGGTTTTGACGCGCACGGCTACGACCCGCATTATTCCCCCGAAATGCCCGGCCAGAAGTTCGACACGATTGTCTGCTTCTACGTCCTGAACGTGCTATTCCCCGATGAGCAAAACACAGTGTTGATGAACGTTTCCCGGTTGCTGAAGCCAACCGGACGGGCGTATTTTGCCGTTCGGCGCGACATTCAGCGCGACGGATTCCGAACGCATCAGCTACACGGCAAACCGGTTTATCAGTGTTTGGTTACACTACCCTTCACTTCCATCTTTCGGAACGAAAACACCGAATTTTACGAGTATCAGCATTTCAACCAGTTGAAAGACCGGGATGAAACTTGCCCGTTTTGTGCCCCGAAGCCAAAACTTAAACTGTTGGTCGAAACAATACTAAGTTACGCTGTATTGGATGGTTACCCCGTTAGCAAGGGCCACGCGCTTATTATGCCTAAGACGCATACAGCCAACTTTTTCGATTTACCATTTGCGGAACAAATGGATTGCTGGTTGGTAGCCAACAAAGTTCATGAGATGCTGGCTAAACGCTACGCGCCAGACGGATTTACGGTAGGTCTAAATATCGGCACGGCAGCGGGTCAGAAATTTCCACACGCCAGTATTCACGTAATACCGCGCTACGTGGGCGACGTAGTGAATCCAAATGGTGGGGTTAGAAATGTGATTCGTAGGAACCCGTATCAATAGGCTAAGTACCCTCATTCAGCTTTCCAAAGCCTTTTCGACCGAAGTCAACGTAAGCCGCGATTTTCAGTACCAACTCACCGAGAGCGACCAGAAAATAGAGGGCTACCTGCCCAATGCCAGTTCGCGGAAGATTTTTCGCGAAATACTGGAAACTCTCCCCACCAACACCGACCGCAAGGCGCACCTGATTACGGCTTCGTATGGCACGGGAAAATCGTATTTACTCCTGATGCTGGGGCATTTGCTGGGCAACAACCGCTCAGTAGTGCTGGATGAGTTCCGGCAGAAGATAACGGGCAAAGACGATTTCTATAACGACAAACTAGGGCAAACACTCAGTAATTACGTCGGCAATGGCGATCCTTACCTCGTTGTTATCCCCAACACAGCAGACCTAGATTTTACGCATTCGCTGGTGCAGGCCCTGAATGAAGCGTTGCAAAAACAGGGCATCAACTACACACCGGCAACCAATTATCGGCGGGCGGCTGAAATGCTGACGACCTGGCAAAACCAGCGACCAGCCTTTTACGCTGATTTTGCCGGGCGGTTGGTCAACCAATCGCCCGATACCTTTATCGGGCTGCTGAACGATACCGATGAGTCAGCATATAAGCAGTTTAAAAAGCATTTCAACGAACTTATTGGAACCGAATTTTCGGAAAACTATGCCGATGATGCTTACACGGTTTACGCTGAAACGGCAAAATATTTAGCTCAAAAACACTACCGGGGCATTGTTGTTCTCTGCGACGAGTTTGGTGGAATGCTGAAACAGTTAGTTAATTCGCCGGAGGGCACGGGGCTGGTTGTTCAGAATTTTATCGAGAAGGTAAAGCGTACCAGCACGGGAGCCAACATCTTGTTTGTAGCAGCCAGCCATCAGGACCCAGCTACCCTGCGCGAAGACCAACAGCAAGACGTGACAAAGATTGTTGGCCGTTTTGTCAGCCATCTTCTGGAAGTTACCGAATCAGAAGCCGAGGAGATTTTGGGCATGGTCTTTCTGCACCCCAACCTAGCAGGTTTTGCCGCCCTTCCGCTCGACGATTACCTGGCCGAGACATCGCTGCGAGTGACGAGGTATAATTTATACCCCGGCAAAACCGATGGCTGGATAACGGGAAAGTTACTCAAAAATCTGTATCCATTACATCCGCTAACTTCCTACCTACTTTCCCGCCTGTCAACAGAATTTGCCCAGAGCAATCGCTCCATGTTCAACTTCCTCAGTCCGGTCGAAACGAAACCGGGTGCGCTGGCTCCTTTTCTGGAAACGACGGAGATTCAAACACGGGACGGGCAATTGAACCTGTTTACGCCTGATCGGTTACTGACCTTCTTTGAGCAAAACCTGGCCGATGCTAAAAAGGATAGTATCGTTAATCTGCTCGATTCGTACCGCACGGCAGTTCGCAAACTGGTTGATTCGCCCGAAACAGAGCAACTTTATCGAAGTCTGTTGCTACTGACGGTGATTGGCGGGCGGGTGCAGCCCAAAAAAGAGGTGTTGTTCTGGGCCATGAACTGGCCAACTAGCCAACGCACCGACTTCGACAATTTACTCAGTGATCTGTATACGAAGGATTTGCTGGAACGCGACAGAACAACTGAAGTCTATGGATTTCCGATGCTAGGCGGCAAACCGGTGTCCAAAATCACGCAGGAAGAAGAGCAAAAACTAACCGGCCTTTCTCTGGCTGATTGCGCTGTCATTTGGGACCGGATAGAACCCCGACCTTCTGTGGACGCAACCGATCAGGAAGACAACTTTGGCGCAAATCGCCAGTTTACGGCCCTTGTTGCCCGGCGGGTAGCCGACATAAAGGGCCCGGTTGAAAATCTGAAGCGATACTATCAGGGAGTACTGGACGACTATCCGGGTAGCGGCTTATTGTTTTATCTACTTTCTCCCACACAGGCCGAATACCAGCCCATGAACGATGCGCTGCAACACGCATCGTTCACCCAGCCCTACACATTCTATGCCGTTCCGAAAGACAGAGCCATGTTTGAGTCGGTGCAAGCCCAGACGATAGTATTCCGTGCGCTGGAAGAAACCCTGAACCGCGACGAAGTAAAAACAAACGCTAACCAGCAGGCCAAAGTAGGAGAACAGCGTCGCCTGGAAGAAAGCCGACTGAAAACGGCCATTAGAAAACTCTACGAACCAACCCAATGGATTTGGTATTACGGTACCGAATTAACCCCAAACGAGTTTAAGAGCGAAACTGGTTTTCAGAACTGGTTCGATACCAAAGTAGATGAACTTTTCACGGCGGGATCGGTACCGGTTGTGAAAGAAGACGTGTTGTGGTTTAAGGACGCAGAGAGACCCAACCGCAAAAAGGCCCTGGAGATGCTATGGAATTCCGATAAAGACGGCCTGCAACTCGCTTCGGCAAATGCACAAAAAAAATCGGCCCCAGAGCGGATTTTAGAAAATTTCCTGCGGAATATAAAACTGACCAAAGACGGAAAAACGGTAAACGGCATTCAATTTGGCGAACTCAAAAATCCGGAACCAAATACGGCAGCCGGCGCCATTTTTAAGTACATCGATAAAGCCCTGGTGAAAGGGGCCACTGCAGTTGCGCCAACGGAAATACTGGCCGGACTGCTGCAAAAGCCCTTTGGCCTGTCGCGCTCGCTAACGCTCTTTATGCTCACGGCCTACGCCCGCGCCAACCGCGACGAACTCATCATAAGCGACGCAAAACGGAGTCAGCCGCAAATACCATCAGCAGATTTAT
The DNA here is from genome assembly GCA_038236215.1 of Cytophagales bacterium. Lineage (GTDB taxonomy): Bacteria > Bacteroidota > Bacteroidia > Cytophagales > Spirosomataceae > Spirosoma. The sequence continues at coordinate 52,031 of JBBSTD010000026.1, read as the reverse complement.
TTGAAGCCGTAATGCGCAGGCCCCAGGACTACGGGCTGCGTCGGATTGACATGCCCGGTCCGCAAAAGCGCTATCTGGATCGGCTCCGCACGTTGTTTGGTAATGATACTGCCCGATCATTTGCCGAGGTCGGAAAGCAGATGACAGGTCTGGTCAATTTTCTAACACCCCTGCAACGCGAGCTAATACAGCAGGATAGCAACAGAAAACAGGCTGATTTTTATGAGTCGCTGTACGCATTCACCGAAAGAATGACCGCTTCGGGAGCCAATCAGGACAAGGAAGCCAAGGAGTACTTACTTGAAATTTTACCGGATATTTTGTTGGGTTTATCGCAGGCTCAGTTTGAAGATGATCCGGCTAACAGTACTCGTTTGATTGATTTAGTCAGCCGGTTCAAAGAGTTCCCAGCCCTCAAGGAGCGAGAATTTCGATTGGATACGCTCATGCAAATGGCCAGCACCGTCTTTGACGCAACGCTCGTAAGCAAAGAAGACATCCGTAAAATTACAGAAGGATGGTTTCGTGACCTGGGTCCCGCCAAAAAACAGGCTACTCATGAGCAACCCCGGCTAAACGACTGGATAAGCGTCATTAAAAACGGGCCAGGTCGGAAAGATTTGCTGGATGTTTACCTCTCCGACCTGACCGAGTACCCTGATAAGGATTGGACGGGTAATTTGGCACAACGTCAGTCGCGGTATATCGACGAGTTCAAAGCGTACCGGAAAGCGGTTGAGGACTACACGCAAAGCCCGCTACCCGTTTACCAGACCATTGCCCGCGTTGTGTTTGAAATATCGGTAAACGATTGTCCCGACGAAGCAGCGTTTGCGGCTTTATTTGCCAACTGGTACGCCGGGCTGTCGAATCAGGTCAAAGCCCATCCGTTTGAGGACAAAGCAGTGCAGCTTTTGCTCGATACTGTCAATTCAGGGTTATCGACCAAACAGCGTTTTCTGGAAGTTATACCAACTCGCTGGCGCGACATGGAGCGGCTACCCAGCCATTTACCAGTACAATGGGAAGACTGGTCTGAATCTCAGCATCGTGCCGTTGCCGCAGAATACCAGGTCTGCTACCAGTTGATAAACGACTGGAAACCCGCCGTTAGCGAAGCCGACTACTTCACAGCGATTGGTGAAGTATTCGGCCTGGACAATGCGGAATCTGCTGACGCGCTGAAACAAGCCCTCACGACGCAATGGTTGCCGACGTTATCCGAACGCACCCGTTCTGCGTCATGGGCTGTCTTTAAATCCGTTGATGCGCAATTTATGGCGCATTTACCCCACAGTGATTTTGAAGACTTCATGATCCGCGTACTGCCACAACAGTACGGCCTGCCCCCCTTGCAGGCAATGGACAACGACGTATTGCTGGTCTTGACCCGTAAAATAGAAGGCATCAAAATTAAAGTGGAAAGCTACCGCCGTCCGCTAACGGAAGTGATTGGCACGCTGGAAAAAAAACCATACGACAGCATTGCCGACTACCAGAATACCCTCTACAATACGCTCAGGAATACCGAAGCGTATGAAAGCAAAGCCGACAAAGACGCGACATTATCATTAGGTGATATTCCCTGTTTATTGCTACAGGAAGTGCGTAAGAATACGGCCTTCGACGCAGTTGTGCCAATGCTGGCCGGGCAGTTTGGTTTGCCCGAAAACCATCACATCTGGTCGCGGGAACAGCAATTACTATTTATTCGAAACACGAAGGAGCAGTTCGACACGCTGAAGAAATGGCGTTTCCCGGAAGATCGCAAAATGGCAGATGCCAAAGCCGAACTGAGCAAAACCATCTGGAAAGCCTGTCAGGACTACAGCCTGTCGGCGGTACAGATGCAAAAAATCATCAGTGACATACTGAGCGAACAACCGCCAAACGGACGTGCCTGATGCTAAAAATTGATTCGTTTCGGCTGTTACTTCCTGGCAGTGCGCTCCTCATAAACAGTGACGAAACCTATATCGAAGCGCGCCGACTGATACTGGCGTATCGGCTGGGTACGGCCCGTGAAATACCCGATTTTGTGGTGAACGAACTGCCCTATCTAGCCTGGTTTGACGACCTGCCCGACAACGAGCGAGTAGTCGTTACGCCCCGCTCAGAACTGATCCATCAACACCCAACTGCCAAAATTCCCGCCGACCTAACCGACGATGACATAATTGAGCTGAACCTGCTGAACAGTCCCATTCAACCGATGCGCGCGGGCTTGTTCAGGCACTATTTCGGTAAATTACCTGATTCGGTTGACCGAAAGCCGGAGACAATACTGACGCTGGCCCGATTCGTTAGTCAACACCCGGACCAATTCAGGAAACGCTACCCTGCCCAACTATGGCGGGAGCATCTAGCCAGTCTTCCCGCCGAACTGAAGCCGCTTCGGGAAGGCGACCCGGATTTTTGCCGTGCCCTGGCCGAAGGAATTTACGTAGCTGGTATTCCAATCCTGCTCACCGATTGGGAGCACAGCCATGCCAATTCATTCAAAACGAAGTACGACATAAAGTTGAAGGAGCTACTTCCGCTAATGCGCTGGACAAAACGCGCTTTTGCCGATGATCCGGCGTTAGAAACCGTACTTGAGAAGCGATTGACCGAGCAGCTCAAGCTCAGTAAAGATGTACCAAAGGCGTTGTTGCCTGGTCTCTATCAGGCCGAAGTAAAAGCCCTGCTGACCGTTACTCAGAAAATGACCGCCGAACAGCGGCAACAAATCGAAAAAAAGTACGCTGACCTGCTTACCCCCGAACTGCGACAGCAACTGCACACACTGGTTCCGCCCACCTCGCCATCATTACCGGACATGGCAGGTTTGACGCTTGCCCAGCATACCACAGCCTGGCAGCAATGGGCCGTTTCGGGCTTCATCCCCTATAAATTCTGGTTAGACGGCTTGGTCAAGCCGGACACAGTACAACTTGAAGGAATTGAGCAGATGGCCGAACAATATGGCGACTGGTTGTTTGCCAACTTCGCCAGCTTGCTGGCTCAAAATGACGTACCGACGAATTACGGCGTTTCGCAAACGGTCAGAAGCTGCCTAGCGACCAACAACAGCCGGATTATCTGGCTGATTATCGATGGATTTCCAGCGGTTTTCGTTCCCCTGCTCGAACAGGCATTACGGACGTACGGACTAAGTCGCACGACGACGAGTTACGCCTTCGCACCCCTGCCAACCATTACCGAAGTTGGGATTCCGGCCCTGCTCAACGGCCTTATACCCGATTCGTCGGCCTTTACAACTGACCGGCACGAAGCATTGAAACAGTCGTTCTCAGGGTACACAACGGCATTCACCGCTGCCTTGGGCCAATTTCAACACGTGCTGAACTCGGATACCGATCTCTGTTGCCTGCACTGGCTGGATATTGACGAAACGCTGCACCGCGACGATACGAAGTTTGATACGCCAACATCCCGAACGGAGAAAATAGCCGAACTACTCAACGAGCGAATCGGGAAAATAGCCCAGTTTATCAACCAGCAGACCGACCGGCCAACTAAACTGGTCATCTCGACTGATCACGGGGCCACAAAATGCCTGCGAAACGGACAGAATATCAAAAACGCAAAAATTACCGAAGCCGCAGCCGCCAACCCGCGCGAACGAAGCGTGAAACTGGAAGGCAAACTTTTATCGGTGAACTTGGACGCTACCGAGACGTATCATTTGACCAGTGACATTACCCGAAATCCAACGACTTATGTTGCCGCACGAGGCTATCGCTACTTTGGCAGCAACGACAGGGGTTACCGACACGGCGGCCTGACGCCTGAAGAGACCATCGTTCCCATATTACTGACCGAAATGGCAGCCTCTGCCGTAGAACCGTTGGTGTTGACGTATTACGGTAGTAGCGATGGCTTACCACAGGGAAAGACCATCAAAGACTTCGGCATTCAAGTACGCAACCCCAATTCCTTTGCGGTTGAATTGCTGACGCTGGCCATTGCAGAAGATGATAACGCACTGTTCAACCTACCCACGCGGATAGAGTTGAAGGGTTCGGCTACGTTGACAGGTAGCGTTAAGATTGCGCAGAAATACAGCCCCAAAGACGGACAGCTGCCTATCTCGGTAAGTGTTACCTACCGGGCCAACGCGGAAGAATTCCCACAATCAGCAACCATCACCGTACCAATTCAGACGAGCGAACTGGACGACTTCGATTTCGATTTTTAACTATGAATTCTACCCTGCGCCAAAAAGTAAGTGACGTGTTTGAAGCGTCGGCCATTGACAAAAGTTTGTACAGCGGGTCGGGACTGGCCGACCAGAGCATTCCCGTTTTTGTGGGCGAATGGCTCATTGACCGGCAACTCAAAGGCGGAGACTGGGACGAGTCCGTTAAGCAGCAAGTGATTGCGTTTGTCCGCAAATTCATGCCCAGCAAAGACGACGTAGAAGCCCTGAAGCAGCGGCTTCGTAACGGCGACCAGGTTTCGGTGCTGGAGTACGTCAGCCCTCGTGTTGACCTCAAAAAAGACAGCACGTCGCTGGAATCAGGCAGTTTGGGTAATGAGAAGGTAAGGGTTGAAGAATTTCTGCTAACAAAATATCCCCGCTTGTTGCAGGGTGGCATGTGGGGCCTGGCCATTTACAGCTACCGGCGCAATGACAAAGGCGGTGAGGTTTGGCTGAGCGAGTTCAAGCCGTTACAGGCCGCCAGCATCAGCATTGAGGAGTACATAGAAAAACGCCGGGAGTTCTCGCTTGAGGAATGGATGCAGGTACTCATTAACTCGCTGGGCTACAACGCAGAAGGAGCAGGCTACACAACCGACAAAACCAGGCAGGCTTTACTTACGCGATTGCTTCCGTTTGTACAACGGCGTGTGAACCTGTTCGAACTAGCTCCAAAAGGAACGGGTAAGTCGTTTTTATTCGGTCAATTTTCGCGTTATTCCCGGCTTATCGAGGGCGGAGCCGTCTCGCCCGCCGTGCTGTTTTACAACGAAAACACTAAAGTGCCGGGGCTGTTTACGCAGTTTGACATTGTAGTGTTCGATGAAGCCCAAACACTTTCATTCAGTAGTCCCGACGAGACCGTTGCCAAGCTGAAAGGCTATCTGGAACAGGGCAAATATTCGAAAGGGAAGTTTACGGTTTCTGCCGATGCGGGCGCGGTATTCATTGCCAACGTGCAGATTACCCCGCAGGGCGTACCGGTTCATCCCAATAATCTCTTTGGTGAATTACCTACAATCTTACAGGAATCGGCCCTTCTTGACCGGATTCACGGCATTTTGCCCGGTTGGAACCTGCCCCGGCTTAGTACCGACGCGCTGTCGAAAGGCGTTGGGTTGAAGGCCGATTATCTGGGCGAAATTTTCCACGCCTTCCGCTTCCGCATCGAATATGACAAGTTTGTGGAAGAACGCGCTTACCGCATCAATTCGAAAGACCTGCGCGACGTGCGGGCCATTCTCAAGTTGGCATCGGGCTTTCTGAAACTACTTTTTCCTGATTTATCGACCGTTGCCGAATCCGAATTTGTGCGGTATTGTCTCGAACCCGCCATTTCTCTGCGCCAGCGACTCCGTGACCAGCTACATTATCTAGACCCGGAGTTTCCTAACTACGAAATCCTCATCAACCCCGAAGCCGCACCAAATGAAGTACACACGGCAATCTCTCTTGAAGAACCCGCTGAAGATTCGGAAGTGTTGGATACTAGCGCGTAGAGGATGACAGCTTAATTAAGCAGAACAATTTTCTTATCCCGCCAACTCCGCCTTCAGAAACTTACCGGTATAGCTTGCCTTCACCCCAGCCACTTTTTCTGGCGTCCCTTCGGCAATGATGTAGCCGCCTTTGTTACCCCCTTCGGGGCCGAGGTCAATGACGTAATCAGAGACTTTGATTACGTCCAGATTGTGCTCGATAATAAGGACCGTGTTGCCTTTGTTGGTCAGCTTATTCAATACATCGAGCAGATGGGCTATGTCCTGAAAATGTAACCCTGTTGTAGGCTCATCGAGGATGTACAGTGTTTTTCCCGTATCCTTTTTCGACAATTCCTCAGCCAGTTTCACCCGCTGTGCTTCTCCACCCGATAAGGTTGTTGCATGTTGACCAAGGGTGATGTAACCCAGGCCAACGTCGTTAAGGGTTGTTACCTTACGCAGGATTTTTGGCTGACTGGCGAAAAATTCCAGTGCCTGCTCAACGGTCATATCCAGCACATCGGCAATGGACTTCCCTTTGAAACGAACTTCCAGGGTTTCCCGGTTAAATCGTTTGCCCTTGCAGGTTTCGCACAATACATGTACATCGGGCAAAAACTCCATTTCTATCTTCTTCATGCCCGCTCCTTCGCAATCTTCACAACGGCCACCCTTTACGTTGAACGAGAACCGACCGGGTTTATAGCCTCTGATTTTGGCTTCGGGCAGTTCAGAGAAAAGTGCTCTGATTTCCGAAAACATACCGGTGTAGGTCGCCGGATTCGAGCGGGGAGTTCGGCCGATGGGTGACTGGTCCACCTCAATTACTTTGTCCAGAAACTCAAGTCCCTCCACCGTTTTAAACGGTAATGATTCTCGCTTCGATTTATAAAAGTGCCGGTTTAGCACCGGAAATAGGGTTTCGTGAATCAGCGATGATTTGCCACTTCCCGATACGCCCGTAATGGTAACCATACGGCCAAGGGGGAGTTTCAGGGTCACGTTCTTCAGGTTATTGCCCGTAGCGTTCTTTATGACAAGGAATTTACCATTGCCTTTACGCCGTTCCGTGGGTACTTCTATTGACCGCCGACCGCTTAAGTAATCGGCCGTAGTGCCGCCATTGCGAATGAATTCTTCTGGTGTTCCAATGCCAACTAACTGCCCCCCATGCCGACCCGCTCCGGGACCAATGTCCAGAATAAAGTCCGATTCAAGCATCATGTCCTTATCATGCTCGACCACCAGAACGGTATTACCTAAGTCACGCAGATTCTTCAACGAGTCAATCAGCTTGACGTTGTCGCGCTGGTGCAGGCCAATGCTGGGTTCATCCATGATGTAAAGGACTCCTACAAGCTGCGTTCCAATCTGGGTCGCTAACCGAATACGCTGGGCTTCTCCACCCGATAAGGTTCGCAAAGGGCGGTCGAGGGTGAGGTAGTCGAGGCCGATATCCATTAGGAAACCGATGCGTTTACGGATTTCCTTCAGAATTTCTTTGGCGATTATGTTCTGCCGGTCCGTCAGGCGGCTTTCCACTCCGTTGAACCAGGCCGCCAGCTCCGAAATATCCATTCGGGCCAGTTCGGATATATTTTTCTGGGCAATTTTAAAGTAAAGCGATTCTTTTTTAAGCCGGGCACCTTCGCACTCAGGACAGGTTTTTACGACCATGAAGTCTTTCAGCCATTCCTGTATTTTATCCGTACTGTTCTCCTGCTGCCTCTTCAAAAAATGGACAATTCCTTCAAACTTAAACGCGTAATTTTCAGCACCTGCTTTTTCCGACGACTTAGTAGCGGTTGTTTCATCCGTTGCTTCTTCCGTCCCATACATGAGCGCATGGAGCAGATCGGTCGGAAATTTGACTACAGGTGTGGTAAGGTTAAGTTTATACTTTTTCAGGATAGCCTCAATTTCCTTAAAAATCCACAGTTCCCGGTACTCACCCAAGGGAGCGATTGCGCCCCGGCTTATGCTCAGGGACTTATCCGGAATAACCGACTCCTCTGTTATCTCTTCAACAACGCCTAACCCGTTACAAACGGGGCAGGCACCATAAGGGGAGTTGAACGAAAACGAATTGGGCGACGGCTCATCATAACTAATCCCCGATTCGGGGTCCATCAGGTTTTGAGAAAAGTAGATTAGTGTCGTAGTCGCGTTCGACTCCGAACCATCCAGCATTTGCATCGCTCCTTTTCCCTGCTTCAACGCCGTTTGTACCGACTGGCTTAACCGATACCGGTCGTCTGATTTAGGTACGAGCCGATCAATCACAATTTCGATGTCGTGGATTTTGTAGCGGTCCAACTGCATCTTGGGCACAATATCCTGCACCACGCCATCCACCCGAACTTTAGTATAGCCGGTTTTGGCAATCTGCACGAATAACTCCCGATAATGCCCTTTCCGACTTTTAATAATTGGAGCCAGCAGCGTCAGCTTTTGCCCGGCATACTGTTCCAGAATGGTATCGATAATCTGATCCTGCGACTGCCGTTCCATTTTTCGACCTGTCAGGTAGGAAAAGGCTTCGCCAGAGCGGGCGTAAAGTAATCGCAGAAAGTCGTATATCTCGGTTGTTGTACCTACTGTAGAGCGGGGGTTTTTAGAGGTCGTTTTCTGTTCAATGGAAATCACCGGGCTCAGGCCGTTGATTTTGTCCACATCGGGACGCTCCATGTTACCAATGAACGAGCGGGCATAGGCCGAGAAACTCTCCATGTACCGCCGTTGCCCTTCCGCATAAATCGTATCAAAGGCCAGTGACGATTTGCCGCTGCCGCTAATACCCGTTATTACCACCAATTTATTGCGGGGAATGGTAACGTCGATGTTTTTGAGGTTGTGTTCGCGGGCACCCAGTACTTCAATCTGGTTGTGTCCCGTCAGGTCTATATCAGTGAGGCCGGATTGCCGGGTTGTAAGCTTTTCTTCTGTCGTCACGCAGCGTTGGATTATTCTAAACAACAACGAAAAGGGAAGGGGGAGAGTTTCGTGAAAACAGAATGGTTTTGTGCATGTAACCGTCTTACCACTCTCCACTAAAAAGGGTCTGGGTAGAACAATGATGTTCTGCCCAGACCCTTTTCTTACTTGTATTTACCTGACTGAATTTCCTTAAAAGAAGGATAAGCGAAGCACAAACGGACTGCCGTAAATGGTACGGGCCAGGTTGTTATCATTGTAATTCAGATTGTACAGCGCGGTCAAATTAACCCCAAACCGGCGCGAAATAGGTTGTGAGTACGTTACACCAACCAATGGAGAGGTTAACGCATCGCTTGCTGTACGACCCGACTGATTGTCAGTCTGCTGAACCGTTGTGCTTTCTAATTCACCGTGTAGATATAGATTGGGCAAAATAGAGGGAATGAATTCGTACATGATGAATCCACGGCCTCCATACTGGTTATAGGTTAGTAAGGGAACAGTGGACCCCGTACTCGTGTAGCCTTTATACCGCGTGTAGGTATAGCTGCCGCCAATACCAATAATCATCCGCTCAGTAGCCTGGTAAGCGATAACGGGCGAAATACCCAGGCTGAATGGGTTACCGAAACGAAATCCATTGATACCCCCGCCAAAACGAAGCCGCTGGCTAAATGGTAACGGACGCCCTTCGGGGGTTTGTGTTTTTAGTGGGTCCCGCCCCTGGTCCCGGCGGTCTTCCGGGTCTTCGGTTAGTTGCCCGAACGCCAGACTGCTGCTCAATAAAGCCGTGATAAACAGTACCTTTCGAATATAATTCATGGTCTTTTTTACAGTAAATTAACGTATACTCCTAACGAAATCAGAACGTAAATTCTTTTACTTCGGGATCACTCAACAGACGTTTTATGCATTTTTCATGGTTTTTCTCTGACCCGTTAACGCTCCAGTGCCCAATAATTTCCGTACCAATTCGCTGCTGTCGGCTGCGGGTTGGCGATAAGCCGCACTCATCAAAGAATTCTTCATACCGTTTCAGGGTCTTGTTATGGAAGGCCGTTACAATCTTATAGTCACGGGTTTGATTTAATCGCTGAATTCGATTGGAAAACCGAACCAGTAGTAACAGAGAACCCAGCACAAATACAAACCCAATAATGGCAATTTCATATTGACCAGCCCCTATACACATACCTAACGCAGATACGACCCAAACCGTTGCGGCCGTTGTCAGACCTTTAACCCGACTCTCCTCCCGAAAGATAATACCCGCCCCCAAAAAACCGATACCGTTAACAATGTTGGCTGCAATACGGTCGCCGGACCCGCCAATGCGGCTAGACAGCATCGTAAACAGGGCCGACCCTACGCAAATCATAATCATGGTGCGTAGACCGGCCGCCTTGCTGTGGTATTCACGTTCGGCCCCAATAAGCCCGCCGATCAGTAGAGCGGCACTCAATCGAATAATATCCTCTTCTGCAAACACCATAGCCGTAAAGTACGTGTGCCTAATGACGGAATCAGCCTTGAAACCTTATCGTTTTTGAGAAACCATATCCCGAAATAAACCGTTAAATTCCAGATAGAGTTTATCCTCATTACCAACGAATGATTCAGACCACGGAAACCGGCCCTGCCGGTACAATACCTTCTGTTGACAATCTAGACCCCAGGCAGTTTATCATCATTAAAGGGGCGAAAGTACATAATCTAAAAGGAATTGACGTTGCAATACCCCGGAACAAACTGGTTGTGCTCACGGGCCTGTCAGGTTCCGGCAAATCATCACTGGCATTCGATACCCTGTTTGCCGAAGGGCAGCGTATGTACGTCGAAAGTCTGAGTAGTTACGCCCGACAGTTTTTAGGGCGCATGGAGAAGCCAGAGGTCGAATACATCAAAGGGGTATCGCCAGCTATTGCCATTGAGCAAAAAGTGTCAACCCGCAATCCCCGTTCTACGGTTGGCACCTCTACCGAAATTTACGACTACCTGAAATTGCTTTTTGGCCGTGTAGGAATCACCTACTCGCCCGTTTCAGGCCACGAAGTGCGTAAGGACACCGTTACGGACGTTGTCAACTTTATGTATGGTTTTGAAGCAGGGCAACGGGTGATGATTATGGCCCCGCTCCACGTTCGGGAAGGACGAACGCTGGCGTACGAACTGAACATTTTACTCCAGAAAGGCTACACGCGAATCGTAGCCGATGGCGGTCCGACAGGTCGGCAGGTACTTCAAATTGAAGACGTACTGGAAAATGGCACCCAGATTGAAACGATGGGCATTAATACTGATTCTCCCTATTCGCTGGAAATCCTTATCGACCGGGGTACGGTACTGTACGACGAAAACGGTCAGCCGGATGAAGACAACCAGTATCGTTTTTCTGACTCCGTACAGACCGCTTTTAGCGAAGGCGAAGGTTCCTGCCGGATTGATATCGTAGGCCGTGGCGACGGACCGAACGAATCACGTATTTTCTCGGACCGGTTTGAGTTGGATGGCATTGTCTTCGAAGAACCGAGTGTCAACCTGTTTACCTTTAATAACCCATACGGAGCCTGCCGTAAGTGCGACGGGTTTGGCAAAGTGCTGGGCATTGACCCGGATTTGGTCATTCCCGATAAAAATCTATCCGTCTTTGAGGGTGTTATTGCCCCCTGGCGCAGCGAGAAAATGAGTGAGGAGTTTCTGAAGCCGCTACTCAAAAACGGCATCCGCTTCGATTTCCCCATTCATCGTCCTTACAAAGACCTGACCACGGCAGAACGGGATTTACTCTGGAGCGGCAACAAGTACTTTGACGGGTTGGACTCCTTTTTCAACTTCGTCGAAAGTCAAACTTTCAAGGTGCAATACCGGGTGATGCTCTCCCGCTACCGGGGCAAAACTACTTGTCCTGAGTGCCGGGGATCGAGGCTTCGTAAGGATGCGGGCTATGTAAAAGTAGGCGGCAAGTCCATTACCGACCTGGTTCTATTACCGATTACGAAGGTTACGGCCTTCTTCCACGAGTTGGATTTGCCGATTCAGCTACAGCAGATTGCCAACCGTATACTGATCGAAATCAAGAATCGGCTGGATTATATGGAGCGGGTTGGGTTGGGTTATCTAACGCTTAACCGACTCACAAGCTCCCTATCAGGTGGTGAATATCAGCGTATTAAACTGGCGACCTCGCTTGGTTCGGCCCTGGTTGGTTCCATGTATATTCTGGATGAACCCAGCATTGGCCTGCATCCGCGTGATACCAAACAGTTGGTGAGCGTACTGGAATCATTGCGCGACATGGGCAATACCGTCATTGTGGTGGAGCACGAAGAAGAAGTCATGCGCTCTGCCGACCAGCTTATCGATATTGGGCCGGATGCCGGTTCGCTGGGTGGTCATCTCGTTTTCCAGGGCACTTGGTCCGACATCGAAAAACTGGCAGGAGCACCTACATCTGCCTATCAAACCCCCTATCCATCGCACACTATCGATTTTTTGACCGGAAGAGAAACGGTACCAGTACCAACCTTTCGGCGAAAGGGGACCAATTTCATCGAACTGAAAGGGGCGCGGGAAAATAATCTTAAAGACGTGGACGTCCGGTTTCCGCTCAACACCCTGACCGTGGTAACGGGCGTTTCGGGTTCGGGGAAGAGTACGCTAATTCGAAAAGTGTTGTACCCGGCTCTGATGCGGAACCGGGGTGAAGCCGCCGAAGAAGCAGGGAAGTACGATTCGCTGGAAGGTTCGCTCAACCGGATTGCAGCCATTGAAATGATTGACCAGAATCCTATTGGCAAATCGAGCCGCTCGAATCCGGTTACGTACATTAAAGCGTACGACCATCTGCGTCAGGTCATGGCCGACCAACCCATATCGAAAGCAAGAGGTTACAAACCCAGTCACTTCTCGTTCAACGTAGATGGTGGCCGCTGCGAAGTGTGTCAGGGCGAAGGCGAAGTAAAAATTGAAATGCAGTTCATGGCCGATATTTACCTCAAGTGTGAGGGATGTGGCGGGAAACGGTTTAAGCAGGAAGTGCTGGAGGTAACACTGCACGATAAAAACGTGGCGGATATGCTGGACATGACCGTCGATGAAGCGATCACGTTCTTCCGCCCGACAGAACCTAAAATGGCCGACAAACTACAGCCCTTGCAGGATGTAGGGCTGGGTTACATTGGGCTGGGACAGTCGGCCAACACGCTCTCGGGTGGGGAAGCCCAACGGGTAAAACTGGCTTCGTTTCTGGGAAAGGGCAATCCAAACAAAGGCGGGACACTGTTTATTTTCGATGAACCGACCACGGGACTGCACTTCCACGACATTCGTAAACTACTATCCGCCATCAATGCGCTGGTCGACCAGGGGGATTCGGTCATTATCATCGAACACAATATGGAAGTCATTAAAAACGCAGATCATATCATTGACCTCGGCCCCGAAGGGGGCGAAACGGGCGGATACGTGACGTTTGCGGGGACTCCGGAAGAAATGGTGAAACTAACCGATGGTAATTATACGGCAGAGTACCTGAAGGGAAAGGTATAGCTAGTTTGGAAGGGCCATTAAAACAATAAAGGGTATGGGAATGATTGTTCCTTCATACTTCCAATCAACTTCCCGCGTACTTTTGCCTGCATCACCGTATTTTGCTGCTTCATGTCCACCTCAACCAAGTGGGTTTTTCTTCTCCTCTGCTGGCCGGTTGTAACCGTTGCTCAGTTGCAGATTTCGCATCCCGGAACGCGCTTTGTAGTGCAACGTGGTGCTAACGGAAATGGGCAGTTGTACATAGCTGGGCGATTTACGGGTTTGGCAGACCGGGTAGAGGCTCAACTGACACCGGTTGTAGCGGGCCAGGGAACGGCTACGGGTTGGCAGGCGGTCCAGGTCAATCCAGCCAATAATGTTTTCCTTGGGTCCGTTACTGGCACTGGAGGTTGGTACGTACTAACGGTCCGTACGTTGCTGAATAATACGGTGGTGGAGCAAACATCCGTTCAACCGGTGGGGATTGGCGAAGTATTCGTTACTGCCGGACAGTCGAATGCGCGGGGCTTTGGTATTGGCGATAATGATCTGGGTACCAACACCGACCGGGTAAACGCAATAGACTCCATCAACCATTATTACCCACCGGGGAATTTCCCGCTCGTTTCCTCCGGCGACCCTTCGCCCGTACCCCGATTTAAGGCGCTAACTGCAGCCAAACGCATATTTCCTATGGCCGAAAGTTCGTGGGCGTGGGGAGAGTTAGGTGACTATATCGTTAGCCGATATAACGTACCCGTTGCTTTCTACGTGACGGGCTGGGACGGTGCGACCATAGAAAACTGGTACAAAACAGCCAACGGCCAATCCACCTGCAACCGCTTTAACTGCACGGCTGACTGGCCCAATTTACAACCGTATACCAATCTTAAAAATGTAATGCACTATTACCTGTCAGTAGCCGGCGTTCGATCCGTTCTATGGCATCAGGGTGAGTCCGAATACGGAGATGCGGGTTCTGGCAGCATTCCTGCCTACGCGGATCAGTTGACAAACCTTATCCAAAAGTCGCGGCAGGATTTTGGCGGCCGAAACTTACCCTGGATGGTAGCCAGAGCCTCTTTTGACGGTAGTGTGACTCGACAGGCCGTCATCGACAAACAGGATCAGGTAATAAACACGCCCGGTTTAAACGTATTTCCGGGCCCGAACAACGACGCTTTTACGCTCCGCAACGCGGGCATGAATGACGTACACTTCCGCAACAGCAGCCGTCCCTCGCCAAATCCGCAGTACTACCTGAATAACAATACGATTCCGCCAGATATGGGTTTGTCAATATTAGCCCGTAGCTGGAATAACAGTCTGGACAATGCCTTTTTTCAGAATGCTCAACCCATAACCCCTACTCAGTTTGCCATAACGGGTAATCTGGCTAAGTTTGTTTTACCCGGTTCAGCCCTCGCCGTGCCTTTTGCTACGGTTGGCTCATTCAATGGTGACAATCAGTGGCAGGTGCAGTTACTCGATTCGTTAGGACAGTACCTAAGTGTTCTGGGGAGTGGCGCTACCAGCCCCATTCAGGTCACGCTTCCCGGCAATCTGCAAAGTGGCCGCTTCCAGATTCGGGTGGTGGCCTCATCGCCCGCACTGCCAGCCGTACCATCCAATCTCTTCCAGATAACGAACCAGGCAGATGTTAGTCTGGCCATGGCCATCGACCAGCGAATCCCGGATATTAATACACCCGTTACCATTAGTGTTACCGTTCGGAATGAGGGCATTGGTCAGGCAACAGGTGTAATTATTCGGGACCGGCTTCCGCCAAATCTGACGTTTGTTTCCTCGACCGACTTCTCCGCTAATGAAGGCGTGCTGACCAACTCGGCCCTCACCGTCAATGTCGGTGAAGTCAAAGTTCTGCGTTTTGTAGCGCAGCCAACGGCAGCGGGCATCTATCAAAATGCCGCTGAAGTGGCTCAGGAAACGAATGCGGATAGTGACAGCCAGCCCAATTCTGGTACGGGTGACGGGCAGGACGATGCTGCCCAGGTGGACTTTCGAACCCGCCAGAGCGGTAATTCCCTGTTTGCATCGCCTAATCCAAATCAGGTACCACTGCCCGCCGTGGCCAGCAATCAGCCTGCCCCCGACCCGGCCAAAGCCGATGTTAGTATAAGCCTATCGGCTAACACCCGAACACCCCAGACAAACGATGTAGTCACGTACACACTCACCGTAAAAAATCGGGGTGGCTTGTCCGCTACAGGCCTGTTTGTAACGGCTTACCTGCCTGCCGGACAAACATTTGTACCGGGCGATGATTTTGGTCTGTCGGGGGGCAATCCGGTTAGTGGTGTAAGCAGTCTGGCGGCTGGCAGTAGCATTTCGGTTCGATTCCGGGCTACCGTTACCGCGGCTGGCTTTAGCATTTGTAGTGCTCAGGTGACCGCCGTCAATGAAGCAGACCCCGATTCTACGCCTAACAATGGCACAGCCAACGGGGAAGATGACACCGCACAGGTTGATTTGAGGGCGCAGTGACGGCTCCACGTGCCTAGTAGAACTGGGCTCATAATGAACAGTTTATGCTGACCACGCGTTAATTTTACGACAATTATTACTTTTCTTAGTACAAAACTCCGTTATCCTGCTTTTAGGTTCAGGAGGTAGTTGTCGTATAAATCGTATGAAATCGCACTGGCTTTTCGTTGGCGTAGCAGGAGTTGGCGTTGCCTTACTCCTGTCATCGTTTCTCGGCATTTTCGAGAAGCAGGTGGACTACAACACCCAGATTAAGCCGTTGCTGAATAAGAATTGCATTGTCTGTCATGGCGGAGTAAAAAAAGCGGCTGGTTTTTCCTTACTCTTCAAGCAGGAAGCATTAGCCCCCGCAAAATCAGGGAAGCTAGCCATTGTTCCCGGTGATGCCGACGCCAGCGAAATGATTCGCCGATTGACCCTGACGGACCCCGACGAACGAATGCCCCTCAACCATCCGGCCCTGAAACCCGATGAAATTGATTTGCTCCGCCGGTGGATTGACCAGGGGGCCAAATGGGGCGACCATTGGGCTTATCAACCCGTCGAAAGGCCCGGGGTTCCCGCTACGGGAAGCTTCTGGAGCCGCTTGACATCCTACGTTCCGGGGCATGGCAAGAACAGTTGGGCAAAAAACGAAATCGACCACTTTATCCTCGACAAACTTGAGCAGGAAGGATTAACGCCCTCGCCCGAAGCTGACCGGGCTACGCTGATTAGGCGGGTATCCCTCGATTTGACCGGACTTCCCCCAACGGAAAAAGAAGCGGCTGATTTTATCAATGACACCTCATCCGATGCATACGAAAAGGTAGTTGACCGCCTGCTTAAATCCCCGGCTTATGGCGAACGATGGGCCGGAATGTGGCTCGATTTAGCCCGTTATGCCGACACTAAAGGCTACGAACGCGACCCCGGCCGCAAAATATGGCGATACCGTGACTGGCTGATTAAGGCATTTAACGACGATAAGCCCTTCAACAAGTTTACAGTGGAGCAATTAGCAGGTGATTTATTCCCTACGCCTACCGACGACCAGTTCATTGCCACCGGTTTTCATCGGAACACAATGAACAACGACGAAGGGGGTACGCAGGATGAAGAATTTCGGGTGGCGGCTGTTATTGACCGGGTCAACACGACTTGGGATGTGTGGCAGGGGACAACGTTTGCCTGCATTCAGTGCCATAGTCACCCTTACGACCCTTTTACGCATGATGAGTATTATAAGTTTATGGCGTTTTTCAATAACGCCCGGGATGAGGATGTTACGAGTGATACTCCCACGCTCCGGTTCTATAAACCCGACGATTCGCTGAAAGTCGTTTCCTTAAAGCAATTCATCAAAACAACCGTCACCAACCCTGAACAGGCGCAAAAAACGGTAAATCAGGTTACGAAACTCGTTCGAACGGTAGAACCTAAAATCAATTCGCACGATTTCGACCAACTGGTGAATGCCTCGTTGCTGGATGCCAAGTATTTTGGTTTTCAGGATAAAGGGGCGACCCGGATCAAAAACGTCACCCTGACCGGTAGGCCCCGGCTGTTGATAGCGTGGGGGACCAAAGCTACTAATGCCACCGTCACCATTCGGCAGGACAAGCTCGATGGCCCGGTTTTAGCGCGTGTTCCCGTACCCAAAACCGGTAGCCAGGGAAACGACACCATTCAGATGATTCCGTTGCCAGAGGTTCAGGGAAAGCATAACCTCTATTTATCCCTGAACAGCCCAACATCGCCCAAAGACTGGGTCCAGATAAAGTGGGTGTCCTTCCAGCCCCTATTACCCGGACAGCCGATGGATTCGTTAGGAGAAAAAGACAAGCTTTTGCTGGATATCCTGAATGCCGATGCACCCCAGACACCTATCATGCTAGACGGCACCGGCGATTTAGCCCGCGAAACCCACGTTTTTGAACGTGGAAACTGGATGGTGAAAGGTAAAAAAGTATCACCCGATGTACCGAAATCGTTTCCAGCTATGTCTCCTGATTTACCAAAAAACCGGCTTGGGATGGCCCGCTGGCTGGTTAACCGGAATAATCCACTTACCGCCCGTGTTGCCGTGAATCGTTTCTGGGAACAGTTATTCGGGACAGGTATTATTGAAACAATAGAGGATATGGGTACGCAGGGAATCCCACCCACCCACCGCGACCTGCTCGATTATCTGGCCGTTGAGTTCATGGAAACTGACCGGTGGAGCATGAAAAAGCTCCTGAAAAAAATAGTGATGTCGGCAACCTACCAACAACAATCCAGTGCCTCACCCGAACTGGTAGCCAAGGACCCGTACAACAGGCTGTTGGCCCGCGGGCCACGCGTTCGTCTGTCGGCCGAAGCGGTGCATGACCAGGCACTGGCGGTAAGTAAGTTGCTGAGTCAGAAAATGTATGGCCCCAGTGTGATGCCCAGTCAGCCGGATGGTATCTGGCAATCACCCTACGATGGCGACAAATGGAAACTAAGCATGGGCGAAGACCGCCACCGGCGTGCCTTATATACCTACTGGAAACGCACAGCTCCCTACCCGTCGATGGTAACGTTCGATAGCCCCAGCCGGGAGTTTTGTCAGCTTAGGCGACTACGCACCAACACGCCGTTGCAGGCACTGGTGACGCTGAACGACCCAGTGTATGTAGAAGCAGCCCAGCATTTGGCCGCCTACATGAGTAACCATGGTAAGTCGCCGGAAGGGCAAATCCAGGCCGGTTTCCGGCAGATTATGCTGCGCGACCTTCCCTCAAAGAAGCTGGCGGTGCTGGTTCGGCTGTATCGAACAACGGAGCAATACTACCGAGAGAAGCCGGGAGAAGCCGAAAACTTACTGGATAGACCCGGCTTCGACTGTACGAAGGTGTCGCCCCAACTGGCTGCCCTAACCGTAACGGCCAATACCATGCTGAACCTGGATGAAGTGATTACGAAGGAATAGGTATCACGGGCTTCAGCCCGTTTTATAAACAGAAAAATACGGGTTGAAGCCCGTGGTACCCTATGAACAAACTCCTGCAAGAACTACAGCAAGCCGCTGCCGAACGTGAAACCCGGCGGCATTTTCTGCATACCTGCTCAACGGGTCTGGGCGCAATGGCATTCGGTTCTCTTTTGCAGGGATGTAACTTCCTGACTAACAATGATCGGCAAAATAACACCGTGGGTTCTACGATTCAATCCGACGAACCAACGGCCCCGCATCCGTCAGCTTACCTACCTAAAGCGCAGCGGGTCATTTACATTCACATGGCCGGGTCGCCGAGTCAGTTAGAGTTGTTCGATTATAAACCAGAACTGGCGAAGTACGATGGCAAAGACTGCCCGCAGGAACTACTAACGGGCAAAAAGTTTGCGTTTATCCGGGGCGTCCCCAAAATGCTGGGGCCACAGGGCAAGTTTGCCCAGCATGGCAATTCAGGAGCTTGGGTGTCGGACTATTTACCTCATTTACAGGGCGTAGTCGATGATATTACTTTCCTGAAAGCCATGCATACAGACCAGTTCAATCACGCCCCCGCGCAGTTGCTGATGCACACGGGCGGTGCCCGGCTGGGGCGCCCCAGTATGGGGTCGTGGGTAACGTATGGATTGGGAACCGAGAATGACAACTTACCGGGCTATATCGTTTTAGCATCGGGTGGTAAGCAACCCGATGCGGGGAAATCCGTTTGGGGTAGTGGGTTTTTACCAACTGTTTATCAGGGGGTACAATGCCGCACCGATGGTGACCCGGTTCTCTTCGCATCAGACCCTTCGGGTATGAACCGCGACATTCGGAAGCAAACCATCGACGCGATCAGCGAAATCAATCAGCAACAGTACGACGATGTAAAAGACCCCGAAATTCTGACCCGTATTGCCCAGTACGAACTGGCCTTCCGGATGCAGATGTCGGTGCCGGATGCGATGGCCATTAAAAACGAGCCACAGTATATTCTGGATAGCTACGGTGTCGACCCAAACAAAGGGTCGTTTGCCCGAAATTGCCTGTTGGCCCGTCGGCTGGTGGAACGCGGTGTTCGCTTCGTACAACTTTTCGACTGGGGCTGGGATACGCACGGGACCAGTGCCGATGGGTCCATTGATATTGGGCTAAAAGACAAATGCCATCAATCAGACCAGGCCGTTGCCGCGTTGCTGAAAGACCTTAAACAGCGTGGGTTGCTGGATGATACCCTGGTTGTTTGGGGCGGTGAGTTTGGCCGAACACCCATGCAGGAAAATCGGGACGGGCAGGTATTGCCTTTTATGGGCCGCGACCATCACCTCGAAGCATTCACTGTCTGGATGGCAGGCGGTGGCGTAAAAAAAGGTTTTTCGTTCGGTGAGACCGATGATATTGGCTACTACGGCGTGAAAGACAAAGTGCATATCCATGACTTTCAGGCAACTATATTGCACTTGCTAGGCTTCGACCACACCAAACTAACGTACCAGTTTCAAGGCCGTCCCTTCCGCCTGACTGATGTGGCGGGAAAGATTGTTAAGCCCATACTGGCCTAGATGTTGTACTGCACGTTTTCCTTAATCCAGACTAAGCACTCCCGAAAGTTGCCAAAAACATGCTCTTTTGGTATCAGGTCTGGGATAATGTTTATTCTTTCAAGCATAAGTTTGGGCTGTTCCTGTATTCCTGCGATCAAAACAGTTTTACCGCTATTTACTAAACTATTTAGTACCTCTTCCATAGCATACAGACCTGATTGATCCATGTAGGGTACCCGGTTCATGCGCACAATAACACTATGTGCCGTAGCAGGAATCTGTTTGGCCAATTGCTGAAAATCGGAGGTTGAGCCGAAAAACAGTGGGCCGTTGATGTGCTTGATAAATACTTCCTCTTTTAGTTCTTCCGGAAAATCAAACTCGTCGGTCCAGGTTTCATCAACCAGGGGAATAACATCTGAATCCTTGGCGGTGAGGTCACCAATCTTTTTCATAAACATCAGCGACGCGATTACCAGGCCAATACCAACGGCATAGACCAAATTCCAGAACGTCGACAAAATCAGCACAACCAACATAATTATAACTTCGCTCCTTGGCATGTATGGAATAGCCCGTAGCCCCCGGTAGTCCATAACCCCAATACCCACCGTTATCAGGATACCTGACAGCACAGCAGCGGGAATTTGTGAAGCTACCGGACTCAAAACCAACAGAATCAAAAGCACTAGTATTGCCGATGTCATACCCGACAGCCGGGTTTTCCCACCCGAATTGATATTAACCACTGTACGAATGGTAGCACCCGCTCCCGGCAAACCACCAAAAATAGCGGCTAGGCTATTGCCAATACCCTGCCCCACCAGTTCGCGGTTGGGATTATGCCTAGTTTTGGTCATGTTATCGGCTACTACGGATGTGAGCAGTGAATCAATACTACCCAGCAGGGCCAGCGAGAGAGCCGTGAAAACATACGGACTTAATGCGGTAAAACTAAATTCGGTAAAAATGCCAAACACCGGTTGCGGTAAACCCGATGGAATAACGTCAATAGGTTTATAGGAAAGCCCAAATCCATACGCAATACCAGACACAACCAGAAGGGCCACCAGTGTACTTGGCACTTTTGACGTTATCCGTTTGAAACCATATATAACAATAATGGTGCCCGCGGCCAGCATCACCTCCAGCCAATTGATGTTTTTTACGGCACGGGGTATCATTTTCACGGCGCCGATAACCCCGCTACTTTCTTTGGCCGCCAAGGATTGTGACTCCTGACGTATCTGTTCCGGTGTTACCAGATTGGCTTTGCGTATCGTTTCCCTAAAATCCTCAATTATATTGATGTTTTCTCCAGCCTCCTCTTTCAGAATATCATCCACAATAGCCTCTTCTGCCCTGGGTTTGAATTGACTGACAAAGGCAGTATCTTCCTTCGGGTAATAGCCCAGTGAGGGAATAATCTGGGTAATGATGATGATGACGCCAATGGCTGTCATAAACCCCGATACTACGGGATAGGGTATGTATTTGATGTATTGACCCATACCCACGCTCCCCAATACTACCTGAATAAGGCCAGATAGTAGGAAAACGCTCATTATAAGTGGTAGTGCCCTAGCTACATCACCTTCGTTGGCCGCTACAATATTGGTAATAACCACCATACTGATGGCCGTCATCGGGGCCGTAGGGCCAGATATCTGGGTGTTTGTACCACCAAACAAGGCCGCAAAAAAGCAGATAAAAATAGCACCATACAGACCGGCACTAGGCCCAAGTCCTGAGCTTACACCAAATGCCAGCGCTAATGGTAAGGCTACAATACCAGCCGTAATACCGCCAAAAAAGTCGCCCTTGACGTGGGTAAAATCGAATAACTTAGCCATTGAAATTGAGTGGGTTTAATAAATGAGGATATCTTATTGCTCTCAAATCAAGATTAAAATTTGATTAAAATAAGTTCCTGATTTATAAACCCGAAAAGTGCCGTATCCGTTACAAATAACACAAACGGATATTCCGAAACAGAAATCTGAGTCGGGATACGGTATCAATACGATTTGTTAATGCTTTTCTGACGCTGCCGATTCATGGTGTTATCAGGAATCATTGCCTTTGCCCTAATGGGTTAACTTTACTTGCTATGTTACCTCACACTATACTGTCGTGGTTATACTTGATTGGGGCGGCTATCGCGCAGACGGGCTGGGCCTATTCAATCAAATACATTCGGTGGGAGTCCCTAAAAGCACTGCGCTGGAATACGTTCTACCAGCCAGATGTTGGTCTGCCTGCCTTGTTACCCTGGGGAGGCTACGTGATTTTTGGCATTGTCAATACGGTGCTGCTGGCGGCCGCTATGCGTACCATTCCGACCACTACCGCCTTTGCGGTATGGATGGGGCTATCGCTTATTTTCCTGAAAGCTGCGGATGTGATGTGGTTGAAACTAAGCTGGTCTTGGAGTGAGCTTTTTTTCATTATGCTCATTACCATCAGTATCGTTGGTCTGAAGCTATCAGGGCCAGCAGACTAGTAGCGCTCACGCTAATCCATCACTTTGGGCACTTCGAAAAACTGACCGTCGTGCTGAGGGGCGTTAGCCAGTGCCTGTTCACGAGGCAGTTGACTTTTAACCTCATCCTCCCGAAGCACGTTTGTCTCGTCGGAAATATGGGTTAGTGGTTCAACGCCCGTTGTATCCACTTCGTTAAGATGCTCCATCCAGTTGAGCACTTCGTTCAGGCTATTCAGCAGGTCGGCTTCTTCCTCGGGTCGAACGTCCAAGCGGGCCAGATGCGCTATTTTTTGCAATGCTTCCTTATCTACTTGCATGATTCAGTGGAGGAATAGGGTCAGGTTGTTCTCCTGTAGCCCATCAGTTCGTTATCAATTACGTTATACGTTTCCTGTTTCAGATTTTCCAGGTTGGCCTGCGTCATACCTACCGTTTCGATGGGTGGATGAACAACCGCCCGCAATGGATGCCAGTGAAATCGAAATGGGCTTTTGTCGGGCAGTATCCGGTAGTTATTTAGCAGCGTGATAGGTATGATGGGTACCTGCTGGTGAAGGGCCATCGTGAAAGCGCCGTCTTTAAACGGTATCATTTGTGGTAGCTCTTTGGTATGAATCCCGCCTTCCGGAAAAATCATAATACTCCGCCCCGATGCCAGGGTACGTATGGACTTGGTCAGCGAGTAAGCCCGGCTATTTGATTGATTGCGGTCTACCTGAACGTGTAATTTGGCAAACATGTACCCAAGCAGCGGAATATGCTTTACCTCACTTTTCCCGATAAAAGCGTAATAGTTATCCACAACAACACCCATCGCGGCAATATCCAGATACGAAAAGTGGTTCGCACAGAAAACATAAACACCTTTCGGATCAGGCCGAAACCGGTACTCTATCCGAATGGGCATTCCTGCACAAATAAAGAATAGTTTCCCCCAGATACGATTGATTTTGTGTGCCATCGGCTTCCAGCTATCCCGCTGCAAAAACACGTACTGGATGGGAAACAGTAGTATGTACAGGACAACGAAACAGACGGCGCACCAAATCGTATAAAGCATAGTCAGAACCGGAATTTTTATGATTCAACTGACTGGCTATGATTTCTTGCGTTCAACAACTGAAAGTCTGTAATGCAATCAACTAAATCAGTTAAATCATAAAAATCCCGGTTAGGATTAATGTTTAAAATGCCGGATGCCCGTCGTTACCATTGTCAGGCCATGCTGGTCGCAATATTCAATCGAGTCTTTATCGCGAATTGAGCCCCCCGGCTGAACAACGGCCGTGATACCTGCGTTTCCGGCGATTTCAACGCAGTCGGGGAAGGGAAAGAATGCATCCGACGCCATAACGGCTCCGGTCAGATCGAATCCGAAGGAATGAGCTTTTTCGATAGCCTGACGTAGCGCATCGACCCGTGAGGTCTGCCCTACCCCACTAGCCAGTAGTTGCCCATACCCATCACCGGCTTCTTTAGCCAGCACAATCGTGTTCGATTTGGTATGTTTGCACACTTTCAGCGCAAAGGCCAACGCGCGGTTCTCACTATCGGTCGGTGCCTTTGCGGTAACCGTTTTAAACTGCTCAACGCCTTCTGTCTCGTTATCCTTATCCTGTTCCAGTACCCCATTCAGAATGGTTTTGAACATTACGGTTGGCAACTCAGTGGCATTTCTTTTCAGTAGAATCCGGTTCTTTTTCGACTGTAGCAGTTCCAGAGCGGCCGGTTCGTAATCGGGAGCAATTAGGATTTCCATGAACAGCTTATTCAACTCTCCAGCTGTTGCCACATCGACTGGCTTATTCGTGATAACAACACCACCGAAAGCTGAAACCGGATCACAGGAGAGCGCGTTTAAGTAGGCTTCTTTGGCCGTCGGAGCCGTAGCAATACCACACGCATTGGTATGCTTGATGATGGCAAAAGCGGCTGTACCTCCCTCCTGAAATTCGTCGATCAGATTCACGCAGGCATCCACATCGACCAGGTTATTATAGGACAACTCCTTACCGTGGAGTTTGGTAAACATAGCATCCAGATTGCCGTAAAACGTGGCCTGCTGGTGTGGATTCTCACCGTACCGGAGGTGATTAGCGGACAAATGCTTAAAATCATAAATTGGCCCGGAGAACTGGGTTTCCGGGCTTACTGCCCCTGCTCCACTAAAGTAAGCCTGGATAGCCGTATCATAGTGCGACGTAACGGCGAAGGCTTCCCCGGCATACCGCCGACGATCACTCAACTCGGTTTTGCCCTCTTTATCGGTGAGCAAATCAACCACCCCAGCGTACTGACTTCTTGACGAAACGATTAGTACGTCGTTGTAATTTTTGGCGGCTGCCCGAATCAGGGAAATACCCCCAATGTCGATTTTTTCAATGATATCTTCATCCGACGCACCCGACGCTACTGTTTCCCCGAAAGGATACAAATCAACAACCACTAAATCAATAGGTGGAATACGGTGCCGCTCGGCCTGAGCCAGATCTTCGGGCAGTTCGCGCCGGTACAGAATACCGCCCATGACGGTGGGGTGCAGGGTTTTCACCCGGCCACCAAAAATAGATGGGTAACCCGTGAGGTCTTCTACGGCTGTAACCGGAATACCGAGTTGCTCGATGAAGGACTGCGTACCACCCGTTGAATAGAGTTTAACGTTTTGCTCGTGTAGTAGCCGGACTAATGGTTCGAGACCGTCTTTATAAAAAACGGAGATTAATGCGGAGGAGATTGGTTGGGCCATGGAATATGCCGAAACAGGCGCCGACTGTTTCAGTCAATAGTTGACAAGTTACCCGAAACAGCCGACGCCTGTTTCGGCCTGAAGTGCAAAGATAGCCAAACGTCTTAACTTTGCACTTCAGGCTGAAACCTGAAGCCAGAATCGATCAAAATCAATTCAGGTTAGCCATTTTCATGAGTCAATGAGTACGTTTAAGAAACTAGCGGGCGACACTGCACTATACGGGGTAAGTACTATTCTGGGTCGACTACTGAACTATATTTTAGTACCAATTCAGACATACGCGTTCAGTCAGCCTAAAGAACTCTCCTCGAACGTTACGTTTTACAGCTATATCGCGCTCCTGTTAGTCATCTACACCTTTGGTTTAGAAACGGCTTTTTTTCGTTTCGCTGCCCGCAAGCCTGAATCACTGACCAAAACGTTTAGTGAAACGCTGAGTCTGGTGTTGCTGATCACACTGCCATCAACTGCCCTGTTGCTATATTTAGCACCAGACATTGCGGTTTGGCTTAACTACCCCGGCCAAACGACCTTCATCCGGTGGTCGGCTATGATTGTGGCGATTGATGCCATTACGGCCATACCGTTTGCCCGACTCCGGGTTCAAAACAAAGCCCGGCAGTTTGTAAAAGTAAAAATGCTCAATGTAGGGCTGGTTGTGCTGTTCAACATTTTTTTCCTGGTCATCTGCCCCGATGTCAGTGGGGGTAAATACCTGACCGGACTACAGCCGTTTGTTAATCTGGTCTATAATCCGGCGATCGGTCCCGGGTATATTTTCCTGGCTAACCTGCTGGCTAATGCGGGCTATTTTCTGTTGCTCCGCAATACATTTCGGGGGTTCCAGTTTCGGTTCAACTGGGCCGAAGCCCGGGTTTTGTTCGTGTACGCCTATCCAATTATGCTGACGGGTTTAGCCAACGTTGTTAATATCCTGACCGACCGGCTATTTTTGCGGCACTATCTACCCGAGGGTTTTTATACGAGTGCCAGCGGAGCCGCGCTTACGAACGAAGATGCCCTGGGTATTTATGGTAACTGCTTCAAACTATCGGTATTCATGGCCCTGGCCACGCAGTCGTTCCGGTTTGCCGCCGACCCGTTTTTCTTCTCCCGCGCCGACGATAAAAACTCCCCCGAATTACTGGCCCGCGTGACCAAGTGGTTCATCATTGTATGTGTCCTGATTTGGGTAGGGGTCAGCCTGAACGTCGATATAATTGGGGTAGCCATGCTGGCTCCCGCTTACCGGCAGGGATTGGTCATCGTTCCTTTTCTACTATTGGGTAATCTGTTTCTGGGCGTTTATCAGAATATCGGTTTGTGGTTCAAACTGACCGATAAAACGAAATTTGGAACAGTCTTCACCGTTGTCGGTGCTGCCATTACGATAACGGGCAATATTCTCCTGATTCCCATCATGGGCTACATGGGTTGCGTTATCGCTTTTCTGACATCCAGTTTTGTGATGCTGGCGCTGTGTTACGCTTTTGGCAACAGGTACTATCCCGTTCCCTATAACGTACGGTCAGCAACGCTTTACGTTCTGGGAGCGGGTCTGCTCATTCTCGGCGTCTGGTTATTCCCCATTGCAAACTTATGGCTGGCGGTACCCGTGCACATGGCCCTTTTCAGTTTATTTACCGTGTTGGTATTACTCGCCGAACGGGATACGCTTCAGCCTGTATTGCTCAGGTTGCGGAAAAGACGGGGTTAAACTAGCCTGCCTATTCTTTTATCGGTAAATTTGTAGATTATTCTCCGTAACGTGTACGTTCATCTCCTATGAAACTGTCTTTCCGAAACGGTGCGTGGCTGTGGTCCGCTGCGTTTTTGTTTATACTAACCTCCTGCCGGGAAAAACCCCTGTTCGACCGGCTCGACTCCTCCGATACAGGTATCACCTTTGCCAATACCATTACCGATACCGACACCCTCAACATCCTTAACTATCAGTATATCTACAACGGGGGCGGGGTGGGCATCGGCGACTTCAACGGCGACCAGAAGCCCGATGTCTTTTTTGCGGGCAATCAGGTTCCGAATCGGCTGTATATCAACGACACAAAAACCGGAAGTGGAGACCTTCACTTCAACGACATCACCCAATCGGCCGGCGTTGGCGGGGGTGGCCGCTGGTGCTCTGGGGTGTCGGTCGTTGATATTAATGCCGATGGGAAGCAGGATATTTACGTATCTACAACCCTCAAAAAGAGTGCGGCTCAACGAGCCAATCTATTGTACGTCAATCAGGGAAACGGGGCCGATGGTCAGCCTGTATTCCGGGAAATGGCTTCTGATTATGGGATTGCTGACACGACTTACACAACTCACTCGGCCTTTTTTGATTACGATAACGACGGCGATTTGGACCTTTTCGTACTGGTCGATCAGATTGACGATCCCAAAAACCCAACTAACCTGCGCGCCCGGGTAAATGATGGTACCTCACCCAACACCGACCGACTTTACCGCAATAATTTCGACGCGAAACGCGGACACGCTTACTTTACCGACGTAACAAATCAGGCTGGTACGCTGGCCGAGGGTTTCGGACTGGGTGTGAACATCTGCGACATCAACCGTGATGGCTGGAAAGACATTTACGTGACCAACGATTTCGCCACGAATGATGTACTCTACATCAATAATCATGACGACCGTGGCGACGGACCGACGTTTACGAATCACGCCCACGATGCGTTCAAACACACCAGTTCCTCGGCGATGGGGAATGATGTTGGCGATATTAATGGCGATGGCCTGGCCGATATTATTGCGATGGACATGCTGCCCGAGGATAACCTGCGAAAAAAGAGCCTGATGGGACCAAGCAGCTATTTTGCCTATCAGGAATGGGATCGCCTGGGTTACGAACATCAGTATGCCCGCAATACCCTGCAACTAAACCAGGGCGTACACCCTATGGATACGTCCCGTGTTGGCATGCCGATTTTTAGCGAAATTAGTATGCTGGCCGGAGTAGCCGAAACGGAGTGGAGCTGGTCGCCCCTACTGGCAGATTTCGACCAGGATGGTTACCGCGACCTTTTAGTTACCAATGGATTTCCCCGCGATATTACCGACCGGGATTTCACAAACTATTACAGTTCCGTAAATACCTACCTGACGGATGCGCTTCGTAAAGACTTAACGAACAAAATGCCGCAGGTAAAGGTGAGTAATTACGCTTACCGCAACAAAGGCAACGCTACTTTCGAGAACGCAACGGCCCGCTGGGGTATGAGCGAGCCAAGTTTCTCGAATGGGGCGGCTTACGCCGATTTTGATGGTGACGGCGACCTGGATTACGTGATTAATAACATCAATGATGAAGCCTTCGTCTACCGTAATAACCTGACCGACCTGAAAACAGAAACGGCTCATTCGTTGCGCATCAAGTTTGAAGGAGACGGTGCCAACCCAATGGGACTGGGTGCCACCGTTGAGTACGAGCTACCCGACGGTCGTAAAGAGTTTTACGAGCACACCCTGTACCGGGGCTTTCTCTCCAGTGTAGACCCAACTGCTCATTTTGGTCTCGGCAAATTCACCACGATTAAAAACCTGAAAGTAACCTGGCCCGGCGGCCGGATGCAGATTCTGCCAACCGTCAACGCCGACCAGACGATTACCATTAGTGCAAAGAATGCCAGGTTAGGTAGCGAAACTCCGGTCACTGTGGCCGCCAATTCATTATTTCAGGACGTAACCGCTGAACTCGGCATCACATATAAACACGAAGAAACAGACATCATTGACTTCAATCTGCAAAAAACACTGTTGCACAAATTAACAGAATACGGCCCGGCTTTGGCCGTGGGCGATGTCAATGGCGACGGGTTGGTAGATATGGTTGTTGGTGGTAGTTCGAAGTTCTCGACGGCCATTCTATTGCAGCAACCCTCAGGGAAGTTCGTAATGAAGGCGATGCCAGCGAAATTATCCGAAGATGCGGGTTTGTTGTTATTTGATGCCGATGCTGATGGTGACTTAGATTTATACGCAACCAGTGGTAGCCCGGAATTTGGCGTCAATGAGTTGGCCGAAGCTCTGCGTCACCGGCTTTATGTAAATGACGGGAAAGGAAATTTCACGTTGGCAACCAATGCGCTGCCGAACTTTAGTCTGAACGGGTCGTGCGTGAAAGCGGCTGATTTTGATGGCGATGGTGACCTCGATTTATTCGTTGGGGGTCGGGTAGAACCGTACAAATACCCAATGGGCGTACCGAGTTACCTGCTTCGCAATGATAGCAAAAATAGGGAACCTCATTTTAGTGATGTTACAGCGCAGATGGCTCCCGTCCTGACTAAAGGTGGTCTAACGTGCGATGCCCTCTGGACGGATTTCGACAAGGATGGCGACGTTGATTTACTCCTGGCCAGTGAATGGGCACCGCTCACGATGCTACGGAATGACAAAGGCCATTTGCAGCCGGTAGAAAACAATGGTTTAGCCGATAAGGCTGGCTTCTGGAACTCCCTCACGCCCGGCGATTTTGACAATGATGGTGATATCGACTATCTGGCTGGTAACATTGGTCAAAATAATCTCCTCCGCGCCAGTACCGAGCGGCCCGTTCGGATTTACGCGGGAGACTTCGACAACAATGGTTTCTACGATGCATTCCCGTCGGTCTATTTCAAAAACGCCAAAGGGCAGTACGAGGAATATCCCTATTTCGGCTGGGATGACATGGTAAAGCAGATGATTGGCATCAAAAAGCGATACCTTGAATATGCCCCATTTGGTCAGGCAACCATGAGCCAAATCCTGACGGAGGAAGAACGGAAGCAGGCCCTAAAACTCTCGGCTAATTACCTGTCCAGCAGTTACATTGAAAACAAGGGGAATGGTCAGTTCGAAGTAAAGCCGTTACCGGTAATGGCACAAACCGCGCCAATATTCGGGATGCTGGCGCAGGATGTAGACGGCGATGGCAACCTGGATGCCGTGCTGGTGGGTAACGAATACGGCAGTGACATGGTGGGTGGACGCATGGACGCCTTCGATGGGCTGGTACTAAAGGGCGACGGGAAAGGTAATTTTACCCCATTGACCATTGCTCAAAGCGGTTTCTACGTGCCGGGGAATGCCAAAGCACTGGCTAGCTGGCCCGATGTGAAGGGTAACTTAAAAATGGCCGTTACGCAAAACCGTGGGCCATTACGTGTATTTGCTGTTCGGCAGCCGCAAACGTTCGCTCCCGTCGATCCTAAAACGACCGCCGTTACTATTCGACTGAAAAATGGCCATACCCGTCGGCAGGAAATCCCCTTTGGCACGTCGTTTTACAGCCAGTCGGCACGGGGCGTCTGGCTGCTGCCGGGTGAGTCTATAGTAAAGTAAGTTAATCCGCCCGAACACGAATATTGGCCTCTGATACGCTGGCCGTTCGGCTACTCGCAGCAGAGGTGACGAAAAAGCCCGTTGCTGGTCGGCCATTGGGGTTAGTGTTAATAACATTGGTCGGCACGTTGGCGGGTGGGGTAGCAAACAGCCCCCCGTTTGTCACTTGTGTTCGGACTGCCTGCCAGAACAGAAAAGCCTCGGCCGTCAGGGAGTGTACTTCTACCTTTACAATATCTTTCAGCGCATACAGGCTGTCTGGATTGATAGACCGACGAATTGGCACGATGAATGTCAGGCCATCTGCAACCGATGAATTACCCCCAAATACGCCATCCTGCGAGGTGATGATCTTATTTGGTTTGTTCTGTAATATGCCATTTCGAGAGAATCGAATCCGGTAGTAATTCACCTCGTTAGGTATGTCGACCGCATAAAACTCCGCCCGGTAGCCCTGCGTTGTCGACAATGGATTGAGTGCCCGCTTCACAAAAATGAGTGAATCGATGGGGGGTACCGGGTTTATTTTTGAGGTGGCCCGGAATGTATCTCCGCCGTACAAAATGGTTAGCTGATACGTCCGGCCAATGTGTCCCAGTGTATCTTTCCCGGTCGGTTTCCACACGTAATAACCTGTATTCGTGGAGTCGGCAAACCGATAGGTTTTCCCGATATCGTCGGTAACGGTAACAGTAGCACCGGCAACAGCCGGTGGTGTATTGCTATCGAAGTAGCCCGCAGTGTTAGTAAGTCGTATTATCTGTGAGCCAGGTTGGTTGGTGAGCAGGGCATCCACAGAAAGTTGAGTAGGGCCGGTATCAAGTTTGGCATCAATAACGGTTGTACAGCCGTTCAGCCCAATAAATCCCCCCAGAATATAAAGAAAAAGGATGTGACGTTTCATGGCAGTACGACTAGAATTTAAAGTTGTAAGTAACCGATGGAATAATCGTAGCAAAAACTGAGTACTTGATAGCTTCCGTTACGCGCGAGTTGCCAGCGTCACCTACGTTATCTGCACTTGGCTGGAAATAGACGGAAAAGGCGTTTTTCCGGGCATATACGTTATAAACCGAAAACACCCAGTTATCGTCTTTGCGCTTACCCTGCCGTTTCCGTCCCTGTAACGTAGCCGCCAAATCGAGTCGGTGATAGGCTGGGATACGGTAGTTATTGCGTGTATTGCCAAAGGTTTGCGGCACCACAATTCCATCGTATTCAAACCGATTCGTGGGAAAAGTAGCCGGTGTACCGCTGGCCAGCGTGAACGTAGCCGAAAAATTCCAGCGTTTTGCCACTCCGGCGCTACGGCCAGGTGGGTCAATTAACAGTACGGACGTTAGTACGTGCCGCTTGTCGAATCGGGTAGGATACCAGCTTCCGTTATTGATGCCTGTCACCTGCCTTTCCGTTTTAGCCAATGTGTAACTAATCCAGCCGTTCACAACGCCGGTATTTCGTTTTACGTAAAACTCGGCTCCGTAAGCCCGACCTTTCCCCGGCAACAAATCTCCTTCGAGGTACTTGTTCAAAATCAGACGTGCCCCGTCGATGTAATCAATCTGATTCTGTAGCCACTTGTAATATACCTCCACCGATGCTTCAAACTCGCTACCGGTTCCGGTAGAGCGACCAAAGTTTTTGAAATAGCCCCCGGCAATCTGGTCAGCCAGTTGCGGCTTGATATTATTCGTTGATGGGGTCCAGATATCCAGGGGCGTTGAAGCCGACGTATTGGAAATAAGGTGGACGTACTGCGCCAGCCGGTTATAACTGGCTTTAAACGAGCTAGTATTGTTCAGTTCATATTTAGCCGAAAAACGGGGTTCCCAATTACCGTAGGTTGTAATAATCTGGTTGCGCTTGTAGGTGCTGGTCGATACCACAGCCCGGGATTTTCCTACTTCTCCATCGGTGGCAAACGTGTAGGCTTCTCCGGGACCGATGTAGTTGAACAGCGAGTAGCGCAGCCCGTACTGTATTTGTACTTTGGGCGTCAGCTGTTGTTCGTTGCCCACATAAAGGGCATTTTCGAGCGAATACTTGTTTTCCAAACCGAACGTACGAACGCTTCCCGAGCTAGCCGCCGTTGCCGTGCCGGGCTGGAAATTATGAAAAATCGCCTGCCCACCGAAAGTAATGGTGCTTTTGCCCAGGAAGAGCGAAAAATCGGGTTTCAGGCTGTAATCAACAATCCGGGAGTCGGTACGAAAATAGTCATTCGGGGTTTTCTGTTTCAGGTCGCTGTTGAGCGAATAGTCGTAGTTACTGTAGTAGGCCGTTGTGTTCAGGAACAGTCTATTACTAAATACGTGGTTCCAGCGGGTCGAAAGAGTGGTGCTGCCCCAGTTAAACCCAAAATCGGCCCCGAACACATCGCGCCCCAGATAACCAGATATAAACACGGTATTTTTATCGTTGATTCGATAGTTTGCTTTAGCCGTTAAATCGTAGAAATAGAATTTTGAGCCTTTCAGGTCATTCTTAAGAAAAGGTTGGGCCAGAATATCGGCGTACGAACGCCGGGCCGCTATGATAAACGACCCTTTGCCTTTAAACAGGGGCCGCTCGTACGATAGCCGACTAAAAATAAGCCCAATACCCCCGTTTAGTTCGGGCTTTTTGGCGTTTCCCTCTTTCAGCCGGACATCCAAGATGGAGGCAATCCGACCGCCGTAGTTGGACGGAATACCGCCCTTAATCAGTTTTACATCCTTAACAGCATCGGGGTTGAACACGGAAAAGAAACCAAACAGGTGCGAGGAATTATAAACCGGTGCTTCATCCAGGAGTACCAGATTCTGGTCGATGCTGCCACCCCGAACGTTAAATCCCGTTGCCCCTTCGCCCACGGTCGAAACTCCGGGCAAAAGCTGAATACTTCTGATTACATCGACCTCACCCAGCAGAGCCGGTATCCGTTTTAACGTTTTCACGTCGATCTGGTTGACACTCATCTCGATGCTTTTGATGTTGTCGTCCTCCCGCTTAGTCGATACGACTACTTCCTGAAGCTGCTCGCCATCCTGTTTCAGTTCCAGGTTAAGGCGCGCATCCCCCCCGCTTAGCTCAACGAATTTTGATTGTTTGGTGTAACCAACGTAGCTGATGACCAGGTTGTAACTTCCGGCGGGAAGCGTAACGGCATAAAACCCGTAACTATTAGTCACGGCACCGGTACCCGTTTCCTTAACGTAGACCGAAACGCCAATTAAGCCTTCCCCGTTGGCGGCATCTTTAATGTAGCCACTAACGGAAAAGGTGGCTGCTGACTGGTCTTTGTCAAAGCGACTGTTTTGCGTTTGTTGCGCCTTACCCTCAAGGGGAACACATGCAGCTAAAAACAAGCAGACAAACCAATACTGTATAAAGTATTTCATTACGTTATCGATAGCGTTCCTCGGAGATGAACACGCAGGTTGTTTGTTGATAACGTAAAAGTAATCCCGTGTTAGTTCAGCTCGGGAGGAATTTAGATAAACCGGCTGAATAGTGCGTTGAACGGTAACAGGTTACCGCTCAACGAATGCAAATTGCCAGATAACAGCCCCCTATTGAGCCCTGATAATTGGAATGAGTTTTTGTAGCGCTACAAACCGATCCACATCTGGTTTTTCCTCCGAGATTGGTAGTTTTTTCAGCACGTCTACCAGAATCTTTCCCACTAATAAGCGCATATTTTTCTTGTCATCAGCCGGTATCACATACCAAGGAGCATGTTCAGTAGCAGTTTCGTTGATAGCGTCTTCATACGCTTTCTGATAGTCATCCCAGAATTCGCGTTCTTTCACGTCACCCTCCTCAAATTTCCAGTTTTTGTCCGCTTCTTCAATACGATCAATCAACCGATCCGCCTGTTCTTCTTTGGATACGTGCAGGTAAAATTTCACTACCGGAAAGCCGTTCCGGTGAATGAATTTCTCCATATCCCGAATAGCTTCATAACGGTCTTTGAAGAGTTGGTCTAAATCGTCGGTGACATTTTCGGGCAACCGCTGGCTTTCGGTCAGAATTTCGGGATGAACCTTAGTAACGATCACCTCCTCATAATATGAGCGGTTAAATATGCCAATGGTCCCTCGCTCGGGTAGTTCGCGCCAGCTCCGCCACAACCAGTCGTGCCGAAGTTCCTGATCAGTAGGGCGTTTGGACGAATATCCCCGTATCCCCACGGGGTTGGTGCCCGTAAATACGTGCTGGATGGTACTATCCTTACCAGCCGCGTCCATAGCCTGAAATATTACCAGCAGCCCGTAGCGGTTGTGGGCGTACATCTTTTCCTGCAAGTCATCAATTTCGGCCGCATGCTCGCTCAACAAGTCTGAATACTCGTCTTTATCCTTGTAGAAATCATCGACCTTGGTAGGCTGTTTTTTGATCTTGAGTGATTTAGAACCGTCGTAACGGAATTGCTTTATATCGAAGTCCTTCATAGCTTAATGACGCAAACTTTTACGCGGATTGGTAATGTTCTTACCGTGAGAGTTTATAACCACAAACACAACGAATGGTTGCCAATACTTGCGGCAACTCGTTTTCGATTCAAAGGGCATGATAACGAATCAATCGGCCAATACGGCCAAAGCAACCTTGGGAACGGGTTGTTTCTGGTGTATGGAAGCGGTCTGCCAATCACTCGACGGCGTCATTTCGTCGTATAGGGCTACGAAGGCGGTCATGAAATGAACCCAACATACAATGAAGTATGCACTGGCAGCACCAGGCACGCCGAATGCGTGGAAATTACGTAAGGCCCCGCAAAACTAGTTCATCAACAACCCCAATCAAGGCTACTGCGCCTTTGTGATTGCCCCCAAAGTAGACAAGTTCAAGAAGGTTTTCGAAAAGAAATTGAAGCCGGGGCTAGCTCATTAGCAGTAATATTCTCCACTATTTTGTCAAGAAATCCCCGATAGTGGGATTTTTTTTGTGTTCAAATTAAACGAAGTAGAAGGGATCATAAAAATTAATATCCTGATATTGAGAAGCTTAATTCGATTAATTTTTCTTTAATGTGTCGTTTGTCTATTTCAGATTAGTATGTTTGTCCAGTAATCGATAGTATGACCGATTAATAAGTGGCAAGGGTACACGTTTGCTACGACAACTGTTTCATATTTACTTTGCTCCAAATTCTAACGTAAATCAGTATAACCAGATGAAAAAAATCAACTTTTCAATCTTATTAGTACTTGGCTTATTAGCCGGTACACAATCATTTGCCCAACTTGCCATCGATAAGGGCACCAAATTCGTTAACCTTGGAATTGGCGTTGGTGGTTATTCCAGTGCAGGTGGTATTGCCTTCGGTGCATCTGCTGACTTTGGCGTTGCACCTAACTTTACCGTGGGAGGCCAGGTTGCTTACCGTAGTTTCAACTATGGCTATCTGGGCTACAACGATAAAATCAACTACCTGTACTTTGCAGCCCGCGGTTCTTACCACTTCAACGAGTTGCTGAACTTAAGCACTGACAAAGCTGATCTCTATGCAGGATTAGGTATCGGCTATGAAAGCGTTTCTTATAGCAACAACGTTTACGGTGGTAGTACCTTCGGAAGCGGCATTTTCGTTCCTATCCACCTGGGAGGTCGTTACTTCTTCAGTGATAAAGTAGGTGGTTTTGCTGAATTAGGTACTGGTATTGCTCCACTTCTGCTGGGGGTTACCTTCAAGTTTTAATCAACCGATAGTATACCACAAAAAAGGCCAATCCTGAGTCAGGATTGGCCTTTTTTAGTAGAAGAAAACGAGTTTATTTACTTGCCACTTCTTTAAGGCTTTTCACGCCCATATTCCAGAGAATGAAGGAATAGATATCGGCAGCCGTTTCGATGTTCTTCTTCGTATTACTCGCTCCGTGCCCTGAATTGGTATCAATTCGAATCAGGACGGGGTTATTTCCTTTGTAGATTTCCTGCAACGTAGCCGCGTATTTGAACGAGTGCGCGGGCACAACCCTATCATCATGGTCGGCGGTGGTGATCAGTGTGGCCGGGTAATTCAGACCGGGTTTAATGTTCTGAATGGGCGAATAAGCGTAGATGGCCTTGAACTCCTCAGGATTATCACTGCTACCATAATCGGCAATCCAGTTCCAGCCAATCGTGAATTTGTGAAACCGCAACATGTCCATGACACCCACCTGCGGAATGGCCACGCGAAACAAATCAGGCCGCTGATTCATCACGGCACCTACCAATAAACCACCATTTGAACCGCCCTGTATCGCCAGCTTAGGCGTACTCGTATATTTCTGCGCAATCAGGTACTCGGCAGCGGCAATGAAATCATCGAAAACGTTCTGCTTCTTGAGTTTCATGCCCTGCTCGTGCCATTTCTCCCCATATTCACTACCACCCCGCAGGTTGGCCTGTGCATAAACGCCCCCCTGCTCCAGAAAGGGAATCCTGAACGGACTAAACGCAGGTGGCAAACTAATGTTGAAGCCCCCGTATCCGTAGAGCAGTGTGGGGTTTGTTCCATCCAGTTTTAGTCCTTTCCGATAGGTTAGGAACATTGGCACTTTTGTCCCGTCTTTACTGGTATAGAATACCTGCTTCGTTTCGTATTCACGCGGCTTGAAATCTACTTCAGGGGCACGAAAGACGCTGCTCTTGCCACTGGCAATATCGTAACGATAAATAGTAGGCGGAAAAGTAAACGAGGTAAAGGTGTAGAACACGAATTTATCATCTTTCTCCCCGCCAAACCCACCGGCAGACCCCAGTGCTGGCAATTGAACCTCGCTTTCTTTTTTCCCCTTGTAATCGAACACCTCTATTTTTGACGTAACATCTTTCGAGTACTCAACAAATAGTTTTTCACCAGCGGCACTAACGCTGTTCTCCGCAATAGGTTCTGGTTTTTCGGGAATAAGTGCCGAGACTGTTCCCTTCTTTGTATCGTAGGCGATTACTTTGCTGTTGGGTGCCTTTTCGTTGGTCAGAATCAGTAGCCGGTCGCCATCGTTATCCACTACGTTATAACTGAAATCTGTCACCTCGGCCACAACCGGCTTGAATGTATTACCGGCCGGGGCCGATTGGGTATCCATGAAAAACAGAGCATTCCCATCTTTCCCCTGCCCCCGGTCACTCACCGTTAGTAGCACAAATCGCTCATCATCGGTCGTACCAACCGTATGGAATCGCTGTGGATTTTTAGCATCTTCAAATACAAGTCGGTCGGCCGATTGCGGTGTGTTCAATTTGTGATAATATACCTGATGATTTTCGTTTTTAGCCGCCAGTGCGCTTCCTTCGGGTTTGGGATAGCGACTGTAGTAAAACCCATCTCCCTGCCAGGCAGCCCCCGATACTTTTACCCATTCAATCTTTTCGGGCAGGTAGTTTTTGTTTGCCAAATCCATAATTTGGTACTCCTGCCAGTCGGAACCTCCTTTCGATAAACCAACCACGGCATACTTCCCATCTTTCGAGAGGGAGAAAGCCCCCAGGCGGGTAGTGCCGTCAGTCGATAATTTATTCGGGTCAATGACTACTTCGGGCTTTGCATCAAGTCCTTCTTGCCGGTACAAAACCGCCTGATTCTGGAGACCATCATTCTTGGAAAAGTAATACCATTCTCCCTTACGACTGGGCGTGGAGTATTTGGGGTAATTATATACTTGCTCTAACCGATCCTGCATCTGCTTTCGGTACGGAATCTGTGCAAGATAATCGAATGTGACGTTGTTTTCGGCTTTAACCCAGTCGGCCGTTTCTGCCGAACGGTCATCTTCAAGCCAACGGTATGGATCGTTGACCTGCGTACCGTGATAGGTATCGACCTGGTCCGTTTTACGCGCAGTAGGATAGGAAAGAGGCTGGGTATTCTGGCCCACAGCTACGGTTGTACTGACCATAAGAATCAACTGAAAAGAAGAAAAATAACGCATAGTGTATGTTGATGATTATAGATGAACTGTATTTCTAAAACGCATTAGTGCACGTTAACGGCAGGAATCAACCCCTGAGAATCGTGCTGGAGCAACATCTCAAACAACAGGACGGTAGCCGCAGCATCGCCCTGAGCACGGTGACGTCCATTGAGCGGAATACCCAGCGAATAGCACAGTTTCCCTAAACTGTAGGATGGATGTCCCGGAATTAGTTTGCGACTCGTTCGAACGGTACAGAGGGTACGCCGAAAAAAATCGTGTCCCAGCCAGTTTAACTCCTTCTGAACGAAAGCAAAATCGAAATTAACGTTGTGAGCCACAAAGACGGCTCCTTCCGTAATGGAAAGCACATCGTTGGCTACTTCGGCAAAAGTGGGTGCGTTCTGCACCATCTCATCCGAAATACCCGTGAGGTGGCGAATGAAGGGGGGAATTGGACAGCCAGGATTTAACAGCGAATGAAAGGAGTCGACAACTTGTTTTCCGTCATGGCGGAAGATAGCGATTTCAGTAAGTCGTCCGGGGCCTTTTACATGCCCGGTTGT
Source organism: Cytophagales bacterium (assembly GCA_038236215.1). Taxonomy (GTDB): domain Bacteria; phylum Bacteroidota; class Bacteroidia; order Cytophagales; family Spirosomataceae; genus Spirosoma. The sequence goes on along the minus strand of JBBSTD010000026.1, from coordinate 12,857 downwards.
TTCAACATCAACGATACAATACACAACTGGCGATTTAGCAGTACCCCATAAACAATTTTTGATGGGTAATGAGTTCGGTACGGGTAAAAGGTCAGACTCATTCCTGAATTCTGTTCAAAGATATAGAAACTGGCAGTGAGGTATTATGAACTGGGTTTCGGACCACAATGCCCTCACGGATCAGGCGAAGCGCATACGCCAATACGTAGTCGCGATTGGTCATCAGGTCGTCGTAACTGCGGGTAATGGCGAAATCCGGCTCAACGGTAAATCCATTAGCCCGGTCAGCAACGACGGCATGAGTCATTTTTTTCAGCGGGATACGAACCTGTAGTTTGGAGTACGGGAGGGTTACCGTTTTGAAATGGCCCGCAAAATCACCCCAGTACGCGCTACCGCTTGCTTCGCCAATGAACGTACCCAATCCCGCGTCCAGTGTTTTGGCCAACACAGTCGTTGTTGCTGAAAAAGAAGCCCCATTCATCAGGAAATACAGATTTCCCGTAAACGCATCTTTGTGGCGGGGGTGAAAACGCTTGTGTGATAAACGGCTGGAAAAGCCCCCTGTTTTATCAGCTTTGTATTGCAGACTAAAATTCAGTGCTGAGAGAGGGTTCCACCGGTTCACCAATTCGGCGCGGGCACCCTTTTTCATGGCTTCCTGCTCCATGAGTCTAAACGGCTCGGGCATCCAGTAACGCAACAGTCGACCAGAGTTCAATACCACTCCTCCCCCATTTCCCTGCATGTCGACAACGAGGTTTTGTATATTTTGCTGGTGTATATGTTTAAAAGCGCGTTTCAATTGCCGGTTAAATGCCCACTGAAAGGAGTCCTTCTTTTTCAATCCCATGAAAGACGAGACCCGCAACACAGCCGTATGGGTAAGGGTATCAACCATATTGACCGACAGGTTTGCCGGTTGATTTAGTTCAGCACCATACCGCCTTCGGATCGTCTGCCGAAAAGTACTGAGCGTTGGACAGGGTACACTGGTTTTCCGAACCAGTGTATCTCCAGCCAGCCGGTAGGTAATCGTAACTCTGTTGGATGAACCATACCAAGCCGCATAATAATCAGCGAATTGAACCAGACTCCACTGTCGGCGACCGGTCAGATTGTCTCCATCAGAGCCAGAGTGATCGATACGCATCAATTCGCGGTGCAAATCACCAACGGTACGGTCATTAATTGTAAGCAATTCGGTACCCCTTACCAGACTCGTATCCGCCGAAACATTATGACTGATAAAATACTGATCTTCTACCGGCCGGATATAAAAGGGCAGAAAGTGCGTCTGCTTCCCAATGTAACTTTTTCGATGATTGAGATTTGTGTGACCGTCTTTTATAGCCGTTACTAGCGGACTCACGTGGCGAAAGAACGTCAAGTAATCCATCGGCCCGGTTAACCCGTTATATAAGGAATCGTAGAGTTGCTCCATCCGGGCCTGGGGGGTATAGTAACCCATAGCCGGATGAAGTAAATCGAGTTTTCGCTTCAGATAAGTAAGGTCGGTACGAGTCTGTGCATCGGTAAATACCTGGGCAGAGGCCGTCAGGCAAATCACTCCCATTAGCAGACCCGTTAAAAATAGGTTTCGGCCAGTCTTCATCGATACAGTTTACGGTAGTGTTCCACCTTTCCTGATGGGACACCTTTTGTACGGTGAATATAAAATCTGGCGTAACTATAGTCAAGTTAACGTGTTTAAATAGGGGATAAAATTTCGCATCATTCCTAAATACAGCCTATTGGCGCACCAAAAGTCAATTCTGTATCATTACACTTTACTAGCGATCCTTACGGTGGGGAACAATAGTCCAGTGTTCCACGCCAGGCAAATGCTCCGCAACGATGGCAGCTGCTACATCTTCTAAATTTTCTTCGTTCGTAACGAAAAACAGGCTTTCCGTATCTTTTCCACTCTGTGTGGTACGTACCTCGTAATACTCATTGTGGTGCTCGATAGCGTGTTTTTCGACAAGTTGGTACTGAGCCATAGTTTCAGCGATAGGTGAGTAAGCATAACCCTTTTAAATACGATTGGTTTAGCTGATCCTGTTCATAAAAAGTCGAGACGCCAGCGAATTACCCTATCACCCTATCTTCTGAATACAGGCTAAACGGTAAAAGATAAAAACCTTTTTTACTTCACTTTCCTGATTGACAAACATTTTGTACCTTTGCGGTCTTGATTTTTGACAGCAGACAAGAGGTGACTCCGTTACGCGCATACGACATTCACATTGTTGGATTAGACAACAAACGATACGAGTACGATTTTACGTCGGACAGTTCGCTTTTTGCGTCACTGGATCAGGAACTGATTGAAAAGGGTAACGTTCAAACACACCTGATTCTGGATAAGTCAGAAACAATGATTCGTCTGGATTTTCATATTACGGGTCTTGTTGAGCAAACTTGTGACAGATGTCTTGACGAATATGAAGAGCCGGTTGATGCCAGGCAAACCATGTTGCTGAAGTTTGGTGACCATAATGAAGAATTAAGTGACGAGATTGAACTCATCGAGCGAAATACGACGACCGTTAATATAGCCCGTTATATTTTTGAGTTTATCAGCCTGTCTTTACCCATGAAACGGGTTCATCCCCGTTTTCGGGACGAAGAAGAGGGCGACGACGAGAATGGTAAAATAATTTATCGTTCTGATCCAGAAGAAAACGAAGAGGATCAGTCGGGTATTGATCCCCGGTGGGCCGCTTTGAGAAAATTGAGTGATAATTAGGACAATTAATTAGTTCGTGCCGGGTGCCGGTGCGATTTGACCCTTGTAGTGGCTGCTACAGCTTCTACAGTGAACTATAAACCGCGCCGGCGAACCGGCTTAAACTACAAACTGAACAATGGCACATCCAAAACGACGCCACTCCAGCACCCGGCGCGATAAGCGCAGAACGCACTACAAAGCGACACCGGTAGCCCTGTCTACAGACGCTCAAACGGGCGAAGTGCATCAGCGCCACCACGCCCACGTTTTTGAGGGGAATCTATTTTACAAAGGGCAGATGATTGTTGAGAATTACGCCAAAACGGCTTAAATCTGATTAATTTTTGAAGAGTATTTCGTTGACGTCTTTCCCAAGATGAACGCGAAATACTTTTTTATTGCCTGTCACCTCCCTATTTTTACGCATATTTAGTTTACCATTCAACTTACCTGGGAGGTATTGAACAAACCGAGTCGATGAAAATTGCAGTGGATGCGATGGGTGGCGATTTCGCCCCCGAAGCAATTGTAGAAGGAGTATTATTGGCCGCTGCTGAATTGCCGGAACATGTAACCATTGTACTTATCGGCAAACAGTCTTCTGTAACACCTCTGCTTCAAAACCATAATCCAGAAGTAGTTGCTCGTATTGAGCTGGTCAACGCCGATGAGGTAATTGATATGAGTGAGCACCCAACAAAGGCGCTCTCGCAGAAGCCCAATTCCAGCATCGGAGTTGGGTTTAAGCTTTTGAAAGACAGACAGATTGATGCCTTTTGCAGCGCCGGAAACACGGGAGCCATGCACGTTGGTGCTTTGTTTAGTATAAAAGCAATCGAAGGCATTCTGCGCCCCTGCATCGCTGGCTTTGTTCCACAGGTTACAGGCGGTTATGCCATCATGCTTGATATTGGGGCTAATGCCGACTGTAAACCGGAAGTATTGGAGCAGTTTGGCTATGTGGGGTCAATCTATGCCAAATACGTGTTTGGTATCGACAAGCCTCGGGTTGCCCTGATGAACATTGGTTCTGAAGAACAGAAAGGTTCCCTCATAGCGCAGGCAGCTCACCAGTTGCTGAAAGATAATCAGCACATTGACTTCGTTGGCAACATAGAAGGTGGAGACTTATTCGATGGGAAGGCTGATGTTATTGTAACGGATGGATTTACGGGCAATGTCCTGTTTAAACTGGGTGAATCCTTTTACCAAGTAGCCAATAAGCGCGGTATACAGGATGAATTCCTGGCTAAAACCAACTACGAATCGGTTGGTGGCAGTCCGATTCTGGGTGTCAATGGTAATGTAATTATTGCTCATGGTATTTCCTCCCCGCTGGCTATAAAAAATATGATTGGTCTAGCCATCCGGCAGGTGGAGTCCGATTCATATGTCAAAATTGCCCAGGCACTAAGTTAATTTATGCTTTACGGTTAATGACAGATTGTTGCCCCATACTTCATTAAGCGTAACTTTGCACCCCAACTTATGAGTAAAGCTGCCATAACAGGAATTCACGGCTACGTTCCCGATTACATACTGACCAATGCAGAATTGGAGCGTATGGTGGATACAAATGACGAATGGATTACGAGTCGCACCGGTATTAAAGAACGGCATATCCTGAAAGGCGAAGGCATGGGGTCTTCGCATATGGGATCGAAAGCAGTAGCAGGCTTACTCGAAAAGATGAACATTAAGCCTGAAGAGGTTGATTTGCTCATTTGTGCCACAACAACCCCCGATTACGTTTTTCCGTGTACCGCCAATCTCATTTGCGATATGGTAGGTATTCGTAACATAGGAAGCTTTGACATTCAAGCCGCCTGTTCCGGTTTTCTGTACGCCCTTACCATCGGAACTCAGTTTATTGAATCAGGAAAATGTAGGAAAGTAATCGTAGTAGGCGCCGATAAAATGTCGGCCATTACCGACTATACAGACCGTACTACCTGCGTTTTATTCGGCGATGGGGCCGGAGCCGTGATGCTCGAACCAAACGATGAGGGGGTAGGGGTCCTCGACTCCATTATTAGATCAGACGGCAGTGGCCAAAATCACCTGTTGCAAAAAGCGGGCGGCAGTCGCTATCCGCCTACGCACGAAACAGTAGAGAAACGCTGGCATTACGTTTATCAGGATGGCCCGTCCGTATTTAAATTCGCGGTCAAGAACATGGCTGACGTATCCGCCGAAATAATGGAACGGAATCAACTGTCAGGCTCCGATGTAGCCTGGTTAGTGCCCCATCAGGCGAATAAACGCATTATTGACGCTACCGCTCATCGGATGGGTATCGAATCGGATCGGGTAATGCTTAACATTCATAAGTACGGTAACACTACTGCGGCTACTATCCCTCTATGTCTATTTGACTATGAGTCGCAGTTAAAAAAAGGGGATAACCTGATTTTGGCTGCTTTTGGCGGTGGTTTCACTTGGGGAGCTGCTTATGTAAAGTGGGCCTATTAGAATTTTATGTGGGGTATGGGGTATAGGATGTAGTTTCCTCTACCCCATACCATACAGCTTACAACATACATCTTTACCAATGGCAACAACTGCAGATATTCGAAATGGACTGGTCTTAGATTACAATAACGACCTTTTTCAAATCACAGACTTCCAACACGTTAAGCCCGGAAAAGGGGCTGCTTTCGTACGAACAAAGTTAAAAAGTCTCACGACTGGTCGCGTCATTGATAACACCTTCAACTCGGGTGCTACTATTTACCCGGTCCGCGTTGAACGTCGAAAATTCCAATACCTTTACAAGGACGAAGCCGGGTTTAATTTCATGGATCAGGAATCATTCGATCAGATCAACATAGATGAGAAAATCATTGAAGGAGCTGATTTAATGAAAGAAGGGCAAGAGGTTGAAATCCTCATTAATGCCGAGAGCGAGATACCCCTCACCTGCGAATTGCCCCCGTTTGTTGAACTGGAAGTGACCTACGCAGAACCGGGCGTAAAAGGCGATACGGCCAACAGCCCTAAAAAGCGGGTTGAAGTAGAGTCGGGGGCCAAAATCATGGTTCCGCTTTTTATCGAATCAGGAGATAAAATCAAGGTTGATACCCGAACACGCGATTACGTAGAACGAGTGAAGTAAGTCGTTGAATGATACATTATAAATGATGAATGATGAATAAATAGCCGCTTCGGTTACGATTGGTGAGTGTTTTCCAAAACGCACCATTCATCATTTATGGTTCAAGCACTATGAGTACACAAGATATACAGCAACTTATTGACTTCATCTCACAATCGGGGCTGGATGAGGTTAACATTGAGACAACCGACCTGAAAATCAGCGTTAAGCGGTATGGTCAGAGTCCTCCATCGGCTCCCGCTGCTATGGCGGCTCCTTCTGCACCTGCACTGCAGACGCAAGCCTCGGTACCCGTACCTATGGCTTCAGCACAGGTTGCACCGCCAACACCCAAGGTTGACACATCGAATTACATTACCATCAAATCCCCCATGATTGGTACATTCTACCGGTCAGCCAATCCTGAGTCACCAATGTTTGCCGAGATTGGAGATACAGTTAGCGAGGGTAAGGTGGTGTGTATCATCGAAGCCATGAAGTTGTTCAATGAAATCGAATCAGAGGTTTCAGGACGTATTGTGAAAATACTTGTCGAAAATGCGACGCCCGTCGAGTACGACCAGCCGTTATTTTTGGTAGAACCGATTTAATTGCGAATTAGCGAATCGGTACGCCGAAGTGGAGCGGATGAATAGGATTGTATCGGCTATTCATCCGCTCCGCTTCGGCGTACCGATTCGCTCCGCTTCGGCGTACCGATTCACTCATTTACAGAGCCATGTTTAAGAAAATATTAATTGCCAACCGGGGTGAGATTGCGTTACGTATTATCCGTACCTGCCGCGAGATGGGTATTAAAACGGTTGCCGTTTACTCAACGGCCGATCGCGATAGCTTGCACGTACGCTTTGCCGATGAAGCTGTCTGTATTGGTCCTCCCGCAAGCCGTCAATCATACCTTAGTATTCCTAATATCATTTCAGCAGCCGAAGTAACCGGAGCCGATGCCATCCATCCTGGTTACGGATTTTTGTCGGAGAACGCCGAGTTTTCCCAGATATGTGCCGACTACGGCATCAAGTTTATTGGGGCAACCGCCGAACAAATAAATGGTATGGGCGATAAGGCTACGGCCAAAGCCACTATGAAGCTGGCTGGTGTTCCGGTCATTCCCGGCTCTGAAGGCTTATTGGAATCGATTGAGCAGGGACAGAAGTTGTCCGCTGATATGGGTTATCCCGTCATCGTAAAGGCAACGGCCGGGGGCGGTGGCCGTGGAATGCGCATTGTTCGGTCGGAAGGAGAGTTCGAGAAGGCCTGGAATGATGCCCGCACAGAGGCCGCAGCCGCTTTCGGCAACGATGGCTTATACCTGGAGAAATACGTAGAAGAGCCGCGCCACATCGAGATTCAGATTATTGGTGACCAGTATGGTAAGGTCTGCCATTTGTCCGAACGGGATTGCTCCATTCAGCGTCGGCACCAGAAGTTGATTGAAGAGACGCCATCGCCAATCGTATCCGATGAACTTCGGCAGCGCATGGGCGAGGCCGCCATCAAAGGCGCACAAGCCATTGGCTACGAAGGAGCCGGAACGGTTGAGTTTCTGGTGGATAAGCACGGAGATTTCTACTTTATGGAGATGAATACCCGGATTCAGGTAGAGCATCCGATTACGGAAGAAGTAACCGACTTCGATTTGATAAAAGAGCAAATTAAAGTGGCAGCAGGATCTGAAATTTCAGGGCGTAACTACACCCCGAAGCTGTTTGCCATGGAATGCCGCATCAATGCCGAAGACCCGGCCAACGGGTTTCGGCCATCGCCGGGTAAAATTACAAACCTGCATTTTCCGGGCGGTCACGGTATCCGGATTGACAGCCACGTGTATAGCGGCTATACTATTCCGCCAAACTACGACTCGATGATTGCCAAATTGATTGTGTCGGGCCAATCACGGGAAGAAGTGATCACACGAATGAAACGGGCCTTACAGGAGTTTGTCATTGAAGGCGTAAAGACGACTATTCCGTTCCATATCCGATTGATGGATGACGCTAAGTTCCGATCCGGACAGTTTACAACGTCCTTCCTTGAAACGTTCGATTTCAGCAAGTTATAGGCTATTGAGGACTTTAGTCCCTGATACCTCATTAGAAAATACGGGGTGGTCTGCTTTACTGGCAGGCCACCCCGTATTTTTTTTATAGCCGCTACATGAATCACCTCGCTACCGCCGATTACCTCGTTTTCTTCGTCTACTTCATCATTGTTGTTGGGTACGGTTACTGGATCTATCAGCGGAAACGCTCATCCCAGATGAGTAGCACCGACTTTTTTCTGGCCGAAGGGTCGCTAACCTGGTGGGCCATTGGTGCTTCACTTATCGCTTCTAATATTTCGGCAGAGCAGTTTATTGGCATGGCCGGTTCGGGGTTTGCTATGGGACTAGCCATTTCATCCTATGAGTGGTTTGCTGCGGCTACGCTCATTATAGTGGCGGTATTTTTTATCCCCATTTATTTGCGGAATCACATTTACACGATGCCCCAATTTCTGGCGCAACGCTATAGCGATACGGTCAGTACGATTCTGGCTATATTCTGGTTAGTGGTGTATGTGCTGGTCAACCTTAGTTCCATTTTATACCTGGGTGGCATTGCCATTGAGTCACTGGTCGGAATTTCGTTTACTACCTGCACCATTGGGCTAGCCGTATTTGCTATTTTCATTACGCTCGGCGGCATGAAGGTTATTGGCTATACTGATGTCATTCAGGTAGTTGTGCTAATTTTTGGCGGGCTAGTTGTTACCTATCTTGCCTTGCAACTGGTAGCACAGAATACCAGCGGTTCGGCCACAGCCAGCGTTTGGGATGGGTTGCTCTCGCTTCGCCAGAAGGCCGATAGCCATTTTCATATGTTTTTCCCGAAGGGAAATCCAAACTATGAAGTGCTGCCGGGGATGGCGCTGGTAACGGGCGGTATGTGGCTCAATAACCTATATTACTGGGGTTGCAACCAATACATTGTGCAACGGGCACTGGGAGCCGACCTGAAAACGGCTCGTAAGGGAATCCTGTTTGCGGCCTTCCTGAAACTGCTGATTCCCCTCATTGTTGTTATTCCCGGTATTGCTGCTTACGTACTGTATCAGAGCGGATCTTTCCGAGAAGCGATGACCGACGCTTCGGGCGTGGTGAAGCCGGACCAGGCCTATCCCGTATTGATGAATCTATTGCCAGTAGGGATGAAAGGGCTTGCCTTTGCGGCTCTGACAGCGGCTGTTGTCGCTTCCCTAGCCAGCAAATGCAATTCTATTTCGACCATTTTCACGCTCGACCTTTACAAAAAATACGTAAACAAAGACGCGTCGGACCAGAAGTTGGTTAACGTGGGCCGCTGGGCTGTGGTAGTTTCTTTCCTGATAGCCATTGCAGTAGCTCCCATGCTGCGTTCACTCGACCAGGTGTATCAGTATGTTCAGGAGTACACTAACTTTGTTACGCCAGGTATCTTTGCTATATTTCTACTGGGTTTCTTCTGGAAGCGAGCCACTAACCGAGCCGCCCTAACCGTAGCTATTTTAACGCTTCCCCTTTCTACATTGCTCAAATTCTGGCCAGAGGTAACGGACTTATTTGGCATTCAATCCGATTCCATTCCCTTTTTACACCGCACTACCTGGGTATTTTGTATCGACATTCTATTAATGGTAGTAATCTCGCTGACCGATCCGGCTGGGTATGCTAACAACAAGGAAATTATCGTTGATAAACAGATGTTCCGGGTAACCCCTTCGTTTGTCGTTGGATCGGTTATTATTTTCGGTATTCTAGGCGTGTTATATACTGTATTCTGGTAACTCCGGGAGTAAATTTTCACTCCGAAAAAACACCTTACTCCACTGATTAACAGGAAAAAAGTCTAAATTTGTTTTCTAATTTTTCAGCCGTCATGATTAGCGAAACAGCCCCCCTTACCAGTCTGGACCAATGGGAAGACGACTTGCTAAGTCGTTATCCCGAACCCGAGCATAAGTCGAAAGAAGACTACCGGAATTACGATACCCCGGAACGCGACACGGTTCGGGAATTTTACCGGCTCAATCATACCTACCAGACATATGATTTTGTACGCGAAAAAGAGCGCGAGTTTCTAGCCTTCGACAAAAAGGAACTACCTGTTTGGGGAGCCATGGAATTCCTGAACACCCTTGTCGACGATTCCGACCCGGATACGGACCTTGATCAGCTTCAACACCTGCTCCAGACTGCTGAAGCCATCCGTGCCGATGGTCACCCGGATTGGTTTGTACTGACTGGATTTCTGCACGATATGGGCAAAGTGTTATGTCTTTTCGGCGAGCCTCAGTGGGCCGTTGTGGGTGACACATTTCCGGTTGGCTGTCAGCATTCAGATAAGATTGTGTATCCCGAATTCTTCGCGAATAATCCCGACAGTCAGGATGAGCGGTACAACACAAAATATGGTGTGTATGCCCCTAATTGCGGCTTACGCAACGTGCATATGTCGTGGGGCCACGATGAGTACTTGTACCAGATCATGAAGGATTACATGCCCGAACCGGCTTTGTACATGATGCGGTATCACTCATTTTATTCGCAGCACCGCGAGGAAGCGTACAACCACCTGATGGATGAGCACGACCACGAGATGTTCCAATGGGTAAACAAGTTCAATCCGTACGATTTGTACTCGAAAAGTCCAAAACCACCCGTAGTGAGTGAGCTAAAACCTTACTACCAGGAGTTGATTGCTAAATATTTACCGGCTACGCTTAAGCTGTAGTAAATCGGCTTCTTGTCAATCCACAAATTCCGTCAGCGGGTGAATTAATTCACCCGCTGACGGAATTTGTATTACCGGATAACCTTATTATTGGAGTCCATATGCTGCTATTTTTCATCTTACTTTATCTACTCTCGAACGTAGCCGTTGGTGCCTGGGCAGCGCGTCGCGTAACGACTTCACAGGATTTCGTGCTGGCGGGTCGGCGGTTGCCCTTGTTGCTGGCAGCCTCCGTAACGTTTGCTACCTGGTTTGGCTCAGAAACCATCATGGGTGCGCCGGCTATGTTTGTAGAAGGTGGATTTCTGGCGGTTATCGAAGAGCCTTTCGGGTCAGCTCTATGCCTGTTTCTAATTGGTGCATTTTTCGCTCGTCCCCTGTATCGACTCAATATCACCACCTTCTGTGATTACTTCCGTATTCGGTACGGTCGGTCGGCGGAGTTACTGTCAGCTATTATGGTTATACCCTCCTATTTTAGCTGGATTGCGGCTCAACTGGTAGCCATTGGTATTGTGTTGAGTGTTGTGACGGATATTCCCCGGCAGTACTGTATTATTGGCAGCGCAGGCGTTGTTATGATTTATACATTACTGGGTGGCATGTGGTCCATTTCCATTACTGATTTCTTTCATAACCTTATTATCATTCTTGCGATGGCCGTTTTGGGCGTACTATTATGGAATGAAGTGGGCGGCTGGGAAGCAATTGAAAGGCAGACGCCACCGGGCTTTTTCCGTTTCCTGCCTAAATCGACGGGAAAAGATTGGTTGGCTTATGGTGCCGCCTGGATTACGATTGGACTGGGGTCTATCCCACAGCAGGATGTTTTTCAGCGTGTAATGGCTGCAAAAACAGAAAATACGGCCGTTCGTGCTTCATTCCTAGCATCGGCTCTATACGTTACGATTGCTATGTTGCCCCTATTCATTGCACTCAGTGCCAAATTACTTCACCCAGATCTACCGAAAGATAATCAACTCATTATTCCGAACATGGTGATACGGCATGGTGGGCTTCCTTTGCAGATATTGTTTTTCGGAGCGGTAACGTCGGCTATTCTGAGCGTATCGAGTGGGGCAATTTTGGCACCGGCAACCGTCTTTGGAGAAAATGTGATGAAGTTTTTCCAGCCGGGTATCGCTGACAAAAAATTATTAAAATCAATTCGCTGGGCGGTTGTTGTTATCACTCTTATAAGTGTTTTGATGAGCACCACCCGCGATACAAACATCTTCGACCTGGTAGGTGAATCATCGGCCTTTAGTCTTGTGTCTTTGTTTATTCCTCTAACAGCTGGCATCTACTGGAAACGGGCCAATCGTATCGGTTGCCTCTCTTCTATGCTCGCTGGATTTACGGTATGGCTATTTTGTCTGTGGCAACAAACCGAAATTTCGCCGATGTTGTGGGGGTTGCTGGCGAGCACAATTGGAATGGTAGCGGGGAGTCTGGTTTTCAGACAGCAGACAACCGCCGGTGCTACTTAGCCGGATCCCTAAAATTGCCCGTTGCAGGACTAATCAAAGTATTGCTGCTCGATCCGACCAATGTACCCCAGATAGCTGGCACTGTCGAACCAGGGCTGGAGTTTGACGCCGATATTCGGGTACAGGTTAAGTTTCTCCAGTTCATTAACTGGTTTCCAGACAATATCAAGAGCCGTTGTCTCATCGGAGTTTAGAGCTGGGGTACCGGTAAATGTCCGAACGGCAAAAACAACGTGTAACACGTCTTCATTACGCTGGGTAAGTAACATCTCACCCGCCAAAATCATCTCGCCCACTTCAATTGCAATTCCCAGCTCTTCCTGAACTTCGCGGATGATGGTTTCGGGTAAGATTTCTCCCCGGTCGGGGCTACCACCGGGCAAAGCAAATACATCCTGCCCCCCGTACGAGTAACGCATGAACAAAACTTCTGTCTGGCTAGTGCTTTTTCGCCAGATAAGGGCGGATGGACGAACTTTCATACTGGAAACATACGAAAGAGCGATTGTTTTCCCAACCTGTTGCTGGAAAAACAATCGCTCTTTCAAAATTATTAGTCTTGTCTGGTTCTTAATTTAAATCCCGTGTGGTTTCAAACAGGAACCAGGTACGCCGTTCTGTTTCGTCGATGTATACTTCCAATAAGCTGGCTGTAGCCACATCTTCAGCATCATCAGAAATCTTATGCGCATCCCGCATATTCTTTGCCATCTTCTTGTTTTCGGAAAGAAGATCTTTCAACATGTCTTTTGCCGTTACAAAATCCT
>JBBSTD010000025.1:0-61317 GCA_038236215.1 Cytophagales bacterium | reverse complement strand
GATAAGAAACTGTCTGCAAACACCAAGCACCCCCAAGTTGTTGCCTCAAACACGTAGATGAAACTTTAACTTCTTGGTGTTTATCCTAAAAGACTACTGTTAGCCAAGTACTTACCAAATTATTTTCAGATGAAAGCCCTGTCTCGAAGGAGTCGAACCGTTTGAAGTTTTCAATTTTGAAGTAGGTGAGGTGTTTGTTTTTTATAGGAATAAGGGCTTACTGATGGAAGCTATATGGGCAAATGTACTGAATGGGTAGATACCTTCTGCGTGACCAATCAAAACCCAATCCGTTCGCGCTTCTGCTCCACGCCCATAGAGCGCAGTACTTCCATCGCCACGCGGTCGTCGTGTTTGCGTTTCCAGTAGTCGGCTTCCAAACGGAGTTTATCCAGTTCTACCTGTTGCTTCTCCACCGTGAGCCGAAGGGTTTCCAGTTCATGGCCGATAAGTTCATCGGTTTTGGGTTCGATAACCTGCGCCGAAAGGGCTTCGTCGGATAATAAAGCGAGGGGCGAAACGCCCAGTACGTCGGCAATCTGAGTTAGGCGGGAGAGGGTCAAATCCGTTTTTCCGCGCTCGATGTCGCCGTAAGCGGTGGTGGACAGATTGAGCAAATCGGCCATATTTTCCTGCGATAACCCGCGCTGAAGCCGCTCCAAACGGATTCGTTCTGCCGGTCCGCGATTAGCATTGGACGTATTCATATCAAGTAACAACGATAAATTATTAATTAAAACCGACAGGGTTTTTCGGGATGATAACGCAATTTTGTATCGAAACAATTCTCGAACTTACGCCAAACGCTATTGGTTTTTACAGTAACGAAGTAAACTTACTTATGAATCACGAAAAAGAATTCCGCAATTTCGCTGTCCACCATATGGGCCTGAATGGCCTGACAGTAGATGGGTATGTGAACCATACCATCAATAACCACCAGACGGTTGAGAATATGACCCGCTCGGTCATTGAAGAACGTCCGATGAACTTCCGGGAAGTAGACGTATTCTCGCGACTCATGGCCGACCGTATCATTTTTATGGGCCTTCCCGTTGATGATAACATCGCCAACATCATTGTAGCCCAATTACTATTTCTGGAATCGGCCGATCCCAAGAAAGACATTCTGATGTACCTGAACAGCCCCGGTGGTTCGGTTTATGCCGGTCTGGGTATTTATGACACCATGCAATACGTTCGGCCCGATGTGGCTACCGTATGTACTAGTCTGGCGGCATCGATGGGTGCTGTGTTGCTGGCCGGCGGTGCTGCGGGCAAACGCTCGGCGTTACCACACGCCCGCGTCATGATTCACCAGCCATCGGGCGGTGCGCAGGGGCAGTCGGTCGATATTGAAATAACCGCCCGCGAAATCGTTAAACTCCGCGAAGAGCTGTACGAAATTCTGGCTCTGCACTCCGGAAAAACTGTTCAGGAAATTGAAAAAGATTCGGACCGCGATAAGTGGATGCGTGCTGAAGAAGCCAAAGAATACGGCATGATTGACGAGGTACTCCGTCGGGAGAAATAAAGTAAACAGGGAAAATAACCCGCCGTACGAACTTGACCGTTTGGCCGGTTATGGATAACTTTGCTAACAACGAATGACTCAGGTTCGCCTGGGTCATTTTTTTTGCTGAATCAACCGTCAACAAATACCCTAATGAACTGTTTAACCAAAACCGGAGAATAGGAACTACCCGTTCTGAAATCCGGGAAAATCAATCAACTCTTCTGCAACCCTTCATGCCACAAATCAGTTGCTCCTTCTGTGGACGACGCAAAAACGAAGTGATGCTGCTCTTGTCCGGCATCGACGCACACATCTGTAATTACTGTATTGAACAGGGACATCAGGTGGTGCTGGAAGAAATGCGCCCAAAACGCAGCGAACCGGCTGAAGTAAAAATCAACCTCATCAAGCCCGTCGATATGAAGCGGCACCTCGACCAGTACGTAGTTGGTCAGGATGATGCCAAAAAGTCGATTACGGTGGCCGTTTATAACCACTATAAGCGGTTAATGCAGGCCAAAACGGATGATGACGTTACGATTGAGAAATCGAACATCATTATGGTGGGTGAAACCGGAACGGGTAAAACGTATCTGGCTAAGTCCATTGCTAAAATTCTCGAAGTGCCGTTCTGCATTGCCGATGCTACTGTTATCACCGAAGCCGGGTATGTGGGCGAGGATGTAGAAACGATTCTTACCCGACTTCTCCAGGCCGCCGATTACAACGTAGAAGCCGCCGAGCGGGGTATCGTATACATTGATGAAATAGATAAAATTGCCCGTAAGTCGGATAATCCCAGTATTACCCGCGATGTAAGTGGGGAAGGGGTTCAGCAGGCCCTGTTAAAACTACTGGAAGGCTCCGTCGTGAATGTGCCCCCGCAGGGCGGACGCAAACATCCCGACCAGCGACTGATTGCTATTAATACCGAAAATATTTTGTTCATATGCGGAGGAGCGTTTGACGGTATCGAGCGGCACATTACCAAGCGTATCAATACCCGTCCCATTGGTTTTTCGGGGGATCGGCGATTGAATGATACGTTCGAGAAAGGGCACCTGATGCGGTATATCTCGGCCCTCGATTTGAAATCGTTCGGCTTGATTCCCGAACTAATTGGTCGCCTGCCCGTTCTGACGCACCTGGAGCCACTGGACAGAGATGCCCTGATGCAGATACTGACTGAGCCGAAAAATGCCATTACCAAGCAGTACGACAAGCTTTTCATGATGGAGGGTATTACACTCCATTGGGATTCCACCGCGCTGAATTACATTGTTGACCAGGCATTGCAGTACGGCCTTGGTGCCCGTGGTCTACGTTCCATCTGCGAATCCATCATTACCGATGCCATGTTTGAAATGCCCTCCCAAACGGGCATTAAAGAACTAACCGTTAGTCTGGAATACGCCCGTGAGAAGTTTGGTAAATCCAGTACATTACAACTGCGATCAGTAGCCTGATTTAGCTAAATACATAAAAAAAACGTCTGCGATTTTAGCTTGAAATTGCAGACGTTTTTTTATGTATCTATTTTTTTATCCGCCCGTTAACAAAACAATACGCTTTCGGTTTTACCGATTGATAACTCACCTTACCGGACTCCATTTAACCATTTTTTATCATGAAGACTTATATCCAATGTTTAGTAGCCAGTCTGTTAGTGGCTACGTTGTTTACGGCCTGTAGCCGTCCAATAGCGTATTTTCAACCCACTGCCCACGAACATTTTTCCAGTGCTGCAAAGCCCGCGTCCGTTGCTCATTTGACCAGTCAGACTGCTGCTTCGGAAGCTGTGCCTGTAGAAACTGTTGCTCCCATAAGTGCTCCGGTTGTGCAGGCAACGCAGGTATTGGATAAAGTAGATGCCCTGGTACGAAATGACCAAAAACTAGGGGCCGACAAAACCGTTCAGAAACGACTGAGCCGGGTACGCACCATGCTGGCTACCGTTGTTAGTAAAGATAATCTGACGCCAGCTGTCGGGACCGCTTCTAAAAAAATGAACCTGATGCAGCACCTGATGGTGAAGAAATTGAACAGAATAATTAGCAAGCAATTGGCACCTGCTAATCCGGAAAAATCAATGGCCATAAAAGGCATTTTGGCACTAGGGGCAATCGTGCTACTTGCGGGTGTCATTATCCTGCTGATTTCCTCTGCCGGTACAACGGGAGCTACTATTGGTGTTGTCGGTATCATTGGTGGATTAGTTCTTTTGCTCATCGGACTAATATGAGTTAATTGCCTGCCGTTCTCTGCTCCTCTCCAACGTTTTTTTAAGTCTAATAACTAGCTGTAAATCTGTATATTTAAAAAATTTGGTTACTAATAACTACCTTAATTCAAATTTTTTTTTAACAAATTAATTAGGCTGTAGTTGTTGATGATGACAATATCAATTGCTCACTTTACTCTATTTTTTCACTTAATCTTTTTTCTATTATGAGAATGCTTTCCAACTCCCTGATGGCTGCCTTGATAGGCACTGCTCTTATCTCGTCCTGCAGCCGCCCAGTTGCTTATTTCCAGCCGACAGCCCGTGAGCAATTCAAATCGGTTCAATCGGAAATCGCTGCCCCAACCGCCGTTGCGGTAGCACCCGTCGTGACCATGCAGCCGGTAGCAGAAAAGGTGGCCGTATTGGAAGCAACTCCAGTAGTTCAAAATGCTACGCCTGCCGAGCAGGTTGTACAGGCTAAGCAAGCCGTAAGTCAGATAGAAGCGTACGTTCGTAACGACAGTAAACTGGCATCGAATAAGAAGTTGGTAAAGCGCATGGATCGCGTAAAACAACTCTTGTCAAACACGTCGACCAGTGATGCTACGTCGATGAAAGCGACATCCGCTCAGAAAACGTCGCTCATTCAGAAGGTTATGCTGAACCGCATGGATAAGAAGATAAAGAACCACCTGTCGCCTGAGCGGACAATGGCAAAATCGCTGCTGACCATCGGTTTGATTGTGGGTGTTGTCGGTCTGATCCTGCTTCTGCTGAACGTGGCCTCTCCGCTGGGTATTATTGCCCTGATTGTTGGCTTAGCCCTTGTTCTGGTCGATCTGCTCCGATAAGTGAGGAATAAGTTCTCATTAGCCATTAAGATTCATTGAAAGCCAATCGGCGCAGATACATCCAATCAGGATACACTGCGCCGATTGGCTTTTTAGTGCGTTCTGCACAACTGCATGATGGGGATGTCAATAGCCAGGTCCCAATTGGGCATTTTCAGGCCCGCATTGTATGCTCGTTCAGAATTTGTCTACTCAATCTGAAATAGTAGTTGATTTTTCCCGAATAAACTGATAAAGTTGCACCTGTTTAATAGGGCCATTCAAAAATTCACCTTTTATCATTCTAACCATCTTATCTATGAGAACACTTACAAAACACCTTTTCGCTGCCATGTTAGGCTCCGCTCTTCTGGCTTCCTGTAGCCGCCCAGTAGCTTATTTTCAGCCAACAGCCCGTGAGCAGTTTGCGGTAAATAAACCCGAAAGAGCTACCGTAGCTACACCAACAGAAGTAGTAATTGAACCGGTGGCCGTATCGGCCGAAATGCCTGCCGTGGCTACCACGCAGGTAGAACAGGTTAAGCAGGCCGTTAGCAAGGTAGAAGCTTACGTACGCAACGATAGCAAACTGGCTGCCAGCAAGACTCTTAACAAGCGCATGGCCCGCCTGAACAAACTGCTGACAACGGTTACCGATAAAGCAACCGTTTCTACGACGGTGGCTTCTACCCGGAAAATGACGTTCATGGAGCGGACGATGCTCAAGAAAATGGACAAAAAAATAAAGAATCATGTAGCTCCCGATAAAACTGAGGCTATAAACAGCAATGTTCGGTTGGGCATTATCGTTGGCGGCATCGGCCTTTTACTGCTTATTTTAGGGGGGAGCAGCGTATTGAGCATTATCGGTCTGGTTGGATTTATCATCGGACTAGTACTGATTTTGCTAGGCATTATCAACGGGTAATGTCTTTGCAGGATGCTCCTATAAGTTCAAAACCAGTACGGCGTAGATGCTTCCCTTTGGGACAGCGTCTACGCCGTACTGGTTTTGCATAACCCGATACCAATCCAATGTTGACTACGCCAATCCTTGTTTTTGATAAACTACACGTAGTGATTGGTACTTGAAGAAGCCAGTCACCCGGCCTCCTTTTTCCATCTTTAGCCCAATTTTTACTCTGATTATCCGTAAACTTGTACCTCACTTAGGCTCAGGGATCGTCGATAACTGAAACTTTACACTAATGGCATCGCTTTTTAACGTTTATCCGCTTTACAACATTGAACCCGTTCGGGCAAAGGGCAGCTACCTGTGGGATGCCGATGGCACCCGCTATTTAGACCTGTATGGTGGCCATGCCGTTATTTCGGTTGGGCATACGCATCCTCGTTATGTGCAGGCATTGACGGATCAACTACATAAAATTTCGTTTTATTCCAACTCCGTCCAGATTCCGCAACAGCAGGAACTGGCTGATAAACTGGGTGCGCTATCTGACCATCCTGACTATGCCCTTTTCCTATGCAACTCCGGTGCTGAAGCGAATGAAAACGCGCTGAAACTGGCATCCTTTCATACGGGTCGGACGAAGGTTGTAGCCTTTACCAAATCGTTTCACGGCCGCACAGCCGGTGCGGTAGCGGTTACGGATAACCCATCCATAGTAGCACCCATCAACTACAAAGAGCACGTCACGTTTTTGCCCTACAACAACCCCGAAGCGGCCCAGGCTGGCATCACGCCGGATACCTGTGCGGTTATTGTGGAAGGTATTCAGGGCGTGGGCGGTATTCAGGTCGCCACCGACGAGTTTCTGAAAGCCCTCCGTCAGCGGTGCGATGAAACCGGTGCCATTCTTATTCTGGACGGCGTTCAGTGTGGCTACGGACGGTCGGGTAAGTTTTTCTCGCACCAGTTCAGTGGTATCGAAGCCGATATTATTTCGATGGCGAAAGGGATGGGCAACGGCTTTCCGATTGGTGGCATTCTCATTGCGCCCAAATTCGAAGCGAGTTACGGACTGCTGGGCACTACGTTTGGTGGTAATCATCTGGCCTGCACGGCGGGTATTGCAGTACTGGACATCATGCGCGACGAAGGGTTGCTCGAAAACGCCACGCACATGGGAGATTACCTGATGGATGGCATCCGGCAGGTGGGTGGTTACAAAGACCTGCGTGGCCGGGGCCTGATGATTGGCATCGAATATGATTTTCCAGTCGATGAATTACGGAAAACGTTACTATTTGGGCACAAGCAATTTACGGGGGTGGCGGGTAAAAATACCATTCGCTTACTGCCCTCGCTGGCAATAGGTACTGATGAAGCCGACCAGTTTCTGGAAGCCTTACAAAAGGTTTTAAAGGCAGAGAGGGTAGAGGCTTAGCCTTTGTTGATAAGCTGAAACGCTCTGAAGGGGGCTCTCTTTGCCCACGTTCTCAAATAAATAATCCATTGCCCGACGCGTACCAATGACTAATTTCCTTTCCCTCGCCGACGTTACCGACCTCGACGCGCTTATCCAGTCCGGCCTCGATGTGAAGGCAAATCCGTTTGCCAATCAGCACCTGGGTAAAAACAAAACCATTGGCCTGATTTTTTTCAATTCCAGTTTGCGAACGCGGTTGAGCACCCAGAAAGCAGCTCAAAATCTTGGCATGAACGTGATGATCATGAACGTTGGGCAGGATAGCTGGGGGCTGGAAATGGAAGAAGGTGTACTGATGAACGGTGACAAGGCCGAGCACATCCGCGAGGCTGCTGCGGTGATAGGTCGCTACTGCAACATTATCGGAATCAGAGCTTTTGCCGAACTACAGGACCGCGACAAAGATTACCGCGAGCAGGTGATGCACCAGTTTGCCAAGTACGCCCACGTACCCATTGTAAACCTGGAATCGGCTACGCGGCACCCGCTGCAATCGCTGGCCGATTGCATCACGATTGAAGAGGTGAAAAGGGGGAACGCTAACTTGCCCAAACGCCCGAAGGTGGTGCTTACATGGCTACCCCATTTTAAACCGCTGCCGCAGGCCGTTGCCAACTCCTTTTCCGAGTGGATGAACGCCCGCGCGCAGGCAGGTCAAATTGAGTTTGTGATTACCCATCCCGAAGGCTACGAACTGGCTCCCGAATTTGCGGGCAACGCTCCGGTAATTTATAATCAGCAGGAAGCCTTCAGCGGGGCCGATTTTATCTACGGCAAAAACTGGTCATCCTACACGCAGTACGGACAAGTGCTGACGCAGAACCCCTCATGGGCAGTTACGATGGAGCAAATGAACCGCACTAATAACGGAAAGTTTATGCACTGCCTGCCGGTTCGGCGTAATCTGAAAGTGTCCGATGCCGTGCTGGATAGTCCGCAATCGCTGGTAATTGAGCAGGCAGCTAACCGCGAATGGTCGGCGCAGGCAGTGCTGAAAGAGATTTTAACGAGTTTATAAAAAGTGTCAGAATTGGGCTTTTGAGCCCGTTTTAGCACTGTGTAGCGTTCAACATGGCTTCATTACTGGTAATCAAAATCGGGGGGAATATTATCGACGACCCCACGGCACTAAAACGCTTTCTGACGGCTTTCTCCGGATTGAAAAGCCCCAAAATACTCATCCACGGCGGGGGTAAAATTGCCACGCAGGTAGCCGAAAAACTCGGTATTGAAACCAACATGGTAGATGGTCGGCGCATTACCGACCAGCCCATGCTCGACGTGGTGACGATGGTGTATGGTGGTCTGGTGAACAAGCAGATAGTCGCTAAACTTCAGGCGCTGGATGTGAACGCTATCGGTCTAACCGGAGCCGACGCTAGTACGATACTCGCCAAAAAACGCCCGGTTAAGGATATTGATTATGGCATGGTCGGCGATATTGAAGAGGTAGACTCCGGACAAATTCAGTTTTTCCTACGTCAGGAATTGACTCCGGTTTTTGCTCCTATTACTTACAACACAGCCGGTGAATTATTAAATACCAATGCCGATACGATGGCATCGGCCATTGCGGTCGATATGGTCAAACACAACGAGGTAACGCTGATTTACTGCTTCGAGAAGAAGGGTGTCCTGAAAGACCCTGCCGATAATAACAGCGTTATCGACAAACTTACCCCTGCTCTGTATGAAGAATACAAAGCGGCCGGAACAATCAGCAAAGGCATGATTCCAAAACTGGATAACGCATTCATTGCCCTGAAAAAGGGGGTTTCCAGGGTTATTATCTGCCACGCCGATGAAGTCGCTACGGCTGTTAATCAGGGCGCTGGTACAACGTTGACGTTGTAAGCGTGAGGATAGAGCCGTTATCAGGTCAGGAAAAAGGGTATAAAATAAGCCGTTATTGCTCTTTTTTAAGCAGGTTACGTAGCGAAAGCACTCAGTAGAGCAACGAGAACCTGTGCCCTTCTATACATCGTTCATTTATGACCAAGGTTTGTTGCTTCGGCGAATTACTATTGCGATTTTCTCCCGTGGCTAATGGTCAGTGGATTCAGCAGGCAACAATGCCCGTTTTTGTGGGCGGGGCAGAATTGAACGTGGCAACGGCATTGGCAAGATGGGGTGTTCCGGTTAAATACAACACGGTGTTGCCCAAAAATTCCCTGGCCGATGACATTGTCGCATACGTAGCCGATTTGGACATCGACCCGTCGGGAATCGCTCGGTTTGGTCAGCGCATAGGCAGTTATTTTTTACCGCAGGGTACAGACCTCAAAAACGCGGGCGTTATCTACGACCGTGCGCATTCGGCCTTTTCGGAACTAACCGTTGGTAAGGTCGATTGGTCGTTCGTGCTGGAAAATACAAGCTGGCTGCACATCAGTGCCATTAGCCCGGCTCTGAGTGCCGATGTAGCAGCTGCCTGCCTGGAATTAGTAGCTGTAGCATCCGCCAAAGGTATTACAGTGTCGATAGACCTGAATCATCGGGCGCAGTTGTGGCAGTATGGCAAAGCTCCCACCGAAGTAATGCCTGCTTTGCTGGAACAGTGCGATGTGGTGATGGGCAATCTTTGGGCGGCTAATGCCTTACTGGGTATCCCGGTCGATGCAGAAATTCATCAAAAAGGACAGCAGGCCGATTATGTTGCGCACGCCTTAACCACTGCGGAAGCCATTAAGAAACGGTTTCCCCGCTGCCGGATAGTAGCAAACACATTCCGGTTCGACGTACCACCCGCTGGACTTCGGTACTATACCACCCTCTGTGTGGATGGACAACAATATGTTTCCCCGGAATTACGAACGGAGTCTGTCGTTGACCGAGTTGGGAGTGGCGACTGCTTTATGGCCGGTTTGATTTATGGCTTGTATAATCAGCATGCCCCGCAGGCCGTCGTTGATTTTGCGGCTACCGCTGCTTTTGGTAAGTTGCAGGAACTGGGTGATGCTACCCGACAGACGGTGGCCGATGTAGTGGCTAATTCGTCCATGATGACTTCATAATATACCCCTAAAACATGGCCTTATTTTCGCCCGAAAGAATCCTTGCTCTGGTCACGAGCCATCCCATTGTTCCCGTCTTTTACCATGCTGACATTAATCACGCGCAACAGATTGTGCAAGCCTGCTATGACGGTGGACTGCGCGTATTTGAGTTCACCAACCGGGGTGACCAGGCATTGGCTGTATTTGGTCAGCTAGTCACATATGTACGGGAAAACTGCCACGGCATGGCGCTGGGTATCGGTACAATTCTTACTGCCGATGAGGCTGAGGATTTTATTAAAGCCGGTGCTGATTTTGTGGTACAACCCATTACCACAGCGGCTGTTGGGGCCATTTGTCGCGTACAGGGCGTACCCTGGATGCCCGCTGGCTCTACCCTGAACGAGATATATCAGGCCACTCTGCTGGGGGCCAATCTGGTGAAAGTGTTTCCCGGCAATGTGGTCGGTCCAGGCTTTATAAAAGCCATAAAAGGACCAATGCCCTGGCTGAAGCTGATGGTTACGGGGGGCGTAGAACCGACCAGTGAGAGCCTGAATTCCTGGTTCAAAGCGGGCGTTACGGCGGTAGGTATTGGGTCGCAGTTATTCTCGGGAGATGGTAGTGACTATGCCGCGCTAAAGGAACGCGCGGCTATGCTCATGGAAGAGGTGAAACCCTTCATTAAGTGACTCGCATAACGGTACATTTTTAGTTGAGAAGGCATTGGCGAATAGGAGTCGCTTTTGGCGTCAATACGCGTACTTTTACCGGTATGAAACTTTTGATTGTTGAAGATGAGCCGAAGACGCTACAGGCTATCCAGCAGGGACTGGAAGAAAGTCAGTTTGAAGTTGATATTGCCTACGATGGGCTGATTGCCAAACGACTGGCCCTGAAAAATAACTACGCTGCCATTATCACCGATCTCATTTTGCCCGGCCTCAATGGCTACGAACTCTGTCGACAATTGCGGGCTGAGGGATTAACGACCCCTATTCTGATGCTGACAGCCCTGGGCGAAACCGACGATAAGGTCATGGGGTTCGATGCCGGAGCTGACCAGTACCTGACCAAACCCTTTCAGTTTACTGAACTGCTGGCGCGGGTACGGGCATTGACCAAGCGGGGTACGCAGGTGTCCATGACGGCGCAAACCCTACGGTACGGCGGTATAGAGATGGACCTTGATGCTAAAACGGTCAGACGTGATGATAAGTTGATTGAACTGACGGCCCGCGAGTTTGCCCTGCTTGAGTTTTTAATGCGTAATCAGGGACGTGTCTTATCAAAGCCAACCATTGCCGAACACGTTTGGGATATAAATTTCGATACGGGAACGAACGTGGTGGAGGTGTACATCAATTATCTGCGTAAAAAGATTGACCGGGATTTCCCCAATAAGCTGATTCATACGCAGTTTGGTATGGGTTACATGTTTAAGGAGGAGTGAAATGACGATTCGCAACCGACTGGCGTTACGCTTCACGGGGCTGGTATCCAGCATTATGCTGCTGGCCTTTGTCAGTATATACGCCTTTTGCTCCTATTTTATCTCATCCGATTTTTACCGGCGGCTCGACAGTAAGGCCAACACCGTGGGCGATATGCTTATTCAGCATCGTCTTAACGCCCCCCTCATTCAGCGATTAAGTCGAATTCGAAGAGACCAGCTACCCAATCAGAGAATCAGCGTTTTCAACAATCGGGACTCGCTCATACTGACCACCAACGAACGAATAACATTACCCGTGCCCAAAACGGTGCTTGCCAACATTCGCAGGGATAAGCGAAAGGATTTTCAACAGCAGGAATATTACGTCTCAGGAACCAGGTTCATGACGGCTTCGGGCCAGTTTGTGGTAATTGCCAGTGCCGAAAATACGTATGGCGATGCTTTTCTGCGACGGCTCATCTGGGCACTTACGGGCTTATTTTTTCTGGTTGCTGGTATAACAGCTTTTTCGGGTTGGTTTTTTGCGGGAGATGCACTCCAGCCCATGCAACAGATTGACCAGATTGTCAACGCTGTCTTCCCTCACAACCGGGATGAACGGTTAGTGGTTAATAAGGAGGAAGATGAAATAAGTCGCTTGTCAGCTACTATCAACCGACTACTGGACCGGGTGGGGGATTCCTTTCGGATGCAGCGCATGTTTGTGGCCAACGTATCGCACGAACTGAAAAACCCGCTTACCCAAATCAGTTCGCAGTTGGAGGTGAGTCTCCTCAATCAGCGACAGCCCGAAGCGTATCGGCAAACTATTCGTTCTGTACTGGATGACGTAACCGAGCTGGCAACCCTCACCCAGGAACTGTTACAACTGTCGCAGGTCAATCAGGAAGATGCGGGCGATTTGTTGACCGATGTAGTACGACTGGATGAGTTAGTGTGGGATATCCGACAGGAAGTAACGGCCATCAATCCCCGTTATAAGGTAATCGTTGAAATGGGTACCCTGCCCGACGACCCGGATGGGCTAACGCTGCAAGGCAACAAAACCCTGCTGGGAACCGCCCTGAAAAACCTGACGGAGAATGCCTGTAAATTTTCTGATGACGGCCGTGCGCTAATTGACGTTGATTTTGGCGATGATCGGATAAGGGTCCGTATTCAGAATAATGGGCAAACCATTCCGGCCGCTGACCAGCCGTACATTTTCGAACCGTTCTACCGGAGTCGGCAAACTGCCGAGGTACGCGGATACGGGGTGGGTTTGTCGCTTGTGGAGCGAATCGTTCGGCTGCACGCAGGGCAGGTAAGTGTCTTTTCGCAGAAGGGTCAAACAACCGTGTTTCGGGTAGAACTACCCCGATAACGGGCTACTCTAAGCATATTCTAAGGAGTTTATCAGCGAATGTTAAGCCGTTTGAGCCACTTTCGTCATTGAAAGACTCTGCCCCGAATAAAATATACCAGTACCATGACCAATAAAAAAACGGACAATGCTAATGCGTCCTCTTTTGACCCCGGTTTTACGAGTCGTGATGTCCTGCGAAACCAGGCCTATCGCCAATCGGACGAAAAGCCCCCCCGTAAACCCGACTGGCTGCTGATACTGGTGAGTGTTCTCTTTTTGTTGACCGTACTGATTGCCTGGCTGGCTGATATTCCCACATTATTTCGATAGTAAAAATGGGTACGGGACTATTCAATGAGCAGCTTTATTCGTTTACTTTTTGTCCGGCTTTGCAACCATTTCTCAATCCGCTGACGTTCGACTCGTGTGTGTCTTCGGGAAAATTTAGCGTAAACCAGCATAACCGTATCGGGCGTCGCTTTATTACCATTCATCACCAACGACCGGGAAGCTGTAAACGTCTGCACATCGGGCATGAGCGTCTTTAATTCGTTTCGTAAATCAGCCACCGACAGGCGCGAGGTTTGGGTAAGGTCGATATACCGCCTTAACGAGTCAATCTCATGATCTTTACGCGCAATGGATGCTTGACTGTATTTAATAACCTGATCGGTAACGGTGGTTTTTATGGCATCTACATCCACTTCGGCATCTTTAAAGTTTCCCTGTTTAACAATAAGTTGGGTATCCTCCAGACCATAGTTAGGCATTTTTGACCGTAGCAAATTAATGGAGTCTTTGGGGAATGATTCACCTACCAGCGAGAGTTCCAGTGTGCTTCCATTTCCCTGATTAAAGTGGGCGGTGTAGTTAATAAGTTGCCGATACTGAAAATTACATTCTTTCGTGACAAATTGCTTTGCTTCCTGTTCGAAGATAGTTTTGCGAACCAGTTGAGCCCCCAGGTAACTACTGGGAACCACTACCACCAGTACTGCCATCCAGATGGTGCTCCGTACCCGCCGTTCGATTTCGGGCGTGGGGTATTCTTTCTGGTGGTAACCCAGAAAGCGTACCATAATCAGCGTGGCTAAACTGATACAGACACTATTGATGAGAAACAGGTAAAAGGCCCCGGCAAAGTAATACAGATTACCGGTAGACAAGCCGTAGCCTGCCGTGCAAAGGGGCGGCATGAGGGCCGTAGCGATGGCTACGCCCGGAATAACATTAGTAACTTTATCCCGGCTGGAACCGGCTACTATGCCTGCCAATCCACCAAAAAAAGCAATGAAGGCATCCCATACGGAGGGCGACGTGCGGGACAATAACTCAGATTGGGCAATGTGCAGGGGGCTAATTAAAAAATAGGCTGTTGACGTAAGCAAACTAATGAAAACGGCAAGACCGAGATTTTTCAGGGCGCGCCCAATCATGGTTAAGTCATTAATGCCAACGCCAAGGCCAATACCCATAATGGGACCCATTAATGGAGAAATGAGCATGGCACCAATGATAACGGCCGTGGAGTTAACATTTAAACCAATAGAAGCGATAAATATGGCAAAAATGAGGGTCCAAAGGCTGATACCTTTGAATTCGATACCGCGACTGATGGACTGAATTACGCCTGCTTCATCCTCCCGATCTTCTTCAAGACTAAAACGATCCTGAAGGAATTCACCAATGCGGACGAGTACAGCCGAACGTTTAGGGGGGTTAGTACGGGGCAGGTTAGGGTCTTTAACGATCATAATAGGTTAGTGCCTAATAACGGTGTCGACTGTCGCAGTTTTTTTCGAACGAAATTTAGTGCAATCTTGTATAATTCTTCTTTTTTCAATGGACTTATTTACCCTTATTACCTTTCTCATTGTTGTAGCGGCTGTTTTTTCGTACGTCAACACGCGCCTGCTTAAGTTACCCGATGCCATTGGTATCATGGTGTTGTCGCTCATTTTTTCGGTACTGATACTGGGGGTGAACGCCTTCTATCCAGCCCGGCTTACCCTGCTTAAAGACGCTCTGGGACAGATTGATTTCGGTCGCGTATTATTCGATGTTATGCTGAGCTTTCTGTTGTTTGCCGGGGCTTTTCATACCGATTCGGCTCAGCTGAATGTCGAACGTCGGTCGGTCATGCTTTTTGCATTCGTCGGGGTATTGCTCAGCACGGCTATGGTGGGTACGGGTTTGTATTTTATGGCCGGTTTGTTTGGTTTCACACTCACTTACCCGCTTTGCCTCCTGTTTGGCGCCTTAAGATCACCTACCGACCCCATTGCCGTATTGGGGATTCTAGCCAAATTCAAGCTACCCGAAAACGTTAAACTCAACATCGTGGGTGAGTCGCTGTTCAACGATGGAGTGGGTGTTGTTGTGTTTGCATCTATTTACCGCATCGTAATAAACGGCCCTGACAGTGTGAGTGCGGGGGAAATTGCCTTGTTATTTTTAGAAGAAGCCGGAGGAGGAATATTGTTTGGACTGGCACTGGGGTACGGAATGTTCTGGCTTCTGCGCTCCATTAACCATTACCAGACCGAAGTCATTATTACCATTGCGGGTGTCATGGGAGGGTATCTACTGGCGCAGAAACTTCACATTTCAGGGCCGCTGGCCATGGTGGTGACGGGCCTGTTTGTGGGCGGCTACGCCCGTCAGGGCGCCATGAGTCACACTACCGAAGAATACGTCGATAAGTTTTGGGAATTGATTGACAGCATCCTTAACGCGTTGCTCTTCGTCCTGATTGGTCTGGAACTGCTCCTGATCGATATACAGTACAACTATTGGATGATTGCGGTAGTAACAATTGTTCTGGTCCTGATGTCCCGGTTCATGGCCATCTGGATTCCGTTTCGGCTTGCCCGGCGCTGGCTCGACTTGGACGATAAAGCACCCATCATGCTTACCTGGGGTGGACTGCGGGGTGGCCTTTCCATTGCCATGGCGTTATCTATTCCGGAGGCACTGCCCCACAAAGACCTGATTGTAACGATTACGTACGGCGTGGTTTTATTCTCCGTAATTGGCCAGGGTCTGACGATGGAACGACTCATCCGGCGGCTTTACCCAACCGGCGTATAAACTGAAAAACACCGTGGTGCCCAGTACAGAATGGCTTAATCGGAATCAACCTCTACTTCTTCCGTAGGATTATTTTTCGTGACAGGTTGCGCCATGGCTTCTCGGATGAAGTTTTCTTTCAGGTGTTCATAAAATGATATCTGATCAACCAGTGAGGCTGCACCCTGAGCCATCAGACCGCCCAGTAATAACTGGAAAATAGCCGAATGTCGATCCGTCATTTCCAGCACCAGAATAGCGGCTGTAAACGGAGAGCGGACAACACCGGTCAGGAAACTAACCATGCTAACCAGGATGACCAGATTCGTGTCACTTGGCGTCACGCGGGCCAGCCGGGCCAGACCATCGCCGATAATGGCACCAGCACTCAGCGAGGTAGCAAAAATTCCCCCGGCCGCTCCACTGCTGTAACTCAGAGCCATTCCGGCAAACCGTACCGGGAACAGATACCATAATGTATTGTGCTCATTCTGGAACAGCAACCGGTTAATAATGGGTTTGCCCGTTCCGATGGCCTCGGCACCCACAAAATAGGCAAGCGCAGCCAATGCCATTCCGCAACCAGCAATCCAGCCTATCTTTTGCGGCAGCGTACGAAACCGGCGACGATAGTTGTTTATCCACAATAAAGCCTTCGCAAACAGTGCCCCGGCAAAACCGCAAAACATAGCTGTAAAAACAACAATGCCCAGAAACCAGCCCGTCGATACCGTGACTTTAGGGAACCCCAGGTATAAATAAGGTCCCAGAATGGCCTGGGCAGTCATACCGGCAATGATAACGGCCGTGAAAACTGCCGTTCGGAAGCGGGTAATATGGGTTTGGGTAAGCTCTTCAACCACAAACACAATTCCACCCAGTGGGGTGTTGAAGGCAGCCGCCAAGCCAGCCGCTCCACCCGTAACCAGCGCAATCTGCCGGGACAACTGGGGCCAGCCAGCCGGTTGCAGCCGATTGATAGCCCGGAAGATAGCCGCCGAAATCTGGATAGTTGGCCCTTCCCGGCCAATAACACCGCCCCCCGCCAGCAGTACTACACTACTCAATAGTTTTACAACCGCCACGCGTATACTAAGCAGGTAGGCCGTACGGCCGTGTGTTACCGGGGTTGACAGTTCGATGCCTGCCATTACCTGGGGGATACCGCTGCCCCTGGCGGCTGGAGCCAGCCTGGCAACCAGATACCAGGCCACTAAAAAAGCTACCGGGGTAATTATAAAGGCCAGGAGTGGCTGGGTGCGCAACCAGGTGAAACTGAGTTGTTCGGCCCAGCTGAATACCCGTTCATATCCCACGGCAACCAAACCAGTCAGTACAGATGCTACCCAGAAAGGTAAACTCTGAAGAATGACGCGACGAACGCGCTCGGTATACAGACGACGGATTATGTGTTGATCGAGCCAGGCGAGAACCTGTTCGTAGCGGGAGGGGTTATTGGCCATTCATGAGTAAAGTAGTTGGAGAAGTAACGTTCTGTTTCGCTATCTAATTGAAAATAAGTTACATTCTAAGCAAATTTTAAGTTTTCTCTAAGTCTCCTGTTAGGGTTGAGGAGTAAGTTTGTTTCATCAATTTACCAACCAACACACTATGAAACTATGGAAAACGTTGGACAAAATAATAAAACAGTTACCTACGGCCTGTCAGCATTAGCGGCCTTATTGTTAATTGGAGGAGTCTATTTTTGGAACAAAAGTGAAAAACTGACCCGCCAGAACGACCTAACGGAACAGCGAGCCGATTCGCTACTGTCGGTAAAGCTACAACTCGAAGGCGATATCCGCGGTCTTAACACCCAACTCGAAACCGTTTCTAATGAAAAGACCAGCCTGGACAAACGGGTGGAAGGACTGAATACTCAGTTGATAAATCGGGATAGAGCGGTGACACAACTCCGCCAGGGTAACCTGGGACGGACCCGTACGATTCAGGGACTTAATCGAAACATCGTTACGATAACGACCAAACGGGACAGTCTGGAGAGTCAGATGGAGGCTGTTCAGAACAAAATCACCTGGCTAACCGATGCCAATACAAAACTGACTAGTCAGAACGATGGGCTGTCCCCACTGAAACAGCAGGTAATGGACCTTACCGCGAACCTGCAAACGAAAGTGCCCCGTACGGCACTGACGGGCGATGCATTCCGTATCGAAACGGTAAAGAGCAACGAGAAAGAAACGGCCAAAGCTAAGAAAGTCAACACATTGATGGTATCCCTCAGCGTTCCGGCCGAAATGGGTTTGACGGGCACGCAGGAAGTGTACCTAAGCCTGACCGATGACCAGAGCAACGGGATAATGCCTGCAAAGAATTCAAGTACAATCACGCTGTCGGGCAAAAACGAGGTGGTTCCGGTACATGCTACACAATCGGTGAACTTCGATAAGAATCCACAACGTATTTCATTCAGCGTCAGTCCGGATAGCCACATTAAGCCGGGTATCTATCGGGCATCAGTTTATACAAAGGACGCTTACCTGGGTACTGCCGAGTTCCGGCTCCGCGACAGTTTCTGGTTCTTCTGATAAAACCACTCCTAACCACAAAAACGACCCCACCAACTGCTGGTAGGGTCGTTTTTTGTGCAATCAGATAAGCTATCGAGGCTTATCCGGTTTGCGTCTGTCAGGCTGCAACTGCCTCGGCTATAGGCACCGCTTTGGTGCTTCCCTCCGGCATCAGTTCGGCGACAGGCTCAACGGTGATAACCACAAATTTAGACGTTGGGGTATTACTGACATCCGCAACGCTATGAATGGGAACCAGCGGATTCATTTCGGGGAAATAAGCCGCTGTGTCGCCCTTGGGGATGTCGTAAGGAATGGCGATGAACTTCTCCAGATGCCGCTTCTGTCCCGCAAAATGACTGGTAATGTTAACTAATTGCCGCTCCTGGATGCCCCGCTCCTGCATATCCTGCCGATTCATAAAGATCACGCGTCGTTCGCCAAACACACCCCGATACCGGTCGTTGTAATCGTAAATAGTTGTGTTGAACTGGTCATGACTCCGTATCGACATCAGTACCAATTGGTTAGGTGCCAAGTCATGTTTTTTCATCTCCGTTACGGTGAAGTGGGCCTTGCCGCTCTCGGTAGTGAACTTGCGTTCACGCGGTCCATTGGGCAAATAGAAGCCACCCGGCTGACGGATTTTTTCGTTGAACTTATCGAACCCCGGAATCACCCGCGACACATCATCCCGGATGTTGTCGTAATTTTCCACGTAACTAACCCAGTTGGTGGTTGTCCGTTCGCCCAGTGTAGAAATGGCAATGCCACAAATGATGGCTACTTCGCTCAGCATTTCTCCTTCCAGCGGCTCCATCATGCCTTTGTTGATGCCCACCACTCCCATCGAGTTCTCGCAGGAAGTAAACTGCTGCCCCGAGCGCTGCCTGTCCATATCGAGGTGAGTCAGGCAGGGTAGAATAAGGGCCGTTTTACCCGTAACAAGGTGCCCCCGGTTAATTTTGGTGCTGACGCAAATGGTCAGGTTCTGTTTTCTTATGCCTTCGGCCACAAATTCCGTGTCGGGTCCGGCGGATAGTAAGTTGCCGCCAAGACTCATGAATACCTTCGTTTTTCCGTCATGCATGGCTTTGATGGAGTTTACTGTATCGAAGCCATGTTCGCGGGGTGGTTCAAAGCCATATTCTTTTACCAGCGCGTCCAGAAATTCCTCTTGTGGTTTCTCCCAAACACCCATGGTGCGGTCGCCCTGCACATTTGAATGCCCACGCACCGGGCAGGTGCCTGCCCCGGGTTTACCAATGGCTCCCTTCATCAGGTGCAGATTTACGATTTCCTTGATGGTAGCCACTCCATTTTTCTGCTGGGTAATGCCCATGGCCCAGCAAGTGATAATCTTTTGCTTCGGCGCAATCAGATCCGCTGCTTCGCGGAGTTGCTCCCGTGTTAATCCGCTGATGTGTTCAATATCCTCCCAACGGGTTTTGTTGAGTGAATCCAGAAAGTCAGCATAATCGGCCGTGAATTCCTGAATGAAAGCTTTGTCCAGCACGTTGCCGGGATTCTGTTCTTCGGCTTGCAATAGGTGCTTCATGATGCCCCGCAACACGGCCATGTCGCCGTTCACCCGTACTTGCAGGTGGATATCGGCCATGGATGTCCCCGGGCCTGCCAACACGCCCACGGCTTTAATAGGATTCATGAAATCCTGCGGATTCTTGAATTTGCGAAAACTGGTTTCGGGCAGCGGATTGATGGCAATGATTTTTGCCCCTTTACGCTTGGCTATCTGTAGGGCTGTGAGCATACGCGGGGCGTTGGTGGCTGGGTTCTGCCCCATAATCAGGATCACTTCCGCTTCGTGCAGGTCGTTCAGCGTAACCGACCCCTTGCCCAGACCCAGGGTAGGGCTCAGCGCCGAACCACTGCTTTCGTGGCACATGTTAGAGCAGTCGGGCAGGTTGTTCGTCCCAAACTGACGCGCAAAGAGCTGGTACAGATAAGCCGGTTCGTTGGGTACTTTCCCCGACGTATAAAAGATGGCTTCGTCGGGCGATTGGAGCGCTTTCAACTCAGTAGAAACCAGTTGAAACGCTTCGGGCCATGCTATTTGGGTGTAGTGGGTTGCACCGGGGCGGAGCACCATTGGGTGCGTTAAACGACCCGCATTGTTTAGGTCGCGGTCGGTCATGTGCGACAGGGCCACTACGCTATGCTGGGCAAAAAAGTCGGGGTCGGCCCGGCGCGTATCCGCATCGGAAGCAGTAGCCTTAGCACCACTCTCGCAGAACTCCGCTATCGACCGATGACCATCCGGGTCGGGCCATGCACAGGATGAGCAGTCGTACCCGTCTTTTTGGTTGAGTTTGAGCAGGGCCTGCGTACCCCGGCCTACCCCGGCTTCGCCCCACGAAAACGCCATAGATTGTAGCACGGCCTTAACGCCAGCCGCCACTGTTAGGGGTTCAGCCAGTTTAAGACCCGTAAATTCTTCGGGCGGCTGCGCCAGCACTGCGTTTCTACGCTTGGCTCCTACGTTATCGGGAGCAGGGGTAAGGGGTTGGTCCATAGTTGGTTTACCAACGGGTTCGTAATGATCAGCTGTCATTTCTGCACCCTGATTAGGACGTTCACCGCTTTTAGGTTCATTCTGGGCATGTTGTTCAGCCGGATTACTGGGCCTGCGTTCACTATTTGGGGACTTTTCCATCGTATAAAGCGATCGGGATGGTTCTGTTCAATAGATTAGTAAGACACTATTATATCCTAACTAAATGTTGAGCTAATGGGTCAGCAAAAAATCATTTTTTAATCCGGAGACTACTACAGCATTACTCAGCCTGACTGGGTATAACAGCAAAAAATGGCGCAGGAGTTTATACCTGCGCCATTTTAACCAAATAAGAAAAGCTGTTAGATTCGGACGCTCGTACCATCAAATAGCGGTACTGTCATCGAGAAGTTTTCACCGTACATCAGTTTTTGTTCCTCCAGAATACCCAGTGCAATCTGCTCTCCAAGTTTCAATGACTCGGCCTGATCGGACCAGTAGTGAACCCCCGCCCAGTTGCGTGCGAAGGCAATGTTACTCGCCAACTTGTTGAGCTCGTTTTCTATTGTCAACGTATTCTTTAGTGCGATAATTTCTGTCAGATCCTTCCCGGTTGCATCGGTTTCGTAGGCACGGGGCAAAATGTATCCCTCATCGAAAAAAGCTTTCAGAATCGTTACACACGCACCAGCTACCGTAGCGTGCCCAGACCCGTACGAGGGGTGCATAGGTGAACCTTCCACATAAGGCATGGGCAACAGATACGAATCCTTACCTGCTGCTACTGACGGATCGCCTGACCGGTCGGGCAGTGCGTTTTGGGTTGCATTGTAATTTTTGACTGCGTTCCAGACTGCTTTAGCAGGAGTAGTAGAGTCACCCTCGAATGTAGTTACCATTTTTTTCATTACATCCAGCGTTTTTTTGACGGCAGGCTTGCCAGGTGTTACTGTTCCACCATCGGTTGCGTACAAATGCAGCCAGCCCGCCACTACTTCGGGACGCACCCGGCGGTGAACGTTGTACTTCTGGAATCGAACCGCTTTCAGGGCACGGGTTGCTACCTCAGATACCAGGTTCAGGATGTGAGGAGGCCCGAACTGGGCAAAACCGGTTTGTTTATCCGCACTGTCGGGAAGCTGGAATGGCAGGTCAGGATCGAAGGGGGCTTTCATCCCAAGTAGAATTAGGCAGGCATTGAAATATGACTGATGGAGCGCATCATAGTGCACGAATGTACAAAGGTCCCGAGGAGTACTGATAAACCGGTAACCGTGCTCCCGGTTGATATTCTTGTCTTTAGGGCCATCTGTATCTTCGTATTTTTCCAGTTCTTTCAGGTTTGCTCCATTTTGCACATCAAGCCATTGCTCCCAGGTGGTCATATAGTCAACATGTTCTTTGGCAATACGTACCCGCTGGTCAACGGTAGCCGAACCGTAGGCAATCAACCCCTGTTTTTCACCAAAGGCTTTATCACTTATACCCAATGATTTGTTGCCAACGCACAAAAACTGGGATACGTAAGGGCCAATGTCGTCGCCCTTCACGTTGCCCCGAAAAATATCCTGCGTACTGAAGGCATTTGTACCAACTTTATAGTAGCCTCGCTTACGAGCCAGTTCATAGCTATGAAGGCCGTATAACTTTGTTCGATCAAACCAGTCCAGCGGATTCAGGTCGGCCAGGGCTAATGTAATATTGGCATTGGTACTAAACTCTTGGAAAGGTACATCACGGCAGAGGGCCATCCAATACAGTTCCATCATCTCCGCAATGAGTTCATCGCTGTCGAGGGTAGGGGCGGGAGGAATCGTCAGTGCCTGCGCGTCGGGCCCCTCCAGGTCATACACCAAGCCTGCGCCCATACTTTCCCAGCCCCGTACGTCGGCACCTGCCCCTTCATTGTCACTAATTGCTATCTGAGATTTCCATTCATTGAGCGGATTGGCGGTTGTTGCTTCGCTTACCTTAACCCTGGCATTCAGTTTTAGGGCCTGTATAGAGGCCAAATCCCCGGCATCGCAGGCCCGAATGAAATCGGAGTAAAACCCTTGATCCGGAAAGGCCATAAAGCCATTTTCATCGTGTTGAAATCCTTTGGTAAAGGCTGCTATGTAAGAAGGATAGTTCTTAATATCCGGTTTCGCTGGGTCTATTGGCAAAACTGGTTCATTGGAAATACGATACTTGCTTTCTTCTCCATTAGAGCGTTGGACTGGGTGGGGGCGGTTGTAGGCTACGTCGGCAGCGTGGTAACGCAATTCATGGGCGGATATTCGGCGGTTTTTCATGTGTATTTGGTGGATTGATTTAAGATGGTGAAATAGATGTATTGATTATCAGGAAATTATAGGGCAAAGTAACGGGTTTAATAAGGGTCGGGAAACGGTATTTTTCCCCTATTCCGGGGGTAGTATTACCTGTTTTTTAGTGTTTTAGGGAGATGGCCTGATCTGGCTGGTTTCATGTACTGTGTACACTGCCCCCTTGGTAGTAAGTTGTTTTTCTAATTCTAAGCCAATTCTAAGCAGTCTTTAAGCCTGTTCTTAGGTCTTGGCTGCTACTTGCTGTTACTTCCCCGGCGATGCGTTCTATCCTACAGGGAAAGAAAAACCATAACTAACATGAAAACGAAACTTATCTTTTCTCTTCTAACGGGCTTAGCCGGAACGGCTTTGGCACAGGCCCCCACTCCCGATGCAACTACCCTTATGAGTATGGGGCGTGTGAATGAAGCCAAGTATTTGCTTAGCCGGAACGCTCAGCAAGCTCCAACTGTACAAAGTTATTTCGATGCCGGGTACGGATACCTCCGGGCTGGCCAGCCTGATTCAGCCCGTATTTGGTTTGAGAAAGGGGTGCCGCTGGATGGGAAGCGGGAGCCAATCAACGAAACGGGTATTGCTATCAGCTATCTTGTTGCCAATGATGTGGCTAATGCTGGTCCAAAGCTGGAAGAAGTACTGAAGAAAAGTAAAAGCAAAAACGCGGACATTCTTTTCCGGATTGGTGAAGCGTACACGGGGTATCTGACACCGGCCGATGGTTCCATCAAGCCAACTTATCCGAAAGCGGTAGATGCTGCCAAAGCTATGGAATACCTGAACAAGGCGGCCGAGCGGGATAAGAAGAACCCCGCCATTCAATTGGCCCTGGGAGATGCCTACTACCTCAATAAGGATGCTGGTACGGCTGTAACACGTTACGAAAACGCCATTGAACTGGGTATGGATGCCTCACGGGTCGACCAGCGTATCGGCGATATTTACTGGCAGGGGCGCAACCTGAATCTGGCTGTTGATTATTACAAGAAAGCTATTGAAGCGAATCCGAACTATTCACCGGCCTATAACCAGCTTGCAGAACTGTACTTCCTGGTAAACCGGTATAAAGAAGCGGCTAATTACGAAGACCAGTATGCAAGTGTATCGAAAGACCGGCGCCAGGAAACGCTGCTTCGGCAGGCGCAGTTTCACTTCCTGGCCAAAGACTACGAGCGGGCTGTAAGTCTGATTGACAGCAACCGGACAGCACTGGCGCAAAACCCCATTGTGTACCGGATTGAAGGATGGGCCAATTCGTCGCTGAAAAAGCCACAGAAGGCCATCGAAAACCTCACGACGTTCATTGAGAAAGCACCCGAAAAGGTGATTCCAGATGACTACAAATACCTGGGACAGGCGTACATGGGTATCGAAAGTGCCGGTACTGATTCGCTCAGCACCATGAAAAAGGCCATCAATGATTCAATTGGGGTAACGTACCTGGAGAAAGCGGCTCCCTTCGATACGACTGATAATCTGTACAGCGAAATTGCCCGGTACTATTATCGGACAAAGAAACATCCTCAGGCAGTAGCTACGCTCGATTCCGCGGCCAAACATGGCTTCAAGGCCGATGTGCAGGATTTGTTCCGTTATGGTTTAAGTAACTATACACTGGGTTTCAAGCGCGATACGGCCAACAAACTGGTTCGGGATACGGTACGCTTCGCTATGGCGGATTCTGCCCTGGCACTGGCCCAGAAAATATCGCCCGAGTACGCGCCAACCGTCCTGTACCGGGCCAAGGCCAACTACTACGCTTATGATCCTGAAGCAGCCGTGCGGAACGGGAAAGCAAGACCCTACTTCGAGCAGTTTATCAGCATGGTGGCCGATAAACCAGATGATGTAAAGCGGTATAGCAGGGACCTTATTCTGGCATTTAAATACCTGATTTCTTACGAGGAGTTAGTTACCAAGAATCAGGCTACCCGTGAAGAGTGGTTGAAGAAAGGTCTGGCACTGTTCCCCAATAATAAAGATCTGGCCAAAATTGCGGAACCCGACGAGGATACTGCCCCACAATAATTGCTTTTGGTCGTTGAACGCGATAAAACCGCTACCGGAGATTAATACTCCAGTAGCGGTTTCGTGTGTTCGGAGGATTAAATGCCCTCAAATAAATTAAAGCAAGTTGATTAACTCGGCAACAACCCGGCTATTGGCAGCAACCGACTTGGCAAAGGGGAGGTGTCCTTTGGGTACCATCAGGTATAGTTGACCACCCCGGGCCGATGCCAGTTGACCCAAAAGCTTCAGTTTCGATGTAAGGTGGTTAACATCATCTGTCTTAAGAATTACTTCGAAGTAAGACTTCTGCTCAAACTGCTGGCCCGTTACATCTGGAACAAACGCTTCTCCATCCTGCTGCCGCCCGTAGGAAATTGGCGTTTCGAAGCCTTCGGTGTTGGCTTTTATGTCGTTAAAGCCACGCGATTTTGCCCAGGCAGCCACTCGTAGGATATAGTCTTGTTTACTCGGCATTGGTAACAGGGTTTAAGCAATGAATGCAAAAAAATAAAAACGGATGGCTTACGCCTTACTCATTTTGGCCATACTGCCAGGCAATCCGGGTCGTCTGCTCAGTTAAAGCAGATTCGGGTCGTATTGCGAGCACCGGCACGCGGGAATTGTAAACGATTTGCTGCGTAAAAGGTCCCATAAAATAATTCTCAGTCGTTATGCTCAAACTGGCCGTAATAATCAGTAAATTAGTGTTCAACTCATCTACTTTTTCCAGAACAGTCTCAGCCATCGAATCGGTCTGACAAAATATAGCCTGATTCCTGATGTTATCCTGAGTCAGCTTTTCCGTCAACACCGCAACCTCATCCGCCAACTGGTGCATACTGATTACCTCATCAGGAGCACAGAGTGCTAATATGGTTACCTCGGTTTGGTCAGTCTGAATAATTTTTCGGGTGAATGCATATTTGTTCAGCGTGCCTGGAACTGGCCGCACCGGAAACAGAATTCGCTCAAAGGTAATCCATTTCTGGTGGACTGGAACCGTTAACACCGGGCACGAAACAGTTTTTATGATCTGATAGGCATCGGCTCCCAACCGAAACGTCTCCGCGTTAGCCCCGTTCTGAATGCCAATCACGATTAGGTCGGCGTTGATGCGGCTGGCCGTGCTCACCACTTCTTCCGGAATCTTGCCCTGGCAATAACTGGCCGAACAACGTACCTGATGTTCCTGGGCAGTTACCGTTGCCAGCATCTGAATCATGTCGGTTCCCTCCTGAACCAGCTGTTCCTGCGACAAATCAGGTACTTGGCCATTGGCCGTTGCAGGCTCGACTGTTGCTGGATTGAGTACGTAAATCAGGTGGATTTCGGTTTGTTGCGGCTGACTTAATCGCACGGCAACGGCGAGGGCATTGAGGGGAGGTTCCGTAAAATCCACCGGAACGAGTATGGTACTAAAAGGCTGAACGTCCATGTATTTTTTGATAGCGGGCAGTATAATACGTTCAGGCGGGTTAGTTGACGAATGTAGGCAATTAATTTTAAATGACCTTATTGGCTCGTAGAATCCATGTAGGCGCTGTCAATTGTACCGTGTGACTGAATATGAAAATAAGGGCATGATTTCGGGTAAGCTACTCGCCTGCTAAATCACGCCCCTGAGCTCGTAGCTCGTAGCACGTAGTCCGAAGGCTACGTAGTGACCAGCTTACTTGGCCGCTATGACAGGCTCCGGCACTAGTTTTGTTAGTACCCATTGCCCAACGTGTTCGCCCTGATGAGTCCCTTCTTCAACGCCATCGCGGTAGTGAATACCCCCGTATACCCGGCTGATGGACGCTTCCTGATACGCAGCCTCGATAGACGAAAAATGACGCACGCCGTGACCATACGGCTGCTCTGTGGAGTCGGTAAAGGCTACGTTCGGGCCAACTAAACGGGCAATGACCCGACCCGCAGCGGCCGAAATATCGCTGTGGCCACTTACGTATTCGGGAAAAGCCGGGGTTTCCAGGAAGGGCCGCCAAGCCGGGTCCAGGTTATTGTTTATTACCGTTTCGGGCCGAATACGAACGCTGGTGTATTTCTCATCCCAGCAGGCAACAAAGGCATCGTACATGGCAATGGAGGTCAGGGAATACAACTGCGCACTCTGAATCATGCTGAATTTCTGTTGTTTGGCCAGGGTCGTGGCAATGGCCAGCCAGTGGCCGGGGGGCGTCATCTTCTTGCTGGCAAACATAACGTGCCCCGATATATTGGTCACAAAGGCGTTGTCGTCCCAGAAGTAGGCGATTGCCTGTTGCTCTTTGTCCTGTCGTTTGCCCATGTCATACACTTCCTTCGTCAGTTTCCAGAATTTACTTTTTGGGTTCAGATCGTAGGCAGCCGGAGGGGGGCAGCGGAACTGCCGGGCCGAGTCCAGTGCAAACAGGCGCACCGTGTTCCACTGGGGTTCGCAGGCATCGGCATACGATGGTGGGGTAGGTACCCAGGTACCCGGCTTATTGGTAACACTATAGCGGAAACCGCGCGTTTCTTTGTAGTGGTCCTTACCGGCATAAGCCAGTACGTGTTTGGCTACCACTTCGCCATACTGCACGGAGCGTTCATACACATCGTTGGGAATATTGAGTGCCTTTAATTTGGGGGCCATCTCCTGATCGAATTTAGCCCACAAATCCTCCGAAAACGTCAGCGCACGGGAAACGGTCAGGAAGGCTTTCAAACTGGCCAGCGGAAAGCAATAGGCTTCATTTGGCTGGGGTCTCGGAGCGGGTGTTGAGCCATTCAGTTTACCTAGTAATGAGGGGTAGTCGGCATAGCCGGGGCGCAGGGCTTCGTACGTGGCCAGGTACGTATAGCCATAGATACGGCTGGCAACGGGTGGTTTGAAAATATCGTGAATAATAATGCTGGTCAACCGCTGGGAGCAATCATTGAGCAATTGCGGGTTGGCAGCCCGTGTGTTGTACTGGTCGGGCGTAGCACTGGGTTGACAGGCCCCCAAGCCAATCAGCAGTAGGGGAAGTATATATTGAATACGTTTCATGCGTAAATAGCCTATAAGTAGTTGAGGGGTTGCTCTACAGCAATCCAAACAAAGTTGCAAGCCGATACAACAGGTTATAAAAACCGATTGTATCGGCTTGTCAGAAAATCAACAGAAAACAGGCTGGCTACGGGGTGGGGGGGAAGGGGACTCGAGGTCGGCATCACAGAACGACAGCAGTACGCTGACATAACGAACGCAGGACAAGACTGGCGACTGGTTGGGCTGCACCAGATGGAACGCCAGGGGGGGGAGGTAGGTTGTCAGCCTATCTTTCAGCAGTTTGAGTAGTCGGCTGAGAGGTGACCGGGTCGTTTTCTGGTCATTGTTGAGCTGCTGAAACTGATCGGCCAGATCAGAGAAACGCTCTCTTGCCGACTGGTTCGTTTTAAGCAGCGTGTATAGTGTATCGTTTGCGTAATGTTGCCGAACGATGTTGTAAAAGTCGTTTCCATCCTGAATCAGGCCATCCTGCCCATCGGTATTTTCCCAAGTATTGGTATAGGGTAAAGAGATGGGTAGTTTGACTATTTTCCATTGATCTGCCAGCGAAATCGGGGTGGCTGACTCGTATGACTGCTCGAAGGTGAGCACTGCCAGCGGCAACCCGATCAGGTGATAGAGTAAAAGGATTAAGAAACCGATAGCTGCAAACGACTTCACTCAACAGGGAGGATGATTCAGGCAAAGATATGAATTTATAACGATTTCGTTGATGTGTATAACTAAAATAGGGAACCTGTCAGCAAGAATCAACGTTGAAACCACCTTTACTTCGTCTTTTCGGCAGAGAATGAATAGGGGTAATCCGCTGGTTTGGTGCCTCGTCTTTTATTTGGTTTGGCGGACATGTCGATGTCGATGACGGCTCCCTGTTGCAGGGTTTCGTGACTAAGCCAATTCTTCTCGTGTACCTTTCCATTGAGTCGCATCGCGTCGATGTAGCGGTTTTGGTCGTTGTTGGCTGGTGCGTTGATGATGATCTTTTTGCCATTTTCCAGCGTTGCCGTCACCTTTTTAAACAGGGGTGCGCCCAGTACGTACTGATTTGTGGCCGGACAAACCGGGTAAAAGCCCATGGCCGTAAACACGTACCAGGCCGAGGTTTGCCCGTTGTCCTCATCGCCACAGTACCCGTCGGGTGTTGGCAGATACAGGCGGTCCATCACCTCCCGGAGCCAGTATTGGGTCTTCCAGGGTTCACCGGCGTAGTTGTAGAGATAAATCATGTGCTGAATTGGCTGGTTGCCATGCGCGTATTGCCCCATGTTGGCAATCTGCATTTCCCGAATTTCGTGGATAACGCTCCCGTAGTAACGGTCGTCAAAGACGGGCGGCATGGTAAATACAGAATCCAGTTTCGTCACGAATGCCTGTGGGCCCCCCATCAGGTCGACCAGGCCCTGCACGTCGTGAAATACTGACCAGGTATAATGCCAGCTATTACCCTCGGTAAACGCATCGCCCCACTTGAACGGGTTGAACGGTGTCTGGAACGACCCGTCTTTATTTTTGCCGCGCATCAGCCCCGTCTGTTTGTCGAATAGGTTACGGTAGTTCTGGGAGCGTTTGGCAAATCGGTCAATCTCGGCCTGTGGACGCTTGAGAGCTTTGGCCAGTTGATAAATGGCAAAATCGTCGTAGGCATATTCGAGCGTGCGGGCCGCGTTTTCGTTGATGCCCACATCGTAAGGCACGTAGCCCAGCTCGTTGTAGTACTTCACTCCTTTGCGGCCAACGGCATCCATCGGTCCCTCGTTTTCAGAATTCTTCAATACCGCTTCGTACAGGGTATTGATGTCGTAATTACGTCCCCCTTTAATGTAAGCATCCGCAATGACAGAGGCCGAATTAGATCCAACCATCACATTGCGTAAACCCGGACTGGCCCATTCCGGCAGCCAGCCACCCTCTTTGTAGGCGTTGGCAAGGCCTTCCTGCATCTGCGCGTTGAGCGAGGGATACATCAGATTTAGAAACGGGAACATTGAGCGGAACGTATCCCAGAAACCCGTGTCGGTGAACATGTAGCCGGGTAGCACCTTACCATTGTACGGACTGT
This sequence comes from Cytophagales bacterium, assembly GCA_038236215.1. Taxonomy (GTDB): domain Bacteria; phylum Bacteroidota; class Bacteroidia; order Cytophagales; family Spirosomataceae; genus Spirosoma. Next base: position 31,030 of record JBBSTD010000025.1, on the reverse strand, counting down.
AATGCACTACTTTTTTATCGGCATCGAACTCGAAAAATTTGCGGGGAAAGAGTAGCGAACGATACAAACAGGAGTAAAAGGTACGCATCTGCGCCAGTGTGCCCCCTTCTACCTTAATCCGGCTCAGTTCCTTATTCCAGGCGATTTTGGCCTTATCCCTAACCGTTTCGAAGGTGTCTTTTCCAACCTCGTCCAGGTTCCGTTCGGCCTGTTCATGGCTAATAAACGAGGAGGCCACGCGGGCATTAACCGCTTCTCCTTTGGTTGTTTTGAATTGAACTGCCGCGCCAGCATGGGCTGCCTGAAGCTCCAGCGTGTCGTTGGCCAGTGTCTTGCCGTGCCAGGCCTGCGCCGTGGCAAACGGCTTGTCGAACTGAATGACGAAGTAGTTTTTGAAATTGGCCGGTACACCCCCGCTGTTGCGGGTGGTATATCCGATTATTTTGCGCTCCTTCGGCAAAATCTTCACGTAAGACCCTTTGTCGAAGGCGTCGATTACCACGTAGGCACTGTCGGTTTTGGGGAAGGTAAAGCGGAAACTGGCCGCCCGTTCGGTGGGGGCAATCTCGGTCGTAACGTTATGGTCGGCTAGATAAACGCTGTAGTAATAAGGCTTTACTACTTCGGCTTTGTGCGAATACCAACTGGCGCGTTCGTCCTCGTCGATACGCAGTTTACCAGTGATGGGCATGAGCGAAAACTGGCCGTAATCGTTCATCCAGGGCGATGGCTGATGGGTTTGTTTGAACCCCCTGATTTTATCGGCACCGTACGTGTAGGCCCAGCCATTTCCCATTTTGCCGGTTTGTGGCATCCAGAAATTCATTCCCCAGGGCAGGGCAATGGCTGGATAGGTATTGCCATTGGATAAGCTCGGTTTGGAGTCGGTACCCACCAGCGGATTGACCAGTTCGGCGGGGTCACTTGTGGTGATAACCTTCTGAGCCGTTCCACTGGTAGCAAAGGCAAGCAGGGCAAGCAGGGCAAGTAGTACTAATTTATTTCTCATCTTGGTAGGTTATTCAGACACCCAGACGCGGCTGGTCGGTAGGAGAAGCGTGTAGTAAAGGACGGACAAAAATAGCATAGTGCGGGGGAAATTGACTGCCTGCCTGAGCGTCCTATTGCCGGAAAGGTAGAAATCTATAACGGGTGGATGCCTGCCGTAGCCCTGCAATTTTTATTCTCTTTTAGGCAGCCGAATGCCTGATTTTATCGATTAAATGCCCCCGTTTGCCCAATTCTAAGTAAATTCTAATAGTTTTCTAAGCCGCTTCATTCACTCATTTCCTTACTTGCAGAAATACATAAATAGGTGCCTGATTTCTTAGTTACCTGTTTAGCGAACAAGCTAAAAACAATTCTGATTAACATACTTGTATGAATTACTATTTAGGCATCAGTGTCCTGCTTTTAAGTTTTCTGCTAACCGATTGTACCTCAAAAAGCGAGACAAAAGAAGAGGTGGCCAACCAACCCTTTCCGGTTATTCAGCTAAGTCGCCAGAGTGCCACGCTCGATCATGATTACGCCAGTGAGCTCGAAGCGGTGCAGAATGTGGAAGTACGTGCCCGGGTAGCTGGTTATCTGGACAAAATAATGATCGATGAAGGGCGGGCAGTACACAAAGGCCAACTGCTGTTCCAACTCAACCCCGCTGAATATCAGGTCGGGATCGACCGGGCCAGAGCCAGTCTGGAGAGTGCTGTGGCGCAGTCCAAATCGGCATACGTTGAGATGGACCGGGTAAAGCTGCTGGTCGATAAGAATATTATATCCGGTTCAGAACTGAAACTGGCCAAAGCGAAAATCGATGAGGCCAAAGGCGCTATCGACCAATCGAAGGCCGCGCTCTCCAATGCCAATCGAATGATGTCGCTGACTAATATCCGGGCTCCCTTCGATGGTGTCATTAACCGGATACCCTTTAAACAGGGAAGCCTGATTGAAGAAGGCTCATTGCTCACGAGTGTTACGGATATCCGGCAGATATATGCTTATTTTAATGTATCCGAAAAAGAGTATCTGGCCTTCGTTAAAAAACGCGTAAACCCCGAAAAAACAATAACCCGCGAGGTTGAACTCTTGCTTGCCGACGATTCTGTTTATCCGTACAAAGGAAAAATAGAAACCACCGAAACCATTTTTGAGGGCAACTCCGGCACCATTGCGTTTCGGGCGCGTTTTCCGAATCCTAATCAGCTGCTTCGGCACGGGGCAACGGGTAAAGTGCGGCTAAGTACCGATGTAACCGACGCCGTGCTGGTGCCGCAAAGGTCCGTGTTCGACGTGCAGGACAAAAGTTTCGTTTACGTAGTTGATGCCCAGAACAAGGTAAAAAGCCGGAGTTTCGTATCCAGTAGTCGGGTAGATCAGTTTTATATCGTTCAGTCCGGCCTTCGTCCGGGCGACCGAATCGTGTACGAAGGTCTCCAGAATATAAAAGACGGCATGACGATTATCCCGAAAACAATGCCTGCCGATAGTCTGCTGGCTATGTACTCGGCGGCCCGCCAGTAAGTTTCGTCTTTCACCGTCCGAAAAACAGTTATTATGTTTGAACTATTCATCAAAAGGCCCTTGCTCTCAGGGGTCATTTCGGTCATCATTGTCCTGATGGGCATCCTGGCCCTGACCGGCCTGCCCGTTACGCAGTTTCCCGACATTGTGCCGCCCTCCGTAACGGTCACGACCCGATACACCGGAGCCAGTGCCGATGTAAGCGTAAAGGCCGTTGTTACGCCCCTCGAACGGGCTATCAACGGCGTACCGGGCATGACATACATGACCTCGGTGTCGGGTAACGATGGTACATCAATCATCACTGTGTTCTTCAGTGTGGGCATCGATCCCGACCTGGCATCAGTAAACGTACAGAACCGGGTAACGACCGTCCTCGACGAATTGCCCGAAGAGGTAATCAAGGCCGGGGTCGTTACCGAAAAAGAGGTGAACAGCATGTTGCTCTACCTCAACGTGGTGAGTGATGACCCGACGGTAGACGAGAAGTTCATCTACAATTTTGCCGACATCAACATTCTGGCCGAACTCAAGCGGATTGACGGAGTGGGTTTTGCCGCCATCATGGGCAGCCGTGACTACTCCATGCGGGTATGGCTCAAGCCCGACCGAATGACGGTCTATGGGATATCGGCCGACGATGTGATTGCCGGGATTCGGAAGCAGAACGTGGAAGCTGCCCCCGGTAAAGCGGGCGAAAGTGCCGACCGCGACCCCCAGACTATCCAATACGTGTTACGTTACACGGGTAAATTTTTTGAACCCGCTCAGTACGAAAATCTGGTACTCCGCAGCAACGATGATGGCTCCCTTTTACGGCTTAAAGACGTGGCCGATGTGGAGTTTGGCTCGGCTGATTACGGGGTACTGTCAAAAAACGACGGAAAGCCTTCGGCGGCCATCATGCTCAAGCAGCGGCCCGGCTCCAATGCCAGCGAGGTAATTGCCAACGTAAAAACGCGCATGGAGGAGCTGAAAGAGCGGTCATTTCCGGCGGGTATGACCTATAACTACGCTTACGACGTGTCGCGTTTTCTGGACGCGTCCATCGACAATGTACTGCACACGCTGTTCGAAGCTTTTATTCTGGTGTTCATTATCGTATTCCTGTTTTTGCAGGACTGGCGGGCTACGCTTATTTGCGCCCTGGCGGTGCCGGTGGCCCTGGTGGGTACGTTTGCCTTTATGAGTGCCATTGGCTTCTCCATCAACTTGCTTACCCTTTTTGCGCTGGTACTGGCCATCGGTATTGTGGTTGATAACGCCATCGTAGTGGTGGAGGCTGTCCACGCCAAAATGGAAGAGGATCACCTATCGCCACGGGTCGCCACGTTTTCGGCCATGGGTGACATTGCCGGTGCCATCGTAGCCATTACGCTGGTTATGTCGGCGGTATTTGTGCCGGTGGCGTTTATGAGTGGGCCGGTTGGGATTTTCTACCGGCAGTTTTCGCTAACGCTGGCTATTTCCATTGTCATCTCGGGCGTGAACGCCCTGACGCTGACGCCCGCGCTGTGCGCCATTATGCTGCGGCCCCACGATCCCAAGGGGAAGAAAGGCCTGTTAGGGCGTTTCTTTGCCGGGTTCAATAAGGGATACGATAAACTGGCCAATAAGTACAGCGGCCTGTTGCGCCCGCTGCTGAGCCGAAGCGTTATTACCTGGGGCGTACTGATTGGTTTCATAGCCGCTACCTGGGGCGTTAGTGCTATCCTGCCCGGCGGCTTCATTCCTACCGAAGATCAGGGCATGATTTACGCCAACGTCACTACGCCCGCCGGAGCCACCGTGTCTAGGACGGAGAAAGTACTGGACGAAATTCAGGAAATGGCCAGTAAGGAAGATGCCGTAGAGAACGTATCCACGCTGGCGGGATACAGTCTGATGACCGATGGGGCGGGGGCATCATACGGGATGGGCATGATTAACCTCAAGCCCTGGGACCAGCGCACCGAGTCGATGCAGGACATGATTGCTAAACTCGAAGAAAAAGCCAAAACCATTTCGGATGCCAGCATTCAGTTCTTTCCGCCCCCCACCGTGCCGGGATTTGGTAACGCTAGTGGTTTTGAGGTGCGGTTGCTCGACGTGGGCCGCAGTGGCGATTTGCAGAAGATGACCAATGTAAACAAAGCGTTCATTGAGGCCCTCGACAAGCGACCCGAAATTCGGAACGCCTTCACGAGCTTCGATCCCAACTTCCCGCAGTACATGATTCACATTGATCATGAAAAAGCCGCGCAGAAAGGTGTTTCTACCGATAACGCCATGAGCACCCTGCAAACTCTGATGGGCAGCTACTACGCATCGAACTTTATTCGGTTTGGGCAAATGTATAAAGTGTACGTGCAGGCAGACCCCAGCTACCGGACTAAACCCGAAGATGTGCTGACGATGCGCGTGAAAAACGACCAGGGCGAAATGGTGCCGTACTCTAACTTTATACGGCTCGAACGGGTCTATGGGCCGGAGCAGCTTACCCGCTATAACATGTACACTTCAGCCATGATTAATGGCGAGCCTGCACCGGGCTACAGTAGTGGCGATGCCATCAAGGCCATACAGGAGGTGGCCAAGGAAACCCTTCCCAAAGGTTTTAGTTTCGAGTGGTCGGGTATGACGCGCGAAGAGGTGCTATCGGGTGATCAGGCGTTGTATATTTTTGCTATCTGTCTGCTGTTCGTTTACCTGTTGCTGGTAGCGCAGTATGAGAGCATACTGTTGCCACTGCCGGTTATTCTGTCGTTGCCCACGGGTATTTTTGGGTCGTTCCTGCTGTTGCAGGTGCTGGGATTGCAGAACAACATTTACGCGCAGGTGGCCCTGGTTATGCTTATTGGCCTACTGGGGAAAAATGCCATCCTGATTGTGGAGTTTGCCAATCAACGACAAAAAGAAGGGGTGCCCATTGTGAAAGCAGCCATTGAAGGGGCGGTATCCCGACTGCGTCCTATTTTGATGACTTCGTTCGCGTTCATTGCCGGACTCGTTCCGCTGATGGTGGCAACCGGGGCCGGGGCCGTGGGTAACCGCTCCATCGGTACGGCGGCAGCGGGAGGAATGCTCACCGGAACCCTGTTTGGACTGTTCGTAATTCCGGGTCTATACGTCATTTTTGCTACCCTGGGTGAGCGGGGCAAGTCCAACAAATCATCCCGTAAGGATGAGCATCCCAGGCCTGCCAACGAAGACGAGTCTGTTTTAGAAATTAGCCAATCCCACCCAAATGGTGCAGTCATTCAAGAACAAATTGATTAAGATACCGTATTACCTTCCCTTCTTGCTGTTGTTTGTAGTGGGTGGTTGTCAGATGAACTACCAGCCTCTACAGCAACCATCTTCCCGGCCAACGCCTGTTGCCTTTGTCGGTAGTGATGACTCGACCAGTATCGGTACCGAAAACTGGCATACCTTTTTCGATGATCCGTATCTGGTTCATCTCATTGATACGACGCTGGCTGGCAATCTGGACTTACGCATCGCTACGCAGCGGATCGAGGTAGCGCGGGCGTCTTATAATTACAGCCAGGGTTTCCTGATGCCGCAGGTCGATTTGGCCGCTTCGGCGGGTGTTGACCGGTATGGGAGGTACACCATGAGTGGGGTAGGTAACTACGATACAAACTTATCCGACAACGTATCCGGCAACCAGCTTGCTCCTAATCCCACGCCCGATTTTTTTCTGGGTGCCCGCAGTACCTGGGAAATTGACCTCTGGGGCAAACTGCACAACCGCCGGAAAGCGGCTTACATTCGATTTCTGGCTTCGCAGGAAGGCCGTAATCTGGTAATTACCTCGTTAGTTGCCGAAGTTGCCCGGCATTACTACGCCCTACTGGCACTGGATGGTGAGCAGGAGATTATCCAGAAAAATATGGATCTTCAGCAAAATGCCGTAGAACTGGTAAAAGTGCAAAAACTGGCGGGGCGGGTAACGGAACTGGCCGTACAGCAGTTTACGGCCCAGTTGCTCAACACCCGAAGTCGGCAACGCCGGATTCAGCAGCAAATTATCGAGACAGAAAATCAGTTGAATCGGCTGATGGGCCGCTTTCCGCAACCTATCGAGCGGGGCAAGTCGCTTCAGGAGTGGGAACTGCCCGGTGAGGTGCTGGCGGGGCTACCCACGCAGATGCTCACCCGCCGACCCGACATCCGGCAGGCCGAACTGGAGTTACAGGCCGCTAACATCGACATCGACGTGGCGCGTGCGTCATTCCTGCCGTCGCTGAATTTGTCGGCTTACGTAGGGGTGAATTCGTTCCGGCCAGAAGCGCTGCTCGATCCAGCGTCTATTGCGGCTGGTTTACTGGGTGGCCTGACGGCTCCCGTATTCAACCGTCGTTTTCTGAAAGCCAACTACGGGCAGTCGGTTGCGCAAAGTCGGGAGTCTTTTTACCGGTATCGGCAAACCGTACTGACGGGTTTCAGCGAGGTGGTTACCAATTTACGGGGCGTTGAGAACTACCGGGAAGTAGCCGATTTGCAGGGGCAGGAGGTCGATGTATTGCGCAAGGCTGTGGCTACATCCAACGATCTTTTTGCCGGTGGGTATGCTTCTTATCTGGAAGTGATTACGGCGCAGCGCAGTGTGCTGGAAGCGGAACTGGCGCTGATTACTACTAAACAGGCTCAGTTCCTGGCCCTGACGGAATTGTATCGTTCACTGGGTGGCGGCTGGGAATAATTACAGTTTGCTTGTATTACGATTGTAACCAGTTGAGAAATTTCCTCTACCGGGCCTTTGGGAGCATAACCTCCTGCGTTTTTTTGTCGTGTTGCAGTAACAGGGACTATGTGGTGTCTGTCCACTAGGTGTAGTGATCGTGTATCGGTAGACAACCCAAAAGGTGTTGATTTTTTTCCATTTGATGCGAAGTGAATAAAGATATTCGGGAGCGAACCTGATAAGCTGGAAAGGCGTGATCGGCCAGTTTTGTAACCATTTTTTCCAGGACTGGTTAATCAGGATAGCTATAAACCGTTCCCGATGAATACCCGATTTCGACACTACTGGCAGCAACTACAGGAATCACTCTGGTTTGTACCGGGGCTAATGGTCATTACGGCCATAGGATTGGCTGGTGGGTTGATCGAATTCGATTCCAACACCTCCTGGAATGGTACCAAGAGTTACCCACTGCTGTTCGGTGTAGGGGCGGAAGGGTCGCGGGGAATGCTCACGGCCATTGCGGGTTCCATGCTTACCGTTGCCGCCCTGGCTTTCTCCCTGACGCTAACCACCATTACCCAGGTGAGCAGCCAGTACTCCCCCCGGGTGTTGCGAAACTTTATGGCCGATCGGATCAATCAGATCGTGATGGGTTATTTTGTGGCCATATTCACGTACTGCCTGATTGTGCTGGGTACCATTCGGGGAACCGACGAAAATAAGTTTGTACCGGGCACAGCCGTGCTGGTGGGCCTGATTCTGGCCCTAGGTGGCGTTGCCGCTCTCATTTTGTTCATCCACCACATTGCTGAATCGCTACAAACGGGTACCATAGTCCGGCACATCCACCAGGAAACGGTCGAAGCCATTGAAAGCCTCTACCCCGATAAATTCGGTGATCCTATCGACGACCCTGAAAAAACCAAAACCGCGCTGGAGTATAGCCATGAAAAAACAGGTTGGCACCCCGTTGTGTCCAGCCGTACGGGCTACCTACAGCGAATTAACACGGATGGGTTACTCCGGTGGGCCACTAAGCATAAGGTGGTGATGCGGATTGACCGGGACATGGGCGCATTTGTGGGTGAGAACTCGGTTATTTTCAGCGTGCGCAGTGGCATGGAACGGCCAGATCCGGATGAAGCTGACTGGCCTGATGATTTGATCAAGTACGTTAGTATCGGCCGGAACCGGAGTATCAGTCAGGATGTGTCCTTCGGTATTCAGCAGTTGGTCGATATCGCGCTAAAAGCACTGTCGCCTGGTATCAACGATACCACAACGGCTGTCATGGCAGTTGATTACCTGGGGGCTATCGTGTCGCAGTTAGCCCATCGCGACTTTCCGGCCTCACTCCGCTCCGATGGTGAACACCTGAGAATAGTGGTGTTGTCAGCTAGTTTTGAAGGCTATATCCGCCTGGCTTTTGATCTGGTCCGGGTTAATGCTAAAGGAAATCATGCCGTTCTCCGGCGGTTGATTCGGGCATTGGCCCTGATAAGCGACTGTATAGTGGACGAGAGACGAAAAGCCATTATCCGTGAGCAGGCTTTGCTGACGGTAGCCCATGCCCAGGAAACACTGGCTACCGATTACGAAAAGGAGTTGGTACGGTCGCTGTATGATGCGATGAAAGAAAAATGGACCTGACTGGTAGGGGCAAGAGCAAGTAAGGAATGGAAGAGCTAATCAAAACCGTTACGCTGTCGTTGGCCCGCTGGATTGAAGCCGGAGCGGCTATCGTTATTGCGCTGGCTTCCCTGCGTGCCTTATGGAATTTTTTGGCTGCCCTCCTTGCCATTCGTCGGGAACTACACGTTGCCGAAGGGGGAAGGAGTTTAATGGTGCCTAAGGAAGAAATACGGTTAACGCTGGGCCGGTCGCTGGCCCTGGCCCTGGAACTTGAATTAGGGGCCGATATTCTAAAAACGGCCGTAGCACCAAACTGGAACGATATTGGCTTGCTGGCCGCTATTGCCGTACTCCGAACGGCCCTCAACTATTTTCTCGAACGGGAGTTACGCAATGCCGAGCAGCGGGACAGTATTCACATAGGTACCGCCGGTAAACCAGGTGCTGACCGCCCAACGCCTGCAACGGCAGGATAGCAGGCAGCAGAAGATAAATCCGGCGAGTACATTCTCCGCGTTAATCTCCCGTTTGGTTGCTCCAAATACCAATTGGGATGCGTTATGGAAAAACTCTCTGTCAGTTTAACGGTTAATTAAGTAACAATCATTTTAATCCTATGAAAACAAGTAGACTAATTGCTCTTTTTTGCCTGCTGGCCTTTACGCTGAACGCCTGTACTACAGGTATGAACTTTCTTACTTCATCTATTGTGCCGGCTGCCACTGGCGCGATAAAAACAAAGAAGGATAAGAATAATAACTACGCGTTATCCATAGATGTCAGGAATCTGGCAGAACCCAAAAGTCTGACTCCCGCCAAAGAAGCCTACATCGTCTGGATGGAAGATGGCAAAAATGCCGTAAAAAAACTGGGGCAGATAAGCCCCTCGTCAAAATCACTCAAGGCTAGCCTGAACGCTACGTCCGTGACCGAACCCACGCGGATATTTATTACCGCTGAAGATGGTATAGAACGCCAAAATCCGGAGGGGCAGATTATTTTGACGACCAAGTAAGTAACTAGTGAACTGACCAGGTTATCTGGTCGAAAAGGCGGTGCTGTTTCAGAACAGCACCGCCTTTTTTTGTTAAATTTTGTTGATAGAAAAATATTTTTAGATTTGCCTAAACTTTTATTTTTGGATACTGTTATACTGGCGTAAGGATACACGCATTTATGATTTGATTGAGGATTTCGTTGTTCAACCCCATCTGTTTGATGCGGTATCCCTGACTTGAACTAGGACTCGTCCCAATCGTAACCCCTCATGTGTTTCCGCGGACAATACGCAAAGCCAGGCAGGATAGTAAAGCAGCTAGTTTTACCACAGGATCTATGAAGATATTTACCTCTTTACTAGTTATTTCATTCGTCACTGTATCCGTTATCTACGCCCAGACCAGCATGATATCGGGTCTTATCCGCTCGGATGGTAAACCGGTAGAGTTTGCTTCTGTGGCACTGGACAAAACTACTTTTGGGACGCAGGCCGACAGTGACGGGCGCTTCTCGCTGGCGAATTTACCCGATGGCCGCTATGTACTACAGGCGTCGGCCATTGGTTTTCAACCCTACACGCGTACCATCAACCTCCGTTCCGGTAACCCATTGAACCTGGCTATTGACTTGGCATCCACCAATACCACCCTCAGCGAAGTGGTGGTAACGGGCGTTTCCAGGGCTACTGAACTCCGAAAAAGCCCCATCGCCATTGCGGTGATGAACCGGAAGGAAATGAACTACAACGTCAACAATAACATCGTTGATGCGGTGCTGAAAGGGGTTCCCGGCATGAGTGCGGTAACGACTGGCCCCAATGTATCGAAACCGTTTATTCGCGGGCTGGGCTACAATCGGGTACTGATTATGTACAACGGTGTTCGGCAGGAGGGGCAGCAGTGGGGCGACGAACACGGTATTGAAGTGGACCAGTACGGCGTTGAGCGGGCCGAGGTCGTGAAAGGTCCGGCGAGTCTTATTTACGGCTCCGATGCCGTGGCCGGGGTTATCAATTTTATCCCATACATTCCCAAAGGATCGGAAGGCAAGATTGAAGGCGACATAGTTACTGAGTACCACACCAACAACGGTATGATTGGAGCATCGGTGGGACTGGCTTACCGGAAAAATGGCTGGAAATCTTTTTTCAGGGCATCGCAAAAGAGCGCAACCGCTTACAAAAACTCGGTTGATGGCCGCGTGTATCAGACCGCTTTCAATGAGCAGAATCTGTCCGCTATGCTTGGTGTCGATAAAAAATGGGGGTCCACGGCCTTTTACGGTACGCTGTACAATAATTTGCAGGAAATACCCGACGGTAGCCGCGACTCGCTGACCCGCCGGTTTACGAAGCAGGTACTGGAAGGTGGTGTTGACGACATCAAAAACCGGCCACTCGTTCCCGCCAGTGATCTGCGGACCTATACCATCAACCCGCTGCGTCAGCACATTCAGCACTACCGGCTGTTTAACCGCAGCCACTTCGTATTTGGCAAGAGTGATCTGACGGCTACCATCGGATTCCAGCAGAGTGTTCGCCGGGAGTTCAATCACCCAACGGTGCCCCTTCAGCCGGGTTTGTACGTACGGCTCAATACGTACAACTATGATATCAAGTACAATTTCCCGACCTGGAAAAAGCTGGAAGCAACGTTTGGCCTGAATGGGATGTACCAGACGAACAAAAACCTGAACGGGACAGACTTCCCCATTCCCGATTACACCCTGTTAGATATTGGGGCGTTTCTGTTCGCCAAAAAAACGCTCGGTAAACTCGACATCAGTGGGGGCTTTCGGTATGACACCCGGATCTACAATTGGTTCGACCAGTATGTGCAGCCCAACAGAGATAAATCCTTTGATGAACTCGTGTATCTGCCCCGCGATACCTCATCTTACCGCCAGTTTCCGGGTTATCACCGGGCCTTCAAGGGCTTTTCGGGGAGTATCGGAGCCACCTATAATATCTCGGAACGGCTGCTGGTTAAAGCCAATGTATCGCGGGGCTATCGGGCTCCCAACAGTACTGAAGTTGGCTCGAACGGCCTGGACCCTGGCGCGCACATTGTGTACCTGGGCAATCGTAATTTCAACCCAGAGTTTAGTCTGCAAACTGATATCGGGTTTATTGCCTACCTCAAAGAGATGGACCTGAGTGTCGAGTTATTCAATAACACCATCGACAACTACATCTACCAGGCCCGGTTGTACGACGATACTAATCAGCCGGTGGTGATTGTGCCGGGTAACTTCACCTACAAATACCAACAGTCGAAAGCGCAGTTGTACGGGGCCGAGTTTGGTTTGAATCTACATCCGCAGAAGGTAAAGTGGCTGGCGGTCAACAATAGCCTGTCACTAATTCGGGGGCTGAACCGCAATGATAAACTCATTGCTTTGGAGGGCGACGCGGCTAAGTACCTGCCCTTCATTCCACCCATGCACGGCCGGTCCGAAATCCGGGCTTCCTTTTCCGAACCCGTAGGCCGGTTATCGGGCATCTACGTCCGCGCCGATGTCGATTACTACGGTGCCCAGAATAAATTCTATGGGGTCGATAACACCGAAACCGCCACGCCGGGTTACTCGCTGTTTGGCGTTGGTTGCGGGGGAACGGTTAACCGGCAAAACGAAAAGCCGCTGTTTCAGGTATTCTTGCAGGTTGATAACCTGTTCAACACGGCCTATCAGTCGAACCTGAACCGGCTCAAGTATTTCGAGTATTACACGGCTTCGCCCAATGGCCGTTCGGGCATTTATAATATGGGGCGCAACGTCAGCATGAAAGTCATTATCCCGTTCTGATGTTTGTCTATACTCGCTCCCATTGAGCTGAACAGACGCTGATGGGTAGTTAAACGAATCAGTAGCGCACCGATTATTTTCAAATCTTCTGGCCGTAATTGAGCACCTCGATACCGACTTGTAAGGGATAAGTACGTCTGCCGATTTGTTTACTCGACAGCGTTGCGTCACCTACTTTGGGACAAAGCCCTTATCGCGGTGACTAATTTATCGTACTTTCGCCACTCGCAAAAAAACGATAGTCTGTGTCTATACACCGCCGATTGTTCCTATTGTTAGTCATCTGTGCAATAACAATCAGCCCATTAGTTGCGCAGCAGAAACCCGCCTTCCGGGTGCTGGCTATTGCTGAAGTGGGGGGCATTCATGAACCGTTTGTGCTGGCGGCTAAGGACTGGCTGGCTAAACTGGCGAGTGACCAGTCGTTCACAGTCGACTATATTACCACGACCGACTCCGTTGATACCCTGTTTTTGAGTCGGTATCAACTCTTTATCCAACTGGATTATCCGCCTTACAGATGGACCGACCGGGCTAAAGCGGCTTTTGTCGACTACATCGAGCAGGGGCGGGGTGGCTGGATTGGCTTTCACCACGCAACGTTGCTGGGCGAATTCGACGGGTACGCCATTTGGCCGTGGTTTTCACAATTTATGGGCGATATTCGCTACAAAGACTACATTCCCACATTCGTCACCGCGACGGTGCAAGTCGAAAATCGGCAGCACCCGGTGATGGAGGGCGTACCAGCCTCGTTTACTATCGAGCGGGAAGAGTGGTACACCTACGACAAAAGTCCCCGCCCGAACGTCGATGTGCTGGCAACGGTTGACGAGTCGACCTACCAGCCCGATTCACCCAATAAAATGGGCGATCATCCCGTCGTCTGGTCCAACGAGCGCGTTAAAGCCCGGAACGTGTATTTCTTCATGGGCCACCACCCCGATCTGTTCCAGAATTCGGCTTACACCACCATGGTGCGTAACGCCATCCGGTGGGCCGAGTCATCATCCCCTCACAAATAGTCCTTAGCTCAATGCACCCATCCGTTACCCGCTGGCTTTTTATCGCTTGTCTGTTCATATACTCCGTTGCGTTCGTCCGGGCGCAGTCGGTACGGGTGCTGACCAACCAAGTTGGGTATGAGCAAAACCGGCCTAAGCGGGCAGTTATCGTGGCCGATAAACCACAGTCGATTACCGCGTTTCAACTCATCAATGCCCACACTGGTGCGGTCGTGTACACGGGCAAACTAACCTACAGCGGCCCGGTCGATCATTGGAAAAATTGGGTATTCTGGACCATTGATTTCAGCCCGTTTGTTACGGAGGGTGAGTATCAGGTCCGCGTGGTCGCGTCGGGTATATCCGCACCGGATAGTCCGGTGCTGTCGCACCCGTTTCAGATAGGGCGCAACGTGCTGGAACAACACACCCTATCCGACCTGCTCTACTATTTCAAGGGGCAGCGCAGTTCGGGTTTGCTCGACAAAGCTGATTACCATCTGCCACTGAACGCGGGGCCAACCTCGACCACCGTCGATGCGCACGGGGGCTGGCACGACGCGTCGGGCGACTACGGCAAACATTTGTCGCACCTGTCGTTTTCGTCGTATTTTAATCCGCAGCAAATCAGCCTGACGGTCTGGAGCCTGTTCAAAACGCACGGTCAACTGCTGAAACGGCCCGGTACCGACTTTCGCCAGTACCTGCGCCGATTGCTCGACGAAGCCATGTACGGAGCCGATTACCTGGTGCGGGTGCAGGCGCCCGGCGGGTCATTCTACCGGTCGGTGGGGGCACCGGGACCGGGCAAACGGGCGGGTGACCGGCTCATTCAGCCCGAGCAACAGAGTTACCGCATCAAGCAATCGAAAGAGCAGTCGTTTCATGACCGCACGGCCAGCGACAACTGGCGCAGCTATCAGGTCAGCTACCGGTCGGGGGGCGGACTGGCGATTGCCGGGCTGGCGATGGCCGCTGCCTACCCCGACAGCGTTGTTGGGGACTACGACCGGAAGGCGTATCTGGCCGCGGCCGAGCGGGCGTTCGATTTTCTGGAAACCAGCAACGCCAGTATGACTAATGACGGGCACGAAAATATGCTCGACGATTATTGCGCGCTCAGCGCGGCTACGGAACTGTACCGAACGACGAAAAATGAACGGTACCAGCAGGTTGCTGACAAGCGGGCGAAGCAGCTGTTGAACCGGCTGGCCAATTGGAAGCAGTATCGCGACTACTGGCGGGTCGACGCGCAGGACCGGCCGTTTTTTCACCCGTCCGACGCGGGGCTGCCGCTGGTTTGCCTGCTCGACTACTATCCCCTGGCTCCGTCCGGAACGCAGCAGCTTATCAAAACCATTGCGCGCCGGTCGCTCAGCCACGAACTGCGGATTACGGGGGAGGTGACAAACCCGTTTGGCTACAGCCGACAACTGGTGCAGGACACGCTGGGCGCCCGACGCAGCACGTTTTTCTTTCCGCACGGTAGCGAGGCCTCACCCTGGTGGCAGGGTGAAAATGCCCGGCTGGGATCAATGGCGACGGCGGCCCGGCTGGCGATACCCGTGTTTACAGGCGATAAATCATTTCGGGACAGCTTACAACGCTTCTCGCTCGACCAGCTCAATTGGATACTGGGCCTAAACCCGTTCGATGCCAGCATGGTGCAGGGCGTGGGCTACAACAACCCGGCCTACGGTTTTTTCGGAACGTTCGAGTATACCAACGCCCCCGGCGGCATTGTGAACGGAATAACGTCGGGCCTGACCGACGAACACGGTATCGACTTCAATCTGTCCTACAAACAGACGGGGAAAGACTACGACTGGCGTTGGGCCGAGCAGTGGCTACCCCACGCGGCCTGGTACCTGCTGGCCATTTCTGTCGATACGCCATAACCATACAACGCTCCTATCGCCATGCTCCCAACGCCCGCATCGATTACAAATCGCCTGCTCACCCGCGTCGACTCCATCGACGTGTTGCGGGCATTGACAATGGTGCTGATGATTTTTGTCAATGATTTGTGGTCGCTGACGGCCATTCCCGGGTGGCTGGAGCACGTACCGGGCGGGGCCGATGGCATTGGCCTGGCCGACGTGGTGTTTCCGGCGTTCCTGTTCATCGTCGGCCTGTCGGCTCCGTTCGCTATTCAGCACCGGCGCAGCCGGGGCGATTCCGACGGGCAAATCGCGCTGCATATCCTGAGCCGGACGGTTGCGCTGCTGGTCATGGGTGTATGGCTGGTCAACGGCGAATCCATTAACGAAGCCGCTACGGGTATGAAGCAGGTTGTCTGGAACGTGCTGTCCTGCGGGTCATTTATTCTGATCTGGAATAGTTATCCAAAGACGGCCGCGAAGCTGGTGATAATGACGGCCAGGGCCCTTGGCTGGCTGGTGCTGCTGACACTCGCCGTCCTGTACCGGGGCGAATCGCTGGCTTATTTTCAACCGCACTGGTGGGGTATTCTCGGTCTGATCGGCTGGTCTTATCTGGCCGGGGCGCTGGCAACACTGGTGGCCCGCAACCGAATTGCCGTGCTGGGGCTGATCTGGGCGGCTTTCTGCGTGTTGAGTATGGTTGCCAAAGCTAACCTGCTGCCCCCGGCGGTTCGGCTCATTCCCGACGCCATCAGCGGGGGAACGCTGGCCGGGCTGACACTGGGTGGTGCCTTAACCGCCACCGTTTTTCGTTACTGCGTCGAACGCGGCCGGACCAACGCCATGGCCATCGGCTTCGTGCTGGCCAGTCTGGTGCTGATTGGTTTGTCCATATACACCCGTCCGATCTGGGGGTTGGCCAAACTGGGTGCTACGCCGGCCTGACTGTTTTTGTGCAGCGCGTTTACGTTGCTGGCTTTCACAGCGCTGCACGGACTGGTCGACATGGCGGTCAAGGGTAGCTGGTTTCGGGCCATCAAACCCGCCGGTACGGATACGTTGCTTTGTTATCTGATACCTTACTTCGCTTACGCCATCGTGGTACTGCTTGACCTGCACCTGCCCGCCCTCCTGCTGACGGGCGGTGTTGGCCTGCTCAAATCAGGGCTGTTTGCGCTCGGTTGCGTCTGGGTGACTGGTGGCCTGAATCGGTTGGGTGTACGCCTTAAATTGTGAGTAAGATTGCCCTGATTGTTGCTGCGTTTGGGATTGCTACCTATCCCATTTATATTGATTAGCGGTACCGGCCACAAAATCGATAGCAGTAGTATTTTCCTCACAGAACGAAGTTAATCACTGTGGCTCAAAATCTCTGGTGGGTGAGTGGTCTGTATCTAAATACTGGAGAAGCGCTACCGTTAATTTCTATTCTTAGCCTACCTGACTAACTTGCAGAGTTGAACCGACTTTTACGACGACTGGTAACACAATGCCTTTTAATCAAGACACCAACGCTGAGATTGAACAGCTTCAGTTTGCTCTCCAGGCAGCAAACGTGGGCACCTGGGACTATAATCTGCTTACAAACCAGGCCAAGTGGTCGAGTATTTGCAAAGCGTTGTTTGGTTTGCCATCGGACACGGAGGTGACATCGGATATCCTCCTGGCGCAGGTCCATCCCGACGACCGGGAGTGGGTGGGGAAAGCGAATAGTCAGGTGTTGAGTCCTGCCAGTGACGGCTCACATGACATTACGTTTCGGACCCTGAATCCGGAAAATCGCCTGTGCTGGGTCCAGGCCAAAGGCCGGGTCATTCGGAATGAGCAGGAGCACCCTATCCGCTTTAGTGGTGTTATCCAGGAGGTCACTCAGGCAGTACTGGCCCGGCAAACAGACTACCTGTTGCAGGCGAGTGAGCAGCGGTTTCAGCAGTTAATCCGGCAGGCACCGGTAGCTATCGCCCATTTTAAGGGCCCTCAGTTTATTGTCGACCTGGCCAATGAGCGGGTCCTCACGTTTTGGGGGCGCACACGTGAACAGGTGATGAACAAACCCCTCTTTGAGGCCTTGCCCGAAGCGCGTGGTCAGGGGTATGAAACACTTCTGGTGGAAGTTTACACTACGGGCAAGCCGTTCGCATCCCGGGAAATGCCCGTAGACCTGTTTCGCAATGGTAAACTGGAAACTGCTTACATCGATTTCGTTTACGAACCCCATTACGATTCTCAGGGGGCTATTGATGGGGTCATGGTCGTGGCGAACGAAATAACGCAGCAGGTTGAGGCCCGCCGAAAAGTCGAAGCCAGCCAATCCCGCTTTCGTAGTCTGATTGAGGAAGCTCCTATTGCCAGCTGCCTGTTTGTTGGCAGAGATATGGTTGTTGAAATCGCCAACAAAACCATGCTTGGCTACTGGGGTAAAGGTGATTCCGTACTGGGAAAGCCAATCCATGTAGGCGTGCCTGAACTACTCGGTCAGCCGTTTTTGCCGATTCTGGATAGGGTCTACACGACGGGTGAACCCTACCAGGCTATTGATGCCGAAGCACAACTGGTGGTCGATGGTGTGCTGGGTACTTACTACTTCGACTTTACGTACAAGGCGGTTCGGGATGAAAACGGCGTAATTTATGGGGTGATGGATACTGCTATTGATGTCACCGAAAAGGTACTTGCCCGGCGGAAAATCGAACAGTCTGAGGCTTCCTTACGGGAAGCTGTTGAACTGTCTCAGCTTGGCACGTGGAGTATCGACTTGCCGGTTAGTACCCTTGATTACTCGCCCCGGCTACGGGCCTGGCTGGGTATTGACCAACAGGAAGAAATTACTGTGGAGCGGGCCTACCAGTCGATTCGGGTAGCTGACCGGGCTAGTGTTCGGGAGGCCATGCTGGCGGCTATAGCGCCCAACTCGTCCCAATTATATGATGTAGAATATGGTGTAAATGCGAGGAGCGGTCAACAGCCCCGCATACTGCATGCTCAGGGAAAAGTGGACTTTGATGAGATGGGGGTGGCTTACCGGATCAATGGTTTTGTGCAGGATGTAACGTTGCAGCGCAATACGCAACTGTTGTTAGAGCAACAGGTGCAGGAGCGCACCGAAGAGTTGGCAGCCATCAATGAAGAACTGACCGCTACCAGCGACGAACTGGCGCAGGCCAACCAGGAGTTGGAAGATAGCAATGTGAACCTGAGCCGGTCCAACAAAAATCTGGAACAGTTCGCTTACATAGCTTCCCATGACTTGCAGGAACCACTGCGCAAAATTCAGCAGTTTGGCGACCTACTCAAGACGCGTTTCGATGGGTCGCCGGGTGAGGATCTGGTTTATCTGGATCGTATGCAATCGGCCGCCAGGCGGATGTCTAACCTGATCCGGGATTTACTGGCTTATTCCCGCATTTCTACTGGTCAAATTATCAACACATCCGTTTCGCTGAATCAGGTCGTTAACCAGGCTTTGGACAACTTATCCGTGGTCGTAGAGGAGACGAAAGCGCAGATTCAGCGGGATGACTTACCAACGGTACTGGGCGATAAAACTCAGCTGGGTCAGTTATTTTTGAACTTGCTCTCGAATGCTTTTAAGTTTAGTAGTCAGGATAAATCAGGCGAAGCGATTGCGCCCCAGGTTACTATTACCCATCAGCAAATTCAGAACGCTGATTTACCCGCTAATGTAAAGCCAAACCGGTATGCTGAAACGTACCATTTGATTGAGGTGAGCGACAACGGGATTGGCTTTGACAAGAAGTATCTGGATCGGATTTTTCAGGTCTTTCAGCGCTTACACGGCAAGAATGAGTTCGCCGGAACAGGGGTGGGTCTGGCTATTGTTGAGAAGGTGGTGGCTAATCATGGGGGAGCAATTACGGCCGCCAGCAAGCCGGGAGAAGGAGCGACATTTAGCGTATACCTGCCCGCCTAAAGAAAACACCCGGTGCAACAACGTCCGTGTAATAGGTAAATCCGGTGGGCAGAACGTAACCAATATGAAAAAAATAATTGTTGCATTGATTTTCATGGTCATACTAAGTACACAACTTAGTGCGCAAAACGCGGTAAAAGCATCATTCCCGGATGGAAGCCCGATTAGTAGCTGGTTTACAACGAATAAGAAAGTGAGCCTTGCCCAACTCGGAAAGGTGTATGTGATTACGGACTTCGGCGTAAAATCAGACAGTACCCTCGTTCAGACCGTGGCGATACAAAAAGCCATCGATTTCGCAGCCCAAAAAGGCGGGGGTGTCGTTGTGATTCCGAAGGGTACCTTTATGAGCGGAGCGTTATTTTTCAAGCCCAAAACGCACTTACACATAGCCGGGGGGGGCGTCCTGAAAGGCTCCGATAAGATCGCCGACTACCCAAAATTACCCTCTCGCATGGAAGGGCAAAGTCTGGATTACTTCGCGGCTCTCGTAAACGCGTATCAGGTCGATGGCTTCACGATTTCGGGAAAAGGGACGATCAATGGGAATGGACTGCGCTTCTGGGAGGCATTCTGGGACCGACGGAAAGAAAATTCCAACTGTACCAATCTGGAAGTTTCCCGCCCCCGGCTGGTCTTTATCTGGAAATGCAACAACGTACAGGTTCAGGACGTAAAACTGATTAATTCGGGTTTCTGGACGAGTCACTACTACCAGTGCCGGAACGTGAAAGTGCTGGACGTCCACATTTATTCGCCCTACCAGCCTGTAAAAGCTCCCAGTACGGACGCTATTGACATCGATGCCTGTGCCAACGTCCTGATTAAAGGTTGCTACATGTCGGTGAATGACGACGCGATTGCCCTCAAGGGCGGCAAAGGCCCCTGGGCCGACCGGGTACCCAATAACGGAGCCAATACCAATATCATCATTGAAGACTGCGAGTTTGGCTTTTGCCATTCGGCCCTTACCTGCGGCAGTGAAGCGATTCATAACCGAAACATCGTGATGCGTAACTGCCACGTTAGCGAGGCCAGCCGGGTATTGTGGCTAAAGATGCGCCCCGATACCCCGCAACTGTACGAATACATTTCAATCGAAAACATAACGGGTCAGGCGCATAGTCTGCTCTACGTAAAGCCCTGGACGCAGTTCTTCGACTTGCAGGGACGCCCGGATACGCCCCTTTCCTACTGCGACCATGTGAGCCTAAAAAACATCAAACTCACCTGCGATACGTTCTTCGACGTAGCCATTTCGGAGCACGACCGGCTGTCCAATTTTACGTTCGAAAACTTTGTGGTCAACAGTAAAAACGCGGCCATCGACAAAAAAATAATCAACGGGTTTACGCTCAAGAATGTACTCGTCAATCAAAAACTCGTGGAGTAACGGGCGGGTAGCAATTGGTATTTTTGCTCTAAACAGAATCTTTTTATGCCTAAAGGCTTTGCGGATTGTCTGTGGTTTATTTCATCCCCGGACTTATTCCTCCCATTAGTTTGATGGCGGTGGCCCGGCTCAGAAATTTGAAGCCGAACAGCAGCATGCGGTTTTTCCAGCTGGATATGACCCTGGGCTTTCCCCGTTTTTCAAGGGCAGCCACCAGGTCGCTGGCCACGTCCCCGGTGGTAGAAAGGAAAAATTCTGAGTAAGAAGAGGTCGACGCGCCGGCGTTGGTATGAAAATCCGATTTGGTAGCCCCTGGATTAAACCCGAGGATATAAATATTCTTTTCCTTGAACTCAAACCACAGGGACTCCGAAAAATTAGCCACAAAACTTTTCGTTGCAGCATAGACCGACGCCCCCGGAAACGAGGAATGGCCCAGCGTAGACCCTATATTCACCAGCGCGTCTCCGGGTTTAGCCTGCCGTAAAAAAGCGTAAGATAACGTCACCAGCGCGTCCATGTTCAGGCGCATGCTGGCCAACTGATCGTCGAGTGGCATGGCCACAAACCGGCCATACATACCCACCCCCGCGTTGTTGATCAATACGTCGTACGAACGGCCCTGAATGTGAGCCGCCAACTTTTCAACGTCCGCTGATTTTGTCAAATCACTGACCACAATCGAATGCCCGCTTCCGGGAAGGCTGGCTTTTACGCGCTGTAGCGCATCCTCCCGTCTGGCAACGAGGGTGACCTGATAATTTTTGGCAGCCAGTTGGTTGGCTACTTCCAGCCCGATACCACCGCTGGCACCGGTTATCAATACAGTTTTCATTAGTCGTTTAGTTTAGCTGTTGGTTTTTGTAAGCGGTGGGCGACTGGCCCGTTTCTTTTTTGAATAGCCGGGAGAAATAAGACAGGTTCTCGAAGCCGAGAGCGTAGGCTATTTCGGAAACTGTTTTGTCATCGGTTCGAAGCCGGTTCTTTGCCGCACCGATCAGGGCAATATGAATCAAATCCTGGGCTGTTTTGCCGGTTTCAATTTTCAACAGATCGGTGAGGTACCGCCGGGAGAGGTGCAGTTGACTGGCTAAGTCAGCAACGCTTGGCAACCCATTCTCCAGTGAACCGTCACGCACGAACGTTTGGAGGAGTCTACTGAATTCGGTGACCGTTTTGCCCGCCATCGGTTTTCGGTTAATGAACTGCCGCTTGTAGAATCGCTCGGCGTAGGTAAGCATTGAATTGATGCCCGCCAAGATGATGTCCCGGCTGAATTCATCTTCGTTGTTGTTATACTCCTCCTCAATGGTGTGGAAAATGGTCCAGATGATCTTTTCTTCTTTGGGTGCCAGGTGCAGAGCCTCGTTGGTTTCGTACTCAAAAAAAGAATATGTCTCTATTTGGTCGTGCAATGGGTGGGCAAAAAGGAAATCCTCGTGGAAGAACAGTATGTATCCGTCTTCTTCGAATTCGAGGTTACTCATTTCCACCACTTGCCGGGGTTTCATGAAAACCATTGATCCCGTTTCATGATCGAACCGGGTCCGGCCGTAGCGTATATAACCGGCTTTCACTTTTTTAAACCCGATCATATACAGGTCCGAAGTAAATTCCGAATTATTGATTACGAGCTGGTCACTGATGCGCAACAGACCGATCAGGGGATGATTGGGTGGTTCAACACCACTGGCACGGGCCAGCTCATGAAGGGATTTGACGTGTTGCATAATCAGGCAAGTGAAAAATTAACGGCGAATCGGTTCGAGTCTTTTTTGTCTCATGCAAAGAGACAGGTATCAATTATATGTCAAATTGCCGCAAGTGATGGTCGGTGTGCATCGTTAACAACCGGCCCCATTCGTTGTCGCTCATTCGGCCGAACAAAACGTGCGGTCCCCAGGTAGCAGTGGTTTCACTGGTGCAGGCTTTTCGCAAAATCTCCAGTAGTAATCGTTTCTCGTAGTCAAAATCGTATTGATGCTCCGTTGTTGTAAAGCTTTTTGCCGTTCCCAGCCCTTGGGCCATTTTCGACGGAAAATCGACCAGCAACCATTTGACCACTGACCGGCTGAGCGCATTGCTTTCGTCTGGTAAATTAAAATATCCTAGGGCACTTCCGGTCGCTAGGTTGAGGTGGTGCAGCATCTGGTCGGGGGTCATCGTGCCCCACTGCCTGGGCGACTGAGGAGTTAACCGTTCTATCCGGGCAGTCAGCTCACTCAACATAACCGGCGAAAAGAAAGCGCCACCCTTCAGCGGCTTGATGAATGTTGTGTTGCCCATTTTGTTGCTTATTTTCCTCCTAAATGCCTGCTTTGCCGATTGCTACGCTGGTGAGTTCGGCATAGCACGTCAGCTATATATTGCCTGACAAAGGTAGGATGAGACCAGAGGAATGGTTTGACACAAAAGGAAGGTTCTTTGACACAAAAGAACGGTCAGCGGCCAATCCCAGTCAGCCGAAGTAGTTGCCGGTTTATGCGCCCTTCTGAAAATACTATGTTATGGCTGTGCTTTTTTGGTCAATCGCCATATCGGAACACGACAGGCTGTATAACTTCACATTCGAAAACTTCATGGTCAAAAGCAGGGACGCGGCTATCGATAAAACGCTGGTCAACGGTTTTACGCTCAAAAATATGAACGTCAATCAAAAAATTGTGGAGTAACGGGTCAGTATGAATTAGCTTTCTGTTAGAACCTGTTCACCCGTTTTTCCTTCTATAGGAACAAAACTAATGTACTACTTGTGGGAGATTCCCCTCCTTCAGGCGACAAATTACTTCCCTGAAATTAACTCATGTACCTGGCGCATACCAGCAACGTTAATTTTGGGGTTAATTGCGCTTAATGGATGCTTCTTCTTTCGAACTGTTCAGAACGTATTTTTTCAGATTACCCGTCAAATCATTTAGACCAATATAAAGCTGAAAAGCCCGTTCCGTCATTTCCTCTACGTCCAAATGCTGATTATAGACGACGGAGCCGACTTTAAAATAATAGGTTTCGCCTTGTTCAAGTTTTAGGAACGTTGGTCGCTGCTTCTTAATGGGAGTCTGACGCTCCTCTGAGTAAGAGTTTTCTCTAAAAACCCCCAAGCTGTCTGCATCCGTTTCAATCAACACGTAGCCGTTATTTTTTACTTTGATTAGCAGATCAGGATTGAGAGTAGTATAGAATTGGAGTGCGCCCAGCGTATTAGCCCCATTTTTGACAATATAAATTTGGGTGGGGTTTGATTGAGCACGGCCAACCAAAGCCATCAGGCAGAGTAGCCAAATACAGACGTTCGTTTTCATAATCAACATGGGATGTTAAAGCAGTTGAAAGATAGAAATAACTTGCTACACGAGCGGTGTTCTACTGCGCTGATTAATAAAGAGTTAATGTGTGTTTGCTAATTTATTTGTTGGTTTGGCTTCTTCGCTGGAGTACGTAGTGCTGGTATTCTCCACGCTGGTAATCACCGGCAGCGTACGATTGAATAAACTCCCAGCCATTTTTATAAAGGTAATTCAACGCGTCAACGACCGACTTGAATCGTACCCGCTCGTGATCATTGACAGGCTTCAGAAATTCACCCACTTTAGTCAGGTCATAGTTCTGGCCAAAATCAAGCCAAACGCTGGCTTGATAACCTGTCCGGTTAAAGCCAACTAACTCAATGTAGTGGATGTCGAGGCTATCGATGTTGGTGCTCCCTACCCTAATTTGCGCGGTAACCGGTATGAGGCTGGTAAATCCAAGGAGTAAAATCAGGATGAGTTTTTTGTGCATGATTTAGTATACGAAAGGGTGGCTGGAAAACTCAACGATGTAAGGTAAACTGTTTTGTAAAATAAAAGTGGTTGCGTCTTACTTTCAACAATTAATGACTTCAGGCATATTATTCTGGTAAACTAAATCGCTGGTTGCCCGCCTGATTCGCTTTTTACGCTGGCAGCAACACGTATCCCGGAATGATATACCGGCTGTATTCGTTGGGGGAATAGCAATAACACCTGGAATACCGTATGACCACTCGCGTGCTGCTGTTGACGCCCCCGTTCACCCAACTCAATACACCTTACCCGGCCACTGCCTATCTGAAAGGCTATCTGAATACGCTTGCGCTGGCCGATGGCGGCTCTGTTGTAGCGCATCAGGCGGATTTGGGTATCGAAACGATTCTGCGTCTTTTCTCTAAAAAAGGGCTGACGGCGTTGTTCGCAACGGCTTCTGAGGTGCTTAACCTGAGCGAAAATAGCCAGCGTATACTGCGGCTCCGGGCCGATTATGGCATGACGATTGACCCGACCATCCGGTTTTTGCAACACCGAAATCCGACCCTGGCCCACGCCATTGCCGACCGGAGTTACCTGCCCGAAGCCTCGCGCTTTACCGAAGTCGACGAGCTGGACTGGGCTTTTGGTACCATGGGGCTGCATGACAAAGCCCGGCATCTGGCGACCCTGTATCTGGAAGACATCGGCGATTTGCTGGCCGAAGCCATTGACCCGCATTTTGGTTTCAGCCGCTACGCCGAACGGCTGGGCCGCACCGCTACCCACTTCGATGATTTACAGGCTTCTCTGACTGCGCCCGATACGCTGGTTGGTCAAACGCTGTTGCAACTGTTGGACGAGAAGATGGGGCAGTATCAGCCGACCGTGGTTTGCCTGACCGTACCCTTTCCGGGAAATCTCTTTGGTGCGTTGCTGTGCGGACGACATCTGAAACAGCATTATCCTGGCGTTCGGGTGGTGCTGGGCGGGGGCTATGCCAACACCGAACTGCGGAGCCTGCGGGAGCCGCGTCTGTTCGATTACGTGGACTTTGTGAGTCTGGACGATGGCGAAGCACCCCTGCGTTCCCTGCTCGAACACCTACGCGGGCAGCGGGCAGCCACTAGTCTAAAACGGACTTTTATGCGGGTGGATGGGCAGGTGGTGTATCAGAATGGTGCTACCGACCGGGATGTGGCCCAGCGCGACACCGGCACCCCCGATTATGCCGATTTACCTTTGAACGATTACCTGTCGGTGATTGAGGTGACTAACCCCATGCGCCGGCTCTGGAGCGATGGTCGCTGGAATAAGCTGACGCTGGCCCACGGCTGCTACTGGGGCAAATGCTCGTTCTGCGACATCTCGCTCGACTATATTGCCCGCTACGAACCCCTCACCGCCGGTCTGCTCTGCGACCGTATCGAAACCATCATGGCCCAAACGGGGCAGAACGGGTTTCACTTTGTGGACGAAGCGGCCCCGCCCGCGCTCATGCGGGATTTGGCCCTGGAAATTCTGCGCCGGGGGCTAACGGTGGTCTGGTGGACCAATATCCGGTTCGAAAAAGCCTTCACGGCCGACCTGTGCCAACTGCTCAAACTGTCGGGTTGTATTGCCGTGTCGGGTGGGCTGGAAGTGGCGTCGGACCGGTTACTGGAGCGGATGAAGAAAGGGGTGACGGTGGCGCAGGTAGCCCGCGTGGCCGGTCACTTTACCACCGCCGGTATCATGGTGCATGCCTACTTAATGTACGGTTTTCCAACGCAGACCACGCAGGAAACCATCGACTCGCTGGAAATGGTCCGGCAGTTGTTTGCCATCGGCGTAGTTCAATCTGGTTTCTGGCACCGGTTTGCCATGACGGCTCACAGCCCGGTGGGCCTGCACCCGGCTGGGTTCGACGTACAGCGCATCGGCCCCGCCGACGGTCCCTTTGCCGATAATGACCTTGACCATGCCGACCCGCTGGGTGCCGACCACGACCGGTTTGCCGAGGGACTGCGTAAGTCGCTGTTCAATTACATGCACGGCGTTGGGCTGGAACTGCCGCTGGCCAACTGGTTCTCCTTCCGGATGCCGCCCACTACCGTGCCGCCCGATTATATTGAAACGGCCATTGCCGATACCACCGAAGACACCGTGCGTAGTCATGCGCTGGTGGTCTGGCCGGGTCACGCGCCCACGCTGGCGGAAGTGCAACCGCGTCGGGACCGGCGGGCAGCGCAACGGGCAAAAGCGGTGCCGCAGGCAGAACTGACCTTTGCCCGGCGTCAGGATGAACTGGTGCTGGACCTGCCCCTAACGACAGCACAATGGCTCATGCAGCACTGGCCGCAACTAAGCCTGAACGCGCCCGAGCCACTAACGATCCAACGGGCAGGTAGTCTGTTCGAGGAGGCTGGTCTGGGTAACTTCGGGGTATTCCGGCAAACCGACGGTTGGGCCGACTGGCGGGCAGCCGGGTTGTTGGTTTTGTAATCAGTTACATGTAAACGGGTTCAACGGTAAAACTACAATGGCTTATTTCCTGATAGTTTTGGCCTGGCTGATGTTTGGCAGTATACATAGCATTACCGCTGCTAACCGGGTCAAAGAGCGATTACAGTCGTCTTCTCCTTTTTTCCAACGTTATTATCGATTGCTGTACAACGGCTTCTCCCTGCTCACTTTTTTGCCTGTGTTTTTTGCCCTGTATGTGGTACCGGTTGATTTTCTTGGTGCCTAGCATGGGTCAGCGTGGGCCGGGAGCCTGGTTATTGGGATGGGTGTTTTGCTTGGTGGATTTGCCCTGAAGAGTTACAATCTGGCTGAATTTATCGGCTGGCCTGCCAGTCAGGTTGCCCAAACGGGAAATCTCCAGCAAAAAGGATTACTCCGCTACGTGCGACATCCATTGTATTTGGGAATCATACTGGCTCTTAGCGGCCTTGTTCTTCAATATCCCGACTGGAAACACGTACTTTTCGGACTTTTAGCTTTTTTGTATATCCGAATCGGCATTCATTTTGAAGAAAAGAAACTGGTGAGGACGTTTGGGGATGCCTACATTCAGTATCGACAGCGGACCCCGATGCTTATTCCTGCTATTTAGCCAGAATGCCAGCCCCAAGAACCCGCCTTCTAGTTCTTGGGGCTGGCATCAAGTTGCCTGATGCTTTACGCTTACGTCTGATAATCGTCACGAAAACTGCTGCAGGGATCAGTTGCTTTCAGCGTCAGGTTAGTTGCTGTAAGGTTTGTCCATTGAAAACCGCCTGGTCCCAAAATCTGTTAATATCGAATGGAAAATACCTCCAGTGAACACCGCGTTCTTTTTCACCTGTCCACCCCTGACGCTACTGCTTACCGCGCCCTGATTAGTCAGCTGAACAATGTGCTGGCCGTCTGGCCTGCGGCACGGCTTGAAGTCGTCATTCACAGTAAAGGCATTGATTTCATGCACAAAGACCGTAGCCAGCTAGGAATGGCTATTGCAGAACTTCACGAAAAAGGTGTTGTCTTTGCAGTATGTGAGAACACCCTTAGGGCCCAGCACCTTACCCCCGACGATTTGCTGCCTCAGGCCACCTTCGTACCCGTTGCCCTAGCCGAATTGGTCCTGAAACAGGAAGCAGGCTGGAGTTATATCAAAGCCGGGTATTGAATCGCTTTGCACGCCAGCCTCTAAACCCGGTTCCATTTGTTATCATGCCTGTGCTAATTGCCCCTGACCAGCCGTAGTGGGTCAGGTAGCTTTACCCCATCGAATCATAATGTACAAGGTATGACCAAATTATTGCCGCTTGTTTTATTGACTATATCCTCATCAGTGCCGTTGCCAGCACCTGGCTTTACAGCTACCTCCGTAGCCGACTGCTCCACGGAAGAGGGCGATGATAAAAAGGAGCCTTAAATTCGCGTTATAGATGCTTTTCCAATTGATCGATGACGTTCAGAAAGCCGTCGTGCTTATTGGGCCAGTTTTTAATGGGGAGGGCATCTTTAGGAAAAGCCTGAAACTTGCCTAACCAGACGTACATTTCTTTATTCAGCTTCTCATTGAACTCCCGCTCGTCTTTGGTGACGGGTTGTAGTTGCCATTTACAGGCATCACAAATGACGGGGAAGATCATCGCTTTGCCCTCTTTGTATCGTCGGTAGGCCGTCCTGATTTCTTTGGAATTGATGTACTCCGAGGCTAAAAAGTTGTGCGTGATCAGCAGCAGAAAAATGTCCGCTTCTTCCATCGCTGCCTCAATCTGCGCATCCCATTGGCCCGACTCTAGTTGCCGGTCCGTCCAGCTTTCAATTAAATCCTGATTGCGAAGGGAAGCCAGATGCGACACCATCTCATCTTTGAATTCGCGTTCGTCTTTGTGCGAATACGA
This sequence comes from Cytophagales bacterium, assembly GCA_038236215.1. Classification (GTDB taxonomy): domain Bacteria; phylum Bacteroidota; class Bacteroidia; order Cytophagales; family Spirosomataceae; genus Spirosoma. Next base: position 2,054 of record JBBSTD010000025.1, on the reverse strand, counting down.
AATAAATATCTTTTTCGGGCGCGTTTCCATAGGTTCCCGTTCTGCAACTGGACGAATATCTCCTGGTTGCCTTGTGGTGTTTTTTGAAAACACACCATCCAGGAGTTCGTTGATGGCTACGGCTTCGAACGGCTTGCGCTTGCACTCAATCGTGTTTTTGCCGAACTCTTGCCGTTCCAGCAATTCGCTGTAATCGTAATAGTGCTTGTCGGGGTTATCGGTACAGGTGCGGCAGGTGCAGGGGATCATTTTGTACCATCGGCTTTTCTGACTGGCGGAATCGTGGCTGGCTGGTTTGAAAAAGGCATTGTTGATGGCATCAAGGTCATGGGTCAGTTTACCCATTAACTCTTTGGGGAATTTGCCCTGCACCCGAATCAAAAGCTGTTTACTATCCCAGGCCTCGGTTAGTTCGGCCCGCGTGTTGGGGCAATCTAGCCCCGAACCCTCTATGATGACGCCCGATTTCCAGACCAGTTGCTGCCCGGTTGCATCCTGAGCGATATGCCGGTGCAAACGCACGATAAAGCGCGTGAGAATGCCTTTCGGCATAAAATCATAGTGGCACTGGAGCGGCAGATCCTGCTGCGGTGTCCACTGGTAGCCCTCAGGCGATTTCTCGGCTAGCCGCTCCGGCAGAATGTAGGCGCGGGGGGAACTATCCTCTACCTGATAGCATAACTCAAACTGCTTCATCAGAGCCAGCAATTTGCTATGTACGCCTGTTTCGTAGCCTTTGTCTTTCCAGATTGCCGTCAGATCAGCGTCCGTAAACCGGCCTTTCTGCGCAATAACAGCCGGGCTGTCCAGCACGGCAAAGACTGCATCGGTGGCCCACACATTCTGAAGTATGATAAATTCCTCCAGGGCTGCATGATCCTGAAAGTGTAGAAATACGCCCAGATCGTGGAAAATGCGACTTAACTCGCACTGCTTTTCGTACTCCGTTACATCGTGGGCGGCACAAAGGGTACTGTACTCCTGCCGGTAGATGTACGGCTCCTGGAGACTGCGCTGCTGGAGGGCTTCCCTGATTTTTACCCAGTTTCGGGGCATTGGAAACCCAACCAGGGGTAATCGTTTCAATTCTGTTTCTACATCTTCCCGAAACGTTTTGAAGGCACTCTCCTGCGCTGGCTTATAGAAGTCCGTTTCGGGGGTCAAGGCCTTCAGGTCAATCTCAAAGTCTTTTTTAAGGAAGGTGAACCGGGCTTTTTTAGCTCCCAGATCAAGGGTGAACGGTCGTTCGTTTTTCTGGTTCAGCAGCAGTAACATAGGGCTATTATCCCCCAGTAACTCCACGGCCTGCAACCAGTAATTCATGGTCGAATCATCGTTGCCGATGCTGTCCTTTCCGGTATCCAGCACCAGCACATACAGCGACCGGTGCGTCAGGAAAAACTGGTGGGTTGATTGATAGATTTGTTGCCCGCCAAAATCCCAGACGTTGTATGTGAACGTTCGGGGATTCCCTTCTTGATCAACTACCGGAAATTTAAGGGTCTGAATATCAATTCCCCGCGTGGTTTCTTCTTCTACGGGCAGGGCTTTTTGGGGATCGAACAGTTTATAGCGGAGGGAGGTTTTACCCGCCCTGGGCTGCCCCACGATTAGCATCTTAGCTTCGTATAAATACTCCCTCCCCTGTTTTTCCAGTTCATCAAAATAAGACAGTATTGCTTCGTTCCCCTGCTTTACAATTTCAAGGGGCGGTATATTTACTGGATTGTTATACAGATTTAATGTATAAAGACCATCATACTGGTCCAAGCTTACAGATATCGGCTTTTCACGCTGTAAAAGAGTCAATAATAGGCTAATATCCGTGATCTGATTATTGCTCAGGTACAAGGTCTGTAAGGTGGTCAGACCGGCCAGAAAACGAGTATCCGTGATCTGATTATAGCTCAGGTCTAAAGACTGTAAGGTGGTCAGACCGGCCAGAAAACGAATATCCGTGATCTGATTATTGCTCAGGTTTAAGGTCTGTAAGGTGGTCAGACCGGCCAGAAAGCTATAATCCGTGATCTGATTATTGCTCAGGTTTAAGGTCT
>JBBSTD010000024.1:0-62440 GCA_038236215.1 Cytophagales bacterium | reverse complement strand
CAACTTGCTGAGTGGCGGATTGGAAGATATTTTCTACCTTTGACGAGTAATGCTCAATCATTACGGGGCTGGTTTTTTTGTTGCTTGGTCGCTACAAATTTCCAGCCTTTTTCTTGATTTCAAGTTTTATCATGTAGAGTAGTACATACTGATTAAGAAATATGTTTTGCGCGATTACGAACATATCCCTGAAAAAAACCGTTACTCTGTTGCACGAACCGGATAAACTCTTTAAAATTGTTCGCGTTTAGCGCAAAACCAATGGCAAAGCTCGTTTACTTACCGACTTTCTTCCATACTACGCCATTTCGGTTTAGGTCCGAAAGGACTGCATCTATTTGTTTGCCTATGTGGTAAACTATTTACGCCTTCTTTCTCGTTTTATCTTCTCACAACAAATCAGCTCGGATTACGCTGTCTCCTTTTTTGCGGCTTCACAACCGCCCGAATAAACGACAATGATCACCCCAGAAATAATTAACGACCAGTACATCATTCAGGTCGCCAATGAAAACCACCTTCGGCTGGCTGAAACCATCTGCCACGAAATGGAAGAGAGCGCCAAAGCCAGAGGAACCGGCATTGCCAAGCGTTCGCCCATTTACGTAATGGAAAAGATGGTGGAAGGCAAAGCCATTATTGCAACGGCCATAACCGGCGAATGGGTTGGCTTTTGCTACGTTGAGACGTGGGACCACGGCAAATTTGTAGCAAACTCCGGCTTAATCGTGCATCCAGATTACCGCAAGAGTGGTATTGCGACGCATATCAAAGCGAAAGCGTTCGAGTTGTCCCGGAAGATGTTTCCCACAGCCCGGATTATTGGTATCACTACGAGTCTGGCCGTTATGAAAATCAATTCGGATTTAGGCTACCAGCCGGTCACACTCAGTGAGTTGCCGGGCGATGAGTCCTTCTGGAAGGGCTGCCAGACCTGCGCAAACTTCGACATTCTTACTCGTACGGAGCGCAAGCACTGCCTGTGTACCGGCATGCTTTATGATCCTCAGGAACAAAAGCAGCAAACGAAGCAAGAGAAGTGGAATTTTCTGAAAGAGTCCAAGCTATATGAGCGCTGGATGCGGATAAAAAAACGAATCCTGCTACGAATAACTCCAACAGATCGCTCGCGTTCACGTCGGCAGGAACTGGAAACCGTGTAAGTACCTGCGCGGGTCGATAGCCTTCTATATTTTAGCCAAAAAGCCTGCTTCGTTGCGCAACGAAGCAGGCTTTTTTGAATAGCGAAAAACGTAGTTGATCCCTTAACTCACGAACCCAAACCAATTGTAAAACCACGAATAACAGGATTTCCCGGAAGTAGAATTGATGACGATAACGATCCGTTTACTGGATTGATTGCACGGATTCGGGTCGAGTCATTAGTTCGGAGTAGAATATAAGCGGGTCGCCTTGGGTTTGGCAGGGGTTGACCCGGCGTTTTTTCTACCTTGTCAACCATACCGTCATCAGGATTTAACAGAAATGCTTGTCCGGTAGCCATTTTAAGCCAGAGACGGTCCGGTGTCGGCGTGAACCGGAAATCGACCACAGGCTCTAACAACTGATTATCAAAAGGGACTTTGCTGACGGCAGAAGCTACCCCACTGGCCATATTCAGTGTGTATAGTCTGTTTGAGCTACCCAAGGCGTATAACTGCCCCGTTGAGGGACGGAAATCGAGACTATTAATCTGTTCACCTGCCTGCAAACCCGTAATAGTCTTCGCTACAGGCAATGGGTTCAATGGATTAAAAACAAGCAGATTATTATCGCTATCAACAGCGTAGGCAACTGACTCTGTAGGAACCGCCAGCCCAATGATGGTGCCAGGCAGGTTACCTAACTTACGCAGTCGGCCCGTTGCGAGGTTAACTTGCTGAAGCTCAGAAGCACCATTAAACGTTACGGCTACCAGCCCAGTGCCATCGAATGTAATATCAAACCCAGCCGCACCGGCAATGTCTAGCCCCAGCGCACCAACGTCGATAAGTTTGCTTTTGCCTTGTTGCGTTTGTGTGTAAAGCCGGTCCGTGGCCGGGTCAATACTGTATGATACTGTTGTCAGTACGCCCGCCCGGTTGTTCGTATAAGCCAATTCGGAAATCATAATGCCCATCAGGTTGCTACTGATATTATTTTTGGCGGTTATCAGGCCCGTTTCCGGATTCAGCCATAAATCCTCCCCATCAGTACTAATCAGCCGAAGGCGGTCGAAGGCCGGGTTGAAATCAATGCCTACAATACTACCGGTAGAGCCGGGCGAAAAAGGATTGATGGTTAAAGAATGCGCTTCAGCTGTGTTGGGATTAATTGTAAACAGGCGATTCTTGTTGCTCACTCCGTAAAGCTGTCCCGTAGCAGGCCGGAAATCAATGGACATGATCCGCTCCCCAACCTCTACGTTGGTGCCGACTATACGCATCGGTGTTATCGGCTCTTGCATGCTGCCCAAGGTTACCCGCATCAACTGATTGGCATCATTCAGCGCATAAATCGGAGATTCGAGTAGTAAATCAGGGTTTGGGGCCAGCCGGTCGTCACAGGCATTCATCATCAGCAGTAAGCTGACTGCCAATAGGCTGAGAACACCACGAAGACTTTTTCTGTAAAAAACGAGCATATAAAACGTTTTAGGATAGATTAAAACATAGTTACGCTCATTATACGGTTGGCCATGTTTACTGGATTTAAAACATTAAAAATAATAATTTACGGTGAATAATTAAAGGCTATTATCTACCATTTTTTCTTCACGCTGATATAGCCACCAACGGCATTAGGCATTAATTCGCCCCGGTCAAGAGCTACCGTAGTTGTTAACCAGGTTCCCGCCCATTTGTTAAGGGGCCACTGCGCGGTTAAAAGGGTAGAGAACTGATGAATTACCTCGGAGTAAGGCTGTTTATACGAACCAAAGTTCCGGCTGTATGATATACGGGTGGTTACTGTAGGACCGCGTCGGAAGGTACTGATGGTACCCAGATACCAGGCAACAACCCGGTTGTTGGGAAAGAAACCGTTTGCCCCAAAATCATTCCCTACCGCCGGGGCCAGTTCAGAGCGGGGCATAATGAACGGCGTACCAATCGTGCGCCCCCGATACGACCACCCCTGTATATACTGGCTGTTATCGAAATAATTATCATTCCCCTGGTAGCGGGCCGTTTGGTCGAAGGTTGGGCCACTTTGATTAGTGGTACTCAGCCATTCGAGTACAATCCGTTCAAACCGAAAGCGGGATTTAAGGGGAGAATGGTTCTGAAAACGTAGCCCCGTCAATCCATCCGGTATGTTTTGCAGGGCGAGCCCCGAAGCGTCCTCATACATATGCTGGTGATAGAGCAGCCAGTTATGCCGTTTTCCCAGCCATTCCATCGCTATATCATAGTTGCCAACGTGATTACCAACGCGGTTGGTACCATCAAACGTTGTAAACCGGTCGTTTTCCAGCGCATCTGGATAGCGGCCGGTCAGTAGGGATAAATAATCTTGAAAAGAGGTAGGCAAACTACCGTCTACGGCCAAATCTGTTCGACCAATCAGATAATCGGCTCTACCACCCCACTGTACCTGATGGTTTAGGCCAGCGTAAAAACGGAATCGCCAGTTGGGCTTTCCAATTCGGCCATACAGGTACTTCTGGTGAAGATAGCTCCCCTGTATGTAGGAGTTAGCAAACCAGCCATGCGCGTACCCTACGCGGAAAGACAGCAGCTTTTTGGTAAACCCAATTGGTACGTAATTGGGTGTCTGTAGCACTATTTTAGGAAACGGCATGGCATTGCCCGACCAGGCAACAAAACCAGATGTCAGCAGGGTGTCGCCCAGCCCGGCTACTTCGCGCCGGTTGCCACCGTAGAGTTCCAGAATACCAAAACGAACTTTTACGTAGGCATCCGGCACTAGCACCGCCGGATTGTTGGGAGTAGGCGTTGGGCCAACGTTGGCAACCGTATATAACCCAAAGCCCCAATCGAACCGCGATTTTCGTTTCGGCGTCGAATCGGACCGCGGCTGATAATCACGCTGTATTCCTGCCCGTATTGTTCCAAAAGACCCCTGCAATGGAATGGTATTGTACTGATTGACGCGTAGCCAGAAAGGGTTTTGCGGGGCGGCAGCAGCTAACCCACCGATTTCGAGGGAGTAATGAATCGGTTTAGTTGAGGGAACTGCCTGGGTCCAGCCGGCCGCTATGGGGAAAACAACGAGACCTATAATTGGGAAACGTTTCCACATAGCCGGGAGGATGTAGTAAGGATAATTATCCGTAAACATACAAAGCAATAGATAATTAAGGAGACTAACTAAAATGTAAGCATCTGAAAACATCCTGCCTCATTTCTGGATTAACAACTAGAAACATATCCGGAGAATGGAAATACCCTTTACTACGCTTAATAATGATGTCCAAATGCCCTTGCTTGGCATTGGTGTTTATGCCCCAAAACAGACAAACGAGGTGCAGCAGGCCGTAGAATGGGCACTCGAATCGGGTTGCCGATTGATAGATACCGCTTCTGCTTATGGTAACGAGCGCGAAGTGGGCGATGCTATTCGGGAAAGTGGTCTCTCCCGCAGTGATATTTTTATTACAACTAAAGTCTGGAACGATGATCAGGGCTACACCCGAACCCTGCGGGCATTTAACCGCAGTCTGGAGCGCCTGCGCCTGGATGTGGTGGATTTATACTTAATCCACTGGCCCATTAAAGAACACCGGCACGAAACCTGGCGAGCACTCGAAAAGATTTATATGGATGGCCGTGCCCGCGCCATTGGTGTATCAAACCACTATCCGGGCCATCTGGATGATTTATTGACCGAAGCAATTATCGCACCTGCCGTCAATCAGATTGAATTTAGTCCTTATTGCTATCTTCCTGAGGTGCTGGATTATTGTCGTCACAAAAAGATTCAGCCAGAGGGATACGCTCCGCTGGTACGGGGGCAAAAAGCTGAGGATCCAAAGTTGGTTGATTTAGCCTATAAATACGGAAAATCGACGTATCAGCTTTTGATACGATGGTCGTTGCAACATGGAGTAGTCACCATACCAAAATCAGTAAAGCGGGAACGGATACAGGAAAATTTCGACGTATTGAACTTCACGATTGCTGATGTGGACATGGCCCTAATGGATACGTTTTATGACAATACCCGCATTGCTGACGACCCCCGAACTATTGAGTAAACGGCTTTTATAGCTTAACCGCCACAACTGACTCATGCACAATGCACTGAACCGGTAAGTGTCCCTCGGTTAGTTCAGCCAGCATCCGTATACCCCATTCTTCACTTCGGCGATGCCCGGCGGCAATAACGGCCATACCCGTGTCGTCAACCGCCTGCTGACCCGCTTTTCGGTAGGCCCCCGTTAGGTAAAGGTGAGCCCCCTTCTCATCGGCCTCTCGAACGAGCGCATCAGTCATGGCGCCTATCACTGCCACGCGGTAACTATCCGGTTGCCATCCGCCAGAGCCATACCCCGCTTCGGCGCGGTCATACCCATCAAAAATTGTTTTAACCCTATCAAGTAAAAGGTCAAATTCCTGGGGATTGATGTCAATGAGCATGCCAATAGGTCGTGGGGGTAAAGTTTTGCCAGACTCGTCGGCCGACTTCTTGTAACCAATGGGCTGCAGAGTACCCTTAGCCCCTAATTGACTGGCCAAATGGTTATTATACCCTATTGTTAGTGCTTCGTCGAAGGGCAAATGATGGGACAGAATACCTAAATCAGGGGGTAAAGTGGAGACGTCAATTTTCCAGGGGCGATGTAGCCAAAGGGCGTCAATCTGCGTTTCATCTACCCAGTCATACAATTGGGGAAACGGCTCCAGGGCTAACCCAACCCGCTTTATTGGTCGTTTTGATGGATAGTAAATACCACCCTGCTCCGTTTCGGGAAATTTGTCAACTGATAGTTCCTTTTGCAGAAAATTCGCCAGGTCGTTTAAAAATAAAGTGGACGTATGCATGTTTTCTAAACTACCTGCCTACTGGATAGTTTGCCATAAAAAGCGATGTTTTTAGGCCAGCAACACTGATTAAGTGGCCAATACACCCATTTTTATAAACCGGTTGCTCAAAAAAAGGCGGATTTGTACGGAGTTAACCACTAAGTTTGTGCGCTAAATGAACGCGCGCTGGCGGTTCCAAAATGCCCATGAAGTTCCTCGCTTAAAAACCCTCCCAGGGTTTTATGTTTTCCCTCAAGTGTCAACAAACCGCTGGTTTGTCTGCCACAATACCTTTTTTCTTTCATATACAACGAGCTAGTAGCCATCGGTTACGGCATATCTGTATTGTTAAATGACCAGATTTGTTCGGTTATTCCTGGCTGCTTTGCGCGGTTCAGAATCCAATTTTACTTCGGGCAGTATCAACCGGGCTATTTTTCTATTGTCCGTTCCAATGATTCTGGAAATGGTTATGGAATCATTGTTCGCCGTTGTGGATGTCTTTTTTGTGGCAAAAATCAGTACCGAAGCCATCGCTATGGTGGGGCTTACGGAGTCTGTACTAACCCTGGTCTATTCCATTGCCATTGGATTGAGTACGGCGGCTACTGCACTTGTGGCTCGTCGCGTGGGTGAACAGAATCCGCAGGGAGCTGGCAGAGTAGTGGGACAGGTTATTCTTGTCTCGGTTGTTCTTTCCATTGTCATGGGCGTACCGGGCTTTTTATTCGCCGATACTATTCTGCGGTTAATGGGTGGCAACGAACAATTGATTGCTAACGGGGTAGGATTTACCCGGATGATTTTCATTAGTTCGCCTGCCATCATACTACTGTATACGCTCAGTGGCTGTCTGCGTGGTGCGGGAGATGCCTCCATGGCCATGCGGCCTTTGTGGCTGGCCAACGGGGTTAATATCCTGTTCTGTCCGGTGTTTATTTTCGGCTTGGGACCGTTCCCCGAAATGGGCGTGCTGGGGTCGGCGGTGGCTACAACTACAGGTCGGACGATTGGTGTGATCTATCAACTGATTGCCCTATCGCGCCGAAAAGGAGCCATTCAATTATTACAGACAGACATGGTAGCCGATGCTGGTATTATCCGGAATCTGCTCGGTTTGGCCGTTGGGGGTGCCAGTCAGTTTTTGGTTGGCTCCGCCAGCTGGATTTTCCTGACCCGACTGCTCGCTACATTTGGTAGCGATGTAGTAGCCGGATACACTATTGCTATTCGGATTATTGTATTTACCATTCTCCCATCGTGGGGCATGGCCAATGCTGCCGCAACGCTGGTAGGTCAGAATTTAGGAGCTGGTTATCCCGACCGGGCCGAAACATCGGCTTGGCGGGCGGCCTTCTGCAACATGATTTTCCTGGCGGTCGTTGGCATCGTTTTTTTTCTGGGGGCTACGCAGATTGCTGGCCTGTTCGATAACAATCCCCGCGTGGTCGATGTGGCCGTGCGGGGCTTACGGATATTTTGTCTGGGCTACCTGTTCATGGCATATGGTATGGTGCTTAGCCAATCGCTCAATGGCGCGGGCGACACCCGAACGCCGACGCTCATCAATATTGTGTGCTTTTGGCTGGTAGAAATACCGCTTGCCTACACGTTGGCACATGTTCTCAACTGGGGACCACCCGGCGTATTCTGGTCGGTAGCAACGAGCGAAATTTTAATGGCAGTACTGTCTATCCTTGTATTCCGTCGGGGCCGCTGGAAAACAGTTAAGGTGTAAGTGAAACAGGCTGAAGCCACGCTTCCCGTACCGAAACTTTTACCCCTAGACCCCCGTTATTTATCTCATGGGGTGTTAGCTATTTTACGATAATTAAACACTTCCTTATCCCTGAATCTATTTATGATCGATAACACTAAACCACCCGAAACAGCCGTACTGGTTGCCCTGATTACGCAGAAGCAGACTGCCGACCAGACAAAAGAATATCTGGATGAACTGGCGTTTCTGGCCGAAACGTCGGGGGTAACGACTATTCAGGCGTTCACGCAGAAAATGGACAGGCCCGATACGCGCACGTTTGTGGGCAAAGGCAAACTGGAAGAAATCCAGACGTTTATTCTCGATAACCCCGTTGATTCCGTCATTTTTGATGATGACCTGACACCCGCGCAGGTACGGAACCTGGAAGACAGCTTTAAAGATGTCAAAGTGCTGGATCGAAGCCTGCTTATCCTAAATATCTTTTCGATGCGGGCGCAAACGGCCCAATCGCGTGTGCAGGTTGAGTTAGCGCAATACCAGTATATGTACCCCCGACTGACCCGAATGTGGAGTCACTTAACCAGCCAGAAAGGGGGGGTAGGTATGCGCGGACCGGGTGAGAAAGAACTCGAAACCGACCGGCGAATTGTGAAAGACCGGATTTCGTTTCTGAAAGAAAAACTCGCCAAAATCGATAAGCAAAGCCAGACCCGGCGGAAAGAGCGGGATCGGCTGGTACGCGTCGCCCTTGTGGGGTATACTAACGTAGGGAAATCGACACTGATGCGAACGATGGCTAAAACCGACGTTTTTGCCGAGAACAAGCTCTTCGCGACGGTCGATTCAACGGTGCGAAAGGTAACCTTGGGTAATATTCCCTTCCTGCTGACAGATACCGTTGGGTTCATTCGTAAACTACCGACCATGTTGATCGAGTCATTCAAATCAACCCTCGACGAAGTTCGGGAAGCGGATATTCTGGTTCACGTGGTGGATGTATCGCATCCTAATTTTGAGGAGCAGATTGAAGTTGTTAACTCGACACTGGCCGATATTAAAGCCGCTGATAAGCCGATGGTGCTGGTATTTAACAAGATGGATCGATTTGTCCCAAAAGATGAATGGACGGACCAGCCTGTTTTGGGTGAAGGTGAAAAGGATGATTTCACCGACTCACAGGAGGATGTGATTATTCCGGTAGCTGTGCGAAAGCAAACTGCATTGGCCTATTTGAAGAAGACGTATCTTGCCCAAAAAGCAGACTACGTGGCCTTCATATCGGCCGAAACTGGCGAGAATGTGAGTGAACTGCGGGAATTGCTTTATGATTTGGTGAAAGAGAGACATTACCAGATTTACCCAAACTGGACTCATGTTCCCCTTTCTGAGTCAGCGGATTATGGGGACGGTTTGGCGGGTTAACAGATTTTTGGCAATTTTACATTCCTAAGCGAGCGGCCAGTAGTGACCGCTCCTTTTTTGGTTCCGTAGTTCAACGGATAGAATAAGCGTTTCCTAAACGCTTGATACGGGTTCGATTCCCGTCGGGACTACTAATCTCATGATTAACTCCCTAACAGGTAGTTTGTTAGGGAGTTAATTTGTTTTATGGTGGGTGGTTTCTGCATATGATACCACCTTTACGAGGTTAATGTGAGTCAGCGATCTAGCACGCAGACTTTTTTCTAATAGACCTTTCCGGGTATAATCTCTTTTACTATAAACCCTCTTTCAGATAAGAAATTCAAACTTAGTGGCCTACGATCCGGCAATCTGCTGAACCCCGCTTTTACCACTGATACAGCATCAATACCCGCGGGCGTAGTTGATTTGAGGCCAATAAGGTGCAGTATTACCACTTGCCTACTGATAGTAGGGCGTCCGATGGTAGCCATTGCCCACTCCCAGTGGAATATATATTGAACCGCTGACCTGGCCGTGCCAGATGGGTAACGGGTATCAAGCCTACTATCCGTCAATTACCAATTGGTTTAAGGTCCTTTTTGGATAGCCATCCCCTCGATGTTTGCCCCTGCTCGTTGGTATAAACCACATAAACAAACCCAGCCCGGTCGGCCAGCGCTGTTAGCTTAGCGTTATTTCAGATATTGATGTTAGCGGCCCGCCAGGTAGACGGGTCGGGCGCATTATGAAAGTAAGCATACTTAGATCGTAGTGTGTAGCGTTTCCCACTCTCGTTTGGTAAGGGTGTGCTGGCATCCGGTTGAACCGGTGTAGTTCCTGCGGGCTCACTATCCTGCCGGGTAATCTGGGGTTTGGAACGCGTCTCGGGCGCTAGGGTGATTGCACGAAAAGGTAAGTTAGCCATCTTTGACAGATGGATGTAACTGAATTATTTTTTGAAATTGATGACCCTCGCAAAGAAGGGAAGTGTTTCCATCAGCTAACCTATATTTTGATGATCGTTCTGTGCGGATATTTAGCTGATTGTGAAGGCTTTGAAGAGGTATACGATTACGCTTGTGATAAACAGGATGTCTTACGGGAGTTTTTGGAATTGCCCTGTGGGATTCCTTCTCATGATACGCTGAATCGAGTCTTTCGCCGACTTGAACCCACTCAGTTGGAGACCTTGTTAACAAATTGGAGTAAAGAAATTGTTGGCCTGCTGGCCCAAAAACAGCTTATTATCGATGGCAAGCAACTGCGGGTAACGCTGGAGGCTGGACATAAACAAGCCACCGTTCAAATCGTCAGTGTTTAGGCAGAAAAAGAGCGGTTGTGTCTGGCTCAGAGCCAGATAGCTGATAAAACGAACGAGATAAAGGCCATCCCTGATTTACTCAAACCACTTGATATCACGGGTAGTGTAGTGAGTATCGATGCGATTGGGTGCCAGAAAACGATTACTAAGCTAATTATTGACAAGCAGGCAGATTATGTGATTGGGCTAAAGGCTAATCAAGATGGACTTTGTGAGTAGGTAGCGGATTGGTTTAAGCGGATAAAACCTACTTCACAAGCTTATATAAGCCGGGATTTAGGCCATGGGCGGGCAGAAAAGCGGACTGTATGGGTGAGTGAAAATCTAGCCTTGGTCGATGCCGCCACAGGCTGGGTTGGGCTTCAGAGTATTATCTATGTAGAGTCAAATCGTTGGTTGAATGGCAAGGAGCAGCATGGTAAACATTTCTATATCAGCTCGTTATTGGGTTGCTCGGCGGCTCGTATGAGTGCTTATATTCGTCGGCACTGGAGTATCGAGAATGAGCAACACTGGCACTTAAACGTCACCTTTGAGGAGGATGCGTGTCAGGTTCGGAAAGACCATGCTCCACGCAATTTGACCACTGTGCGTAAGTTACAGAGAGCGACATAACTAAACAGAATTCGAAATTGTAGATTTCCAGAAAATTACCTTCCAAAAGTCCTCAATCCATTTCTTAGCAAAAGACAAGCCTGCTGAGGCCTCTTTGAAGGATTCAGCAATGAGTTCATTAAGTATGCTCCCATTAGCAATCAAATTCACCTCGCCTAAACCTCGCTTGATAACCTTCCATAGCCGTTCAATCGGGTTCAAATTGGGAGAATACGTCGGCAGATTAACCAAATAAATACCCAGTTTGTGGGCTTTGCCTTCAATAGCCGGGGTCAAATGAGCCGGATGATTATCTCAAATCAGGATGATGCCCTGATAAGCGAGGTGACTGGCTTTGATCTTATCGAGCATCGCTAATAAACTTTCTTCATTCCCTCAACCAATGGGTACTAACAGACTTTGGCCGCACGGGCGGCCCCGCGCGAATAGCATAAAAACCAAAGCAGTTCTGCCGGGTTCGCGTTGTGTTCACAGGCCGAATAGGGCCTTTATGAAACGACCACAAACGGGCTGCGTTTCCGTAGGTCTGAAAGGTAGATTCGTCGGCAAATCCGATAGTCATTTGGCTTAAGTCTTTGGTACCCATGCCTAACACGTCGGCAACGGCTTGTAAGCACTGGCTAAGTTGGCCGGTGTGGTCGCTACGTTGTCGGTGATCGCGGGGCTGGGGTTTGTAACAATACATGCCCATCAGGCGAAGTAAGCGTTGTACTTGCCGTTTGGAGTAACTCACCAAGAAGCGTTCCTGAACCAAGGTTTTGATTTGTCCGCATCGGCGGTCCGACTACTGTCCACAAATCCGCTTCGTTGGTCAGTATCTGTTTCAAATCCTCGCGCTGAGTTTTGGTTAGACGGGGTTTTGGTCCCCTGCCCTGCCCCCTTCGGTCTTGTAGTCCGGGTTCTTTTTTTTATCACTCCGGCGACCCGGTCCAGTCGTCTTGCCAATCATACAATGTGCTAACTGGCAAGCCCGTTTGTGCTGCCACCGTCTGAACATCAGAGTTGGCTATCAGGTGAAGGGCGAGTGCTTTAAAGTCTTGGCTATGATTTTCCTGAAAGGAGTTCATAAAGCGTTCCCGCCGGTCGGGTTCGCTGATGGTGACACGTTTTTCATGGGGCAAATCTGAACTTTGCTAATCGACATTTCCAAATAGTTTTGTCGTTCTCTATAGCTTTGGGCTTAATTAGTCGCGACCCGGTCAAGATGAGTTTGAAACGCAAACGGAAGAAAGCAGCCCGAGACGATTCCTACTTAATGACTCTGTTGAGCCAACTCAACGTTTGATGCAATCACCCTAGTTGCCAAAGGGAAGTTTTTGTTTTCATGGATCTGTTCCTGGCAGCAGGCCGCTGCTCTGTAAGAACCAATCAGTATGCGAGATGTTTTGAGAGCATCCCTGCGGGGCCCTTCACCGCAAAGTGGCCTCGATGCATGATGTTGGATTTCGGTATGCTATGCGTATATAGCCCTTTTTAGGACTAACCTATGGCAAAACAAGCCTGCATCAGGTACCTGCAAAACCACCTGAACGAGGTCATTATAGACCAAAAAGGTACCCCATTAGCTTACCACACCGGCCCGTATTTTATTCAGGAAACACCCCGGCCCGGAAGTTAGCATGCCGTTTGCAGAGCTAAACCTGATTCTGGCCAAAGCTAGGCTGGATGGGTACATAAGCGAGTCGACCCAATTTATCAAGCACTCAGTAGCCAAAGGACTGGAAGCACGCCAGTTTCTGTACCAGACGTTAAAAACCAACGGCTATACCTACCTGCCCGTCTTCGGTAACAGCCTAAGCGCAGTAGCAATTGTTGCCAATGGATGATTCGTTTTCCGTGTAGCCAAAATTCAGTAACTTGCCTGAATAACTGGACGTTTCCTAACAAAGGAATTAGGGTATAGATAGCGCATTTTCGCGACCGCCCCGGCACTCGGCATGGATATCTGTAGTCCAGTTATCACTGGGCGAATACCGGTAATCATAGATGATTCGGCCTCTTTCCGTGTTGATGGACACATATTCATCCTGCTGAAGCCAATCCGAATAAAGTAACCCTCCTTTTTTATTGTCCGCATTCTCTTCGTATACCCTCACCATAGCACGTGTTCGACCCTTTATATACCCTCGCTCAGGGTCGATAGTAGTTTTTGTTATCCAGGATGAGAGCAATACAAACGTAGCGATAGCCAACAAGCAGATTACTGATATTGACATATTTTTGAGCCGTACCATTTGCGTAATTTTTTAAGTGAAACGTTAATTTATGGGCCACTCCATATTTTTCATTAATACATTCGTATCAAACCTTGACTTATCAAACCTCGTCGGTTTCAACTATCATCAGGTTTACGTTTCTAACTGACCGAAGAAGAAATCAATGCACGCTATCTGGTGGTACAACAACTGTTGAATCAGTTAAAACCTGGCTCCTCGCGGCTGAATCCGGGGGAGACGTTGGCTCGCCTGTTGGTTTGATAATCCTTTGGCTTACGGTATCATTCACCTCCTCCATTTCAGAAACAACCGAATTTACGTCTTCATCTCCATTACCAAAGGGTATACCCCCTTTTGATTTAACGCTATTTTTTTTTTGCGTCGGTACTTCCCGGATAACTGAAGCTTTGTCGATGACTGGTTCATCGGACGAGTGGTGTACCGTGCGAAAGTAGGACCCAACAACCAGCACTGTGGATGCTACCACAATAATTTCAAGCCACCACCTTCGAATACCTTTTGCTACGGGCCTGACCCGGCTATTTGGCAGGATTTCATTATCCCCTTGCCCATTTACCTCTGCTGTAGCCTCCCTGGCTACGTTCCCGTTCGTTGGCCGTTTTGTAGTTGACCAAACGGTGTTGAGTTGTTCTACCTGGCTTTGTTTAAGCTGTAGCTCAAGCTGGGCAACGTTTTGAAGCCGATCCTGTGGGTTACGAACCAGCAAGGCCATCAGTAGTGTCACCAGACTAGAGGGTAAGGGTTCTCCGGACGCCGTAGAAAACACAGGCATCGGAGCGGTTAGAACCTGCTCGATAAACTGCTCCGGTTCGGTTTCCTTCTGCAGTGCAAAGGGCACCTGGCCCGTGAGGCATTCATACAGCACCACACCTAAGGCATAATAATCAGCCGCTTCACTCACCTCCTGACCGTTAGTGAACTGTTCGGGCGCAACGTATTTATAGGTCGGCGACAAGGGGGCAACCAGGGAGTCATTCGTGCATAAATCAGTCCCCCCTATGTCGGTTAGCAGCGCGTGTAACTCTCCACTGTCTAACTTGCGGTATAAGATCGTTTCAGGATTAATTGAGCCGTGTATAATACGCCGGGAATGAAGAGCCCGAAAGGCACCGGTTAACTGTAAGCCCAATCTGATGGTGGTTGATACATCTAAAAAACCGGTTTTATCAAGCAGGCTTCGTAAATTATCCCCTTCCACAAAGTTTGTGATCCTGTAACATATGTCTGCGTCGAACTTCACTTCCCGCACCCGAACTATATTAGGATGGTCAATTTGAGTAGTGACCTTCGCTTCGTGCTCAAGCTTCAGACGCGTGTTGGCATCAACCGCGCAGTCGCACTGTTTAATGATTACCAGATCGCCCGAAGGCTGGTGTTTTGCCTTGACAATCCGTTCGTCACCCTGGTCTAACTCGGCGATAACCTCATAGTCGGGAAAATACGTATCGAAATAATTGGTTGGCATAGTGCATTAAGATTTGGGTTCTTATAGTGGCAACGATGCCGAATACTTGCTGGACAATCGGGGTGATGGAAACGGGTTCATTAGTGGTTGACTAATATCCCGACTGTCAGGGCATCAAGCCAAAATCCTCAACTCATGTACAATAAAATAAGGAAATTGTTCTACAAATAATTGAAATGCGATTTTGAGTCCAGAAATGGACAGCAATACAGAGCAGTTTTTACGGGCAGTTCATCAGCCAGATTTCATAACGAACGGGTTTATTTCTACAAAATGCCCCTTATACAATTGAATAGATAGGCTCAAAACGCACCTTACGCAAGCGATGTTTGGGGCTACCGCTGAAAAATCCTTCCCTATAACTCTATTTTGAGTGGCCCCTCGGCTATAAAGCTAAAATCTTAAGAGAGGAGAATGACTATGGTTTTCCCGGATGAATAAGCTTAGCTCTTGGGTTAATCTTCGCTAAGCCCAAGAGGACCTATAATCGGGGCGGGTGTGGAAGGTAAACCATATTTTTAGTCTACTATTATTAGCAGCTACACTACTTCATGTGGTTATTAATAATAGTAAGAAGTTGCTACAACCGTATGCCTGAAAATCGTATCCAAACCTAAACTGGGAAAACGTCATCCAATTCGTCATTCAACCTTCTTGTAGAGGTATATAATGTTGTAATTCAGTTAGTTATATCTATTTATTTCGAGCCCCATCAGAACTGTAAAAACCCCGTTTACTTACTATAGGCTGGATTCTTCATGGTTGTAGTGCGAGTTGAAAGTAAGCTATTTCAACTCGTAACCCCTATTCGGTTTAGTTAACGTATTGAAACAATTAGATGCTTTCTTAAAAGCAGAAAAAAAAATTTTCATGGAAATAGTGACTTTTTGGCAATGATCCCGTATTCTCGTGTTGCATAGCGGAATCAACCGGTTAGTTTACCTGACCCAGTTGCACGAGTAGGCGGTTCCTTTTTCGTTTTATCTACCAGCTACTCATTACAGACACTTTATGATTTTCATCAAAATTGGCCTTTATGTCAAGATTTAATTCCAGACGTATTAACTACCCGTTTAGGTCATAGCTTCGCCGGGTTAGTAGCGCGAGAATGAGTTGATTAGATGGGTAAGGATACTGGAAGCCTAACACGCTTGACACTTGTCTTTTTTAAAATGCATTGGGGAATTTTACAGGTTGGCAAGATTTTGGCAATTCTTAAATTATAATAATTACAACGACTATAAACGCAATGATTAATCCCGTCTTCCGCCAAACGGAGCTATTAAAAGAGTACGTAAAGACGCTTGCTTCAACTGAATGTGTATTGCCCGGTGTTAGTCCCCGGCAGTGGGGGAAAGAGTTCAGCAAGTCTGAACTGGATTCTATTTACTCATGCCTGAAGTTCTTACTTAAGACGGCCAACCCCGCAGTAGAGAAGGATTTGGTTGACAACTTCCGTGAAATAGGTAAACCAGGCATGTATCTGCATTGGTTTGTATTCCGCCACTGCCAGGAAATTATGCAGTTGCTGGTGGTGCATCCAACCTTGTCCAGTCGGCACCAGTTGTCAGTGCATTGAGTTGTGGATAATCATTGTCTTGCATTAAAAAAGGATTAAAATTTGGTTATTTCTACTGTTTGGCACAAGGAATAGAGTACAGGAATCTGCGCCACCTTTAAGTGATGTCTAGCATCGTTTGTAACCTGCAGCTGATTTTCGTTCTACTACTGGCAGAATGGAGATCAGCTGCAGGTTATCCATTTGTTAAGGTGGCCATAGGTAGGCATGTTGTTTTCCTGGTACTACCAGGATGAACTACCTATATAGTTAGCTTCCTGCCTATGCGATTGAGATTGAATACCTACCTCAATGCGACAGGATCATAGTTTTACGTGCCTTTCTAGGTTCCAATCGGAGGAATACCATACCACCTCCTGTCAATTGCACTTAATAGTGTCGGTAGCACTAGCCAAAAACTAGTAGCATGAGCGGCTGTTTCTGCCTGCATCACCTTTCTTCGGCTTCTCATACCCTTTATTGTACCCGTGTACGGTTAGCGTTAAAACAGTATCCTCTAATTACACAATCCATTCATTGATTTTATATATTTGTAATTCTTTATATCGTTCTACATAAAAGCATAATCCGCTCTACGCATATGAATAGAAGAGACGCCCTAATGCGGGTGGCCACAATAGCCGGAGCAGGCATGACATTACCAAGTGTGATGTCGTCCGCGCTAGCCGATAGACTTGAAAACTCCGCTGCCCAGCGAGCCCTGACAGGCAAACCACTTTTCTTTACGGCCGATCAGGATGTTACGGTTGCCGAACTGGCCGATACGATCATTCCCACAACGAACACGCCTGGTGCTAAAGCGGCTAAGGTGAACGAAGTGATTGATATTATCCTGAAAGATTGCTACAAAGAAGATGATCAGCAACGTTTTCTGGATGGACTTATTCAGACTAATAAACTTAGTCAGGAGGCATACGGGAAAGCATTTGTGCAACTCGAACCTGCACAGCGCATTGACATTATGAAGAAGCTCGAAGCCGACGATAAACAGTTGCGGTCACAGATGACAACGGCTAAAGCGGTGGCTAAAGTAGAAAATGCCCAGGCTGACCTACAGATGCCCGATGCTAAAAAACGGTATACGCCTTTCTTCTCAATGCTGAAAGATTTGACGCTGACGGGCTATTTCACGTCCGAAATTGGGGCCACGCAGGCGCTTGAATACGTTGCCGTTCCGGGTCGTTATGATGGGTGTGTTCCGCTAAAACCCGGACAAAAAGCGTGGGCCATTTAAACCAAGTATCAGGAGTGGGCAGTGAGGAGTTAGAATCCTCCACCGATAAGAAAGCGGCTGCATTCTCACTCCTCACTCCTTAGAAAGATATGAACCTTACTATAGACGCAAAGAAAGATATGACCTACGATGCCATCGTCGTTGGGTCGGGTATCTCGGGTGGCTGGGCTGCCAAGGAACTTACCCAAAAAGGGTTGAAAGTGCTAATGCTGGAACGGGGGCGTGATGTGAAACACATTGAAGGATACCCGACGGCTACCAATAATCCCTGGGAGTTTCCCCACCGGGGCCGAATTACTACAATGGCGGCCGAAGAGTACTGGGCCAACATGCGTACTGGATATACCGCCAACGAAGAGTGGCGGCACTTCTTTGAGAACGATAAAGAAAACCCGTACCTCGAAAAGGAAGGCGGTAAAGTTGACTGGATTCGGGGGTACCACGTAGGGGGACGTTCGCTGATGTGGGGACGGCAAAGCTACCGCTGGAACAAAGAAGATTTTATGGCGAATGCCAAAGAAGGCATTGGTGTCGACTGGCCCGTTCGCTACGAAGACCTTGCTCCCTGGTATACATATGTTGAAACTTTTGCCGGTATTTCGGGCAGTAAGGATGGCCTGGATGTGTTGCCCGATGGAAATTACCTGCCACCTATGCAGATGAACTGCCTGGAGAAGGAAGCAAAAAAACGCATTGAAAAAGCGTTCCCTGCCCGTACTGTCACGATGGGTCGTACGGCTCACCTGACTCAACCCAAGCAATTGCATTACGATCTGGGTCGGGCTGCCTGCCAGTTTAGAAATCAGTGTATGCGGGGCTGTCCCTACGGTGGTTATTTCAGCACCCAGGCAGCCACGTTGCCAGCGGCTGTCAAAACGGGTCGTTTAACGCTCCGCCCGGACTCTATCGTGTCTGAGGTGCTGTTTGATGAGAAAAAAGGCAAGGCTACCGGTGTTCGGGTCATTGACCAGAATACCAAAGAGGTTCGGGAATATTTTGCCCGGATTATTTTCCTGAATGCATCGGCCTTCCCCAGTACATCTATCCTGATGAACTCCAAGTCACACCGGTTCCCAAATGGAATGGGTAACGAATCAGATCAGCTGGGTCGTAATATCATGGATCACCATCTGGCCGTTGGCGCTGCCGGAACCTTCGAGGGGATGGAAGATCAGTATTATTACGGTCGCCGGGCTAATGGCGTGTACGTGCCTCGCTACCGTAACTGGGCGGGTGACAAGCGCGATTACGTGCGTGGTTTTGGCTATCAGGGCGGTGCTGCTCGCGGTGGCTGGAACCGGGGTAACGGACAGGAAGGATTTGGTGCTGACTTTAAAGAAAGCCTCACTACTCCCGGACCCTGGACGATGAGCTTGGGCGGATTTGGCGAAATGATTGCCAACCCTGATAACCGGATGACCCTCTCGTCCGACCAGAAGGATAAGTGGGGTTTGCCATTGATTGTGTTTGATGCCGCTTATGGTGAAAACGAGCGCAAAATGCGGATCGACATGATGAATGATGCCGCTGAGATGCTCGAAGCATCCGGGTTAAAAAACGTGACGGCTTATAACGATGAATCGAAGCACCCGGGTATCGGTATTCACGAAATGGGAACTGCCCGCATGGGAAAAGATCCAAAAACATCGGTACTGAATGCGCACAACCAGCTTCATAGCGTTAAGAATGTTTTCAATACGGATGGAGCCTGTATGACTTCGTCTTCCTGTGTGAATCCGTCGCTTACGTATATGGCCTTAACAGCCAGAGCGGCTGATTTTGCGGTCAAAGAAATGAAGAAAGGTAATCTGTAGTCAATTATAATCAGTATAGAACGGACTGGTAGCCTAGCGCTGCCAGTCCGTTTTTTAATGAAAAAATAAACATTCTTTACTTAGTTGAGTTATTAGGTAGATTAAACAATCAAAACACAAACTCAACAATGAAAAAAGTAATGATCATGGGCTGTATGCTGGTAGCTGGCTTAGCCCTGAGTGCGAATGCACAAACAACGAATACAACCACGAATACAGGATCGACGGGTACAACAGGGACGTACTCGAATGGACAGACGGGAGCGGGTACGGGTATGAACACGGGGGTTACCCAGCCCACAACAGGGGTTAATAAAGCAACCGTACCGACAAATACGAATACGTACCAGAACCAGCCCCCGGTGGTCAATGGTACTGGAAACACGGCCACTGGCACAGGGGCTGGTACAATGAACAATGCAGGTGTTAATGATCCGATGAGAAACACAGGCACAACTGGTACAAAGACCAATTCGACGTATGGCACAGGGACAGGGTCAATGACCAATGGATCTACTACCCCGTCCGAAACGGTGAATCCTATGAATACCA
This sequence comes from Cytophagales bacterium, assembly GCA_038236215.1. Lineage (GTDB taxonomy): Bacteria > Bacteroidota > Bacteroidia > Cytophagales > Spirosomataceae > Spirosoma. Next base: position 42,530 of record JBBSTD010000024.1, on the reverse strand, counting down.
CAGATCGGGTAAATAAGGGTACCACCGGAAATGGAAGCCGTAGGGTAAAAAGCCGGAAATCGGGTTCGGGGATGATGAAAAAAGATGCATCAAACCCTCCAAAAAATTAAGCGAGTCGTACAAGATTAGTAGAGTGGGGCGATAACTTTGTGAGTTATCGCCCCGCTTTTTATGTCAGAACAGACACCACTGGTTGCAATGAGTACGCTGACTGTCCGTAGAAGCGGTCGTATGGTACTGGAAGATAGTACGTTTCAATTGAAGAAGGGCGAATGCTGGATGGTAGCAGGAGCCACTGGTAGCGGAAAGACTACATTCCTGCAAGCTCTGGCTGGCCATTTTCCCGCCGGGCCTAATGCCCTAAATCGACGGGCGGCCACCGAATTTGTTTCTTTTAAAGAAGAATCGAGTCAGTTTTCCTATAGCGGATACTTCTACCAGCAACGGTACCAGGCTACTATGTCCGATAACCCCGAGGGGACCGATGCCGGGTACAAATCGATTCCAACCCTGCGCGATTTTCTACAATTGACGGATACCCCAGAAACAGAGTCGCTGATTGAGCGATTGGGACTGACGCCATTGCTGAATCGTTCATTCCTCAAATTATCAAATGGGCAGACCCGCAAGGCTCGTATTGGGAAAGCACTTTTACGCCACCCATCTGTTCTGTTACTTGACAATCCCTTCGTTGGCTTGGACGCTACTTTCAGAGCGGAGCTGACGGCCTGGCTAGGCGAACTTACCAACCACGGACTGACACTTGTATTGGTTAATGAACTTGATGATGTTCCCGCTTTTGTCACTCATATTGCCGTATTAAAAAAAGGCCGTATCAAATGGGCGGGAGCTAAAGAACAGTATCAGGTAGAGACTTTCGTTGCAGCCAAAACCGTGTTGCCCCTATTGCAAACACCTCCGCAAAAAGTCGACTTTCTGGAAGCGTTTCACCTGCGGAATGTAACCGTACAATATGGGGAAACGGTCATTCTCAACGCATTGAACTGGGTGGTTCGGGCAGGTGAGCGATGGGCATTAGTAGGACCTAATGGGGCTGGGAAATCGGTATTGCTGAGTTTACTGTACGGTGACCATCCTCAGGCTTACGCCAATGATGTTAGCGTATTTGATCATCGGCGTGGTAAATCGGGTGAAAGCATTTGGGATGTTAAACGGAGAATAGGATTTCTTTCGCCCGAATTACACCTGTATTTCCCCCAATCTTTGTCGGTTCGGCAGGTAGCACTTACTGGCCTGACGGACACAATCACTCCCCCGAACCGCACGACGGCTGAAACCGAAAGTGACTTACGGAATTTGCTCAATTACTTTGGGTTGGTTCAACTGGCAGAACGATCATTTGGCACGTTATCAGCGGGTGAACAGCGATTGGTTCTGTTTATCCGGGCTATACTAAAAAATCCCCCCGTCTTACTGCTAGATGAACCCTTCCAGGCTATTGACGCTGCGCATGTCCAGTTGGCCCGTAACTTGCTGGACAGTTTTACGCATAAAACAATCCTCTTCGTTACACATAACCCGTTAGAATTACCCAACTCAATAGAACAACTCTTTACTATTCAGTAATATAGATATACAGAATGATGTTTGCTCGCTTTGGCTAAAACTGTACGTAGAAAAGGCGGGATTAACGATCGTCTGCTAACAGTCACGTACCATTGTTGGCATGGTTTGTGACGAATGGCAATGCTTTCACGAGGAAGGACCCATTTCGTTAATTTTTTACTAAATACAAGTAGATAAGCTACTAAATGAACCAATAAGTAGATGTTATTTAATAAACAGGGGACTTGGCATGGAATTCGACCTACTGCGCCTTAAGCAACCTGTATGGATGAGGAAGCAACTACAAGACAAATTTATTGGTCTGTTTGGTTGGGTATTTGTGTGGCTCATGACAGTCACAAACGTGGTTGCCGGTTTTTACCCCGTCTCTGATACGTGCCAACATCCCGAACCACCCATAATTGCGGGATCGGCCCATGCTATTTGCCGCAATGAACTGGTAACCTTAATGGCATCGGGTTGTGCTGGTACGATAGTCTGGTCTAACGGAGATACCGGAAATGTACTAACAATAAGCCCGCAGCAGACAACAAAGTATACGGCTATTTGCCGCGCCAAACAAGGGTGCATCAGTTGCTTTGCCGAAGTATGGAAGGTAACTGTCAATACACCAGCCGCCCCCCTGCTAACCCCTTCTTCAAGGCTTGTTTGCCCGGATGAAAACGTTATCCTAACCGCGTCGAACTGCGCCGGAACTGTTCACTGGCTAACTAGTAATGGGGGCGATAAAGTCAGTGGACCTATCTGGCAGGGTAAACTCCCACAAACCACCACGTTTCAGGCCATTTGTGAACAGAACAGTTGCAGCAGTAATCCATCAATAGCTGTATCGTTACAGGTTGCTGTGCCTGTAACGCCTGTAATTGCGGCTGACAAACGTGAACTATGTGCGGGGCAGTCAGTGCAACTTACCGCGTTGGGGTGCATTGGCAGCGTTTTATGGACGGACGGTGGCAAAGGAGCAGTTCGTACTGTAATGCCTGACCAAACAACAACTTACCAGGCTGTCTGCCTAATAGGTTCCTGCCAGAGTGATTCTTCCGAACAGATAACCGTTTTAGTCCGGAAAGCGGAACCACAACCCGGTCTATTAACCACAGTAACCAATGGCTGCCCCTTTCAAACAGCCGATTTATCCAGGGCGATTCCTGAAGGAAGTAGTTCCCGCTACTACGCATTCCGGACAGAGCCTTCGTTAAACAGTACCATTGTTAAGTCACCGGGGGCTGTACTGGCTGGTACGTATTATATTTTTGGCCGGAATCAGGCTGGATGTTATACCACGCCTACTCCTGTAAGCGTAACCATTACACCTTGTCCGAATGCTATCCCAGCCTGCCTGAGTAATCCGGCCACAGTTGCTATTACGCTCGATTCGGTCGACTGGTTAAAAGGAGACGCGAAGTTGACAGCACAGTTGAGTGGGTTCGCTGGTCAACCTGCCTGGCAAAGCGATGGGGGAGGGGTATTTACGAATAGTGGGCTACAGGCTCATTACCTACTGTCAGAAGCGGACCAAAAGCGGGGGGCAATCACTTTCACGTTATCCATCCCTGACCCCGATGGAAGCGGCTCCTGTGCTGGTACTTCGGCACAACAGATTATTGTGGCACCATCTCCGGAAATTGTTGGATTGAGCATGAATATTGCAGAGCCTACCTGGGTAGTTGAAGGTACTAATCATTTTGTTGACCTTACCTACCAGCTAACGGTAGTCAACATGGGTACGCATCAACTAACCAACATAAAAATAGGTGATAATTTAACTACAGCCTTTTCGGGTGCTGGAGCACTAATTAAAACAGTAACCATTCGGTCAGATAACAGTCTAAAGATTGACGAGACTTACACCGGACGCAGAACCGATACAACCCTGATTGACGGAGGTAACCTGCCAGTAGGAAGTCAGGCCCAGGCCTGGATTACGGTTCGGTTGGATGTGAGTCAGGCCAGTACGCTGACATTCAGTAATAGAGCTAACGTTCGGGCGGTAGATGTAACCGGAAGGATATGCCAGGATCATTCGACCAGTGGAACAAGTGCTGATCCGGACAAGAACGGGAATCCTGGTGATAATGAGGAACCCACCAGCATAAGCTTACCGTCAGTGCGACCGGATGAAAAGGAGACTGTTTTTATTCCGGAGGGGTTTTCGCCAAATGGCGATGGTATAAACGACCTTTTTGTTATTCAGTATGTGCCGGATGGTGTGAGAATACAACTGGGAGTTTACAACCGTTGGGGTAATCTGGTTTATCAGAACGAAGACTACAAGAATAATTGGGACGGAGCATCAAATCAGGGCATCAGAGCATCTGGTACTGGTCAAACCCTGCCCGATGGCACATACTATTATCAGGTAAAGCTGAGCGACAGGCGGGAATTTGTTCGGTTCCTGACGCTGGCGCGATGAAAATTTAGCAATGATTACTGGTCAAATTCGTTTGCCGAATAAGGGGGAAACAGTTGGCCGTGTCGGGCAAGAAAGACACACTAATGGGGAAAAATTGGACAACGTCAATTTTATGGGTACTGCTCTGGCTGAGCGGGTTTACTGGCTGGGCGCAAACGGATTCTCTGTTGCAACAGGCCGACCGTTTACTGAATTATAAAGCCTACGGCCGGGCAATAGAAGCGTATTCTCAAATCCTCGGCGAAGAGGGAACTTCATTGACACCTGCTCAAAAAGCAACGGCTCAAAGCCGGATTGCCTATGCCTATCAGCAGGTTGGCGACGGCGTAAAAGCTGAGCGTTATTATCGGCAAGCTATCGCTACCAACCCTGACGAAAATCTGCAGCAGGCATTACAATTTGCGAAAATACTGGCGGGTAATGGCAAATTTGATGAAGCAGAAAAACAGTATCAACAGTATCTGCAACTGAAAGCCAAACAGCCCGCCCGTGAGCCGTTGACCCCGCCCATTAGCATGGCTAAGCCAGGTAGCCAGAAAGAAGCCACGAGATACCGACTGGAATACCTGGCCCTAAACACATCGGCTGAAGAGTTTAGTCCGGCGTACTATCAGGATGGACTTGTATATGTAGCTGGAAAGAAGGGGGGGGCATCCATCGAAACGTCAGGTGGTGGTGGTGGTTCAGGTTATCTGGACCTTTTTTACATACCGAATCGGAACAACCTGAAGGTAGCCAATATTATCAATGCAGATGGCAGTATCAGTAAACCAGCAAACGAACAAAGCAAAACGACTCCCACCCTGGGGCGTGACAATTACAGCCGATCAACCGCTAATGACTCACCAACGGCACCAAATTTTACGGAAGGTGTCAATATTTCTCAGGGGCTTGGCTATAGTACCATCCCCATCAATGTATCACAGCGATTTAATAAAACGCTTAATACAAAATACCACGAAGGCCCGGCTACGTTTTCGCACGATGGTACACAGGTTATTTTTACCCGCAATAACTACAACAATGGAAAAGCCAGTCAGAGTACGGAAGGAGTAAATAAACTCAAACTCTACACGGCCATTCAGGAAAACGGGGAGTGGTCGAATATTGTTGAATTACCCTTCAACAGTAATGAGTACTCGGTTGGGCACCCTGCATTAAACCACACAGACGATCTGCTGTACTTTTCATCGGATATGCCGGGTGGGTATGGCGGCACGGACCTGTACGTGAGCCGTTTTCAGAATGGCCAGTGGAGTCGTCCGGTTAATCTGGGTAGCACGATCAACACGAAGGGAAATGAACTGTTTCCGTTCGTAGATGATGCTGGGAATCTGTACTTTTCGGGAGATGGGCATAAAGGTCTGGGTGGTTTGGATATATTTTTTTCCCGGATGGCGGACGGAGTAACAGTGCAATCCGTTGAACACCTCGATGCGCCGCTCAACTCGCCACAGGATGATTTTGGCCTGATTACCGATGCCAGTCAGCGGAGAGGTTACTTCAGTAGTAACCGACGTGATGGCAGTGATGATATATACCGGTTTGTGCGGGAGAGTTCGCTTTACGGATGCCGCAACCTGGCCATTCGCATCTACGATACAAACACCGAACAGCCTTTGGATAGTGTTAGTGTAGTGGTCAAAGCGCGGGGCGATGGTAGCCCGGATAAAACGCTGACCAGTGATCAGAACGGATTTGTAAACATTTGTCTCGAAGGGGATAATTCTTTTACCTTTCAGGCCAGCCGGGATGGGTATATCAATAGTACCGTTGGTTTTACCACGCGTTCCGTTACAGACAACCAGCCTAGTCGGCTTGAAATTGGATTGATAAAGCCTACCGTCGTTGTTGATACGATTGCCGAAACGAGCGTGCTAACGGCTCTGGTGCACTCCCGTGTGGGGGGGGTAGTGGTGAGCGGGCCCGATCAACGTCCCATTTCTGGTGTAATCGTTCGACTCCGGAATGAATGCGATAAAACGCACCAGGAATATGTCACGAAAGCAGATGGCCGGTACATATTCGATATAATAGAGGGCTGCGATTATACGCTGGTAGCCTCAAAAGACGCGTTTGGTACGAATACCAATAAAATCAAGCGGCTGGCTAAAAAAACACCCCCGAAAGAACTGTCGGCAGACTTACGGATGCTCAGCGTGGGGGATGTAGTTACCATTGACAATATCTATTATGACCTCGACCAGTCGAGTCTGCGGTCTGATGCCTCCCGGGAACTGGACAAAGTAGTGGCTACCATGCGTAAGTACCCGGCACTGGTGATCGAAATACGGTCGCATACCGACAGCCGGGGTGATGCAGAACACAACCGGATTTTATCGGCGCAACGGGCCAAATCGGTTGCCGATTATCTGGTATCGAAAGGAATCAGCCGTCGGCGCATGGCGACTCTTGGCATGGGTGAGTCACAACTGGTCAACAACTGCACCGATGGCGTTATCTGCACGGAAGGGGAACACCAGCGTAACCGTCGGACGGAATTCAAAGTCGTGTCGATCAAGTAAGCGGTAAGCATGATGCGTAATTTGTACTCATTTTTTCTTACTTTCAATCAGGCTTACTTTCTCATTCATCCGTTGTGCTCGCTTTCCCTTCCTGCAAAATAAACATTGGTCTGCGCATCATCGAAAAGCGGCCCGATGGCTTTCACAATTTACAATCTTGCTTTTATCCGGTTGCCTGGGGCGATATACTGGAGGTAATTCCGTCTCATGAGTTTCGCTTTAGTAGCAGTGGTCTATCTATTCCAGGAAACAGTCAGGGTAACCTATGCGTCCGGGCGTACGAACTATTAAAAGCCGATTTTGAACTGCCACCGGTACAAATTCACTTACATAAAGTTGTCCCTATTGGGGCTGGACTGGGTGGAGGGTCGGCTGATGCCGCATTCATGTTAAAATTGGTAAACGAACAATTCGGATTAGGACTGGATAGCGAATCACTGGAGGACTACGCCAGACAGTTGGGTAGCGACTGCGCTTTTTTCGTTCAGAACCGCCCTTTGTACTGCCTGGAGAAAGGCGATGTGTTTTCCCCCATTCAGATCGATTTAATAGGCTACTATATACTACTCGTTTACCCGAATCTGGCCATCTCCACCGCCGAAGCCTATGCTGGCGTTGGCCCTCATAGGCCAGATGTATCGTTGTTCGACCAGCTACAAATGCCCATTGATATGTGGCGGCAAAACGTACACAATGATTTTGAAGACAGCCTCTTCCCTACAAAACCCGTTCTTTCAAAAATCAAGCAGCAACTTTATGATGCGGGAGCCATTTATGCCAGTATGAGTGGTTCTGGCTCAACGGTGTACGGAATTTTTAACGCCCCTGTCATTGTCCCAAACCAATTCGTTAACTACCGCGTTTGGAAAGGTAGACTGTAAAACCGGGATTAAAAGAGCATTTATGAGCAACTTCATGACCAAACGGCGGGAGCCGTTCCACTTCATGGTGTGGCTGGGCATTGCTAGCAGTCTGATGCTCTTTACCATGCTACTAGTTACGTATGTTATTCGGCGTACCGGATCGGGCTGGACAGACGAGAAACTACCTTTAGTGTTCTTGATCAGCACGGTTGTTATCATGCTGAGTAGCCTGACACTCAAAAATGCAACGCTTGCATTCCAACACGAACGCTTTGACAATTACCGAACCAATCTAGCGACCACGCTTGGCCTGGGTGTTCTTTTCATGGTACTTCAAAGCTGGGGGTGGCGCCAGATGATTCTGGCCGGTGTAGCAATGAAAGATAACCCATCGAGTGCTTTCGTTTACATCATATCGGGTATTCACCTGCTCCACATACTGATTGGCGTTATTTTTCTGGGTATTGTGCTCGCCGAAGCCCTGCGTCGCCGACCGTATGTCGACTCCTTTGTGTACAGCGTGAACCCACCAAATCGCTTAAAGCTTAAGCTAATTACCCTGTACTGGCACTTCGTCGATATCCTCTGGATTGGTTTATTTCTGTTTCTGCTGGCACATCACGGTATCCGTTTGTCCCTGTCAATGTGACCGAGGAATCTAACCCGTTTAATGGGCTATTGAGGGAGCAGTAAGCGAGAGAAAATTGTAGGCGAACTTTTTTTCGGTTAAACTACGCTTATAAATGTTGCCCTCTTTAACGCACTCACCGCTTTATAGCGTTATTTGTATAAAAAACCGAAAAGTTACGGATCTGAATTTCATGAAAAGAAACATTTTCTGGGTCGGCTTATGGATAGCAAGCCTACCCTTATTTGCTCAAAATTTACCAGTACCACCATCGCCCGGATCGAAGTATGACCCTCTTGCCTTGTTTCATCCTTTGTTTAACATGCAGCCTGGCAATGACTATCGAACGGGTAGTGGAGCCCCCGGCCCCCGGTACTGGCAAAATCGCTCTGATTACCAGATTAGCGTGACCCTTGATGATCAGTTGAATACGATTACGGGCGAAGTGACCATTACCTACAAAAATAATTCGCCGGAAGTATTGCCTTATCTGTGGCTTCAACTGGATCAGAATGCCTTCAGTGATACATCAAGAGCGGCAAAAACCACGCCTGTTGCGGGTGGCCGGTTTGGCAATCTGGGCTTTGCGGGTGGATTGGCCATCACTAGTGTACAGGTTGAACAGGACAAGGGCAAGTTTAATGCAACCCCCTACGAAATTACGGATACCCGGATGCAGGTGCGCCTAACTGAACCCGTAAAGCCCAATGGTGATGTAGTGAAGATTAAAGTAGCCTATTCGTTTAAAATTCCGGAATATGGTTCTGACCGCATGGGGCAACTTCAGCGCAGAGATGGTATCATCTACGAAATTGCTCAGTGGTATCCACGGATGTGCGTTTACGATGATATTGAAGGCTGGAACGTATTGCCCTACCTGGGGGCAGGCGAGTTTTACCTGGACTACGGGGACTATGAATATAGTGTTACGGTTCCCTGGAATCATATTGTTGTGGGATCGGGTGAGTTGCTGAATCCCGCAGATGTGTTAACTGCTGACCAGATAAAACGCCTGGAGCAGGCTAAGAACAGCGATAAGACTGTTATAATACGAAGCCGGGACGAGGTGACTAGTGCAGGCACACGTCCTAAGAAATCGGGTACCCTGACCTGGAAATTCCGCTGTCAGAATACCCGCGACGTAGCCTGGGCTTCATCCAAGGGCTTCGTCTGGGATGCCGCCAGAATGAATTTGCCCAGTGGCAAACACGCGCTTGCTCAATCTGTATATCCGGCCGAAAGTGCCACCAATGATTCCTGGAACCGCTCAACGGAATACGTGAAAGGAGCTATTGAGTTCTATTCAAAATACCTGTATGAATACAGCTACCCGGTGGCAACCAATGTGGCTGGTATTGTAGGGGGGATGGAGTACCCCGGTATTATTTTCTGCGACCATAAAGACAAGAAAGATGCCCTCTGGGGCGTGACTGACCACGAATTTGGCCATAACTGGTTTCCCATGATTGTGGGGAGCAATGAGCGCAAGTTCCCGTGGATGGATGAGGGCTTCAATACATTTATAAACACCTTGTCAACGGCTAATTTCAACAATGGTGAGTACGAGCGGTCGCGGGGAACGATGCAGGAAATCGCTCCGGCTCTGTTCTCACCAGAAGAGCCAATTATGACAATTCCGGATGTACAACCACCCAGAGCCTTAGGCATTCTGGCCTATTACAAACCGGGTATGGGCCTTAAGCTCCTTCGGGAAGTAATTCTTGGCCCTAATCGCTTCGACTTCGCGTTCAAGAGTTATGTAGATCGCTGGGCGTTCAAACACCCAACTCCCTATGATTTTTTCCGAAGCATAGAAGATGGAGCCGGTGAAGATTTAGGCTGGTTCTGGCGAGGCTATTTTTACGAAACCTGGAAACTGGATCAGGGCGTTGGGGGAGTGAAATATGTGGATGGGGCAGCGGATAAAGGTTCGCTTATTTCCATCGAAAACCTTGATAAAATGGCAATGCCTGTCACGGTTGAAGTAACGGAAACCAACGGCAGAAAAGCACGGGTAAACTTGCCGGTCGAAATTTGGCAGCGGGGTAGCTCCTGGACGTTTAAGTATAACTCCACTTCGCCCTTGAAAACGGTGGTTATCGATCCCGATCAGAAACTGCCGGATGTAAACAGTAAAAATAACGTCTGGCGGGGCGATGCCCAGTAAAAGGTGGTAAACTGTGAGCGGGTGTATATAGGTAGCTGATATCAGCTACCTATATACACCCGCTTTTTTTATACTTCCACCAGCATAGCACCATACGAGTATCCGCCCCCAAATACAGTGACAACGATGTACTCACCTTTCTTAAACGTATCCCACTGTTCTGACAGGGCGATGCCACAACCGGCGCAGCCCGTGTTTCCATATCGCTGAATGTTGGAAATGAGTTTCTCTTCCGGCAACCCAAGCGTATTCATCACATTACGTGAAATCCTCAAATTGGCCTGGTGAGGCAAAATGTAATCTACATCCGCAAGCGTTAGGTTACATTTTTCGAGCACCTGTAAGCTTGCCTTGGGCATATACTGGCAGGCGTTGATAAATACATCGCGTCCGTGTGGCATTGTAACACCGCCATCAGCCGGTTTCAACATGACGCCGGTGGTTGCCTTAGGCGTATGAGCGGCCCCACCCGTCAGCAGGGCTTTAATCGTGAAATCTTCTTCACTTTGCCGCTCCTTTGTAATCAGTAAGGCCGCGGCCCCGTCTCCCCATAAATGCCCCGAAATGGTATCCTGCTCATTATAGTAGAGCGTATTGTGCTCCGATACAATGACTATGGCCCGACTGGCTTTGTTGAGCGCAAAATAGCCTTCTACTACTTCAATTGCATTCAGCAGAGAGGAGCAGGCTGTCGATATAGAAACAACCGGAATATCAGCAATACCCAGAAAGTGCTGGGCTTCGTGCGCTAAAGAAACGATGGTATCGTAGGGTGTGTACGTACCGCCAACAATCAAATCAACCGTTGATAAGTCCGTTTTTTCCATGAGCCGTTTTACAACCTCAATGGTCATCGTATTTGTGTTCTCACCGGGAGCGGCTTTGCGTCGCTCTACAATTCCGGTGCGTTCAACAATCCAGTCGCTAGACAGGCCATTGAGCTGGGTAAAATGGTCATTGCCAACTACCTCCGTTGGTAGGTAATGGCTTACTGCATGTATGTACATCAGTCGCTGATAGTAGAGCTAACAAATAAATAGCTCGATTAAAGGGTTAAAGTTAAATCCTTCCGTGAAAACGTGGTATTACAAATTAGAACAATACTATAAACAAGTAGATGTTTCTTGTTTTAGTACTAATATGGCGCTTCATTATGCGCCACAAAGGATTTGTTCGTAAAAATTAATCAATTTGCTGGCCTCACTGGTCCAGTTATAAAACTGCTCGACTGCCTGTCGGCCCCGTTCGCCCATAGAACGTGCTTCATCGACATGCTCGATTAAATAAATAAGCTTTTCTGCCACCTGAGCCGGTTCATAGGGCGATACACAGAACCCGCAATTATGTTGTTCGACAACTGCCCGATAAAGTGGAAAGTTCGATGTGATAACAGGCAAGCCGAGTGCCATATACTCAAATAACTTAGTCGGATATGAATCCTCATAATCACCAACGGGTTTGAGCAGGGCCAGCCCTGCCGTTGCACCGTTTGCGTAAGAGAACGCAATTCGCTGGTCTGTGTAATCATAAAAACAAAGATTCTCCCGAATGGTACCAAAGCCGGGAAGTTCAGCCAAATCAGCCTCGGTAAATAGCCGTCGACCAAATAAGTGCATAGTGAACGCCGGATAGAAAGCCTTAAGCTGTACCAGCGCGCCGAAAAGGGTGTCAAAGGCACGCTCAAAAGTCAGCCAGCCTATGTAGAAAAAGGAGGGTTTATCCACATCGGGCCGATAAGGTTCCTGAAATGCTTCTATAAAGCTCAGCGATGGATAATTATAAATTACAGCAAAGGGCTTAGCCAACGAAGGGTAAGTGGTCAGGTAGCTATGGTCGGTAAAAATAAGGTAAAAATGCCGCCGGGCCAGCTGATCAAAGAGGTTGAAGGCTTTAGTCAGCAAAAAACCATTGTTGAGCGTTTTGAGGTGCATTTTTTTATGTAGATTCTCCTGCACCTCATAAATGATTTGTGACCCGAAAAGGTAGAATACATAAGCGAAAGGCAAAAATTCGGGTACGTATACATGCACTACTTTCGGGCGTAACCACAGGCATCGTAGTAAAATAAGCGGGCAGGTTAGCAACGTTCGCGAGATTACCCGCCGGAAGTAGGGCAAACTAATGAAGTGAATGGCGGGCGCAATGGCTGGATTGCCGTGAGGAATGGCGCAAAAAACGTCGTAGTGCTCGGTCAGGGTCTGGCATTGCTTGAATACCACACGGGGGTCCTGAGGCTGGTGTGCGGTACTAATGTGCAATACGCGGGCTTTTTTCATAGAAACACAGCCGCCAGTGCTGTAAAGGTGAGCCAAAAAGGGGCTCATTAGTCACTTGATGACCCCAAAGCTACGCAGTTCTGCGTCAATCTTTTGATTCCATCGTTCCTGAACCGCCTGATTGAGGCTGTGGTTTGTTTCGCTATCGTACTGCGTTTGTATCCGGTTCATTTCCCGAAATGACTCGATAAACTGGTACTGAGTGATACTATTATAATCTTCCAGCGTGAGGCTATCGGGGTGAATTTTCCGCTTAAATCGCTCAACAATAATCTTGACGATGTCGAAATGACGTTGTTCGTGATTCAGGGCGTAAGCAGTACGGGCATCGGGCCGCCCCCACGAGGATTGTTTAAGCATATAGGCTTTTGCCGTCAGGTTCAATTGTATAACACCATTTTTCACGCTGCTTCTTCCTTCGTAGGCAAAGCTGGTAAATACTTCAGCCGCGTAGTGGCTTCCCCGACGTGGTTCTGCCTGAAAATCGGTCCAGGTTAGTTTACGAGCTGGGTTGTAATGAACAGTATCGTCGTTGGTGATTCGGGTATCGTCGATAAATGTAACATTCAGGCCCCTGGCTAGTTTCTCGTTTTTCCCGCTTTCGCGGTTCATGTAGTCGTTCAAATTACGCAGTGAAGCCACTAAGGACTGGCGAATGACTTGCTCAACCACGGCCATTTGCCCCAGCGGACGGGTGTAACTGGCACTACCCTGATATTCGGTCAATGGACTGCTAACTTCATCGACGACATGATTTTTGCCGAGCAATACAAACGATACCATGAAGGTGAATTGACCATTTATACGGTTGCCACTAGCTGTTTCCCGAACCTGGCACTTGTTAATTCGCATAGCCACAGGGCGTAACGCCTGATTTTGTTTCAGGCCCTGATTAATAAAGTAGCGGAAGCTATTGGCCGCTCCTCCTTCCAGGTCAACCGGTTGAGGGGCTTTACTGGGCATTAGTGCCAACCGGGCTATTGGACCCGTATCTTGCCGCTGGTCCGACACCGCAGCAATGTAAAACTCTTTGGGTGTAAAAGATAAGGACTCGGAGCGGAGTCGAATGGAGGTGCCTGGCTGCTGAAAAGAGAGAAATGGCAGACCAGCTAAAAGGGAAAAGAAGAGAATACAAAGACGCATCAAGCCAACAACCCTATGGTTCGATCATATACGTTCATTAACGAAATGGCCAGACCAATCGTACTAATCGTCAGGGTTTCTGTCGGGCTGGCAAACTGTTCTTCTAAGGTCCACAGGCCCCCTTCGTTTTTGCGCCAGACCTCAACGTCGACGGCCTGCGAGTTGATCAGGATGTATTCCTGAAACGTTGGAATTCTTCGGTAACGCTGAAATTTACGACCCCGGTCATAATCCTCCGTCCCATCCGATAAAACTTCGATTAAGGCAACTGGATTAAGCAGGTTATCGAATTCGTCCGCCATAAACGTAGGTTCGCCACACACAATGACAATGTCGGGATAGGCATACATCGTGGTTTCGGGAAGATGAACACGCATGTCCGAAGAGAATGACTGGCAATTGCCGTCGACAAGCATTTTACCTATCGAAATAATCAAATTTTCTTTGATTCGGTTGTGATTCCGTGATGCTGCGGCCATGGGTATGATGTCTCCCTGATAGTATTCACTTTTTTCAAAAGCCACCCGCTCATTCGCCAGGTATTCTTCCGGCGTGAGAAATGTTTTTTCTTCGGTTTGTGGTCTTTCCGCTAGCATGAATCCAAAAAATTAGCCCTCCGTTTCTATCGCTAAGATACGAAACGGAGGGCTGTAGATCAATAGTTTAGCAGGCTACTCAATTAGCATGGCTTTACCACTAACGACGTCATTTTCAACCGTCTTGAATTTAACATCCCGCTTTACGGAACCGTCAGGATATTGCACATTGACACGAGCGTTCCGGTCCAGCTTAGCCACGCGAAGCGGAGCCTGGCGCTGAACGGGCATGGGCGGTGCTCCGGCTCCCATAGCATCATTCTCGGCCATACGACGGGCGTACTCTTCGGGGCCGGTAGCCAGATGGTCATCATCAAAGTCTTCTACGTTCGTATGCAACTTTGGTTGTGGCTGTGGCCGTCGCTGCACCGGCGCCTGACGGATTTCGGGTGCTGACTCCTGAGCGGGAATGTCGGCTTTGGTCAGGAAACTGATTGTATCGAAGTTAACTTTAATCAGGAAGCGTTTGAATAATTCAACTGACTCAAACTTATACACCAGCAAAGGGTCTTTTTGCTCAAAAACGGCGTTCTGTACCGACTGCTTCAGATCGTCCATTTCGCGGAGGTGTTCTTTCCACTCCTGATCGATCACCGACAGCGTGACGGCCTTCTCCATTTCTGTAACAATGTCCCGAGCCCCTGAGTTGACCGCTTTTTGCAGATCCGCTACAACGGTTAATTCATGGATACCATCGGAGAAGGGTACCACAATATTTTTAATCTGGTGCCCCTGCTCATTCAGAACCTGCGTTAGAATAGGCAGCGCTTTATCGGCAATGGCGTGGTTTTTGGCCTGGTAACTAGCTTCTGCCTCTTCATACAAATGCTGCGTCTGGGCAGGACGTTTCAGCCGGTTAAACTCATCTGTCGGCAATGACGCCGAAAGGCCGAGCGTTGTTAAAAGCTGAAGTTTTACCTCTTCGTAGTTCCCCTCCGCGTTGTTTACGGCTTCCTCCACTACATCGTACATGGTGTTGGCAATGTCGAGCGGCAGCCGATCACCGAACAGGGCGTTTCGACGGCGTTTGTAAATAGCCTCACGCTGATAGTTCATCACGTCATCATACTCGAGCAGCCGTTTCCGAATGCCAAAGTTATTTTCTTCCACTTTTTTCTGCGCCCGCTCAATCGACTTGGTAATCATAGAGTGCTGAATTACCTCGCCTTCTTCCAGCCCCATACGGTCCATTACTTTGGCAATCCGTTCCGAACCAAACAAACGCATCAGGCTATCTTCGAGCGACACAAAGAACTGCGTCGTACCCGGATCGCCCTGACGACCGGAACGCCCGCGCAACTGACGGTCGACCCGGCGGGATTCATGTCGCTCGGTGCCGATGATAGCCAGCCCACCGGCCGATTTCGATTCGGCAGTTAACTTAATGTCGGTACCTCGTCCGGCCATGTTCGTCGCGATGGTAACCGTACCGGGGAAACCGGCTGAAGCCACAATCTCGGCTTCCCGCTGGTGGTATTTAGCGTTTAGAACCTGATGCTGGATTTTGCGCATCGTCAGCATACGGCTCAACAATTCGGAGTTTTCTACAGACGTTGTACCTACCAGTACGGGACGGCCCTTCTCCACCAGGCTGGTAATCTCATCCGCTACGGCGTTGTATTTTTCGCGAACCGAACGATATACTTTGTCTTCTTCATCAGCGCGGCTAATGGGTCGATTGGTTGGAATAACGACCACATCCATTTTGTAAATCTGCCAGAACTCCGATGCTTCCGTTTCGGCCGTACCTGTCATACCCGCCCGCTTGTGGTACATCCGGAAATAATTCTGGAGCGTAACCGTAGCGTACGTCTGGGTGGCATCTTCAACCTTTACATTTTCTTTTGCCTCAACAGCCTGGTGCAACCCATCCGACCAACGGCGACCTTCCATAATCCGGCCTGTTTGCTCGTCGACGATCTTTACCTTACCGTCCATAATGACGTATTCGGTATCCTTCTCGAACAGGCAGTAAGCTTTCAATAATTGGTTGACCGTGTTGATACGCTGCGTTTTGACCGCATAGTCGCGAATAATCCCTTCTTTATTAATTATTTTATCCTGTTCCGATATCTCCGGGTCTTTATCAATTGTGTTCAGGTCGATGGACAGGTCGGGCAGAATGAAAAAGTTAGGGTCTTCGCCGGAACCCGTTATGTAATCGATTCCCTTCTCTGTCAGGTCAATGCTGTTATGCCGTTCATCAATTGTAAAATACAGGGGTGCATCGGCTTCCGGCATCAACTTCTGATTTTCGGCCAGATAAATCGACTCTGTCCGCTGGAGCAGGGCTTTGTTTCCTGTTTCACTCAAGTATTTAATCAGCGGTTTATGCTTGGGCAAACCCCGATGCGCCCGGAACAGGGACAAGCCTCCGTCTTTTTCATCCCCAGCGGCCACCTTTCGTTTAGCATCGTTCAGGAAATCATACACCAGTTTACGCTGGACTTCCACTAATCGCGATATGCGGGGTTTCAACTCAATATACTCCTGCTCATCGCCACGGGGCACCGGGCCACTGATGATTAACGGAGTCCGGGCGTCATCAATAAGGACCGAGTCAACTTCATCCACCATGGCATAGTGGTGTTTACGCTGCACCAGTTCGCCCGTTTCACGGGCCATGTTATCGCGCAGATAGTCGAACCCGAATTCATTATTGGTGCCGTATGTAATATCGGCGAGGTACGCCAGTTTACGTTGCTCCGAATTGGGCTGGTGCTTATCAATGCAGTCAACCCGCATACCGTGAAACTCGAACAGGGGGGCCATCCATTCCGAGTCACGCTTAGCCAGATAATCATTGACCGTTACAATATGCACACCCCGACCAGCCAGGCCGTTTAGAAACGCCGGGAAGGTGGCAACGAGGGTTTTTCCTTCTCCAGTGGCCATCTCGGCAATCTTTCCTTCGTGGAGCACGACACCACCAATGATCTGTACGTCGTAATGCACCATATCCCACTTGATGGGTGATCCGGCAGCATCCCATTGATTGGCCCAATGGGCCTGTTCGCCATCAATAACTACATTTTTCTTACGCGTAGCAATCTCCCGGTCGGAGTCTGTAGCAGTCACGGTTAGCTGCTCATTGTTGGTAAAGCGCCGGGCCGTTTCTTTCACAACGGCGAAGGCACGCGGTAGAATATCAAGCAGAACGCGTTCCAGTTCAATATTTCGGTCCGCTTCGAGCTTGTCAATTTTATTGAAAAGTCGCTCCTTTTCGTTAACGTCTCCATCGGGGTCACTGGCCTGTTCGCTCAACTCGCTTAATTGATTATCGATATCAGCTAATTCAGTAGCGATGTGGGCTTTTAAGTCGGCTGATAGTTGACGCAATGCATCGTTCGAGAGGTCTTTTAACTGGGCAAATTCGGTGTTTACTTTTTCAACATAGGGAATCAGGTCCTTCAGATCCCTCTGTGATTTAGTACCGAAAAGTTTAGCTATTAGATTAATCATATTTCTAAAGTCATTAGCCGTTTTGTACCGGCTATCTACCTATTTTTTGCTTGCAAATTTAGTGCATTACCCCGGTACTACAACGCAGGTCCTGAGCTGACGGAAACTCGCTCGCTAAATGGAAACGAAGTTTTAAAAAGAATCCGTTACTTTTGCAGTTCAATTTTTGGCCCAATTGCCAGCGTTCATGTGTATTAAGGACAAATTGTCACGTTTTATCCGCTCTTTTCGATCCTATCCCGTTGTTCTCCTGCTACTACTGCTGACAGGGTCGTATCAGGCATCGGCTCAGGCACAGCGGTCAAGGGTTGATCAGTTGAGTGACGATGACGTGGAGAGTTTTTACCGCCGGGCCGAAGCCAGTGGCCTGAATGAAATGCAGATTGAGCAGGCAGCCATGTCGCAGGGGTATACACTCGATGATATTGCCAAGATGCGAAAACGAATAGCCAACATTCGTACGAAAGCTACCCGCCCTTCCAGCCAGACATCGACAGATAATACAACTGGAAGAACATTACCTCCAGATCTTTCCCGTCGGGTCGACTCATTACCTATCATTGCCACGAAAGACACAAGCCGTAGATTACGTGTATTTGGAGCATCTTTATTCGAAAACGCTAACCTTTCGTTTGAACCCAATCTCCGCATTGCCACTCCCCGTAACTATATAGTGGGGCCGGATGATGAAATCAGGATTGAAATTTCTGGTGCCTCAACGGGTGAGTTTCAATTAAAGGTAAGCCCGGATGGCACGGTGAAACTCCCTGACTTAGCCCCTGTTTTTGTGAGTGGCTTAACGTTCGATCAGGCAGAACAACGTATCATTTCACGATTGCGGCAGGGGGGGTATCAGGGGTTGAGTACAAGTAGCGGTAATACCACCGCCAGTGCCAGTCTGACAAACATTCGCAGTATTCGGATTACGCTGGTTGGCGAAGTTGTTCGTCCGGGCACATATACAATTTCTTCCCTCGGGTCGGCTTTCAATGCCCTTTATCTGGCAGGTGGCCCCAATCCAGAAACGGGTTCATTCCGAAAAATCAATGTAATACGGGGGAATCGGGTTGTTCGTACCATTGATCTGTACGATTTTATTCTCCGTGCCGATCAGCGTGACAACATTAGGTTGCAGGATCAGGATGTTATCCAGGTGGCCGATTACGTAACGCACGTTGAGATGACCGGCCAGGTACGTCGCCCAGCCATATTCGAAGTACTGCCGGGAGAAACGCTGAAAACAGTATTAGGTTTTGCGGGCGGCTTTGCCGACGATGCGTACCGGGCCAGCATCACCCTTCGGCGCAACACCAGTCGGGAAAGGCAACTAGTTACCATAACCGAGGAGCAAATCGCGAATTTTGTGCCACAGCGGGGCGACCGGTATGAAGTAGGTAAGATTCTGGAACGGTATGAAAATCGGATTCAGGTGGCTGGTGCTGTCATGCGCCCTGGCGACTACTCGTTCGAACCTGGTTTGGAAACCGTAAAGCAACTGGTTACACGGGCGGAGGGGCTACGCAAAGATGCCTTCACAAATCGGGCCTCCATCACGCGTGAACGCCCGGATATGGATCGGGAAAACCTCTCATTCGATCTGGGTAAATTGATGCGGGGTGAGATCGCTGATATTCCACTGATGCGGCAGGATATCCTGACTATTCTATCCATTCAGGACCTTCGGGAGAACTATTATGTAACCATTGAAGGAGCCGTAAACCGGCCTGACACTATTCCGTTTATTACCAACATGAGCGTAGCGGATTTGGTTGCTCAGGCGGGTGGTTTTCGGGAAGGAGCCAAACCGAACCTGATTGAAGTAGCCCGGCGCATTCGTCAGGACTCTGGCGGTATTAATACAACGCGGGTGGAAATGTACCGGTTTGCCATTGATCGTAATCTGCAAGTTTCTGAGTCTGGAGCTGGTAGCGTATTCCGACTTCAGCCGTTTGATATCGTATATGTTCGAACGTCCGTTAATTACGAATCACAGCAACAGATATACGTATACGGTGAAGTTATGCAATCGGGCAATTATGCCATTACCAATCGTCAGGAACGTATAGCCGACGTTATTCAACGGGCAGGAGGGTTAAAACCGAGTGCTTATCTGGCTGGAGCGCAGTTCAGGCGTAAGGGTACATTGATTGGCAACGACCTTCGTAATCTGCTTGCTGATTCTAGTAGCGAAGAGAATCTACTACTTCAGGATGGTGATACCCTTTTTGTGCCACGTCGATCTGAAACTGTTAGCATTGAAGGAGCCGTACTGAATCCTTCTTCGGTTAGTTATAAAGCGGATTATGATTTTGACGATTATGTAGGCGAAGGTGGCGGATTTACGGACAACGCCCGTAAGAGTAAAGCGTATGTAGTATATCCGAACGGACGAAAAGACCGGACACATAAGTTCCTGTTTTTTATCTCCCGCCCTCGCGTTGAACCCGGTTCAACGCTGATAGTTCCTTTCAAGCCGCTTGATACCAACCGAATAAGTGCTGCGGAACGGATTGGAATTCTATCGTTGCTAACAACCGTGTCCATCGCGCTTGTCAATATTCTACTTCGCTAAGCATCTCTTTATCAAATGAGTATGGATGATACGAAAACAGCAAAGAGGCCGGATACAGACGATGACGAGATTGAGATTCGAATAAGTGACATCATTCAATTTTTGAAAGATAGCCGCTGGTCTATGCTAATTTGGGGTTGCATTTTTTTTACTTTAGGTATTCTATACGCGTTTTCGAAGCCGAATGTGTATACTGTAGAAGTAAAGGTGATGCCTGAAATTCAGTCTAAAGGCGCAGGGTTAGGAGGTTTGGGGTCACTGGCTGGTTTGGCAGGTATAGATGTTGGTGGTATTACAAGCAGTGTAGATGCTATTCGCCCTGATATTTATCCCGATGTTTTGCAAAGTGTGCCCTTCGCGCTCCAATTATTACGTCAGCCGGTTTACTCGCAATTGCTGAAGAAAGAGACCTCATTGCAAACGTTTCTGGAGGAGCAGGAAGGGCAGTCATGGTTCGGTAATTTATTAAGTAGTTCGGACGATACGGAAAAGCCACTACCGCTTTCAGACCCCAAAAATCGTAGTAAAACGTTACAGATTACTAGAAAACAGGAAGAACTGATAAAAACGATTCACAATGTTGTATCAGCGACCAATGATAAGAAAACGGGTATCATTACTGTAACAGCTACTCTGTCCGACCCGGTAGCAGCAGCAACCCTAGCCCGCTTATCTCTTGATTACCTGACCAATTACATTAGTAGCTACCGCACCGATAAATCCCGCAACCAGGTTAAGTTTCTGGCTCAACAGACTATGGATGCAAAAAACCGCTATCAGAAAGCGGAATATGCCCTATCCAGTTACCGAGACCAGAACCGATACTTAAACCTCGCTACTGCCAAAATTGAAGAGCAACGGCTACAGGCTGACTTTTTGCTTACCCAAAACCTTTTCAATGAACTTTCTAAGCAGTTCGAACAGGCGAAAATAAAAGTAGCTGAAGAGTCACCCGTTTTCAAAATGCTGGAACCTGCCCGCGTTCCACTACGAAAAAGTGGCCCCAAACGAACGGCTATTATGGCTGGGTTTGCGGTACTAGGCGTACTTATCGGTCTGATTGTCTTCTTTATCAAGAAATTTGTTTTCTCGAAGTCAACTGTTTAACATGAAAAAAGCCCTCATTTGCGGTATCTCTGGTCAGGACGGAGCCTATTTAGCTCAACTTCTTCTCAGCAAAGGCTATGAAGTGTATGGCGGTTCGCGGGATGCGCAGATGGCTAAATTTCATAATCTGACTCGTTTAGGTATCCGGCAGCAAGTGCAGGTAGTATCAGTCAACATCAACGATTTCAGAAGTGTACTCCAAACGCTACTGAAAATAAAACCTGATGAACTTTATAACTTAGCAGGTCAAAGTTCTGTTGGACTATCTTTTGAACAACCAGTTGAAACACTGGAAAGCATCAGCGTAGGTACCTTAAACCTGTTGGAGGCTATCCGATTTAGCGCACTTCCCGTTAAATTTTACAATGCAGGGTCTAGCGAATGCTTCGGAGATACTGGCCTAAAGGCCGCCGACGAGTTGACCCCCTTTAGGCCTCGTAGCCCGTACGGTGTAGCAAAAGCTGCTGCTTTCTGGCAGGTGGCCAATTATAGGGAAGCCTACCAGTTGTACGCCAGTACGGGTATTCTGTTCAATCACGAATCTCCTCTTAGACCCGAGCGATTTGTAACCCAAAAAATAGTTGCTTCTGCCTACCGTATTGCTGAAGGGAGCCAGGAAATGTTAACACTGGGTAACATTAATATAGCCCGCGATTGGGGTTGGGCGCCCGATTACGTAATAGCCATGTGGAAAATGCTTCAGCAGGAGAATGCAGATGATTATGTAATTGCAACTGGACAAACCAATAAATTGAGTGATTTCATCAGGATTGTATTTGAAACCGTCGGACTCGATTGGCAACAACATGTGAAAATTGACCCATCATTTTTTCGGCCTACGGACATCGCCGAAGGCTATGCCAACTCGTCTAAAGCGGCTGAGCGATTGAATTGGGTTGCGGGCTACACCATGCCAGACGTTGCCCGGAAAATGGTAGAGGAATATGGGAAAGTTTAGACCAATCAGCCTCACCTTCGGTAAGCCACTTTGAAACTCAGATTATTTTTGTCGACTATAGGGGCAACAACAAAATTGATATTGATCACTGTTGCCGTTGCTGACAGCCAATAAGGGGTAGCAACAGCCTGTGGACTGGTAGCTGTTACGGAATACCAAGATGGCATTGATGTCAAGCCATGCTTGAAACTATACGTGGTAGCCGATGAACCAGAAAAAAGTACATCAGCAGTGATGAAATCGCCTTGCCAAGCCACATTGGCACTTCGATTTATTTCGCGCCAGTTTCCTATTTGCTTATACAATGTAATGACCTGTCCAGGCGAAAATGTAAAATTAGCCTGTCCTGCAAACAAATGATTTTTGTTATGTTGCAACGTAATTCTATTGTCAGCCTGCAACATAATCTCCATACCGGTCGATGCTCCTACAATGGAATTAATTGTAGTTGCGGCCTGATTAGTCAGATAATAATATTTTTCGGTGTGACCAGTTAAATCTAACACGCCACCTAAGGCGGCAATACCTACTATGTCATTTACTTTGATATTATTGACGACGAATTTTGATTTTACATTATCCGAAAAAACCGGAGCTTCGATGTTGTTTTGATAATAACTATTGTCATCCACAATCCAACCGTTGTAATTGTTGGGCCCGATGCCGAAAAAAACACTATGCTTTCCGGCATCGGGTATGTAGCCGTCATAACTAACAAATGAGTTCGCTTTTAAATTTATTTGATTTAATTTCCCATCGTTATATACTAAGTTGAGAGGAGTAAAAAGTAAATTGATTTCGGATGTGTGGTTTTTCCCCGTTTTGTTAAACGTGTTTCCAACGATGTTGTGTGCTCCACCACTAGCCGATACAATCTCAACATCCACGCCTTTATTACTTTCTATATAACACCCTTCAATATTGGCCGAAACACCACCATTGTAGCTGACGTACTGGATTTTTATGCCGCGACCGTTCTTGTCGCTACCGTTTTGAAGAACTCTGCACCCCTTAAACGTATTAGTACATCCATTGAGAATAAATGCTCCATATTGTAAATTACTGTTAAATCCACAACTGGTAAATAGTATGCCGTTGGGTGCAATACCGGCTTTGTCAGGCGCTGCATAGAAGCCCCGGTTATTGTGTTCGGTCAGTACTTCGGTTAAAGCTCCTTCGCCCGCATCGAGTAAATTGATACCCAAATCGAAAAAGGCTACCTGAACGTCTTTAATCTTAAAATTGGCCAAATTCCTAATTAATAATCCGCTACTTTTCCGCTGGTTGGCATGGTTCTCGGTAGGTATGATTCTTAAACCTTCTATATAAAAATTATCCTGTCCATTTTTAGCCCCGATGATGTTGAGTACTGTTACAGTGGCCGTGCCGGTATATCTGATAATTGTATTGTTGGCTCCTGCCCCTTTAATAACCATTCGTCGTCCGGCCTGATTAGCCAATGCTCCCGTCCGGTTGGTAAGCAATACAGTGAGCGGAAGAGAGGTGTCGTAAATACCATCGCCAATAATCAGCGTTCGGCCATTAGTTGCAAAATAGTTAAGGGCTTTTGTTATTGCGGCTGCATCGTCCGTCCCGTCATTTGGGGTTGCCCCGAAACTTTCTATCGTTATTACTCCTTTTCGCTTAAAACGAAGACCCGACTTCGTTACCAGCACAGTACCCGTATTGTCGGGGCTTGAGGTATCCTTTTTATCCATCACAAATGTACCCCCGCCATTATCGGTGGTGATGATACTGGCGGGACCATTTGCGGTTGTTGTGGTTAGACCGCGTATTTTACTAATTGTCATGACCGGGGCATGAGTCGAGTCAATTTGAATGATTTGATTGGCTAGTGCACTAGTCACATCTTTCATATTTTGGGTCACGGCGCGGTCGCTGGACGCAGACGGAGCTAACCTGTTATTAATTAAAGGCTTCAATTCCGATACGGGGGTTTGTGCATGAATTGGGTTGCTGATCAGCAGCAGCGATAGTGCCAAGTACTTTTTCATGGGATTGTAACGCCATTAAAGGATGAGTTGGTATTGGAATGTAGAATTAAAGTTGATTATAGAGTTCCAGCTTCGAATTAGTAGCTGAGCTTGATTTCCTACTGAGGTCCCGTCGATGATCATTGTTGTCTGTTACTAAACTGAAGAGGGATTTCTATTCAGATGCTTCTTTATTAAAAATGGTCTATATAGACATTTGTAACTTGTAAACCAACCGTGTTAGTGGCTTGGCGATAAGCGACAAATAACAAATGGAAAGAGGTGATTAACCAGTTCGGCATTATCTTTGGAAAACTTAGTTGAATTACACCATTTAGATTAAAACATGCTGACACAGTTCAGCAATAACCCCATGAAAAAAAGTAGGATTTTGCCAATGTCAATGTTCCAACGCATACAAAACTCCCTACAAAGCAATACTAATTTGGTGAAAAACTTTGTAGCATTAGGCATATTACAAGCCACTAACTTTTTAATACCTTTAATGACTTTTCCTTATCTAGTAAGGATAGTTGGAATGGAAAAATTCGGTATTATTTCTTATGGACTTACAATATTAACTTACCTGATTGCTGTCGCTGATTATGGATTTAATCTTTCCGCAACACGATTAGTATCTATACATCGCAATGATTCAAAAAAACTTTCAGAATTATTTGCGAATGTAATGACCACGAAATTAATATTGTTTGGACTCAGTGTAACAATTATGGGCATCTTGTGCCTTACTGTTGAAAGGGTACAAGCTCAATCAATTGCTTACATGCTAGGTTTACTTTGCGTGTTAGGAAATGTACTGATGCCGGTTTGGTTTTTTCAAGGAATAGAGCAAATGAAAGTCATTACTTATGCGAATTTGGTAGCTAAGATTATCCAATTAGGTTTGTTGTTTATTTACGTAAAACATGAAGACGACTATATTTTCGTTTTAGGTTTATATGGATTTGCAAATGTAGTATCTGGTCTTTACAGTATAAGATTAGCCGTAACTAAATATCAAATACATATCCATTTTTCGAATTTGTATAAAGTATGGGAGCAGCTAAAAAACGGCTGGTACTTTTTTTCATCTACTTTAACTATATCTATAGCAAATACTGCTACTGTTATTATCTTAGGATATTTTGTATCTAATACTGAAATTGGGTATTATAGCTTGGCCGAGAAAATAGTCTTTGTAGCTTGGATGATATTAGGTTCATATTCTCAAGCTATTTACCCAACTATATGCAAATTAGCACAACAATCTTTTAATGAAGTATACAAATTCGTAAAAAAAGTAACATTACCTCTTATTGTATTAACAGGTTTGTCTTGTTGCATTGTGTATGCATTTTCAGGAGAAATTATAAAATTAATTGCAGGTCATCAAGTAGATAAAGCCGCTTACTTACTACGTATTTTAGTAGTAGTGCCATTTGTTGTTGCTCTAAATATCCCACCTTATCAAATATTATTGGCTTATGACTACAAGAAGGTCTATTCTGCACTATTCAATGGATCAGCCTTAGTTAATGTAATATTATGCACGGCATTGGTATCTATTTGGGGAGTAGTTGGTGCTGCTGTGTGTATGGTTATTATTCAAACATTTATTACACTATCTTTGTACATAGTATTGGCTTTTAAGCTAAAACACTTAGTTGAAATTACTGATTTAAGGGAGAGCAAAGCTAATATTTAATGTAAATATGAGATATTACGAAGATAAGGCCGGAGTATATTACAATAATGTTCGAGAGGATCTAATTGCTTTGATACCTGATAATCCAAATCAACGTGTGTTAGAAATAGGTGCAGGGGCAGGGGATACTATAGTCTCAATAAAGGAGCGACAACTGGCAAAGGAAGTTGTAGGGGTAGATTTATTTTTTCTAAGTAATACTAATCAAGATAATCCGCTGGTTGATCAATTTATAGTACTTGATATAGAAAAGAACGACTTGGATTTCGAGAAAAATTATTTTGACGCAATTATATGTGGTGATGTGCTTGAACACTTAGTTGATCCTTGGCTAGTTGTAAAAAAATTGACTGCCTATCTCAAGCCAGGAGGTTTATTTATTATTAGCGTACCTAATATCCGTAATTATAACTCATTATTTAAAATAGTCATTAAAGGAACGTTTGATTATGATCCAGCTGGAGGCATTTTAGATAAAACTCACTTACGATTCTTCTGTCGAAGAAATGTAAGTCAACTAATGGATATTCCTGAGCTAGAAGTTCAACTAATTATGTCTATACACGACCACCCCAAATATAAGTTTAATCGAAAGACAAAACTATTTAATATATTAACTGGAAGATATTTTGAAGAATTTTTTGTTAATCAGTATTTGTGTGTTGGAAAAAAAATTGGATAAAAGTAGCGTTATTTTACTGTATGAACCTTTTAGCTTCTAAGTAAAGAGTAAGCCAAAAAGGTGCTGCAGTTGCTTGTGTGTATTTCTTGGCTTTGTTGCATGGCTCCCAAACGACAGGGTAACCGGGTAGCTGAGCATAGAGTTGCCCATTTAAAGATTCAAAACACTATGTATAGTTTACTTATGGAGTCTTGGACAGGTGGACTCGTGAGTTGATTTGGGGTCAAAACTGGTCTCCCAAGAGCCATGCAACAAAGCCGTATTTCTTTATTAAACGTAACTATAAAGATTGCAATATTTTAATAGGAATAGTCAGTTTATTATCATGTAAAGGCTTTGTTGCATGGCTCCTTTACGATAGCAAAATCTTGCCAGGCTGCGCACGTGACACAATCGTAAAGGAACGATACTGTAAAATATGTTTACTTGTGAAGGCTTCGTAAGGCCGCTTTGATTCCTATTCCACCCCAAAGTAGTCATTTAGAGAGCCATGCAACAAAGCCTCATGTAAATATTAAAAGATAAGACATTTGTTTATCAAAAGAAAATTAAAAATAGTCGTACATCACAATGCGTATAAACAAACTTTACATACAAGATTTAAATCAACATTTTATATCGCATATATCAGGCGCAGTTATTTTATATAACTCTGATGAAAAAGTTATTGATAATATTCAAACTTATATCATGCAAATAGATCATCTGTTTGTTATAGATAACTCAGAAGTAATTAACAGTGATTTGATAAATAAGATTAGTGAACTACCTCATAGTACATATATTTTTAATGGAAAAAACGAAGGTATAGCATTTGCACTTAATAAAGCCGCCAATTTGGCTATAAAAGCTGGATATACATATTTGCTAACTATGGACGATGATACATCAATGCCAAGTGATGGAATAAAAAATATGTTGACTCAGGCTAACGAGTATGGTTTAGAAAAATATGGAATAATAGCTGGCCAGTTTGATCCTCGAAAAGTTAATGATTCTGTAACATTAGCGGATTATACTATTACTTCGGGTAATTTATTAAATTTGATTGCTTATCAGGATTGTGGCCCTTTTCTTGAATCTTTATTTATTGACTTTGTAGATATTGAGTATTGTTTTCGCTTATCAAGAAAAAATTATAAAATCATTGAGATTAATAATGTTGAACTATTACACCGGTTGGGAACGAGAAAGCAAATATCTATATTTTTTAATAAACTGATTAAGAAGTGGGCATCTCACAGTCCTGAAAGAGTATATTATAAAGTTAGAAATTGTATATACGTTGTACGAACGTATGAGGGTATTCCTAATTATATAAAACTACACTTTTGTAAGGACCTTTTGATGGAAGTTATTCATATTATCTTTCTTGAAGACGAAAAAGTAAGACGTCTTAAGCTATTTGTAAAAGCTTTTTGGGATGCATTTATAGGTAATCTGGGTAAGATCAACTATAAATGAATCAAAATTAAAAAAAATATTAATTTTAATACGTTGATTATCACCATTGCAACTTAAATATTAGTATTTCATTGAACCCGACTTTTCCTCAAAAGGCTATGGAAAAAGATTAAACTACTTTCTCCCCCATCACTATCAAATGGCAAGGATGGAATTTAGCTTTAAATATTATTTTAATACCACAATGATTAAATACTCTTTCCAACAATTCTAAATCAAATACGTGATGATGGAAACATCGATTTTTTTGATTATTTAATGAACGCTTTTTGAATACTTCTAAATCGGAACCTCCTGGATCAATACTTAGATCATGGAGATTTATAATCTCATCAAAGTGAGATAAATCATTTTCAGCAGTATATTTTTCTAAGTCATCAACTAAATGGTCGAATGATGTGGTTGGTCGTCTATGATCAAATGTATGTTCTTTGTTTGGAACGAGTATAAGAATTGCACCACCGGTTTTGACCACTCTTGACCACTCCCTTACTGTAGCTAGCGCGTTTGCGCAGTGTTCCAAACAGTGACTTGATATCAGAAAATCGTAGGACTCATTTTTAATATCAGTCAATTTACTAGCTTCAGATATAAATTGAAATCCAACTTTATCTTTGATATAGCTGTATGTTCTTCCAGGAAGAATTTCATTCTCCCATACAGTTGAAGTTGAAAAATTAACACCATCTATTAATGCTGCATCTGAATATACAGGTAATGCACTTTTAGGCATAAAAACAGTGCTTGGTCCACCTATCTCTATTCCTATTTTAGATCGAAAGTATTTTTCTTTAGTCGAATTATACTCTTTAATTTCAAGACCTATGGTTTTCTCCAAAAGCCTATAATATTTTTGTTCAATAGTTTTAATAAACATAATTTGAAAGTTTGAGTCAGCAATAAGTTTTCAAGAATAATATGAGCTGACTATATCAGCAAGCCCCTAAACGAAAATCTCAAGAACAAGTAATCAAAAATTAATTTTCTTTTCCAAAACCATTACTCGTTTATATAATAAACTGTTTTGTTGTTGAACTGATTTCAATTCTTCCTGCTGTTTAATTAAATAAAGTGTTAATTCTTCTATTTTTTCCAATAGTTTAGCATCAGTTTGATGTAGATCGTTGCCTTGCTTGACCATCTCTGTAGCAGACGGTATACCCGGTAGATGATGGTATTTAGTAAGGTAACGATTTACCTCTGACAATGGCTGTAATACATAAGACGGGCTGAACACCCGGTCCGACCAGTCACTGGTGCTTTTGACCGCTACCTTAACTTTCTCAGTCAATATGCCGTCGGCTACATACAGCCGATAACCAGCGGGTGTACTGGCAACGCCCGGACCAATGACAACCCCACCAGCATTCGTGTTTTTAAGATTATCAATATCAACTTCCCAAATGGCTCCTTCTGAAGCTCCAACCCGCGCTGATCCGTTGGTACTGCCTAGAACAACATCACCATTAGCGGTGACGGTGAGGAACTTGGTTTGATTGAGGAGCGAGGCTGGCGAGGCACTGGTAAGATTTTGCAAGCGCAGGCCTGATGCGTTGGCTACACCGGTTGTGATATGGAGCTTAGTCATGGGTGCTGAGTTGCCGATACCTACGTTGGCTCCTGGTGCTCCCAAAATAATAGAGTTGCTCTGGGTAACAACGGCATTGACCCCGATAGCGGTTGAATAGTCGACATTTGTAGCGGCCGCATTGACTCCTGCTCCGTAGCCAATAAATGTATTATATGTGCCAGAGGCATTTCCTGAAAACCCGGTGGAGCGACCAATGTACGTATTGTTACCACCCGTTTGATTGGCGTATCCTGACCCATCGCCAATGAATGTGTTACCACTACCTGAGGTGGTTTGCTGACCAGATGAGTTGCCCATAAACAAATTATAACTTCCATCATTATTGCCTGCTCCTGCAAAAGAGCCTAGAAAAAGATTACTACCACCGGTGGTATTCACTTTTCCAGCCTGCTGACCAATAAACACGTTGTAACCACCTGTAGTATTTGTGTAACCAGATTGATAGCCTAAAAAAGTATTGTATGCGCCTGATGAGTTAGCGCGACCTGTTTGGAAACCTAAAAACGTATTTTGTCCCCCAGCTCTAGTGTTACCTGCTTCGAAGCCAAGATATGTATTATATGAGCCAAATGCTGGAGATTTTATATAATCTTGGTTATTGTATTGAAAAGAGAACCCTGTTGGCAAATTTAAGTTTCCTTGAATAGTCAATGCTGCACCAGTGGGCACTTCTATGAATTGCCCAACTGCAGAGAAACTAACAATCATTAAGCTGAAATATAATGCGTGTTTCATCGCTATGTGTTATAAATTAGGTGTCTTTGAATACATGTATATAGAGCAAGAAGCTACAATAAAGTAGGGTCAGCTACTTATAAAATCGCAAAAATTATGTTATGCTAACTGGAACGTAAAAATAGTAAATACTCTGAAAATACTCAAATTGATTAACTTTATCCATCAAATATATGTTAAAAGTGAACATTTGTTCATTAGTAAATGGGGTAATGTCCTGGCCTTCAATGAATTGCTCTATTTACTAGGATATTGAAAGCGTTAAATGTGAAGCGAAACCAATCATTTTTTGATTCGTAGAGAAAGTTATTTTTAATAGCTTGGTACCTTTCTAAGGGAAAAGTGTCGAATTTGTATGTTTTTCAAACAAATTAGTTGCTAGGATTGTATAGTTAGACTTTTTACAAAGATCATAATTGGAATCTTCCATAAAAGACTTGTTAGCATAGTATAGTTAGCGCCACTTGTGATTTGTATTCAAATGAACTCAAATTGATACCATGAAAAGTTACATTAAATTGAGCAAGATAGTTACCCTAACGATTTTATTTATCCTAGGCGTAAGGGCAGGATATTCTCAAATCAGAATAGGGCCCCCTTCCGGATCTTTAGATAACTCCTCATCTTTAGAAGTTGAATCGGGCCCCTATTCCACAGGTAGCCCATATAGAGGTTTGCTAGCACCGACGGTCACAGACACCCAGCGTGGTCAAATTCAGAACCCAGCTAAGGGGTTAATAGTCTACAATATTACTACTAACCAAATTGAAGTGAATACAGGTACTTCCACTGCCCCTGTTTGGACCCCAGGCGGGGCTGTAAGCGCTGGAAATGGGAGCAATGCCTGGAGTTTAACAGGTAATTCAGGTACCACAAGTAGCAATTTTCTGGGAACTACAGATCTTGTACCTCTTAATTTTAGAGTCAATAATCTTAGAGCCGGTCTCATCGATCCTACCCCGGGTCGTTATAATGTAGCCTTTGGATTTCCTACTTTGAGTAATGGTGCAACTGGTCAAGCCAACACTGCTATAGGTGCGTTCGCCTTGGGTAATCAGAACTCTGATGCTAGTTTTAATACAGCTATTGGGTATAGATCGATGGTTACTAATATAACAGGTAGTGTTAATGTGGCCTTGGGCGGTTATTCGTTGGAAGGAAATATCTCTGGTCACGATAACACAGCTTTAGGCCATAGTTCATTGAGGGTAAATTCAAGTGGACAATATAATACGGCTGTTGGGACGGGTTCATTGGCTAATAACACTAATGGCTACGAAAATACGGCATTGGGTGCTAATTCTTCAGGTCAAAATACTAGTGGTCGTTCCAACCTTGCTCTGGGTACAGATGCGTTGGCCAGTAATTCAACTGGCTATGATAACGTAGCCGTTGGAGCTTCAGCCTTATTTAAGAATATGGGTTACGCAAATACATCGGTAGGTGCGCTCTCTATGTTCGAAAACACAACGGGTATTTACAATACAGCAGTGGGCAATCTGGCAGGGCAATATAATGTGTCAGGTAATTTCAATACCTATCTTGGTGAAAACGCAGGTCCTACTACGGCCAGCCCCGGTTTGATCAATTCCATGGCACTCGGCTATAATGCTGTTGTAGGAGCTACCAATACTATTGTGCTGGGAAATAGTTTTATCAATTCTTTGCGTTGTAACGTACAAACAATATCCTCTTTATCTGATGGACGTATAAAAGAAGATGTACAAGCAAATGTTCCTGGCTTAAATTTTATTAACAGACTTGTTCCGGTCACGTATCACGTTAACAAAACTAAGGAAGCTGAACTAGTCGGTTATCCTCTACCGGTAAGCCCATCACAAGTAGATAGTACTTTACATAGTGGTTTCATAGCACAGGCAGTGGAAAAGGCAGCTAAGGAAGTAGGATACAATTTTGAAGGAGTTCGTCAGGAGGAAGGTGGCAAATACTATACTCTGGGTTACACTCTATTTGTTGTACCTTTAGTTCAAGCGGTTAAAGATCTAAATAGTGAGATAGAGAAATTAAAGGCGAAAATTCAGGAAAACGAGAGCGCTTACCATGAGCTATTAAGTCAAATTAAGAAAATGCAGGATATAAATGCAAGATCAAGCGCGGGGTTAGGTAAGTAGTTAATTAACCTTCAAAAGATTGTTGAGAACTATTTTGGGCGTCTAAAGTACATTACAGATGCCCAAAATACAGTGCTAGTCTGTTAATACTACTACTATACAATGATGAAGTATTATTTTCATGATAAAGAAAGACGATATTGCTGGAACAGTTATATTATACAACAGTTCTTTGGAAACATTGTATAATATAAGCACATACATTGATCAGATATCTAAATTATATGTTATAGATAATTCTACAGATTTTAATGAACCATTGCTTGACAGTATAAAGAAGTTAGATAGTGTAACATATATATCATTTGGGGAGAATAAGGGAATTGCATCAGCCCTGAATAGGGCTGCTAGACAAGCATTAGCAGACGGATATTCTTTGCTTTTAACTATGGATGATGATACTCAGACTCCCCCAAATATGATTCAGGAAATGATTAAATTCTGGAATGAATTCACTTACCCTATCGGGATTATATCAGGAATACATCACGAAAAACGAATTGATCTAAAATATAGATCATTACCATATACACTTACTTCGGGCAATTTATTGAGTTTAGAAGCATACATGAAAGTAGGTGGATTCAAAGATGATTTATTTATTGATCACGTTGATCACGATTTTGGTTTGCGCCTTAATGAAAATGGTTATAAAGTTATAGAGTTACCAAGTATTCGTTTAACACATAGATTGGGGTACAGCAAGATTATCAAAATTGGCCAAATCGTAATAGGTAAGTATGGGAACCACTCCCCTACAAGGCTGTATTATTTTGCACGAAATGGGGTATTCTTATCTAGAAAATATATTAGTTCTCAACCATTTTTTGCATGGATGGTGGTAAAAGAAATTAGTAAACGATTTGTCAAAGCTTCATTCCTACAAAGCAATCGTAAATATAGAATTAAGATGCTCCTTAAAGGATTAATGGATGGATGGAGGGGGAATTTAGGGAAGTTAAATTCTTAGATTAAGCTTTTAGTGATATTTCAAAAATGCCATAATTAATGAAAGTATTGCTTTACTTTGTTGAATGTCTTTAAGAAACGATAAATATCTACTTTTATCAATTTAAGCTTGAGCTAAATTTTATCAATGATTTACAGTGTAAGTAGGCGTGTATTGGTAATAAAAACATTTGAGGTGAAATTGATTTGCTATATAGCATTTGCAATAATATTCTTCGCCCTTTTCGCGTATAAAGATATATATTATACTACTGAGAAAGGGGGTGAGTACGACACTTTACATATGTATGCTGATCATCCAACATATGTGAATTATTTTAGGTTTTTTCGAGAAAATATATTAATATTCTTGGTAATAAGAATAAATTATTTAGGTCCTTTTTTTATAATATGGCTAACAAGTGATAACCTAATTGCAGCTTTTATCTTCAATGTAATTTGCTTTCTATTGTCTATCAAACTAATAGCAAGGACGCATTACTTTGAGATGAATGTATATACTATACTCCTAATTTTAAATCCGATAACATTTTTTAGTCTTTTTTCTGTTAATAAAGAGGTCGTTTCATTATTAGCGGTAAGTTTGTTTATTGCTTCACTTCTTAATTACCGCAAATCATATATAATTCTTTCTTTACTTATTGCCTTTTTGGCGAGAAAAGAATTGGCATTATTCATGAGTATTTTATATGTGACATTTCGTTATATACCTCAATGGAATAGATATAAAATTTACATTTATATAATGTTTATATTTATGATCTCTGTTGGCAGTTATTACATTAATAATAATTTTAGTGCAATAAGTGGTTATGCAACTGAGGCAGAAAATGTTGTTGAAAATGACGGTAGTGGAGGGACAATACTATTATTAAATGACTTGCAAAACAAATATGGATATTATTTGGTCGTTATCCCTAAAGTATTTCTTAACTTATACGGTAGTGTATTATCAAGAACAAAACAGTTAGTTTCTTTTAGTGACGTATATAATGATATCGTTGTTTGGGGTCAGTCTTTTTTGTACTTATATGTTCTTCCAGCTAGCCTGTACATATCATGGAAAAGAAATAATTATTTATTAAATAAATTGTTGTTTTCGTTTATTATTTCTTGCATTTTATTTTCGTACATACCTGTTGTGCAAAATAGATACTTTTATAGTTCTTATATATTGCTCATTGCACTGATATCTATAAAAAAGATAAATTTATCGAAAATATTAATTGAGTAACTGAGCGTAATTAAACTCACTATAGAATAAAAACTATGATTAGCGTTTGTGTCGCAACCTATAATGGAGCTAGTTCTATAATTCGGCAACTTGATTCCATAATATTTCAGCTACATACGGAAGATGAAATTATTGTTTCAGATGATAATTCCACTGATAACACATGTGATTTAATTAGGGCGTTAAACGATTTTAGGATCAAGATAGTATATAATACTGGGGCAAAGGGGCCTGTAGGTAACTTTCAGAACGCGCTGAAATATGCTAAAGGAGAATATATACTTTTGGCAGATCAGGATGATGTATGGTTACCTAACAAAGTTGTTGATATGTGTACCGCACTTAATGATTGTGATCTCGTTTTAACTGATTGTGAAATTGTCAATAAACAACTAATAACCACAAATTCCTCTTTCTTTTCATTGAGAAAAAGCAGTCCTGGTTTTTGGCAAAATCTATATAAGAACTCTTATATTGGTTGCTGTATGGGATTTAAGAAAGAGATATTGATGTATGTACTGCCCTTCCCTGCAAGTATTCATATGCATGATTGGTGGATAGGATTGCTTGTGGAACTGTTTGGTAGTGTAAAATTCTTGCAAAACCCTTCAATTAAGTATGTAAGGCACGGAAATAATTTTTCACCTACAGGAGAAAAATCTAGTAATAGTTATTACAAGCAAGCTCAAAACCGTTTAGTAATTCTATGGTGTATATTTGTTAGAAGTTTTACGCATATATTAATTAAATATTCATAATTTTTTTGTATTCACATAATATGGTTTCCGTTGTTATACCTACTTACAATGCGGAGAATTACTTGCCTGCTTTAATTTTAATGCTCCGAAAGCAGACGGTTTCGCATGAATTAGTTATTCTTGACTCTGAATCAACGGATTCCACTAGACTAATTCTTCAACAAGAAGGTATTGATTTTGTTTCTGTGAAGAAACGCGAATTCAATCACGGTGCAACGAGAAATAAGGGATTGCAATTTTGTAATTATGAAACAGTGATTTTTATGACTCAAGATGCTTTGCCCGAGGCAAGCGATACATTAGAAAAGTTAATCAATAGCTTGTATTCAGAAACAAAAGTTGCAGTAGCGTACGGTCGCCAAATACCTTATGTAAGCACAGATACGTTTGGTAGATTTGCTAGGTATAATAACTATCCAAGTGAAAGTTTAGTTAAAGACAAAAATTTAATACCAACTATGGGTATCAAGACATGCTCTTGCTCAAACTCTTTCGCTGCTTATAAGAAGTCTTTGTTATTAGAAATAGGTGGATTCCCGGAAGATGTTATATTGGGGGAAGATGTTAGTGTAGCTGCGCAATATATTCTCCAGAATTACTCTGTCTATTATTGCGCAGAAGCTGTAGTTTACCATTCTCATAACTACTCTTTGGCAGAAGAATTCTGTCGCTATTTTGATATAGGTGTTTTTCACAAACAACAACAGTCAATACTAAATTCCTTCACAGGAGCAGAGTCAGAAGGATTACGTTATGTTTTGGCGGAGAGTAAATTTTTGTTAAATACGGATGCGATTAGGCTCATACCTGAACAATATGCTCGTACTTTCGTAAAGTACATAGGCTACAGAATGGGCCTTTTTTATATAAACATGCCAAAAAAGTTACTTAGGCGTTTCAGTATGCATCCTTTGTTTTGGGATAACGTTTAATAAATGAATTTTACCACTTTTCAACTCAAATTAGTGAACAGCCGACTTCAGAACTGAAAGAAATCTTGAATTCGCATTTCTAGTGCATATCATTTTCTGTTTCCTTCTGTGGCAAAGACAAGCTGACTGAACCAATAAAAGTCAGATTGGCGGCTGGTTTACTTTTCAGGTAAGTTAGTTTAAGCTATGCCCTCTAGAGCAAGACTTTAGTTGCTACTCAGCTTTAAGTGATTAGGCAAAATTAGATTACATTTTATAGCTTGCGGAATGAGCCGACAAAAACGCTTTATTACGTTGTCTGAATCTGAGCAACTTACCCTGCGGGAAGCCCTCAAAAACCATCCTAAGCACGAATTTCGACGCGCTTCTCAAGCTCTTGCTTAGTCATAAGGGCGATTCAGTCAAAGAAATTGCGGTCCACCTTGAGGTCTGCCAGCACACGCTGGGCAAGTGGCTTACCCGCTGGCAGCAAGCAGGACTTGTTGGACTCATGCGCCAAAAGGGCCAGGGCCGAAAGCCAATTCTAAGTCTGAGTAATACCAACCATCAGCAGGCATTGAGTAAAGCGGTTGACCGATTTTATCAAGATGCCGAGCGGATTAAGATTGATTTAGAAAAGGCCCTGGGCCAGTCCATGAGCCGCGATACAGTCAAAAGGTTTCTAAAAAAAACGATTACCACTATCGACGCATCCGGCGCACAACCAAACCTAAACAAGACCCCATAGCCTATGCTGATGGAGTGAAACGATGGCAAATCCTGCTCACATTATGGGTCTGTGAGCTGATAGAGCTGTATTTCGGCGATGAAACGGGTATTACGTTGCAACCCTATATTCCTTACGGCTGGCAGAAAAAAGGCCATCAGATTCAGATTATGTGCCGCACCAAAAGCAAACGGCTGAATCTATTTGGACTAATGAGTCTGGATAATCAGTTATCGGTTTATCATCGGGAATCAAGTTTAACGGGTGAATTTATTGTTGAGTCATTGACTGATTTTGTCGGTAAGGCTCCTACAAAACCTGTGGTTATTGTGTTGGATAACGGCCCGATTCATCGGTGTCACCGGGCCGCCGGAGCGGGCGGTGTATGAGCAACAAGCCAAGTGGGAAGGGCAAGAGATGTACTTATTTTTTCTGCCTACTTACAGCCCGCATTTGAACCCGATAGAAATTCTTTGGCGGTTTATCAAGTACCGTTGGTTGCAGAAAATACATTATGGTTCATGGGGTCGGTTGAAGAAGGCTGTTTTTGCCATCACCCGTTCGTTTGGCCAGGAGTACAGCATCTGTTTTGAGAAGTTAATAAACAAAAATAAAATGAAGTTTAATTCTGCTTAATTACTTAAGTAATTAAGCAAATTTAGATTAAAGTCAATAATTGAATAAGTTCTTGATTTTCAGTGTATTGATAAGTATAAAAATGAAGTTTAATTCTGCTTAATTACTTAGTAGCTTTGCTCTATTGAGTAGCAATGCTCTAGCAGTCATTCAGTTTATACTTTGTAAGTCCATTTGGTGTGGAGTACTAAATATCGTTGTAAAGTGCTAACAGGCGATGTTCAATTCCGTTGTTAAGACCTACTACGCCAAAGTTGTAATGTGCTGGATGTGCAGATTTTGAAAGGGGTGGTCAGCAAAGATCATATTCATCGCTCTGGCGACCCAGTTGCACGTATCGTATTCGCCTTCGTTAAGCCTGAGCGAACTGGTTCGACGGCTCAAGGGCAGTAGTGCGAAACTGTTACTTCAGGAATTTCCTGAACTAAAGCGTCGGTATTGGGTAGGGTCGCCTGTTCGGTGGCCATTTTTGGGAAATGGTTATGGTGCCTAGAGTGTGGGTAACATCACTGACGAGTTATTGCAAGCTTATCTGGATCATCACAAAGATCATCCCAACGGGGAGGGAAATTTCATTCAGGAGTAGCCCCCACCTACATTGGTACCCTTTCAGTCTGTTTTAACTGAAACCAACGAATTCCATTCATCTTTAAACCTATGGACTTCCAGTCCATATTCTTTTAGTGTATCTGGGCACTTGTATATCCATCTTCATAATCGCTAACAGCCTCTTAATCAGTTTTTACGTTTGTCGAAAGGCTAGGCGAAAGACCGCTTTGATGGCTAATGCTGACTGAATACATTTATCCGAATAGCGAAAAAGCCCACCCCGATTATGAGGCCCTTGATATTACCACTGAGCGAGTGTGTTTTTATCGAACCAAAGGGTAATAGACCCTCTGTTAATCAATGCCTTATTGTATTCTGGCCAATTGGTTAATCGGTACTTTTATTTTGGGGGTGCTGGCGTTTTTTGTGCTTTTAGGGGCAGATTGTCTGCTTGAGTAAAAAAGTGTATTTTTGGCATAGCACCGGGCCGTCAGAGGTAGCTTTGGTGGAATGGCGATCACAAAGTTCGCCATTCCAGTGCTTTTTTATAGGGCATGTCTACTGTTTAGGAGCCATGCAACAAAGCCTATTGGCAGTATAAAAGACTGGTTGTTTTCATACTGAGAGTTACCTTTTTTTACACTTCTGCATAAGTTCTACCAGTAGTGCTAGTTAAAAGATAAGGCTTTTGATATTTAACAAGGGTCTTTCGGCTACCGCATTCAGGAAAACAGCTAACGTGTGGGCAGTGAGTTTGTTGACGACCCGATTCATTAAGCCCCAGGCTGATTTGGCCCGGCAGTACTGCATCTGAAATTGTTCACTTAACTGGCTATTAGTCGTCTCAATGATCTTGCGAAAGCGGGCTAAAAATAGCCGCTCTTCTGCTGTATTCGGTATCTGATTATCTCTGCGTTCTATAACTAGCTGATAGTCTGACTCATTGACCAATCGTTTGTGCAACCCAACATAGCCCTTATCAGCACCGACAATAATTTGCTGACGGTAAGTTTCTAATAGTTCAGGCGCAACGGTTACATCATGATGACTGGCAGGGGCTAGGACAAAATGAGCAATTACGCCATTTGTAGTAACCATTAAATGCAAACGAAACCCATAAAAAGTCAGGTCTTTTGCCGCACAATAGCCATACATCTCCTGATGGGTGATCCCAAATTGAGCCGCCAAATTATGCTGCCTACCCGCTCGGCTGTAGCCACAAACCGGCAAAGGCATACTATCCATGATGTACCAGAGTTGGCGCGTAATGCCCAATTGGCAAAGCATCATTTGCCGCATTAAGTTAGTGAGTTTAAACAAAGCCTTGCTGCGTCGGTGAAAGCGACTGCGCTCAATAAGGTGGGGAAACAAATGGCTATAATTGCGTTTAACAAAGCCATACCATGCTGTTTCTGAGTTAGTTACCATCTGGTTAACTAAAGCCATTGTAATAACTTCGCTGTCAGAGAAGACCGCTTGGGGGCCTGGTCTGTCCACTAAAAAGTTTACTTTCTGATAAAACTCATCGACGTAATAATAAACAATGGTCAACATATCTTCCAGACTTCCCTGCTCCAGGGTATCTTTGAGTGACTCGATCATGGGGTATCTTTGTTTGGTTTGGCGACCTTTAGATACCCCTTTTCGGGTTAACTTCAAACTAATCTTTAACTAGCACTACTGGTAAGTTCTATATATTTTTCTATATTTTTGCGAAATGCCTAGAAAAGCTATTCTTACTTGAAAATGGCACGCTTTTTGACATTGACTGTGTACATATAATACCAAAAAATTTAGGCTATGAAGAGTCAATTTTTACCTTTTTGTTTGCTGTTTGTACATTTAACTGTGGCAAAAGTAAATGCTCAGACTAATTATGTAGCTACAACTCCTTCGTCAATGAGCCCCGGTTCTGACAATACTTTGGTAGGAATTGGGGCCGGTAATCTTAACATGAGTGGATCAAGTAACCTTATGATCGGTCGGGGGGCCGGAGGTGTTAATATGGCTGGTACTCAAAACGTGTTTATTGGCGCGTCTGCTGGAAATAACAACTCATCAGGTCAGAAAAATGCTTTTCTAGGCTATGGATCAGGTTTCAGTAATTCCACTGGTAATAATAATATTTTTGCTGGAACCGAGGCTGGTTACACAAATACTAATGGATATAACAATGCCTTTTTGGGAAACAAGGCTGGATATTTTAACACAACGGGTAACAATAATTCGTTTATAGGTACAGGTTCAGGTTACACTAATTCAGAGGGAAGTGATAATACTTTTGTTGGCTCAGATGCTGGTTCATCGAATACTACCGGAGGAGAAAATGTTTTTATAGGTGCTCTCTCAGGATCTGGTAATAGCACTGGTATTAGAAATACGTTTATGGGTGTGAGGTCAGGTTTATCATGTACTACTGGTATAAATAACCTCTTTCTGGGTCATTCAGCCGGGAGAAGCAGTACTACCGCAAATAACAACGTGTTCGTTGGATACAATACCGGTCTTTTGAATACAACGGGAGCGGATAATCTATACATGGGTGTTTTTGCCGGAAACGGTGGTACTGTCGCCAACAATAACGTGTTCATTGGTTCCTATAGTGGATTTCTCAATAGTACTGGAGCATCAAATGTGTTTTTAGGGTCTTACAGTGGCTATAAAAATATTGGAAGTTACAATTTGTTCATGGGAAACTCGTCTGGTCAGCAAACCACTTCAGGTAGTGGTAACACGTTCATTGGCGATGGGTCAGGATACGCCAATCAAACGGGTGGTAACAATACGTACGTTGGTCGCTCCACTGGGTTTTCAGGAAATGCAACCGGCACATATAATACATTTATTGGCTACGGAGCAGGAGTCAATGCGGCCGCTACAAATGTCGACTATTCAACCGCTATCGGGGTCAATGCCGTCGTTACCCAAAGCAACTCTATTATTCTGGGGGCACAAGGAGCTAACGTCGGTATCGGTAATTCAGCACCCATGACCAAACTCCATATCACGACTGGCGTGGCTAACGCATCAGGCCTGCGCTTACAGAATCTCACCAGTGCTTCACCAGCCTCGCTTACCAATCAAACCAAGTTCCTTACTGTGAATGTTAATGGCGATGTCATTCTTGGTAGTACCAATGGTTCAGCGCGAGTAGCCGCCGATGAAGCAGGCTGGCAAGCAGAGGGTGATAATCTGAAAAACACGAATGCTGGTGGGGTAATAATCGGAGATATTACTAAAATACCCACCGGCTACCGGCTATACGTAGCGGATGGAGTACTAACTGAGAAAGTTAAGGTGGCGGTCAAAAGCACCTCCGACTGGTCAGACAGAGTATTTGAAGAAGGGTACAACTTGCGTAGTCTTGGGGAGGTAGAGTCGTACATCAATCAGAAGAAACACCTGCCCGGCATTCTCTCTGCCGAAGAGGTTGTGAAGGAAGGCGTTGATGTCGGGCAGATGCAGGCCAAACTACTGGAAAAGGTAGAGGAACTGACACTTTACGTCATCGAGCTAAAGAAAGAGAACGAGTCACTCAAAAAGAAGAGTGTACAACTAGAACAGCGCGTAAACAGGCTTCAACCCAAAAACCACAAATAATATGCGACTCCTGTTACTATTGGCGGGTTGCTGTCTGACCTTGACCGGTTTAGCGCAACAACCCCAGCGGACATTACGCATCCAGCTTAGCTATGAGAGCTCTAGCCAACATTTGGAACAAGCTGTCGAAACGATTGTCGCTACTGGTAAAATTGGTAAAACTGCCAACGTTGAGTACCGGGCGGGTCAGTCAGTGACTATGCTACCCGGTTTTGACGCGCAGAAGGGCAGTGTATTTCTGGCGCAGGTGAAAGACGCTCAGGTAAACGGGGAGCCTTCTCTGCAACTGGCTGCTTTTCCCAATCCATTCGAACAATCAACCACCATCAAATACTATCTACCCGCCGATGGAAAAGTGAATTTATGGGTTACCGATGCGCAGGGTAAGATAGTAGGGCAATTGTTGCAGGATGAAAACCAATCGGCAGGGCAGCACAACATGGAATGGAAACCCACTTCCCTATCCGATGGGGTGTACATTCCTATCATCGAAGTCAATCAACAGCGGGCTGTTAGTCGAATAGTGAAGAAGTAACAAGACACTGT
>JBBSTD010000023.1:0-63380 GCA_038236215.1 Cytophagales bacterium | reverse complement strand
GAGAGTGTTCAATAAAGTGTGTCAAGTTATGATTTGCTAACTTGACAATCAAATGGATATAAAAGGGGATAAAAACGGCTTTGATTATGAAGCCTTTCGCCAAGAAACCATCGCTAAGATGATGGCGGGTGACAAGGAGCTAACCGGTAAAGATGGTCTGCTAGCTCCCTTATTGAAAGATTTACTTGCTGCTGCCCTGTCGGGTGAGATGCAGGCTCACGTGGAGCAAAATCGTCCCAACCGTCGTAACGGAGGGAAAGTCAAGACGGTCAAGACTGCACATGGTCCTGTTGAGGTGGAGATGCCGCGTGATCGGGATGGCTCCTTTGAGCCCAAGCTCATTGGCAAGCGACAAACGACCTTGGGCGAAGGCCTTGACAACCGTATCTTATCGCTCTACAGCAAAGGCATGTCCTACCAGGACATTCAGGAGCACTTGGAGGATTTATACGGGCTGGAAATCAGTTCAGGGCAGTTATCAGCCATCACGGATAAAATTCTTCCCCTAGTTGAGCAATGGCGTTCTCGCCCGCTGGAGCCAGTTTATGCCTTCGTATGGCTGGACGCTGTCCACTTTAAAGTAAGGCAAGATGGAAAAGTTATTAGTAAAGCCGCCTACAATATCTTAGCCGTTGATTTACAGGGCCGTAAAGATTTACTGGGCATCTATATTGGAGATGCTGAAAGTGCCCGTTTCTGGTTAAGTACCCTAACTGATTTACAAAACAGGGGAGTGAAAGATCTGCTGATTTGTTCCATTGACAACTTATCAGGCTTCGGCGATGCGATTGAAACAGTATTTCCTCAGGCTGATGTCCAGTTGTGCCTGGTTCACCAGGTGCGCACTTCATTAAGGTATGTAGTCTCAAAGGATCAGAAGGCCGTAGTGGCTGACTTAAAACCTATCTACCAGTCGGCAAATCTGAGCGGAGCCGAACAAAAGCTAACCGATTTTGCGGACAAATGGGGGCAAAAGTACCCGCTTGTGGTAGAAAGTTGGAAACGAAATTGGCTGCGGCTAACCCGCTTTTTTGACTATCCGGCAGCGATTCGTAAGGTAGTTTATACGACCAATACGGTGGAAGGTTTTCATCGACAGATTCGTTGTGTGACCAAATCGAAAGGGGCCTTTTCATCGGAAACGGCCTTACTTAAACTACTCTACCTGACGACCCAACGCATCATTGATAGTTGGAAATTACCGTTACAAAATTGGGCGGCTACCCTCCAGCAATTGACGA
Source organism: Cytophagales bacterium (assembly GCA_038236215.1). GTDB lineage: Bacteria > Bacteroidota > Bacteroidia > Cytophagales > Spirosomataceae > Spirosoma. The sequence goes on along the minus strand of JBBSTD010000023.1, from coordinate 62,139 downwards.
TTCTCTTTGAAGACCGAGTCCGAAATTACATTACGATCTGAAGAAATGACACACTTCATTGAACATTCCCTGAACATTAAAAAGGATTGGTTTAAAACCCTTTAATCTCAACTTGTTTCACTTTAAACAATCTCTATTTGTCGAGAACGTGCGATCACGACATTATGAACAGGTACATGTTCCCTTCTTTTTGTGCAGACGTTTTCAATCAACAGCCTATGCAGTTACAACTACTACCGACCGAATTGTTGCCTCAATACCTTTCGAACGTACCGGAGGGATTGCAGCAGGCATTCGATGCGTTGCAGGATGCTGAGTTGTCTACGCCTACTTTTAGCTTCTACACGTCGGTAGCTTCTGTGTTCAGCAGTAAAATTGAAGGCGAAGCGATTGAACTGGATAGCTACATTAAGCACAAAAGGGATGGTATTGCTTTTCAGCCCGACTATACCAAAAAGGTCGATGATTTGTATGACGCCTACCTATTTGCCCAGGCGAATGAACTGAACGAAGAAAACGTAAAGAAAGTCCACAAACTATTAAGTCGTCACCTTGTAGCAACCGCCTGGATGGGTAGGTACCGTGCCCAGCATATGTACGTAACTACTGATGACGGACGGATTGAATACGTGGCTGCTATGCCCGAACGGGTGCCCGGCGAAATGGGAAAGTTTTTTAACGACCTGAAGTTACTACTGGCTGAAGAAATGTTGCTGGAAGAAGTTTTCTTTTATGCAGCCCTGATTCACCTGGTTTTTGTGAAAATCCATCCCTGGAACGATGGAAATGGCCGAAGTGCCCGGTTGATTGAAAAGTGGTTTCTGGCCGAAAAACTGGGCATGAATGCCTGGTTTATACAAAGTGAAAGGATGTACTATCAGCAACATCAATCGTATTACCGAAACATTAGATTATTGGGCTTGGAATACGATGAACTGGATTACGAAGAAGCCCTGCCTTTCAGTTTAATGCTGGCTAAGTCGATGCATTCGGGGTAACGGAATCCAACGCTAACGAGTACAACAAGGAATTCACCTTTACACCTTCCGCTTTAGCTCAAAATTCTGGCCCAGGTACAGTCGGCGCACCTGCTCGTCGTTGGCCAAGTCTTCGGCAGACCCCTGTTTCAAAATCTTCCCTTCAAAGAGTAGGTAAGCCCGATCGGTGATGGATAGGGTCTCGTTTACGTTGTGGTCGGTGATGAGGATACCGATGTTGCGGTGTTTGAGTTTGCTCACAATGCTCTGAATATCCTCTACGGCAATGGGGTCGACACCCGCAAAGGGTTCGTCGAGCAGGATGAATTTAGGGTCCACGGCCAGCGCACGGGCAATTTCAGTGCGTCGGCGTTCGCCCCCGGAGAGAACCTTTCCCTTGCTTTTGCGGACGTGGGTCAGGCTGAACTCTTCCAGTAGTTCTTCCACTTTATCTTTGCGCTCCCGCTTGGGAGTACTGCTCATCTCAAGCACGGCCAGCACGTTTTCCTCCACTGTTAAATCCCGGAAAATGGAGGCTTCCTGCGCCAGATAGCCCAGTCCCAGCCGTGCCCGTTTGTACATGGGCAGGTCGGTTACGTCTTTATCGTCAATAAAGACTTTGCCGCTATTGGGTTTCACCAGGCCAACGGCCATGTAGAACGACGTCGTTTTACCGGCACCGTTAGGGCCCAGTAGCCCAACGATTTCGCCCGTTTCGACCTGGTACGACACGTTATTATTCACTAGCCGCGACCCGTATTTTTTAATCAGATTTTCAGTTCTTAGAATCATGCTTTCATTGGTAAGCTAATCGAATGGGTGTGTATTAACCGATCAGTTGATTAGCTGCATTTTACATCCTTGAGCATCAGTTGCAGCGAGACATTCCCATTGTAAAAATTTTGCTCGACCTGATAACAGATGGAGAACGGTTTGTGGGCCTGTAACTGGTCGGCGAGGTGTCCGAAACCGAAACCAATCGCCACAAAATTACGGCCCGAACTGCCCTGACGAACGTTTATTTTTAGGTGTTTTTCTTTCATAACAATCGGTTCGCTCACCAGGTACACATCCTCCGTCATAAACGTAGGTTGCAGGTTATGCGGGCCGAAAGGGCCCATCTGCTTCACAATCCTGACCAGTTTATCGCTGATTTCGCTGAAATCCAGCGGCAGGTCGATGTCAATCAGCGGAGTCAGGTGTTCCTCTTTAATGGTGCGGGCTACCACTTCCTCAAATCGCTGCCGAAATGCGTCGATGTTGTCGATGGGCATGGTCATGCCAGCGGCAAACGTGTGGCCACCAAACTGCTCCAGCAGGTCAGAGCAGGCTTCGATTGCTTCGTACACATCAAACCCCGGCACCGACCGAGCCGACCCGGCTGCTTTGTCGTTCGACTGCGTCAGGATAATGGTGGGCCGGTGGAAATGCTCGATGCACCGCGATGCCACAATGCCAATAACCCCTTTATGCCACGTCGCATCGTACAAAACCGTGCTCTTGGCCTGGGTGAGGGACTCGTTTTGCCGAATCATCTCCAGTGCCTGCTCCGTCATACTGCTGTCGAACTCCCGTCGGCTGGTATTGTGTTTGTTGATAGCCATGGCAAACTCGTCGGCTTCCGCTTCCGATTCGGCCAGTAACAGTTGCACGGCGGCTCTGGCGTGCTGAATCCGACCGGCGGCATTGATGCGGGGCCCCAATCCAAAAACCACATTGGTAATGTCCAGTTCCCGCGTAAAACCCGCTATTTTGATTAACGCTTTCAGCCCCGTACGTGGTGCCGTGTTAAGAATTTTTAAGCCATAGTGTGCCATCACCCGGTTCTCCCCCGTAACGGGCACAATATCCGACGCGATACTAACCGCCACCAGGTCGAGGCAGGGATACAGTTGCGCCAGGTCAATGTTTTTGTAGAGACAAAAGGCATGGAGCAATTTAAAACCAACGCCACAGCCGCTCAGTTCTTTGTACGGGTAGTGGCAATCGGCACGCTTGGGGTCCAGCACGGCGGCTGCATCGGGTAGTTCGGGACCGGGGCGGTGGTGATCGCAGATGATAAAATCGACGCCGAGGGCTTTCGCTTCGGCTACGCGCTCGACGGATTTTATGCCGCAGTCGAGCGCAATGATGAGCGAGAAGCCGTTTTCTGCCGCCCAATGAATGCCCTGCTGCGAAATACCGTACCCTTCTTTGTAGCGGTCAGGAATGTAATAATCTATATTTGGGTGATAGTTCTTCAGAAAACCGTAGACCAGCGCGACCGATGTAGTTCCGTCGACGTCATAATCGCCGTAAATCAGAATTTTTTCTTCGCGTTCGGGCAGCATGGCCATTTGCAACCGGGCAATGGCTCGGTCCATATCCTTCATATCGAAGGGATTATGCAGGTGGTCAATTTCAGGCCGGAAAAACAGCCGGGCCTCCTCGTAGGTGGTTACGCCCCGCTGCACCAGCAGGGCCGAAAGGAACGAACTGATGCGCAACGACTGGGTTAATGACTCGATAGCCGACCGTTGGTCCGAAGAATCGGGAAAGGGTCTGGTAATCCATCGTTTGAGTGGGGGAGGTGGCTGGGCTATCATATTTGCAAGATAAATCCGTTTTTACTAAAACCGTTCGTTTATGTTCTTTTTGCTGTCACTAATCAGCCTGCTCTTTGCCGAAAAGACTCCCCTATCCACTCCACCAAAAGCCCGGCTACAGGTTGACGTGCATAATGTTAACTCCCGAAATGGGACTGTTTTTGTGGCACTGTTCAAGCCTGGTAAGGATTTTCCGGAGGGTAAACCCATAGAGGGAAAGCGAATAGAAGCCTCGGCATCCAGCGTCCAGATTTCCTTTTCGGTGGAGCCGGGGAATTATGCCCTTGCCCTTTTTCACGACATGAACAGCAACGGGAAAATGGATAAGAACATGTTTGGTATCCCTAAGGAACCGTACGGGTTCAGCAATAATTTTCGCCCCAAACTATCCGTACCCAAGTTTAGCGACTGCCAGTTTAGCGTGGGTGAAGGGGGAAAAACGGTTCGTATCGACCTGGAAAAATTCTGATTGGCCACCGGAAAAGCGGTTCCGTCTGGTCTGGTTCTGGGCGTTGAAAAGTCAAACAATAAAATCAGATAGATTCGGGTACGGAAATTTTCCGTACTTTTGACTGGCAAATAACACAACCTGCTATTTGCTCATGAGCTTAGATACTAGTAAGTTTCTTTACGAAGCACTTACCTACGACGACGTACTGCTCCTGCCTTCCTATTCGGAGGTTCTTCCCCGCGATACGCAAACCACTACCCAGCTTACCCGGACTATCAGCCTGAACATCCCCATCATTTCGGCGGCAATGGACACGGTTACTGAATCGGCACTGGCCATTGCTATGGCGCAGGAGGGCGGTATTGGTATTATTCACAAAAACATGAGCGTGGAGGCTCAGGCCGACCAGGTCCGTAAGGTCAAACGGTCGGAAAGCGGGATGATCATAGATCCCATTACCCTGCTCGAAACCGCTACCCTGGGCGACGCGCACAAGATCATGCGCGAGTTCAAAATCGGGGGTATTCCGGTGGTCGATGAGTCCGGGAAGCTGGTCGGTATCGTGACCAACCGTGACTTGCGGTTCCAGAATGATATGTCCAAGCCCGTTACGGACGTGATGACCCGCGAAAAGCTGATTACAGCCCGCGAGGGGCTAACGCTGGAAGAAGCGGAGAGCATTTTGCAGCAACACCGCATCGAGAAACTGCCCATCGTCAACGATGATTACCATCTGGTGGGGCTGATTACCTACAAAGATATTCTGAAGAAGAAGAGTCATCCCAACGCCTGCAAAGACGAACTGGGTCGGCTGCGCGTAGGGGCCGCCGTGGGCGTTACCCCGGACCTCTACCGGCGTATTGACGCATTGGTAAAAGCGGGCGTGGATGTTATCAGTGTCGATACGGCACACGGGCACTCGAAAGGCGTTTTAGATGCCGTTCGGGGCATCAAAGAGCACTATCCCAAACTTCAGGTCATTGCCGGAAACGTAGCCACGGGCGAGGGTGCCAAAGCCTTGGCCGATGCCGGAGCCGATGCCGTAAAAGTGGGCGTAGGACCGGGTAGTATCTGTACCACCCGTATCATTGCCGGTATCGGGATGCCGCAGTTAACGGCGGTGTACGAAGCCGCCAAAGCCCTTCAGGGAACGGGCGTCCCGATTGTGGCCGATGGCGGTATCCGTTTCTCGGGGGATATTACCAAAGCCATCGCTGGTGGAGCCAGTACAGTAATGATTGGCTCGCTGCTGGCCGGTACCGAAGAAGCGCCCGGCGAAGTGGTGCTGTACGAAGGTCGTCGGTTCAAAACTTACCGGGGCATGGGGTCGGTGGAAGCGATGGAGGACGGCTCGAAAGACCGGTATTTTCAGGACGCGGAAGACGACATCAAAAAGCTTGTCCCCGAGGGTATCGTCGGTCGGGTGCCCATCAAAGGCAAGCTGTCAGAGATTATCTATCAGATGGTCGGCGGCCTGAAAGCGGGCATGGGCTATTGCGGTGCTATTGACATTCCGACCCTGCAACAGGCTAAGTTTGTCAAGATTACCACCGCCGGTTCGCGCGAAAGCCACCCGCACGATATTTCCATTCAGAAAGAAGCGCCCAACTACAGCGTTCGGTAATTAATTACTGATGTTACGCAGCCTTAGCTAATAGAGTAGATTGACTTTTCAGGCTATTCAACTCCCGCAAAGCCAATTTCGTCGCATTCAGCGTCAGCAACGTTTTTAAAGCAAAATGATTTTTTGACGTGGAAAGCCGTAGGGCTTCCAACTTAACAAAGGCCAGCATGGACAGAAAAAGATGATTGCTCTGAGAGCGTACCGTGTGGGCTGGCGAGCGCGAATAGCCCGTATTCGACTTGATCGACTTGTGGAATTCTTCGACCTTCCAACGACGGGCGTACTGCGTCTGAATGCAAACGCTATCAGTCGTCAAGTCATTAGTCACCAGATAAAGCACCCCCCGCTCACAATTTCCGTCCGCTCCGGCGGCCCGGTTTGAAAATCTGTTTGGTTAACAAAAGCGGAAAATCCACTCCTGACACCCAAACGGCGAGGCATTGATGCTCTTCGATAACCAACGACTCAATCGACTGATAGCGTCCCTGTTGGTGGTCGGCCTTTGAAAGAGCCACCTTACGGTTGCTCTTCAAGGGCATAATAAATTGCTGGTTTAGGCCAGCGATAAAGGTAAAGTTTTCAGCCGATGAGAACCATAAATCAGCTAATATGTACTTAAAAGCCAGATTATTAGCTAAAATCTGACGAATCAGACGCCGGAACCGTTCCTGTTTACTGACTGAACTGAACCACTTGGTTTTACCCGTTTTTTTGTTCAGTACTGATTGGTCTTTCTCAATCAACTCATAAGCAATGGGCAGCGAATGGACCTGTGCGGTATAAAGTGCGGTAAGCTGATTAATGCCTTTGAGGGCCTTCTGCTGACAGTGGTCATAATGGAAGCGAATCAGGGGATTCTGGTCCATATACGACTTTGGTTCGACGGTGTCATCAAGGGTCAGCACCGCGTTGGGGTCCGCGATTTGTTCGATGAATGGACGCACGACTTGCCAGAGTTGGGCCGAGCCATAGGTCTGCTGGTGGAGACTACGAGTAATGGCGTCATGGGATAGTTTGCCCTCAACCAAAGCCGACAACCCGGTGGCCGTCGTTTGGCCCTGATTGACCAACAGGTAATCGGAGTAAAGGTCGAAAATGGGCGCAACGAAGTCCATACTCTTTTTCTTGCTAAATTTAGTCAGTAGGCTGATACTCTGAAGACAGTCTGCGTAACATCAGTTAATTATACTAGCCTTCGGGAGATCTGTATCTTCCCGAAGGCTAGTCCAAGGCGTGCGAGTCGATGTAGACTAACCGTTCTTCGCTGGTCTGGGTCGCATCGGTCACGATGAATGGGCAGACGGTACAAGCCAAAGGGCCTGATTGCTGATACCATCGGCACTGCGACCGGATACCACATGCTGGCAGGGCTCTTGATTCTGTAAGGTGTTGGTTGACCGCCATGATCCTGTCAACTACTCCGCAGCGACCGCCATTCCATTGATTACAGCCTGATTTGACGCAGCGGTTAGCAAATCGAAAGTGTTTTTCGGGTTCCCCGACGGCGGCAACCGCTTCGGCCAGTTCCGGCGTTAGGGGCTCCGGTTCCAGCAGCATGCGCACCGCCTGGTCGGGGCCAACAACGCCCAGCAGCAACGCGCCTTCTTCGGCGCGTGCACTGGGACATAGGGTCGTGTTGGGGGTTACCATGTTAGCCGTGAATCTGGATTCCTTTCTGCAACTGCTGTTGCTGAATATCGATCTCAGCCGGGGCAATTTTGAAATCCTGGCCGATTGTTTTGATCCAGTATCCCCTCCATTTAAGCGACGGAAGTACGATGTATGGACTACCGCTACCGCCCAGGAATGGGCCAGGCCCTCTTCCGCCACCAGCTGGGCCATCATTCCCGTTTGGATCGTCGGGGTTAGGGTACCCGGCCAGGGCAGATGAGACAACCGACTGGATGCCGGATGCGATTTTGTGTTCGAGGGCGGCCGGGAGTTTCAGGCCACTGAGCAGCACGTGAAATTCGCTGCCTTTACTGTCTTTGGACGTTTCCATTTTTCGAGAAGTTATTTAGGTAAAAAACTTCTCAAAAGTCGGCTCATTTGTTTCTGGTTTATAGCGAAAAAGTACTGAATACTGTAGCCGTAGAAGTCCTGATTTTTTACCGGGCAGAAGTACGCAGACGAGAAGGGTCAGACCGTAGAAACACCTGCTACGGGTAAAGCAAATACTGTTTGCGTAGCTTTTTGAAATTCGATAAACCCGGTTCCCAACTCTGCCGAATCTCGGCTTCAGGTGTGCCTGCTATGATTTGTCGTTTGAGGTTCTCCGTGCCCGCCAGTTTGTCGAAGTTGTTAATTTCCCTGCTCTGACTCTGGTCGAAGAAGCGGTCTTTATCCGGATACGCTTTGTACAGTTCCATTAGCCAGCTCAAATTCAACTGTTTCGATTTGCGGAGTTTCTCGGTGTCGTACTGCCGTAAATCCAGACCGAAGCAATCCGTATCCTGATGGAGTGGGGCTTCTTTCATCCCTTTTATGGAAATGGGCCGGAATGAAAACGAATACTGCCCCCGCAGGGCCGGTGCGCCCAGTACCGTAAAGGGCATGTAGGTACCCCGGCCCTGACTAATAATCGTACCCTCGAACAGGCAAGTGCTGGGGTAAAGTACTATTGACTGTGGGGTGTTGAGATTGGGTGAGGGCGCAACGGGTAACGTGTACGGCTTGTCATGGGTGTAATTGGCAACCTGGATAATCCGCAGTTTGCAGTTGGCTTTATTGGGTATATAGCCTTCGCCGTTGATTAGCTGGGCAAATTCGGCAATCGTCAGGCCGTGCGTAATCGGAATGGGGTGCATCCCGATGCCCGAATGCAGGTGATCTTCCAGTATCGGCCCATCAACCAGGTACCCGTTGGGATTAGGGCGGTCCAGAATCATCAACTCCTTATTGTTCTCGGCGCAGGCTTCCATTACGTGGTTCAGCGTGTTGATGTACGTATAGAAACGGGCACCCACATCCTGAATGTCATAGATTAGCACATCAATATCGGCCAGTTGCTCGCGCGATGGCTTTCGGTTTTTGCCGTACAACGAAATGACTGGAATGCCCGTTTTTGCATCCACTTCGTCGGCCACCCTCGTGCCATTACTGGCATTGCCGCGAAAGCCGTGTTCGGGGCCAAAAACTTTTACAATATTGATGCCTAGGCTCAATAAACTATCGGGGCTGGGTTTGTTTCCAATTATGGATGTTTGATTCACCACCATGCCTACCCGTTTGCCCTTAAGGTACGGCAGATACAGATTCGTTTGGTCGGCACCGGTCAGGATAGCAGCCGCCGTTGGTTCGGTTTGAACAGCTGGCGTGTTGACCCGGTAAGCCGGTGAGAATAGGGCCAGAAAGCCGATTAAGCAGAATACTGAAACCGAAGGCAGGATTATCCGGAGATGTTTCATGATAGGATTGCAGTTAGTTCGGGAAAAGTAAGGTATAGATCAGGTATCCTTCTGATGGCCCGTAAAAAAAGTACGCGCCCGTGCTGGTGACTATTGTTCAGGCTCCCTGCATCAGCGTTAGCCAGGCGTCCTGGACGTTGTTTTCGGCCAGAAGTTGCTTTGCCCGGAGGTGTAATGAATCGGGTAGATACTGGCAGCCGTTCCGGGCTTCATCGAACAACGCGTCCAGAACCCCCGACGCCCGAAATGCCTTTACATCATCGGCTGCTGGCAGACTGGCAATGCTGCCTAATTTCCCCAGATCATTGCCGGATAAAACAGCACTGGTGCGAATAGCCACCGGCATCTGATCGACGCCAATCCCGGTTTTCGGGCGGGCTACTTCAAACAACGCACTACCCTGCGCCCGGCAATACCAATCGGCCCCCATGCGGCCAACGAGGTCAATCTGGTTTGGGTCGACAGCGCCGGTTGCATCGAAAATAGTGTCGTGGAAATGCGCCATCACTACTTCACAGATAATGAGGTGACTCGAGCCCGGCAAATCATTGCCGGTAGGTATAACCTGTTTTACGATACACTCGTAAGCAGCGGGCGACTCGGCCACTCGGGGCGGACGAATGTTGGTTGATGGTACGGGCGTAAACCCAGCTTTCTCAAACTCGTTGATGCCCCGGTCAAATTCGGCACTGGTCAGCGACATCTGTTCGACCATTGCGTGGTTGACAATATTGATCACGACTTCATCCACTTCCTCCACGTTGAGCAACGTGTGTTTCTTCTGGCCATGCCGGTTAATGGTCGGGGCAAAAACCAGGGTGGGCGGGTTGTAGCCAAACACATTGAAGAAACTGAACGGACTCAGGTTAACCTGTCCGCTGGCATCTATCGTACTAGCAAAAGCAATGGGGCGCGGGCCAATCGAGCCGATCATGTACCGGTAAAACTCGGCGGGTTTCAGGTCGATGGGGTTAACTGTTTTCATGACTGAATAACGCCGGTTGCGGGCCCAAGTTCAAGGCTATTTCCGTCTATTTGCGCAAACGCCCGTAAGGTTACTGTATCCCCATCGGCCAAAAAGGTCCGCAAACAGGTATCACTCAGCGCCAGGGCGCGTTCGCCGTTCCAGGTCAGTTCCAGCAGCGAACCATACGAACTGGGCAGGGTGCCCGAAATAGTGCCGGTGGCCAGTACATCGCCAATATTCAGGTTGCACCCCCCAACGGTATGGTGGGCAATCATCTGGGCAAAATTCCAGTATAGATTCCGGGCGCTGGTCCGGCAAACGCAAACGGCATCACCATCGGCCGGTTGCAGCCACACTTCCAGGTCAATGGCGAAATGCCCCGGTTTATGTATCTGAAGATAGGAAAGTGGTGTTGGCTCCTGTATCGGCCCCGCTACGCGAGCGGATTCCAGTTCGTAAAAAGGTAATACCCAGGCGGAAAGGGTAGAACCGAAGTTTTTCCCCAGAAACGGGCCGAGTGGCTGGTATTCCCAGCGTTGAATATCCCTTGCCGACCAGTCGTTGAATACCGTAATGCCAAATATGTAATCCTCCGCTTCCTCCACCGGAACAGGCTGGCCAAAGGCTGAGTGTTTGCCAATAATCAGCCCCAGTTCCAGTTCAAAATCCAGTGCCCGTGTCGGACCCAGTACCGGGACGTTACTGTCTGATACCAGAAATTGACCCGCTGGTCGGCGGATGGGCGTACCCGATACGACGATGGACGATGCCCGGCCATGATAAGCGACAGGCATATGTTTGTAATTGGGGGGGAGTGGAGGGCCGTCGGGACGGAAAATACGCCCTACATTTTCGGCGTGGTGAATGCCCGCGTAAAAATCAGTATAGTCACCAATGCTGACCGGCAGATGCATTTGGGCTTTCGATTCGGGTACGAAAACCTGGTCCTGAACATTGGCCAGCGTAACGGCATCATCTGCTAGCAACGCGTTTATACGCTGCCCTATAGTTCGGTGAACCGACTGGCCAAGACGAATAAAATCGTTCAATACCGGCTTCAGGAAAACGTGTTCATCGATGGGTATTGAACCAAAATACCCGCATAGACGGACCTTCTCAAGATCGAGTATGCGATCACCATACTTAAAACCTACTCTTGGATTGTCATTATCGTAACTGAAAATTCCGTACATAATCAGGGGGAACGGGTATGTTGGTGATACGGCTATTCACTCACGTTTGTGTAAATAGAGTCCATAATCCGGATAAACTGCTGATAGTCATCATCACTCAGATTACCCCAGCCTTTGCGTCGCATGGCTGACACAACGGGCAGTACTTCACGATATTTAGCTTCACCGGCTTCGGTCAAAAAAACCAGAAACTTACGCCGGTCGGTGTCGGCCATTTGCCGTTTGGTTAGGTCTTTCTGGCTGAGCAAGTCGATAATGCGCGTTACGGTGGGCGCATCTTTAGTGGTCATCTCCGCAATGGTGTTCTGACTAATGCCGGGATTGCGATAAAGATGGTCTATAATTACCCATTGGTCGACGGTCAGGCCAAAGCCAGCCTCGTTGAACTGCTTCTGGAGCGCATTTCTGATTTTCTTGATGGTGGTGTCGATCTTAAAAAAATAAGCCCGCGAGTCGGATGGGTGCGTCATAGTAAAAAAGGTCATTCAGTATCAGTTGCTGCGCGTCATCAATAGTCATTCTTTCAACAAACGGCGCAAGAGCAGAGCTGATGACGCGAAACTACTGACTAATGACCAGAAACCGCTCCAGCGTCGCTTCAATTTCGGGAACGGAGTGAAACAGTTGTTCGTACGACTCAATAATGAAGTACTGCTGCTGAAAATGGTCGATGATGTACGGTGTTTTCAGGAGCGTAGCTACGTCATACGGGTGTCGCCTGGGAATATCGCTTTCCAGACTGTAAACGGTTTCTCCGGGCGAGGATAAAATGCCGCCCCCATAAATGCGCAGCCCTGCCGCTCCGAGGTCGGCATTCTCCTGTATCAGCCCGAACTCAACGGTGTACCAGTACAGCCGGGAAATCATGTCAATGGCTTCCTCATGCTCCACAAAACGCAGGGCGATACGGCTCAGAGCGGCCAGAAAGTCGCAGAAATGCTGGTTCGTCAGTACCGGTACGTGGCCAAAGGTGTCGTGAAACATGTCCGGTTCGGGCAGGTAATCCAGTTGGTCGCGGGTGCGCAGCCAGGTCGTGGCCGGAAACTGCCGGTCGGCCATCAACTCGAAAAATTCCCGGTTGCCAATCAATCCCGGTACGGCCACCACGCGCCACCCCGTTATGGGCAGTAGCCGCGGGTTGAGGTCGCGCTCGAAGTTGGGAATGTGACTATTGGGAAACCCCGTGGCCACAATACCGTCCATGTATGCCTGACTGGCCCGCCCCGGCAAACGCTCCATCTGCCGGTCGAACAGTAGTTTCCAGACGGCCTGCTGCTCGTCGGTGTATGTTTCGTATTGTTGAGTCATCATTTGTAGAGACGCATATTTGCGTCTCATATGCGACAGCAAAAGCCATCCGGTCGGGAGACGCAAATATGCGTCTCTACAAAATTATAATGTTCCCCGCAGGGCCTGTTCGCGTTCGATGGCTTCGAACAATGCCTTGAAGTTTCCCTTACCGAATGATTTGGCTCCTTTGCGCTGGATAATTTCGAAAAACAGCGTGGGGCGCGGGCAAATCGGTTTCGTAAAAATCTGGAGTAAATACCCCTCCTCGTCGCGGTCGGCCAGAATGCCTAGTGGGCGCAGGGTGGCAATTTCTTCGTCAATTGGGCCAATGCGCTCAGCCAGGTTATCGTAATAGGCTTCCGGCACGGTCAGGAATTCAACGCCCCGGTCGCGGAGGGCCAGAACGGTTTCCACGATGTTATCGGTGGCAACAGCAATGTGCTGAATACCGGGACCGCCGTAAAAATCGAGATACTCTTCTATCTGCGACTTCTTTTTACCTTCCGCGGGTTCGTTAATGGGGAACTTCACGCGCCCGTTACCGTTGGTCATTACCTTGCTCATGAGGGCCGTATAATCGGTCGAAATGTCTTTATCGTCGAACGAAACGAGTTGCTGGAATCCCATCACATCGTGGTAGAATGTCATCCAATCGTTCATCTCGTGCCAGCCCACATTGCCCACCATGTGGTCTACGTATTTCAGCCCCGCATCGGCGGGTTGATAGGTGGGGGTCCAGGGCTCATAGCCGGGCAGGAAAACGCCCGAATAGCCGGTCCGTTCCACAAATACGTGTACAGTATCCCCGTAGGTATGAATGCCTGACCGCACTACGTAACCGTTTTCGTCCTGTTCCCGGGTGGGGTGCATATACGGGTTGGCCCCACGATTGATGGTTTCGTCGAACGCCTGCCGGGCATCATCTACCCACAGGGCTACCACCCGAACGCCATCGCCGTGCTGGTCGAGGTGCTCTCCAATTTGGGTGTCGCCATGCAGGGGCGAGGTCAGCACCAGCCGGATTTTACCCTGCTGCACCACGTAGGATTCCCGGTCGCGCAGGCCCGTTGCCAGTCCCGCGTGGGCGACGGGCTGGAAGCCAAACGCCGTCTGGAAATAATGGGCTGATTGGCGGGCATTGCCCACGTATAATTCAATGTAATCCGTACCGTTTAGTGGCAGAAAATCCTGGATGTCCGCCAGTACGGTTTTTGGTGTTAGTGTCTGTAGTGCTTCCATGATTGTTGATGTTGTTTTTGTAGAGACCGGACCGGCAATACCTTGCCGGTCCGGTCTCTACGAGAGCCACGATTTATAATACATTCCGTCGTCAATGGCCATTGCCTGTTCCGTCAGCATGAGCGGGCGGAAGGTGTCGACCATTACGGCGTATTCCTGGGTTTCTTTTTTGCCGATGCTTCGTTCCATTGCACCGGGTGCCGGGCCATGCGGAATGCCACCGGGGTGCAGCGTTATGTGTCCCTGCTTAATGTCGTTCCGGCTCATAAAATCGCCGTCAACGTAATAAATGACCTCGTCGGAGTCGATGTTCGAGTGGTTATAAGGTGCCGGAATGGCCTGCGGGTGGTAGTCGTAGAGACGCGGGACGAAGGAACAAACCACAAACGAATCGGTCTGAAACGTTTGGTGGACCGGGGGCGGCTGGTGAACGCGCCCCGTAATGGGCTCGAAGTTGAAAATCGAAAATCCATACGGGTAATTGTACCCATCCCATCCCACCACATCGAACGGATGCGACGCGTACACCAGTGAATGCAGCGACCCCTGCTTTTTGATCTTCATTAGAAAATCGCCGGTTTCGTCGTGCGTTTCCAGCGCTTTTGGCCGAATGATGTCCCGTTCGCAAAAGGGGGCATGTTCAAGCATCTGACCAAAATTGTTGCGGTACCGTTTGGGTGTGTAAATGGGTGTGTGCGACTCTACGTATAGTAACTTGTTGTCGGCTGTATCGAACTCAATCTGGTAAATTACCCCGCGCGGAATAACCAGGTAGTCGCCGTATTGAAAGGGGATGTTTCCGAACAGCGTCCGCAACGTACCCGACCCCCGATGCACGAACAGCAGCTCATCGGCATCCGCATTTTTGTAGAAATAGTCCGTTAATGACTGGCGGGGTGCGGCCAACCCAAAAATAAGGTCATTGTTGACTAGCAGCGGTACCCGGCTTTCAATAAAATCATCGGCGGGTGGCACATCGAATCCGACTAGCTTCCGGGCCATCATGTTTTTTTGAACGGCCAGTTTCGGAGTCATATCCACACTGTCCAGCACCGCACGTACCATCGTTGGCCGGTGAACGTGGTACAGTAGTGACGACATCCCATCGAAGCCAATAGTGCCGAACAACTGTTCGTAATAAAACGGACCTTCCGATTCCTGACTGATTTTACCCGAAGCGTCCACCGGGCGGGGGAACTGGGTATGCCGTTTGGGAGGAATCTGACCAAGGGTGTGGTAAAAAGGCATAGTATTTATTTGTTAAGACAACTATTGTTTAGCACACAATTATAACGCTAACTACTGAAAATAGTATCTTGTTTAGAAGATTTTTTATTATTTGGGGTTCTGGCAACCGAAGAGGCTACCCGCAAAGTTTAGATGGGACAGGCCAACCCTTTTTCCTAATTTTGGCCGGGCAACGTTTGCCGGGCAACGCTTACCGCGTAACGTTTGCAAAAGAATGCTTCCCCGCCAATGTTGGCCGGAGTTGACAACTTATTACAGATACCTTTAACTATGCAACCAACCCTTTTAATCCTGGCGGCCGGTATGGGCAGCCGCTACGGTGGTGTTAAACAGCTCGACCAGTTTGGGCCAAACGGTGAAACAATTATCGATTACTCCCTTTTCGATGCTATTCGGGCTGGGTTCGGCAAGGTTGTTTTCATCATCCGGGAAGAACTTCGGGCTGATTTTGAGGAGGTCTTCGAGGAGAAACTGGCCGGGAAACTGGCGGTGGATTATGCCATTCAGGCGCTCGACTCGTACGTGCCGGAGGTGGTGGGACAGGTAAGGCGCACGAAGCCCTGGGGAACGGGTCATGCTATGTTGTGTGCCCAAAACCATACGGATACGCCGTTCGCCGTTATTAACGCCGACGACTTTTACGGGCTGGAAGCGTTCGAGCTGATCAGCAATTTCCTTAAAACCAGCACCGACGATCAGCTACACTCCATGGTGGGGTACAAAGTGAAAAATACGCTGTCGGAAAACGGTTCAGTATCGCGGGGGGTGTGCGACGTGGATGCCACCGGAAACCTGATTACGGTAGTCGAGCGCACCAAAATTTACGAAAGGGAAATGGCTCATGCCGACCGGCAGATTGTTTTTGAAGAAGGGGATGAGTTCACCCCACTCGCTCCCGATACGCCCGTTTCGATGAACTTCTGGGGATTTAAGCCCAGCGTTTTTCCGTTGGTACAACATCAATTTGAGAGTTACGCGATGGCGAACATCAACTCGCCAAAAGCAGAATTTTATATTCCTACGGTCATGAGCAATCTCATCCAGACCCAAACAGGGCGCTGTAAAGTGTTTCGCAGCAGTTCCGAATGGTTTGGGGTAACCTATCCGGATGATAAGCCAACTGTACAGGCCGCGCTGAAACATCTGCACGAAGAGGGGAAATATCCGGCGAAGTTGTGGGAGTAAGGTTTACGGTATTCGGTTTTTGGTTGGCTGACGCGCCCTGAATGCTTGCGTCAGCCAACCGTAAACTAAAAACCAAATAACTCAAATTAAACTAGCCATAGTACTGGTTGCATCGTTCATGGATGTACTGATTAGCGACTGCTTCTAGCTTGGTAGCCCCATCCTAACGTCAGGAACGGAGTGAGAAAAGCAGGGCAACGGTACTCGGTAACAGGAGCATCCAGGGTAGTTACTTGTTACCGATTCCGGCTGACGTATTCTCATCACTATTATACGTAGGAAACGTTACGGTGGTTACAGATTCAGCGGGTGGCAGATTGGTAACGGGAATTGTGTCTACTGTCGCCGGTGTTACTGGTGCAGGTGTTGTGTCGGGTGAGATAAACTCCGCTAACGGAACGGGTGGAGAAAATGGGTCCGCTGGTGTGGCTGTTGGGATGCTCTGTGTACTGACCGGTTCACCCGGAGCAATAAATCCGGGCAGAGAGCCAGCTAATGAGCCGAGACCCGATGGGAGATTCTCCTGTACGCTGGCGGCCTGACTCATGAGTAGATCATCCAGCCCCGAAACGCCCGTACCCTCATCGGCCATTCTTTTACCCAGTACACTAAATAGCACCGGTCCGGCGATACTCATTAGTGAAGAGGCCGACGTTTGCGTAATGCCGCTGTACGCAGCCAGCCCTTCAATAATAGCAATGGTTCTATCGCCAAACAGACTATGAATCATACCTGTGCCCCTAGAGCGCATTCGTTCTGATCGCAGGTCATCTGTCAGTATTGTGTCCAAATTGCCGGATAGTCCCCCAACTGGCTCAGCAATATCTCCCGCTGTGTAGTCGGGCGTAGTTGCCTGACCAACCATGTCCATGATTGAACTTTTGCCGCCCGGCTCAGCCGATTTTTGTATGATGCCACTCATCAGTATGGGTAGTGCTCCACCGAAGGCTTTTTGCGCGTTATCCGGGTCTTCGCCAAGCATCGCACTAACCTGACTCACAACATCATCGGTGAGGTAAATTTTAGCTGAATCCAACAGGTTTGCTGACATTGAAATAGGTGTTTAAAAGGTTAAGTGCTGGTTCGTTATGAGGCTGATACCTAACTCAATAGTAAGACATATGAGTTGCCAATTGTTTGTAATTGCCCGATACACTACGCAAAAAAATAGCCCTTCGCCGAAATCGAAGGGCTTTAAACGGTTTGCATCCAGCGGCTTGTGCAGCTCACAGGCTGGTATGCTTATTGTGCCACTGTATGTCATCCTAATACCCAATTTTCCCATGAACGTAATCCTCGCTGAAGTGTTCTGCGGAGTACCCCATTAGGCAATACTGCCTCGAATAACCCGTCAGGTTGGTTAGCGCCATGGGTGATGACACCGTGTAGTTTGGGGCCGAAGGATTCGTGGATTTTTCATCCGACGGGTTATTGATCAGGTAATTCCCCAATTACAGCCATCAGCAAATTAAACAGCCGTCAGCCGTAGAAACTCTTCATGGAGCCGGATAACCTGGGGAAGCAGCAAGGTGCTTTCATCATTGTCGAGGATGTAATCAGCCAATTTCCCTCGTTCCTCGTCGCTAATCTGGCGGGCCATGATGTTGCGGATCTCCGCTTCGGAGCGGTGTGGGTCGCGGGTACGGATACGGGCCACGCGCAGCTCGACGGGGGCCTGTACCACGATCACTTTGTCGAGCGTATTTCCATCACCAGCGGCTTTCATTAGAGCTGCTTCTTTGATGATGTAGGGTTTGTCGGTTTGCTGATTCACCCATAGCTGCGTGTCGGCCAGTACGCGGGGATGAATAACGGCATTCAGGGCCAGCAACAAGTCGGGGTTGGTAAAGACCTGTGAAGCCACCCACGCCCGGTTATAATGACCCGCTACATCGTACGAACTTGGTCCAAGCACCCGTCTGATGTCGGCTTTCAGAATGGGATCGTGCTCCGTAAGCCACTTGGCCCGTTCGTCGGCTGCATAGACTGGAATGCCCAGCGACTGAAAAACTTGACAAACAACGCTTTTGCCGGAGCCAATACCGCCCGTTACACCAATCTGGAGGGGATGTTTCATGGCTTGGGATTCCTTTCTTCGAGGACCTTTTGAGCCGACACAGATGCCTGTTTTGGGAACTTACCCACAATCCATTGTAGTACTTCTAGCTGGTCCTGCGTAGCTGCCCGCCTAATTTGTGTTAATAATTTTAGGGCATCAGGACGGTTAAGCGTTACATTCGATGCTCCTTCATTACAAACGGAGCAGATTGCTTTCAAATTTGATGGCTCATCCGTGCCGCCCATTGATTTGTCGATAACATGTCCTAAGTGAAGACGGGTTTTACGACCAGTATCATACGGGTGTGTTTCACCGGCTACAGCTCCGCACATCTGGCAGGTAAACCCGTTTCTGTCGAGCACGATAGCCCTTGTTTCTTTCGAGATCCCCCGCTCAAAAGCAGGTAAGGGCTTTAGGTCAACAAGCATGTACTGACCCGGTTTTAGATCACTACGGTCATTATGCGTAACAATATTCATCCCGTGCTCGTCACGTAACTCGCGTATCCGACGCGCCCACTCACTTGAATTCGCTACCTGACGTAGTTCATCTGAATCAACAATGTGTCCTACTTTTGCTATAAAGTGTGCTCTCAGTTTTGCTTTAGCACCTTCTCCTCTTTTTGCTTTTGCCATTCCTGAATCAAGGAAGTTGAATTAGTGATGGAATGATTATCTAAAGCTGCTATGATTGACTTGCCGATGGCAGAAGCTACCGGAGGTGGGAAAGCATTACCTACCTGACGATAGGCTGGCGTTTTCTTGCCGACTATATGCCAACTTTTGGGAAACCCCTGAATCAGGGCTGTCATATCGAGCGTAAGTTTAGGCATTTCCTGCGTATCAGCCGTTGGTGGGTGATTAGCCAATCCCCGTCCGTCGACACCGAGCAAAGCCCAAGCCTTTTTAGCACGGGTTGGGCCGAGGTCTGCTCCGCCGTGTTTTTTAGAACCACCAACCAAGGTAGGTGCTATTCCCTTTGCTGCTTCCCGCCAACGTTCAGCTAACAGCCATCCATTTGACTTCATTTCTTCATACAGAACATCGCCAACTGTCGGAGCTGCTTCCCTCCTTGAGGCAGGCCACTCAAAGAAGGGCATATACTCTTTTTTCATGGCAACCAATATCGCACGTGGTCTCAGTTGCGGAACTCCGTGGTCAGATGCATTTATGACTCGCCACTCGCAATCATAGCCCATGCGGTATAATTCCTTTAGAATTTCTTCTCGATAAGGCCGGAACTTTGGGTCTAGTAGTCCACGAACGTTTTCCAGCAGAACAGCACGGGGATTGCATTCATTAATAAGTCGTAAAGCTTCGGGGAAAAGATCTCGCTCATCATCCTGGCCTAGTTGCTTTCCTGCATGGGAAAATGGTGGACAGGGAACGCCACCGGCAAATAGGTCTACTTCGCCAAAGTAACTGGCTGCGCTAAACTGCCTTACATCGGCATTGATAACATTCCAGTCAGGTCGGTTATGCCGCAGTGTCTGACAGGCTATAGTTTCAATCTCGACTAGTGACAGGTGCTCGAATCCTGCCATTTCCAAGCCAAGCGCCTGGCCACCTGCCCCCGCACAAATCTCAATAGATGTATATCTGCTCATTCCACGATTCTAACAATAGGAGTCACTTGACAAAGCTATCAAATTTGTCGACTTAAAGCTCGTTAGGATAAACTACCGCTGCTTTTTCTTGACGGATGCGGGCTTGGTAACCGGTGCCGACTTTTCAGCGGGAGTAGGGGGGGGCGGTGGTGCTGGTAAAGGCGACAACAACTCACCCACTTCAAAACTAACCGCCACCCGGTTGGTACTGGCGCGCAGGAGTGGGTGACGCAGTTGATTTATCGGTAGTTCTTCGTCGTAATTTTCGGTAATGCGCTTACGGGGGATTTTGACCAAAATGGAATCGGATAACCCCCGTACCAGACTAGTTGGCCCATCAACCTCAATGGTGTGCGGGGTGAGGTTAATGATGCTGGTTACGGCAAAACGCGGAGCCAGATTAATGTGCAGGCTATCTACTACCAGATGAATGGTTTTAGTCATACGCCGGTCAAAAGTCAGATCAAGTCTATCGGTCAGGACGTAATTAACGCGTAACTTTTTAGTATGTTCTGTCAGAGCTGCGGTGATGGACGATGTATTGATTACCGATGGCTGGAGAGGATTCCTGACCACATAATTCACCGGATCGACCCGGAAAGGCAGCCACGAATGACGAAGTAGTCCCCACCCATCACTCGATACGTTAACCCGCACCGTACGGGGCAGGGGAGCGGTAGGTATAAAAAGCGAGTCGTTGTAGACGAACTGAATGGGGTAATCCACGTTCATGGTGTACCCTTGTTTGTTGAGGGCATTCAGTATCCAGAACAACGTAGCCGCTACCAGGCACAACAGCACCTTCGTTGGCTGGAACGCGCGGTTGTCTGGTGTATGGGTGTTCACAAAAGAAGGGGATGTACGCAAACGGAAAAGCGTGGATACTGCGGTCGGAACAGAACGCTGCAATCCCGTTTTGGGTAGTTTGGGTCGATTATTTTTTCTCTTCTTCAGTCGGCTTTACCGTTGCTTCGCGGGAAACGGATGTTTTCTCAAAAGTCATCTTGACTCCCCGATCTACTTCGAGTACAACCGTTGTCGCATCGACTGATGCAATCCGACCGTGCATCCCACCAACGGTAACTACGTTATCCCCTTTCTTCAGACTGTCAACAAAATTCTTTTGGTCTTTCTGCTTTTTTTGCTGCGGACGAATCATGAAGAAGTAGAAGATGCCAATAATGCCTACCCATAGCAACACGTTGTAAATCATGGACATGTTGGAACCAGTGGGAGCCTGTAATAAAATCAAATACATAGTCTGGTGGTATTAAGACGGTTTTTTCGGATTTACCAGTGCCTTAAAATGAAGGTCGGTCATGGCTGGATCCGTGTTGGCAAAGATGGTAATAGTTTTATTTTGTTCGCCACTTTTACCCCGGCTGTTGAAGCGAACCTTCACCGAGGATTTCTCGCCGGGAGCCACGGGTTCACGAGGCCACTCGGGCGTTGTACACCCGCAGGATGCCGTTATATTATTGATGATCAGGGGGAATTCACCCGTGTTGGTAAAGGAGAAAATATGCTCGACAGTATCTCCTTCTGCCAGGGTTCCAAAATCATAAATGCCGTTTTCGACAAACGTGATCTTGGGCATCTTTGCCGATGCCGTTGCTTTGGACGTCTCACCCTGCTGCCGGTTATCGCAGCTGAGCTGACCAAAACTGATGCTCGCTACGGCGGTTACTAAAAGCCAATTCCTAACGTTCATGAATAAAATGGATTTTCGATTTTCGGTAGATGGTTTTCGGTAAAGAACAGGTAGTAGAACCGTAAACCTAAAACCGCTCCGGCAGACCGGCATATACCAAAAGTCGTTTACGCGTTCTGTTGCTTGATCTGGGCCATCAGCCGGTCTACATCTTCGAGCAGTCGCTCCGCTTTTTCGCGGGCATCATTCACCACGCGCTGCCCTTCATTTTTCGACGAGTTTTCGGGCTGATCTGATGACCGGCCCAGATCTTCGACCAGTACGTTTATCTGTTCTCTGTATTTCGACAGCCGAAACGACAGCCGGTCGCGGGTAATTTTACCCTTGTCGGGCGCGTAGAGCAAGCCAAACAGGGTACCGGAAGCAATACCGGTTAGCAAAAAGGTTAAATCACGGCCAGTTCTGCTCATTTCTTGAAAATTTATGGTTTGTGGTTTTGGTTTACAGCCATCCGGTTTTCGGTTCCAGAGCGGATACTAACTGAAATACTGTAAACGGTAAACCAGAAACTGATTTATTTATTGTCTAATAATCCGCGTCCGCTTTTGCGAAGACGACCGGAAGCCATCAACTTCTCGGAAATATTGTCTAAAATTCCGTTGACAAATTTACCGCTTTTGGGCGTACTGTATGCCTTTGCCAGTTCGATATATTCATTAATCGTTACTTTGACCGGAATGTTTGGAAAACTTAGTAACTCGCACAATGCTAGTTTTAGAATGATTTTATCCAGTATTGCTACTCGTTCTACATCCCAGTTTTGAAGCTGATCGACCAGTAGTTGCTCATAGTCAGCGTCGTTCTCCAGCGATTTTCCGTAGAGTGTGTTCAAAAACAGTTCATCCTCTTCCCAGTCGTCCGTCAGGGCTTCCAGTTTCAGCCCCGTTGGGCTATGTACCGATTTAAGGGTTCGAATGGCCAGCCCGCGTACGACCTCGCTGTTCTCGATCCAGCTCAGGTCAATTTCGGCCAGGTGATCCCGAATTGTTTCGTGCTTGAACAGTAAGGTTCTAAGCACGTATTGTGCCAAGGCCTGGTCTTCTTCCGGGGTGTGTGTTTTCTGCTCGCAGTAGGCCCGGTACGTATCGTCCGTCTTGAAAGCTTCGCGCAGCGCTTTTCGCACAAAGGGCAGATCGTCGGTCCAGGAAATGTTGTGCCGGACAACTTCATTTTTCAGCGGCTGATGGTCGGCCAGACCCTGGATAACGGTGTTGTCGTTCAGGTCCGATTCAAACGGGAAGGGGGCTTCATCCACGTTACGGTACTGCCGTTCGCGGTCAATACGGGCAACATGGCCCAACTCGACCAGCAACTGCAAAACCAACAGGTAATCATCATAGATACCGTTTACCTGCTTCAGCAGCATCTGGGCGAGGTGCTGACGATCTTTTTTGGTTCGGATGCGGTAGAAAGCCAACCCGTCGTTGGCGGCTTTAAGAACCTTGGATGGAGCATCGTCGTCCTGAGCGGGCTGCTCGGTTTTGATCCCTTCTTCGAAAAGCAGACCAGCGAGTTTCCGGTAGCCTTCCAGTTGCCGCTTATTCTGCGGCTCCATCGAATTCAGGTCGGGTTGAAAAAGATCATCAATGCCATCGATGGCTAGTTGCTGATTGGAAACGTCGGCCTGCCGGAAGGCGTATAACGCCTGCATGACCTTTATTCGGAGTAATCGCCTGTTGAGCATCCGCCTGATTATAATAGCTACCGGTAAGAAAAGAACTACTGGGTATAAAACGCCCAATTGGGTGCAAAAGTACGGTTTTATGCTGTATTTGGCAAGGGGGAATGCGATTGGAGCGTAGGGAGTGGGGCAAAGGGTATGGGGTTTAGAGCTTGTGAAGAGCCCTAATACCATCCATCTTCATTTCTACCCAATACCCCGTTTCTCAAGCCCGTTGCCCCCTTCTCCTGCAACTTTTCGCCAATGGCAGCCGTTACGAACAAAACGCTGTTGGTCATTCTGTGAAAGCACTTTCCTACCTCAACAAATACCTTGTAAAGTATAAATGGTACCTGATTCTAGGCGCACTTTTTACGGCCATTTCGAATCTCTTCGGCATCTTCCCCGCTCAGTTGGTCCGGTACGCACTCGACCTGGTCAGCGAAACCCTCGACGTCTATTACCTCTACGATAAGTCGCCCCTGCAATCGGGTTTGTACGATGTTTTTGCCTTTAGCATTCTGTTGTTCGGTGTACTCACGCTCGTATTGGCCCTGCTGAAGGGGTTCTTCCTGTTTCTGGTCCGGCAAACGCTCATTGTGATGTCCCGGCACGTAGAATACGACCTCAAGAACGAGATTTACGACCATTACCAGACGCTGCCACTCAGCTTTTACCGCCAACACAACACGGGTGACCTGATGGCCCGGATTTCGGAAGATGTCAATAAGGTGCGGATGTACATTGGTCCCAGTATTATGTACGGCCTGAACCTACTTATCCTTTTTGTGCTGGTCATTTCATACATGGTGAGTATCAACGCCCGACTGTCGCTGTATGTGTTGCTGCCCCTGCCGGTGCTGTCGGTGTCGATTTATATTGTTAATAATATCATAATCCGGCGGTCAGAGGAAATACAGCGTTCCCTTTCCCGGCTGTCGACGTACGTGCAGGAAGCTTTTTCGGGCATTCGGGTTCTGAAGGCCTACGTGCAGGAAGGTAATTCGGCGGCTAAGTTTGAGTTGGAGAGCGATGAATACCGGGATAAATCCCTGAGCCTGACGAAAGTTGACTCCCTGTTTTTCCCGATTGTGGCTATTCTGGTGGGACTGAGCAACGTGCTGGTCATTTACGTGGGTGGGCAGGAAATCATCGCGGGCCGACTCACGCCCGGCAACATTACCGAATTTATCCTGTACGTAAACATGCTCACCTGGCCCGTGATGGCCCTCGGCTGGACTACCAGCCAGACCCAGCGGGCGGCTGCCTCGCAGGAACGTATCAACGAGTTTCTACGCATCAAAACCGATATTGTTTCGCAGAAGAACATCAGCCACACCATCAACGGTGACGTGGAGTTTAAAAACGTCCGGTTTGTCTATCCCGATTCGGGCATTGTGGCCATCAAAGACTTTTCGATGCGCGTACGGGCGGGTGAAACGGTGGCGATTCTAGGCACTACCGGCTCCGGCAAAAGTACCCTGGCCAACCTGCTGACCCGCATGTACGATGTAACGTCCGGCGAAATCAGCGTAGATGGTATTCCAATCAAAGACTACAATCTGACCTCGTTGCGGGAGCAGATGGGCTACGTGCCGCAGGACGTTTTCCTGTTCTCCGAAACCATCAGCAACAACGTCCGTTTTGGCAAGCCTGACCTGCCGCAGGAGCGCGTTGAGCAGGCCATTCGTGATGCCGACTTATATCAAAACGTACTGGATTTTCCGGAGCAATTCGATACCCGCGTGGGCGAGCGGGGTGTTACGCTGTCGGGCGGGCAGAAGCAACGCCTGAGTATTGCCCGCGCCATTGCCCGAGACCCGAAGATTCTGATTCTGGACGACTGCCTGTCGGCGGTAGATACCAACACGGAAAACATCATCCTGAACAATCTTCAGCGCATCATGGCTGACCGGACCTCGGTGGTTATTTCGCACCGTGTTTCGTCGGCCAAGCTAGCCGATTTCATCATTATGCTGGATGAGGGCGAAATCGTTGAGAAAGGCACCCACAATGACCTGCTGGCCAGCAACGGCGCCTACCGGGAGCTGTATGAAAAACAGTTACAGACGGAGGAGGTATAGGGCTGCCAGCCCGGTAATCAGGATACATGCTATCCATTCCGGCTTTTTCTCTATGTTTGGTCAAGATTTCATCCTAAATCCAATCGATACCGATGTCAAATTTTCGGTTTAAAGCCCTTGAAATAGCCCAGAGTCGCCAGGCTCTGTCCGTAGCTGCACCCACCGAGCGCGTGGGCGATTTTTTTGGCAGTAATACGTTCAATACGGAAGTGATGCGGACGTTGCTCTCCACGGAGGCTTTCCTGAAGGTGACGGAGGCTATGAACATGAACGGTCAGATTGATCGTAACATTGCCGACGAAGTAGCGGGTGCCATGAAGTCGTGGGCTACCTCCAAAGGCGCTACGCATTACACCCATTGGTTTCAGCCCCTGACGGGTGAAACCGCCGAAAAACACGACGCATTCTTCGACATTACCATCGACGGAAAAGCCGTTGAGAAATTCAGAGGGAGTGCCCTGGTGCAGCAGGAACCCGACGCGTCATCCTTCCCGAATGGCGGATTACGGAATACGTTCGAGGCCCGTGGCTACACGGGCTGGGATCCATCGTCGCCCGCGTTTTTGATGGACAACGGAGCCGGGGGGAAAACCCTTTGTATCCCGTCTGTTTTCATTGCGTACACTGGTGAAGCGCTGGATTATAAAACCCCATTGCTCAAAGCCCTCAATTCGCTGGATAAAGCGGCTACCGCCGTTTGTCAGTACTTCGACCGGAACATAACCAAAGTAATTCCCACCCTCGGACCAGAACAGGAATACTTTGTTGTTGACCGGGCTTTGTTCTACGCCCGACCGGACCTGGTGCTAACGGGGCGAACCGTGTTTGGCCACTCACCGGCTCGTGGGCAGCAACTGGACGATCACTATTTTGGCTCGATCCCTCCCCGGGTAAATGCCTTCATGGTCGATTTTGAGTTTGAATCCATGAAACTTGGCATGCCCGTTCGTACGCGCCATAACGAGGTAGCACCGGGGCAGTTTGAAGTGGCGCCCACGTTTGAAGAGGTCAATCTGGCCGTCGATCATAATGCGTTGCTGATGGATTTGATGGAGCGAATAGCCGAGCGACATAACCTGAAAGTGCTTTTTCACGAGAAACCCTTTGCGGGTATCAACGGCAGCGGTAAGCACAACAACTGGTCGATGGGTACGAATACGGGCGTTAATCTGCTGGCCCCCAGTACGAAACCTAAAGAAAGTCTGCGTTTTTTGACCTTCCTGGTCAACGTTGTTAAGGCGGTGCATGACAATGCCGACCTGTTACGGGCTACCATTGCCTCGGCAGGAAACGAGTACCGGCTTGGGGCCAATGAAGCCCCCCCCGCCATCATGTCTGTTTTCCTGGGTGAATCACTGACACAAGCACTCGACGACCTCGAAACAAAGTCGGAGGTGACGGTGAACAAGGGCGATAACGTGTATTACAAACTGGGCCTGAACCGGATTCCAAGCCTGATGCGCGACAATACCGACCGCAACCGAACCTCGCCCTTTGCCTTTACGGGGAACAAATTCGAGTTTCGGGCGGTGGGGAGTTCCGCTAATTCCGCATCGACCATGACGGTCCTGAACGCCATCGTGGCCGATCAGCTCAATAAATTCAAAACGGATCTGGATGGGCGGCTGGGCCGGGGTGAAAAGAAAGAACTGGCTATTGTTGATATCCTGAAAGACTATTACAGCAATATAAAACGAATTCTGTTCGAGGGCAACGGGTATTCCGATGATTGGGTTGAAGAAGCCGCCCGGCGGGGCCTGTCGAATATCAAATCGGCTCCCGAAGCGCTGGCCATGTTCGTACAGCCCGAATCGCTGGCCCTGTTCGAGCGGACGGGCGTGATGAATCACGCCGAAGTGGAATCCCGGTACGAAATCGAACTGGAGAAATACATCAAAAACGTGCAGATCGAGTCGCGGGTAATGGGTGATCTGGCCATGAACCACGTGGTATCGACTGCCCTGAAGTACCAGAACAAACTGGCCGAAACCGCCCGGCATCTGGTCGAGTTAGGCATGACTGCCGAAGCCGAACCGATCAAGGATGTCCTGCGCGAAATTTCGGCCCGTATCACCGTGATAATTAAGGGAGTGACGGCCATGACTGAATCGCGCAAGAAAGCAAATAATGTGGACGATACTGTCGGACGCGCCCATCTGTACGGTAATGAAGTGAAAAATCACTTCGATCTGATCCGCTACGAGGTTGATAAGCTCGAACAAATTGTGGATGACGAAGACTGGCCGCTGGTCAAGTACCGGGAGTTGTTGTTTGTAAAATAGGCAAATGCCGAACCGTGAACCTGCTTTTGTAGATGTCGTAAAATCTTGATAGCTTGCATAATGTATAGTCAGGCTATCTCCTTGATAGACTACAAGAAGATTCGCTTGATTCGGCCCTGAAACGGGGAGATGGTATCTACCGGTGTTTAATCAAATAAAATAGAATGGGTGTGTTGAAACCGCTACACCAGTCGCCAGCCGTTGAGGAGAGTACCCCCGGTGCTGATTGCCTGACGCTGTATGATCGCTACGGTGGGTTGGCCTACGGCCTCATTCTACAGATAATTCCAGAGCCCGAACAGGCTCAGCGGATACTGATCGACTTGTTTTCCTCGCCACAGGTGAAATCCTACACGGAATTCTCAAACCGGGTAAGTTGCGGAATTATTCGTCTGGCAAGAGAAAAGGCACTGGCTGCCAGACCCGCAACGCTTACGAAGTCACTAACCGTGAACGATACGACGGATAAATCGGCGTTCGATCTGTCCTTTTATAAAGGACACACAATTGACGAAATTGCGGATAAAATGCAACTGTCCCGGGCAGGTGTATTGACCAAAATCAGTTCTTATTTTAAGCATCACCGTTCACCTCAACTATAGGGACTTTGAAAAACTACCACTATTTAAAAAATGGCTTTCTCGAAGCCCACCTGTTGGGATTGTTTGCTGACCAGGAGAAAGAAGAGGTAACCCAGTTGCTGGCTACCGACAATGATTTGCTGGATAGTCTGGACGAAATCGAACTGGAAATGGAAGAGCATTTCCTGCGCTATGCCGTACCGCCCCCCCCTGGTATTCGGGAAAAAATCGAGTTACGCATCAGCCAGACGGAAATTGAGAAATGGGTACAGCCAGATCATACCGAGCAAAGCCAGAAATCGACGGAAACGGCCTCCAAAGAGCCTCAATACGTTAATGTTGAGTTTGATGATACGCACATCCGGGTACACAAACAGTGGAAAACGGCCTTTATTGCCATTTTCATCCTCTCGAAAGTATTTTTAATCCTTGGGCTCTATTACTATTTTAAAGCCGATAGCCTTCAGCAGGAAGTGACCCGCCTTAAAGCAGAAACGCAGGTGCAGCAAACCGTATCCCCGCGTCGTTGATTTAGCCGGGAATAACGCTAAAGTATTCCACAAAAAAGGGTCTGACTTGTGTAGTCAGACCCTTTTTTGTGTCTCCTCTGTTTTGACAAATTTTTATTTGTGAAAAGTTAAACGCAACTAATCCCGGAACAAGCTGATCTTTAGCTTATTTCAGGATTAGTTAAGGCGATTAATCAATTAAACGCGTTGATATGCTTTTGGAAGATGGCTTCGTATTTATTGGCGGCTGCCGTCTGTTTTGCTTCCTTACAGGCTTCGATGATCGTTTGCAGGATGTACAGGTCCGAATCGGGATTGCCGAAGCGGTTGCCGTTGCCCGATTTGTCGTAGGTAAGGGCCTGATCGGCACGAGTAGCCATGATATCGGCAATTTCAAGTGCTTTCTTGCTATCGCCTGCTTCAAACAGGAAGCGTACGTAATTGGACGAAATCTGGTCGTAAGGAATACTCTTGTCGGGAATTACCTTCAGCGAATAGTAGAGCACCTCTTTGGCTTTGTCCATCCTCCCTTCCCGCATGAGCTGGTCGGCCAGTCGGAAGAAGGCGATACGCGCTGAAATAACCGGCGGCCCTTTGTATGTTTCGTCGTAGTACGTATTTGGGTTGTCAAACTCCCGCCAAAACGTCTTCTTGGTCATGTTGGTGTACATGATGTTCGAGTTTACATATCCATCCGTAGCCCCCGGAACGGCTACTGGCATCAGCCGATACGCGTATCCTTCTAGTTGCATGTAGTTTTTCAGGCTCAGGTAATTATCGTTCGCCAGCGTGCTTGAGAAATAGATGGGCCGCTGCCAGTTGTTGGTGGCAATCATATCAAGCATGATCAGGTCAGGCTTGTACAAATCCTTCTTACCAATGGTCCATTGCAGCGTATCTTTCACCAGAGGCCGTAACATAGAAGGGACAAAATTAGCCTTATCGATGGCGGCTTTGTCGAGCGGCAGGAAAAGCACGGATGAGGGCAGAATACTGGTCATATCCCCGTTGGTCAGGGGAACCTGTACCGCCGGACTACTTGATTTGATCAGGCTAATGTACTGCTTGAGGTCGATGCCATTTTTCACGCCCGGCACTTCGTAAAACGGTACAATGTCGTTTTTACCCTTGTTGAAGTTGTCGAACTCCAGCGAAATGGGCAGTGCCTCAGACAGATACGTTTTGCGTTTCATCTGCTGGATGTACCATTCCGTACCCAGTAAACTCAGGTTACACACCCGTACGTCGGTCCGGAAACCTTCCACTTCCTGCACGTACCAGAGGGGGAACGTATCGTTGTCACCGCCCGTAAACAGAATGGCATTGGGCGCGCAGGAGTTGAGTAGATTCTTGGCAAAATCAACCGACTGGTATCGATGACTACGGTCGTGATTGTCCCAGCTTTTCATGCCCATCATAACGGGTACTAGTAGGCTCAGGCCAACAACCAGCCCGTTTCGCATCATGTCTGATTTCAGGTACGCCCGTAATCCTTCAGCAATGGACATCACGCCCAGGCCCAGCCAGATAGCGAAGAAATAAAACGAACCTACGTAGATATAATCCCGTTCGCGGGGTTCGGAGGGGGGCGAGTTCAGAAAGATTTGCAGGGCTATTCCCGTGAATAGAAACAACAGCCCAACAATCAGGAAATCGCGCCGACGGCGGAAGTACTGGAACGTAATGCCCAGCAGACCCAGCGCAAAGGGCAGCATGTAGAAATTGTCCCGGGCTTTGTTGGTACGCAGCAAATCGGGTACATTCTGGTCCGACGACCAGGGCAACAGGTAACCCGCTCCCTCTTCGTCGCTTTCGCGCCCCGCAAAATTCCACATCAGGTAGCGCCACCACATATGGCCCAACTGGTAGCTGAACATGTACTTCAGGTTATCGCCCATGGTTGGTTTCTGGCCTTCGGCCAGACCCAGCATCTGCCGGTATAGAGCGGGGTGATTTTGCTGGCTGCTGTATACGCGGGGGAACAGCATCTCATCGCCAGGGGCGTAGATGTACTCCGGCTGATGATCGAAGGCCACGTAGCGGCTTCCTTCCTTTTTCCAGATGGCCGCACCCTGTTTCTGATCCACGGGGCGGGCCGTAAACACCGGTCCGTACAGCAGCGAGCGGCTTCCGTACTGCTCCCGGCGCAGGTACGACAGGAAGTTCAATTCGTCGCTGGGGTCGTTTTCGTTGATGGGCGGGTTGAAATCGGCCCGGACCAGTACCTGCATGTACGACGCATAACCAATCAGGACGAACGCCAGGGCCAGCAGAGAGGTATTGAGGATAACCTTTTTCTGCCGGGCCGACCAGATGATACCGTAGACCAGCGCACCCAGGAAAACAACGATAAAGGTATTGGCCCCGGATGTAAACGGCAGGCCCAGTATATTGACGAAGAATCGTTCGACGGCAAACGCCATACCCGGTAATCCGGGAATAATACCGGCGTTGATGATGACCAGCACCACCAGCCCTACGCCAGCGGAAATGACACCGCCCCAGAAAGTTGGCTTCGGTTGCTTTTTGAAGTAGTAGATAAGGGCCAGAGCGGGTAGCGTGACCAGGTTCAGTAAGTGAACGCCGATGGACAAACCCGTGAGGTAAGCAATGAAAATAAGCCAGCGGTTAGCAGCAGCTTCATCGTCGATTCGTTCCCACTTGAATGCGGCCCAAACCACAATAGCCGTAAAGAATGACGACATACCGTATACTTCAGCCTCTACCGCCGAGAACCAGAATGTGTCGGAGAACGTATAAGCCAGTGCGCCAACGGCACTTGTACCCAGTACAAGCAGGGTATCGGCTGTGGTATACTCAGACTCAGCTGGTCCGGCGCCCTGGTTATGCAGCAGTTTCTGCGCCAGCATGGTAATGGTCCAGAATAAGAAAGCAATGGTAAAGGCGCTGGCCAGTACCGATGCCATGTTTACCCAATACGCCACACTGGTCAGGTCGCCGAAGGACATCATCGAGAATAATCGGCCCACGAGCAGGAAAAAGGGGGCCCCTGGCGGGTGCGGCACCTGAAGCTTGAACGAACAGGCAATAAACTCGCCACAGTCCCAAAAACTGGCGGTTCGTTCAACGGTCATCGCATAGGTAACCAGCGCGATAACGAAAACGGCCCAGCCCATAAGGGTGTTCAGGCGTTTAAATGATTGCATACTAATGAAGATTAACGAAAGGCTTTTGTGTAAGTAAGTCCCCAAAATTAAGCAAAAACCAGCCCGACAGCGGTAGGCGGGGCTGTTAAAGTTTGTTAAGGCATGGGAGAACGATGCTCTTTGGGGTCATTATCCGGGTAATTTGACTACCCGAGTAGCGTCGAGCAACGCTCAGAAAGCAGTTCAAATGCAAATGCACTGATTATAACTGCGTCAGGAAAGCCATCGTATCCACACCATCGGCATAGTCCATCAGGCCGGGGTTTTGCGTTTGCCCAAAGGGAACACTTCCCGCCAGCCAGCCCTGCGCCGAAGCGACCACCTGAATACGGTCGGTACGCTCGGTAAGCCAGGTACTGGCAGCTGTTTGGTCCTGATACGTCTGATAATACAGAACGGAAATGGGCGAAACCAGTCCGTCGTTTTCGGTTAGTAATAAATACCCGTTATCCAAGTGAGGAACTCCGTTTATCAAATAAATGGACTTGTTGTAGTCGTAATTATTCTGGTATTTGTGGTTATTCAGGTAGGTAGCAACCATCGGTTCCAGCGTTCGGAGCAACGGGATGAAATCATACCCATCGGGCACCAGCAGGGTAGAGATGTTACGGCATCCAAGCCCGTAATAGTCGGAAATGTCGTGCCCAAGTTTCTCGAATTCATCTTCCCCTTCTTCTCCCATCAACAAACCTACCGATGTGCGGTTTTGACGAATTATGTGCGGTTTGCTGGCAAGATAATAGGAAAAATACCGGGCGGTGTTTGTGCTGCCAGTCGTAATGTAGGCATCGGCTGCGTTCAATCGTTCGGCCTCTTCAATCAAGTTGTCGAAGGCTGGATTAATCTCTTTTAATTTTTGTATTAAATAGTGGATTAATACAAAATCCTGCGTGCTGAGTTTGGCCAGTATTCTGTGGCCGCTCATTAACACGCACAGCAGGTCATGAAAACCAACCGCCGGTATGTTACCCGCCATAACAACACCAATTGTTTTAGGTGCTGATGGACTATTCTCACCGGATGCGGGTAGGTATCGGGACACCCACGCCCAAAGTTTATCGGCAGTAAGAAACTCATCGGCAATAGCCTGTATTGATTTTATCGTATTGTCGGGGGTAAACCAGTTATTCCTGTGGTGAGCCAGTCGGGCAATTTCCTGAAGTTCGGGCTGTGCGCCGGATGAGCGGAGAAAGTTGCCTAGGGCTACAAACGTTTGCAGACGTTCTGATAAAAGCATGAATTGGATAAGCAAATGGAATACACCATCAACTAATGTAATTAAATATTAGTTTGCGGCCAACCTTTAAATAGTTATATTTGTGGTACAATTCTGAAAGATATACATTTAGCTTACATAAATCAGACTGCTCATGGCAATCATGATCACCGATGAGTGCATCAACTGTGGTGCCTGCGAACCTGAATGCCCGAACACGGCTATCTACGAAGGTGGAGTCGAGTGGACCTGGGGGGGAGGAACTGAATTAACCGAAGTCGACTTTGGCGATGGTACGGTTATTAGCGGCAAAGACCAGCAAACTCCCGTGTCGAACGAGTTCTACTATATAGTTGCCGATAAATGTACCGAGTGCCAGGGTTTTCACGAAGAGCCCCAGTGCGCGGCTGTTTGCCCGGTCGATTGTTGCGTACCCGATCCAGAACGCGAAGAGGACGAAGAAACGCTGCTAGCCAAGAAAGCCTGGTTACACGCTGAAGCGTAACGTACTATAGTACAAAATAAGGCATAAGGCCCGATCAGTTCGCTGGTTGGGCCTTATTGCATTTTAACCATATCAGAACCAAAAACAAGGGCCATTCTGGCTAAAATCTCTTTTCAGTGGTTTGAACAATATTTGGCATAAAGATTAATAAGCCAAATTTAACAAAATGAAGATAAATTATATAATTTAGGTATTCTTAATTGATATCATAGTAGAATTCTAACAATATTGGGCTTTTTTTAGATAAAAGAATAGTTATTTGTAGCTAGCTATTGCTCATAATAATATTTTGAGCAAAATTTGCCACAGAATTAAGCTAAACTTTATTATAAACAAAACCAAATAAATAATATGAAAAAAGTAATTTTACTTATTAGTTCTTTGTTTTTGACTTTTGCTGTTCAGGCACAGGATAGTACGACTGTCACTCCCGGGAAATTTACCTTCTCCGGTTACATGGATACTTACTATTTTAGTAATTTCAATAATCCAAAAAGTCAGTCAAATTTAGGGTTAGGCGGTCCCGCACGGGCATTCGATCAGCGGTCAGGTATGTTTGGTATTGGATTGATTCAAACCAAAGCCGTGTATACCGCCGATAAGGTAGACGCGGTAATAGACCTGACATTTGGGCCGAACAGTGATCTTGGAAACTACGGTAACAATATTGGACCACTCGGAGCCGGTTCTACGTCATTGGCCATTAAGCAGGCGTATATCGTGTTTAAGGCAACGCCTAAACTATCATTCACGGCGGGGCAGTTTGGTACGCACATCGGTTACGAAGTGATCGACGCACCAGTCAATTACAACTATTCGCTCTCCAACTTATTCAATAACGGACCTTTCTATCATATCGGCCTGAAAGCGCAGTACGCCTTCAGTGATAAGGCTTCGCTGATGCTGGGTTTGGTGAATAATGTTGACAACCTGTATGATAACAATAAGAAGAAGGGCCTGATTGGACAGTTTTTCTTCTCGCCGGTTGCCAACTGGAGTGTGTATCTGAACGGTATCGTTTCGAACGAAGCGTCTGCTCCGGTCCCAACCACCGAAACCGTGGTTGTACCAGCCAATAAGGCATTGTATCAGCTATATGACCTGACAACAACTTACCAGATTTCGCCGAAATTTTTTCTGGGTCTGAATGCCGCTGCGGGTTCGCAGAAAGGGGATTACCAGGGTGGCGGTGGTCCATTGACTACCAAAAGCTGGAGTGGCGTGGCTGTTTACACGAATTACGCCTTTACGGACAAGTTCGGCATGGGTGCCCGTATTGAGAATTTCGATAATAAAAATGGGGTTCGGGCCATTACAGACGCTACCGGCGCCGGTGCCAGCGTAACGTCCATTACGATTACGGGCAATATCAACGCGGCAGACGGACATATCCTGTTCAAGCCGGAGTTCCGGGTTGATTCGTATTCGGCCAATAAGTTTGAGAAAAATGACGGCTCGCTTACCACCTCTCAGGCTACCCTGGGCATGGCGGCTATCTTCAAGTTCTAATACACCCTTTTCTTGCCCTAAATTTTTATTAGTACAACAAAAATCCCTCAATCAGTATGCAAAAGCCCAATTACATTCCCCTATTTCTGCTGGGTGCTGTCGCCGTGCTTGGCGTGATTCCCGGTTTCAATGGCGTTCCTACGCAAATCGTTACGGAAGGTATCGATTCAGGTGATACCGCCTGGATGCTGGTCGCTACGGCACTCGTTCTGTTGATGACGCCGGGTCTGGCGTATTTCTACGGGGGTATGGTTAACAACAAGAATGTAATCTCGACCATGCTGCAAAGCTTTGTAGCGATGGGTGTAATCAGTATTCTATGGGTAGTGGTTGGCTTCAGTCTGGCCTTTGGTTCGTCCATCGGTGGATTTATAGGCAACCCAATGGATCACTTCATGTTCAAAGGGGTACTGGATGGCAAACCCTGGTCACTGGCATCAACGATTCCCCTGGTGGTATTTGCTTTCTTTCAACTCAAGTTTGCCGTTATCACACCGGCTCTAGTTACCGGGTCGATGGCCGAGCGGGTCAACTTTCGGTCGTATGTGCTGTTCATGATTCTATTCAGTCTATTAGTTTACGCTCCGCTGGCCCACATGACCTGGCACCCAGAGGGTATTTTGTTCAAGTTGGGTGTGCTTGACTTTGCCGGTGGAACGGTTGTTCACATGTCGGCAGGTTGGGCTGCATTGGCTGGCGCATTGTATCTAAAGCGTCGGAAATCCCATATAGAAGCCAGTCATTTCCCACCAGCCAACATTCCTTTTGTGTTATTGGGTACGGGTCTGTTGTGGTTCGGCTGGTTTGGTTTCAACGCTGGTTCGGCGGTTGGTGCTTCTACGTTGGCTGCTTCAGCCTTTGCCACTACCAACACGGCTGCTGCTGCTGCTGGTCTGGCCTGGGTATTGTTCGATGCCGCTAAAGGCAAAAAAGTATCGGCACTAGGTTTCTGTATCGGCGCGGTAGTGGGGCTGGTAGCCATTACACCAGCGGCTGGTTTCGTAACGATTCCATCGGCCATATTCATTGGTGTAGTAGGCGGTATCGTATCAAACTACGTGGCACACCTGCGTTCTAAATCAACGCTGGACGACACACTGGACGTATTTCCCTGCCACGGTGTTGGCGGTATGGTGGGGATGCTGATGACCGGCATTTTTGCTACCAAAGCGGTCAACTCAGGCGTAGCCGTTGAAGGACTGGCTTTCGGCGAAACGAAGCTGTTCATTATTCATCTGATTGCGCTGGTAGGCGTGTCGGCCTTCGCTTTCATCATGTCTTATGCCCTGTTGAAAGTAACCGATCTTATCCTGCCCCTGCGTGTGAGCGAGGAGGATGAAAAAGAAGGACTGGACGTCAGCCAGCACGACGAGTTCCTGATAGAAGCGTAAGTTTAATGATGACCGGGTCGCCGGTCATCATTCGTCATTCATAAACAGAGCCACAGGCTCCTGTCTGGCCAATACGTCTGGCAGCTTTATCTGTGGTTTTGTTGTACTCATGGAGCCGCTCCCGCCTGGGGGCGGTTTCCTGCTTTCCGGGAGCGCCCGTCAGATGACCCGCATACGGTTATTTTTTGGATTATGTTCTACTTCGGCCAAACCAAGGGCTTCCATCAACGGAGGAAGGTACATGCCCAGTCGCCCCCGAAAGCCTTTTTTCAACCCGTACCAGCCCCCTGCGGGGTTGTCGGGTGAGCGCCCCCAGGCTTCTACCGTGTTCGGTTTCGCCGGTTTTTGTTCGTCGGCAGCACCCAGTTCCATCCAGTCGTTGTGTTGCTTCAGCATTGCCTGTAAATCCGCGATGCACCGATAGTCGTAGTGTAAAATTGTTTTCCCCACTACGCAGACTAGAATTTCCTGGCCGTCCTTCTCCATTTTATACATCGTGTACTCCGATGAGCCGGAGGGCGTTTTTAGCTGCCATGGATTTTCTTTTGTTCCGTCGTTCGTTGTCATAATGGACTTTTTTCAAGCAAGCAGGGTAACGGTGAGGGCAATAATAGCGGGTAGTGCCTGCACGTAGAAGATTGATTTTTGAGCCGTTAACGCGCCGAATACACCCGCCACAATAACACAACCCAGAAAAAATGAGGCAACGTTCGTTTGCCAGACCGCATTCTGAATTAGTAGTGACCAGATAAGCCCGGCGGCCAGAAAACCATTGTACAGACCCTGATTGGCGGCCAGTGATTTGGTCTTCTCAAACAAATCGGGGGGGAGAGACCGGAACGTTTTGCGGCCCTGCGTAGTCCAGGCAAACATTTCGAGCCACAAAATGTAGAGGTGCTCCAGCGCAACAATACCAATCAGAATTTCGGCGAGTAGCTTCATAAGGGTAGGGGTAAGACGAAAACAGATTTACGGCTAGAAAGTACAATACCCCGAACTTCAGTCCGGGGTATTGTATAGAAGTATTGGAACGCACGTCTTATACTGGTAAGGGCTGGTTTTTCAGTCGGTACCATTCGTATAGTCCCATACCGAGTACCAGGCTGTATTCCAGGCCGGTAAGCCATACGTTTTCGGCGTAAGCTGTTGTTTGGTAGGCAGAGTAGGAGAGGACAATAACGCCCGACCAAACCAGTGGATACCGAAAGGGAGTAAACACCGAGGCTGCAACCAGCGAGGTGACATACCAGGGGTGAACCGTGGTACTCAACAACCAGTAAAGTGTAAGCGTTAGCAAGACTTTCATCGGAAAGAGCGGCCCGGGTAAATAGGCCGTCTTTCGAAAAGCAATAATCAATACGCAAACGCCAATAATGACAAACAGCATAAAACCGGCTCCGGCAATGATATTATACCCCACCAACCAGTAACCAATCGCCCGGATAAGGTAGTAGACACTGGCATTGAACTCGAACGTCTGAAAGTATAAATTCAGGCTAGAATAGATGTTTTTCACCAACTCGACACTGGTAAACGGGACGAATAGCAGACCTACCAGGGCCATTGTCAGGCTGGCATAGGTAAGTCCCCGTTTCCAGCCCAGATACCGAATCAGCAAAGGCAGAAAAATTAGTGGTAGTAGCTTCATACCGATGCCCGAAGCGAGTGCAATAGATGAACCAATCCAGTATTTCTGCACGAGCAACCAGACACTCAGCAGAACGAAGAAAATCATGACAGCCTCGAAGTGCAGGTTCCCCGTCAATTCCAGAATGACCAGCGGATTCAGGGCGTACAGCAGGCTGTAATTCGGATTCTTCCCAAATCGGCGCAGCAGCTTCGCCAGTAAAATAATCGAACCAGCATCGGCCAGTATAATGGGTACGCGCAGACTAATGACAGCACCGATAATACTGGTGGGAGATAGCCAGCCCGCCAACCCGAACAGAGCTTGATTCAGGGGTGGGTAAACTGTAAAATACTGGGGCGAATTCAACCGCTGGAACAAGCTGTCATTAAGTCCCGCAATGGATGCAATGGGCGTGTTGACTACCTGAGCCGGTATGTATAAATAAGGATTATAACCGTGGGCCAGTAAACGACCATCCCAAATAAAACGGGCGTAATCATCTGATAAATTGGGGATTACGGCCAGTAGAGAAAGGCGAAATAGCACGGCCGACACCAGGAGGAAGCGGTCTAACGGTTGCGTGTCTGACGGGGTCTCTGCTCCTCTGTTTACCTCATTCCAGAATGGATTCGTAATCCGGGTGTAGCCCCAGAAAACAAGGCCGTACAGCGTAATGAGCAACGTAAACTGTGGTCGTAGAACGCCGTAGCCGAGTAGGGTAAACAACGCCAGCGAAAGGCCCAGCCAGCCGATGCGGAAAGGTGTAATCATAGGTGTAAAGTACGGTGCATTGGTTATCTGTCGTAGCCCGCAACGCGCTACCAGTGTCGGAAGATAGTGGCCAGAATTTTATACCCGGCCAGTACTGTCCCTTTAACCGTACCCGAAATTTTTGAGTGACCAATTCGTCGTCGGTAATTGACTGGGACTTCGGTTGAGCTAAAGCCCATTTTGGCTGCTTTGAGTTGCATCTCAACGGTCCAGCCGTAGGTTGTATCCTGCATATCCAATGCCATCAGGGTATCGAACCGAATGGCCCGGAAAGGACCTAAATCGGTAAATCGGACCCCATATAATCGTCGCAGTAAGGAAGTAGCCAGCCAGTTACCAAAAATCTGCTGGGGAGTCATAGATCCACGCTGGCGTTTGCCCAGCGCCCTAGACCCGATCACCAAGTCGGCCTGTCGGTTCAGGATGGGGGCAATCAGGGAGGGCATCTCCGCCGGGAAATCGGAATAATCAGCATCAACGAACACGATAATATCCGGCTTAGGCTGGCTTTGTTTCGCATAGGCAATGCCCTTCAGGCAGGCCCTACCATACCCCTGTATGGGTTCGTGCAGGACGGTAGCCCCGGCGCGCGCTGCTTCCACCGCCGTCTGGTCGTTGGAGTTGTTGTTCACAACAATAATCTCCTGCGCCAGTCCGGCCGGTATTTCACCAACCACACGCCCAACCGAGTTTTCCTCGTTGAAGGCGGGGATAATTACATAAATGACGGGTTCTTTCAAGTGTAGTAAGCGGGAAAGGACGTTTGCTATTGACTGTATGATGGATGTCGGGTAAGGGGTAGATCACACAGCATACGGTTCATAGTCCCTCCATTCGTCAATATCGGTCAGCGTTTCGAGTGGCTCGAAGGTTAACCCATGCTGTAAAATGGCTAGTTCGGTTAACTGCCGAAGTTCGGGCTGACTCCAGGGCATATCCTGAAATAGAAACGAATGGACCTGCTTCATGCCCAGCAGGTAATACCCGCCATCCGTAGCGGGACCAATCACAATGTCTGCCGTGTCGAGGGACCTAAACGCCTGTGTAAGGTGGTCGGGCGTGATAGCGAGGCAGTCGCTGCCAATGATGACTACCTTGTCGGCACCGGCGGCAAACTGCGCCTGAAAAGCATTGGCCATACGCTCGCCCAGGTCGCCACTGGTCTGGAGTTGTTTATCATAGGCGTTCCAGCCATCATCCGGGTTCACGAAATCACCGTAATAAACAACGCACCGCCCGGAGAAAGACTGAATCAGTTGCTGGGTATAATGTAACAGATGGGTATAGATGGCAACGGCTTTCGCATCCCCAACGGTGCGGGCAATGCGCGTTTTAACCTGACCCGGAACGGGGTTTTTAACGAAAATTATCAGATGCTCAGCGGGCATAAAACGCGGAAAAGGCCGTTTCGTGAATGGAGTATGATAATCGAACGGTTAGCCAGCCGAAAAAGTTACAGGCTTTTCAAAACCATTATACCCCAGAATCGGAAAAATGCGGAATTAGATTCCGCATTTTTCCAGTATATTTGATTTGTGATTCATCGTATTGCCGAAGCTAAGCTGAGATCGTTAGCCGCTACATTCAAAGTGGTTGCCCTGACGGGGCCACGTCAATCGGGTAAAACGACCTTGTGTAAAGCGGTTTTTCCTGGTAAGCCCTACGTGTCACTGGAAAACCCCGACAGCCGGGCTTTTGCCCATCAGGACCCACGGGGTTTTCTGGCTTCTTACCCGGACGGGGCGGTGCTGGACGAAGTACAGCGCACACCTGAGTTGTTTTCCTACCTTCAGGAAGTGGTTGATAACACGAAGCAGAAGGGCAAGTTTATCCTGACAGGTTCCAATAACTTTCTGTTGCAGCAGTCAATTTCTCAGTCACTGGCCGGGCGGGTGGCGCACCTTTTCCTACTTCCGCTGTCCGTAGCTGAACTGGCAACTGCCGACTTGTTGCCAGCGGCCGATGACGACCTGATGCTAACGGGTTTTTATCCGCCCGTATACGACCGGCAGATTCCCGCTCCTGACTGGAGCCAGAACTACATCCGAACGTATATTGAGCGCGACGTTCGTCAAATTAAAAACATAACGGACCTACTCGTTTTTGACCGATTTATGGCGTTACTGGCCGGGCGTTGTGGTCAGGAGTTGAACCTCAGTGCGCTGTCTGTGGAAGCGGGTGTTGATGCCAAAACAGTTCAGTCATGGATTGGTATTCTGGAAAGCAGTTTTATCATTTATCTGCTGAAGCCGCACTTCCGTAACTTCAATAAAACCATTGTCAAGCGACCCAAGCTGTATTTTTATGACACAGCTTTAGTTTGTTCGCTTCTGCGTATCACGCAACTGGAACACCTTCGGAGTCACCCCCTGCGTGGAGCCATCTTCGAGAGCATGGTTGTGTCAGACCTAGTTAAGCAGCGCACCAACGCCGGGTTGCCTGTCAACCTGTTTTTCTGGCGCGATAAGACCGGACACGAGGTGGATATTATCGTTGATGAAGCGGGCGTTTTATTTCCCATCGAGATTAAGTCAGGCCAGACGATCCACGCCGAATTTTTCAAAAACCTAACGTACTGGCAAGCCCTGAGTAATACCCATCGGGCGTACATCCTGTATGCCGGTCAGCAAACCCAGCAGCGGAGTAACGGCGTAACCGTACGGAACTGGCGTGAAATGGATGCCGGTAGTACAAATTGAATGGAAAGAGTGGATAGTTTTATATTGCTGAACGATTAACACATAACAAACGAAGCAACGCTTCGCACAATAGTATACCATGCTCGAACAGATTCAGGAAGCCGCCCGCTTTATTCAGGCTAACACATACGTACAACCCACAATCGGTATTATTCTGGGTACCGGCCTGGGGTCACTGGCCCGGGAATTGACCATTGAAACGACGCTTGATTATGAAACGATTCCTCATTTTCCCCTCTCCACGGTTGAGTTCCATTCGGGTAAGCTGCTGTTGGGCACGCTGGAAGATAAACCCGTGGTGGTGATGCAGGGACGGTTTCACTATTACGAAGGCTATACCATGCAGCAGGTAACGTTTCCGGTGCGGGTGATGCACGCGCTGGGTGTTCGGACGCTGCTGGTTTCCAAT
Organism: Cytophagales bacterium; assembly: GCA_038236215.1. Classification (GTDB taxonomy): domain Bacteria; phylum Bacteroidota; class Bacteroidia; order Cytophagales; family Spirosomataceae; genus Spirosoma. The sequence continues at coordinate 20,184 of JBBSTD010000023.1, read as the reverse complement.
GCCGCCGGGGGGATGAACCCGGATTATAAAACCACTGATTTAATGGTCATCGAAGACCACATTGGCCTGTTGTTGCCGCAGAATCCGCTGGTAGGACCAAACCCACCCGACTTAGGTGACCGTTTTCCAGATATGAGCGAGCCGTACAGCAAGGCGTTAATCGAACGGGCCTTTCGGGTTGCGGCCGAACGGGGAATACCCCTCCAGAAAGGCGTGTACGTGAGCGTGACGGGGCCACAACTGGAAACGCGGGCCGAATACCGGATGTTGCGCCAGTGGGGTGCCGATGCCGTTGGTATGTCGACGGTGCCGGAAGTGATTGTCGCTAATCAGATGGGCATGGCGGTTTTCGGCGTGTCGGTCATTACGGACATGTGCCTGCCCGATACGCTGGAAAAAGCCGACATCAGCAAAATCATCGCAGCCGCCGGTGCCGCCGAACCAAAACTAACGGAACTGATGCGGGGGTTGGTTTCGGTGCTTGGAGGGTAGAGCGCGGGGCATGAGGAAGATGATAACTCTATGCCTTTCACCCCCAACTCCTACGCCCCCTGCCCGGAACCCCGCGTCATTTCGTGACTGGATACCCAGTCGAGGGACGAGATGGCAGCTGCCAGCGAGAGTTCTCCAGCTGTAACGACACCCGCCACAATCTCCGCGAACTTGTGAACATTACCGTCTCCATAGCACCCCATCATGGTCAGGCATTCCCGCTGAGTGGGCAGACCCGTTCCTCCGCCAACGGTACCCACAATGAGTGAGGGCAGGGTGACACACCCGTATAAATCGCCGTTGGGAAGCAGTTCTGATGTCGTGATAGCCGCCGAGGATTCGGCCAGGCAGGCTACATCCTGACCCGTGGCGATAAACAAAGCCGCCAGCCCGTTTACCGAATGCAGGCCGTTGTTGTTGGCCCCAGCCATAAACGCGCCCAGATTGCCGATGCGGGCGTGCCGGTCCAGTTGCTCCGTATCAACCTGTAATTCCCGCAAAAGCAGGTCCTTCGGGATGACTACCTCGGCGGTGACCCGCTTGCCCCGCGTGTGAAGCGTATTGATAAACGAGGGCTTCTTATCGGTAGCCAGATTGGATTCCAGGTAAAAATGCTCCACATTTTCTACCTGTTGCAGCAGGTAGTTGCAAGCCGCCAGCGTGGCTTTGCTCACCATGTTTTGCCCCGCAGCATCGCCGGTGGTGTAACCAAACCGCAGGAAAAGCATACGACCGGCCTGATAGGGCGTAATGTATAGCAATTTGGCAAAGCGGGAGGTACTTTCGGCTTCGGCCCGCAGTTTGGCTTCGTGATCCCCTATCCAGTGGGCCAGGTTACGGGCGGCACGGGCATCCGGCATCACAAAAACGGGTGCCCGCTGCATCCCTTCATCCACTACTGTGCAGGTTACCCCCCCGCATTGGTTGAGCAACTTGATACCCCGGTTGTAGGAAGCAACCAGTGTGCCTTCCGTGGTGGCCATCGGAATGAGGAAATCTCCCTGAGCGTGTTCGCCGTTGATGCGTAGTGGTCCAGCCAACCCGATAGGCACCTGCGCCACCCCAACAAATTGCTCACAGTTGCCCTGTACCACGGCGGGGTCAAAGCTGTAATTTGTCAGATGAGTGGGCGTCGTTTGGGTAAACTGCTGAATATAGTCCTGCCGTTGGCGGATAATGTCCGGCGACGTATCATTGACCGGGTTGCGCGGGATGGCTTTGTTGTTGTCGTTATCCTGGGTGGCGGATGACGGCTTTTGTAGTTCATCGATCACCGTGATCACCAGCGTACCAAACGGCTGGGTCTGGAGTGTCAGTTCAAGGGTATGCTGGCCCGGTGCCAGCGGCTCCGCCCGGGCGTACGCATTGACCCGGCGACGGAGGGGAAACTCCAGGGGATTGTCAGTTGATATCTGACTGACTTCAAGGGCTGCGTTTTCTTCCAGTTCCAGCCGGAATGCCGTTGCCGGGTAGTCTTCTCCGTCGATTCGAATTCGGGTAAGGCCCGTGAAGCGGGCATCGGCCAGTCGGTTTTTCAGGGAGAACGTAAAGCCATCAGGCGTGTTGTGCAGGCTGTTGCGGTTGTAAAGTTGTTTTAACAGGGTGTTGGGTATAAATCGAAACATGCAGTTTTTAGTTTACAGTTTACCAGTTGATGTTGTGCTGCATAACCCCAGCCGAGTTAGTAGCCATTAAAAGCCCGCAAGCTACAAACAGCACCGACCAACCGGCAAACTACAACCTTCATGGTTCACATTGTGTCTACGGTTTCCATCATTATTCCGATTTTAAACGAAGAAAAAATGCTGCCCCTGATTTTTCGGCAGCTTCGACAGTTACGCCCCACCCCCGACGAACTTATTCTGGTGGATGGGGGGAGTACGGATCAAACGGTGCTGCTGATCGAACAGTACATGGAACGGCGGGAGCTGGTCGGGGCAGGTCACCCACCCCTACAGTTGCTCAAGTGCCCGGTTGCCCGGCGTTCGAGTCAGATGAACCTGGGTGCCCGACGTGCTACAGGTACCTACCTATGTTTTTTACACGCCGACACGGTAATGCCTCCTGATGCGCTGACGGTCATTTGCCAGACGCTGGCCCAACCCGGAACCGCAGCCGGGGGCTTCATTTCGTTGATGCGCGGGCCGCTACGAACGCGCTGGATAACGTCGTTTCACAACTATATTAAAACCTACTACGCCCCGCTCTTATTTCGACCCCGTCTGTTTTTTTTTAAAGGGGCGCGGCTGCTCTTTGGCGACCAGGTTATCTTCTGTCGTCGGCAGCAGTTTCTGGATTGTGGTGGCTACGCCGACGATTTGCCCATTATGGAAGAGGCAGATCTACTGCTTCGGCTGGTACAGTACGGACGAATCCGACAGGTAAACCGACTGGTCGAATCATCGGACCGGCGCGTGGCCAAATGGGGATTCTGGCGGGCGAACGGCCTGTTTCTATACATCGGATTTTTGTGGGGTATGGGTTACCCAGCCGAAAAACTGAAGCGTGTTTTTGAGGATATTCGTTGAACGATTATCGTTAATTCCGTCAACGTACTTTGGAACTTGAGCATCATTCGAGGTTATTCACCGGGACAATTACCTTGATTTTGTCGCGTAGCGTTTCTGGTTGAGGGGTGGCACACAACGCAGTGCCCCGTGCGTTGTACAAGCCGTGAACAACTACACCCCCGAGCGGTTAAAAGCGTATGTTTACTATTCCTGCTTTCGATTACGTAGCCTCTCCGTTAATGGTGCTTTTTTTCGGGATATTGCTGCTGATTCAGTGGCGGTATCCGTTGCGAAAACAGCACTATGCGTCACTGCGTCGGATAATCCGCAACATTGGCGTGGCATTACCCACGTTTGTCATCCTTCGGCTGGCCCTTCTGCCGTTGCCACTTTTGGTTGCTGTCTGGGCCAAAGACAACAACGTTGGGCTGATCAACTGGTTATTGCCTGAGCAGGGTGTGTGGGCGTGGGTAGGTTATGCGCTGGGTTTCCTGGTGTTCGACTACGCCTATTACTGGTGGCATTATGCCACCCACCAGATCAGTTTCCTCTATCGGTTTCATCAGGTACACCACTCCGACCTGGATATGGATACTTCCACCGCCATTCGGTTTCATTTTGTCGAGTTGCTGATGAGCATCGCCTTTCGGGTGTTGATTGTGCTGGCGTTTGGTATTGGTTTCTGGGTGGCTATCGTCTACGAGGTGGTTTTTGAAACAGCCGCGCAGTTTCACCATTCAAACTGGAAGCTGCCCAAATGGGTCGAAGCAACAATCAACGTCCTGTTCGTGACGCCCCGCATGCACGGCATTCACCATTCCATTGTTCGCGACGAGTTCAACTCCAACTGGGGAACGGTTTTTTCGCTCTGGGATCGTCTGCATGGTACGCACCGGATGGACATCGCCCAGCGTGAATTGACCATGGGAGTACCGGCCTACCGGGATGATGACGAACTCACGGTGAGTAAACTACTAGCTATGCCATTCCAAAAACAGCGCGACTGGAAACTTCCCAACGGCGACCGGCCTGAAACCCGAACCAGGACAGAAACTTCAGCGGATAGTAATGTTGCTGATTAGGGATACATTAACTGTCTCTATCACCAGGCCGAGTCAAGCCGTGTTTTGGAATAAGATTCGTGTGAGACGCGGTAATTTATACGAGTTTGTCGCTTTGGATTACGGAACTTAGGGCACTTGGCTGCATTAGCCAAACACGATCTTGACAAACCATTTGATGGAAAACAGGCGCGATTTTATAAAGAAAGTAGGTATTGGCTCGGTAGGTTTGGCTACGGGTAGTTCCGTTTACGGGATGAGTGCCAAAAGCTATAACCGAATCATCGGGGCCAATGAGTTAATTCGGGTAGCAGCCATCGGCGTTAATAGCCGGGGTAACAGCATGGGTGCTACCATTGCCGGTCAGAAGAATGCCGAAGTGGGCACGGTTTGCGATGTGGATTCCCGCGCCATTCCGAAGGCGATAAAAACCATTCTGGGTACCAAACAAACCCAGACGCCCAAATCCGAGAAAGACTGCCGCCGGGTGCTGGAGGATAAATCAATCGACGCTATCTACATCGCCACGCCCGACCATTGGCACGCGCCACTGACCATTATGGGCTGTCAGGCGGGTAAACATGTGTACGTCGAAAAACCACTCAGTCACAACCCGCGCGAAGGCGAGTTGGCCGTGGCTGCAGCCCGGAAACACAATCGGGTTGTGCAGATGGGTGCCCAACGGCGGTCGGCCCCTGTGCTGACGCAGGGTATCGAACAACTACACCAGGGTATAATCGGACGCGTGTACATGGCTAAAACCTGGTACACAAACAACCGCAAAGCTACGGTGTTGAAACCCGGTACCGTGCCTGACTGGCTCGATTACGACTTATGGCAGGGTCCCGCACCCCGAATGGCTTATAAAGACAATCTTATCCACTACAATTGGCACTGGTTCTGGCACTGGGGAACGGGCGAAGCCCTGAACAACGGCACCCATGAGGTCGATGTGGCCCGCTGGGGATTAGGAGTCGATTTCCCGATTCGGGTTAGTTCGGTTGGGGGACGGTATGAATTCAAAGACGACTGGGAAACGCCCGATACCCAGGTTGTCATTATGGATTATCCGGGCCGTGTGTCGCTGATGTGGGAATCCCGCAGCTCGAACGGACGGAAAATAGAAGGGCAGGACCGGGGCATCATATTCTATGGTGAAAAGGGTAGTCTGGATACGGGTGGCGATAATTACACCGTGTATGATCTGGATGGGAAACTGGTAAAAGAAGTGAAGTCGGTAGATGAAGGCGATGTGCAGGGCCGTAACACCGCCAGCCCCAGTTTAGGGATGGATAATTTGCACGTAATGGATTTTCTGGATGCTATCCGGAACAATCGCCGACCAAACTGCGATGTAGAAACCGGCTACAAAAGTGTGGTGGCTATGCAACTGGGTAACATTGCCTGGCGTGTTGGTCGCGGCCTGGCTATAGACCCCAAGAACGGCCATATCATCGGCGATAGTGACGCGCAGAAACTATGGAGCCGCACCTACGAAAAAGGGTGGGAACCGAAGGTGTGAGAAGTGGAAAACTGCTTTTCTCCCGTTGTCATGCGTGCAGAGGTAAAATATCGGGCAATTTCTAACTATCCAATTATGAGAACAGGACTTATCCATACTACTTTAAGACATCCAGTTATCTATTATAAATTGAAACGGCAGGTTGTTGCGGAATTTCAGTCAGACATTGAACGGGCTACCGGCTGGCGGAGAGACTGGCTTCGGTGGAAGCGCGGTATCACCCTGGAAATACGCTACAATGAACTCTTGTTTTCAAAACAGAGCGGACTACATAGTTCGTTGATACACGGTTGATTAGACAACATAAACTAATTCTCTTTTATGAAAATACATGCCATCCTCCAACTTCATGGCAAAACGGCTACCGGTTTTCAAATTCCCGAAGAGGTAGTAACTAGTTTAGGTACCAGTAAACGGCCAGCCGTGCGGGTGACCATCAATGGCTTCTCCTACCGAAGCAGTATTGCTATGATGAATGGAGAGTTTATGCTCGGCGTGAGTGCCGAAAACCGCCAGGCGGCTGGTATTAGAGCCGGAGAGGAAGTGGAGCTTGAAATTGAATTGGATACCGAATCCCGTGAAGTTGTGTTACCGCCAGATTTTGTGGCGGCTCTATCCAGTAATCCCTCCTCCAAAGCCTTTTTTGAGCAGCTTTCTTACAGCAACCAACGACGTCATGTGCTTTCCATCGAACAAGCCAAGACAAGCGAAACACGCTTACGTCGCATTGAGAAATCCGTGGCCATGCTGCAAGCTAAACAGATATAAAAACCTTTTGGTCAACATAAAGCTCACTTATACAACAGCAAAATTTAGACTCTGACTTTTACCCTTATGAGAAGACTCGCGGTAAAACTGTTACTAATAGGTGTAGTCGCGCTACACATCGGTTGTAGTTCAGCACGCCACACCTTTAAAAATTACTACGGTGCTTTGATTAACAAAAATTACGCACAAGCTGCAACATATTTATCCGATTCATGTAAAATCAAGCTCGCTAAGCTTAGGCCCAACGCGGATCTCAATCAAACTGTCCAGATAGCCTTTCTGCCTAATTTTAAATCCTATGAAATTGGACAAGTGCAACAAATTAAGGACTCACTTCTTTTAGCGATGAAAGTCACCACAACAGATGGAGAGGTTCATATTTTTGACAAAGACCAGGGAGGAAGTACAGTTTCGGGTGGTAACCGGGAGAATGGAAAAAGAATGGTGTATGATTCCAGATATCGCTTGTACAAGATAGGCGGTCAATGGAAAGTAGATACTCCTTACTGCCGTAATTTTCGCTAACCCTGCTCTTAAGCAATCATCATCCTGTAGTTGTACTTATCGTTGGATCGCCTTTACAAGCCCCATTCGTGTAAACTTACTTTCTTTTCATAACAGAAGTTACTAAACGACTCTCCAAAAAGTACAAGTCGTTCACTATTCCGTTAGTTAGTTGCCAAACGACGGATTCTGACGTCCGATACCCCCGTCATTTGGCCTGTGCCGATTCGTAAATTCGCTGGACAATTTCCTGTAAAATAGCTCCCTGCTCGGCGGTGCAGACGTTGGAGGTTTTGCCGGCGCAGGCGTCCAGAAAAGCCGCTGTGTTTTTTAGCTGAATGTCTACCTCGTCCAGATACGGGAACTGCACATCGGCCAGTTCACCCGCCAGTTCGGTATGGAGCGCGAACGGGAAGAGTTTCACGCCCCCTTTGCTGCCAAACAGCTCCAGGTTACGGTCTTTATCGACCGCAGTGTTCAGCGCAAACGAGGCCGATAGCATAACGGACGCTTTACCAGGAAACGACAGATACGCCGTAGCCGCATCCTCCACCTCGAAGGTGGTCGGGTTCCAGTCGCCCATTAAGCCTTTGCCACCCGCTTTGCCAATAAAATCGTAGGTGTTGCCGAGCACCTTATCGGGTACCTGATAATCGAGGGCGCAGAGGGCCAGGTCGAGCACATGAACGCCGAGGTCCATCAGCGCACCACCACCCTGCATGGCCTTGTTGGTGAAATAACCCCAACCGGGAATGCCCCGCCGACGCAGGAAATGGGCTTTGATGTGGTACATATCGCCGAGCAGTCGGTCGGCTTTACAGCGCGTGAATAGCTGCCATTCGGGTGTTTGGCGAAGCTGGAAGTTATAGGCCAATACGCGTCCTTTTTTGGCGGCAAGATCGGCCATTTCGCGGGCGTTTTCGGCATTTAGCGCGGGAGGCTTCTCGCAGAAAACGTGGCAGTTGTTTTCCAGAGCCTCTATCGTCTGCGGATAATGCAGGTTGTTGGGTGTGCAGATAATCACCACATCCGGCGCACATTGCTGGTAGATTTGGGCCGTACTATCGAAGGCGTGGGTAATACCGTGGGCATCGGCTAGCGTACGGGCTTTGCCGAGGTCGCGGCTACAAACCGCCACGACGTCTACCTGATCTGCCAGCTGTTTCAGCGCGGGAATGTGATTTTTATCGGCAATGTTACCGCCCCCGATAATGGCTGCTCTGCGTAAGGTCATGCCGCAAAGAAAGCGAAAAAGTGGTCTGACTGTACGTAAATCGTCCGTGCAAAATCGTATAACCGCATTGAGCCAGTCACGTTAAACGTAACTGGCTCAATGCGGTTATACCTCAAATTACCCTATGCCGTCAATACGTAGGAGTTATTTCTTTGGTTCGCTTCCGCCACTCACCGATGAAGCGGGTTTGCCGTCGGCGGCTTTTTTGGCGGATTTGGCAAAATCCCCCGCTTTGATGATTGAAATCTTACTGGGGTCGATGTGTCTTTTCATGGCGGCATTGACCTGATCGGGGGTTAGGCTTTCCATTTTCTTTTCGAAATCGGCATCCCAGTCCATCGTCCGGTTCAGGTACAGGTAGTTATTGAGCGTACCCGACAGCGAGGGGTCCTGCGCCCGAGAAACCGTCCGGGACTGCAAATAGCCTGACCGGGCCGCCTTGATTTCCTCCGCCGTGAAGCCGTCTTTTACTGCCCGCTCCATTTCCTCCCGGAAAGCTTTCTCCAGCCGTTCGGCATTATCGGGGTTATAGATGGCGTAGGTCATGAACATGCCCGTTTTGTCGAGCGGGTTGGCCGATAGACTTGAGCCAACGCCGTAACTGATGCCTTCCTTCTGACGAATACGGGTAGCCAGCCGTGAGTTCAGAAAACCACCACCCAGCATATAGTTGCCCAGTACAAGTGCCGGATAATCGGGGTCGTCATCGCGCAGGGGGATGTTTACTCCCGCCAGCATGAGCGCGTTGGCTTTGTCGGGCGTTTCGATGGACTGCGGACTAGGCTTCACGTCGTTGTAGACGGACACCAGGCGGCTGAACGGTTTCTTCGCTTTCCAGGTCCCAAAGTCGCTCGTTACTTCTTTCTTCACGGCGGCCTCGTCGAAGTCCCCCACAGCGGCAAACGTAGAACTTTGGGCGCCGTAGAAGTCCTTGTAAAATTGCTTGAGGTCGTCCAGTTTGGTGGCGTTGATAGCGGCTACCTGCTCGTCGGGCGTTTGTGTATACCGGACATCGTCTTTTGGGTACGGGTTCATGGTACGCTGGAACATCATACCCGCTATAGCCTGCGGCTCTGACCGTTGCGACTCGATTTGCGCCAGTTGCTCCTGCTTCAGTTTATCGAACTCATTGGCATCGAAAGCCGGATTTTTTAGCATATCGGCCACGATTTTGATAACGGCGGGCAGATTTTCCTTGGTTGTTTTGATGTTGGCACTCACCTGATTGCCTCCGCCAAAAACGTTGACCTGTGCTTTTAGTTTGTCGAACTCATCTTTCAGTTGCTGACGGGTGCGGGTAGTGGTGCCCTTATCGAGCATACTGGCTGTCAGGTCGACAATGGTGCCTTTATTCTTCAGACTGTTCACATCGCCGTAGCGCAGGGTCATCCGGGCGTTTACTTCGTTGCCACGGGTGGTTTTTGGCAACAGCGCCAGCTCGATGGTGTTTGCCTGCTCGGTACGGTGCGTACGGCTCTCGATATTAGCGGGAGAGGGGTCGAATGCTTCGCCCTGCGCTACCAACGCGCGGCCTTTGTAGTCCTTCACCATCGCGGCAATATCGGGGGCGTTGGGTACATCGACACGGTCGGGCGTGGGGTCTGGCTCAAAAATGCCGACGGTACGGTTTGACGGTTTAAAGTAATAGGCGGCCACACGCTTCGCATCGGCAACGGAAACTTTTTCGAGGGCGTCACGGTACAGGAAACCCAGCCGCCAGTCGCCGGTGGCGATGTATTCGCTCAGGGTTAGTCCCAGGCGTTCCGCACTCTTAAACTGTATTTCGAGGTTTTTCAGGATGTTTGCTTTAGCCCGGTCGATTTCTTCCTTCGTGGGGGGCACAATGGCAATGGAATCCAGTGTGTGGAGCAGTGCCGTTCGGGCAATATCCGTCGACTTCTCCTTGAGTAATTCGGTGGCGAAGTACACGTAGCCGGGGTCTTTAGTTGTGAACGAGTAGCCGTATTCCTGCGCGGCCTTTTTGGTTTCGATCAGTGCCTTGTACAAACGGCCGCTGGGTTCGCTGGTCAGTACATCGGTGATGACATCCATCGTCGGGTAATCAGGATGCGAACCGGGCATGATGTGGTACAGAGCCGATACAACTTTGGTATCGCCCATGCGCCGGAGCGTTACATTCCGCTCGCCATCCTGCGTAGGCTCAATGCTGTACGTTGGCTGCAATACCCGCGTAGGGCGGGGGATAGCACCAAAATACTGTTCGACCAGTTTCAGCGTTTTTGCCTCATCAATCTTTCCGGCCACCACCAGCACGGAATTGTCGGGCTGGTAAAATTTCTTGTAGAACGCCTTGAGATTGGCGATAGGGACTTTCTCAATGTCGGAGCGGTTACCGATGGTCGAATTGCCGTAGTTGTGCCAGATATAAGCGGCACTCACCACGCGCTGATTGAGGACGCTGCCGGGGTTATTTTCGCCACTCTCGAACTCATTCCGCACCACCGAAAACTCACTTTGCAGGTCTTCGTTTTTGATGAACGAGTTCACCATCCGGTCGCTTTCCAGGTCGAGGGCCCAGTTCAGGTTCTCGTCGGTAGCGGCAAAGGTCTCGTAGTAGTTGGTTCGGTCGAGCCAGGTGGAACCGTTGGGACGGGCACCGTGCGAGGTCAGTTCCTCCGGAATATTGGTATGTTTGGTCGAGCCTTTAAACACCATATGCTCCAGCAGGTGCGCCATACCCGTTTCGCCCAGTCCCTCATGCCGGGAGCCGACCAGATACGTCATGTTAACGGTAATCGTTGGTTTCGAGGGGTCGGGGAAGAGGAGTACTTTCAGGCCGTTTTTCAGCGCGTATTCCGTAATGCCCTCAACGGATGCGCCTTTAACAATGCCTTCCGGTACGGCAACGGCGGCTGGCTTGTCCTGAGCAGAGGCAAGGCCCATGGCACCGGCCAGCAAAGCACCGGCCAGTGTACCGATTCGTACAGGGTTATTTCGAATAAACATAGGATTAGTTAGGAAGTATAAAAACTAAGCGTGTAGTTACGAATAAACGGCTACTTTATCAACCACTTTTACAGCGGTTTAACAAAATTTAGGATAAGCGGTCGGATTCGTCAGAATACCAGATTGTCAATCAATCTTACCTTGCCCAGATGAGCGGCCAGGCAAATGGCCGTCTGGCCCGGAGCCAGTATTTCGTCCGCCAGTTGCAGCGTATCCGCATTCACGACTTCCACATACTCCAGCGTAAAGGCCGGATTGTTATCGAACAGGGCTTTTATGGCGTTTTTAGTTTGTACCATACTATGACCCCCGGTCAGCATTTCGTGGGCTTGCGTCAGTGCCCGGAACAGCAGGGTGGCCTGTGTTCGCTCGGTGGCGGTCAGGTTGCGGTTGCGCGACGACATGGCCAGCCCGTCAGCTTCCCGTACGGTAGGGCACCGAATCAGTTCGACCGGGAAGCTCAAATCTTTGGTGAGCCGCCGGATTACGGCAACCTGTTGCAGGTCTTTCTGCCCAAAATAAGCCCGGTCGGGCTGAACAATATTAAACAGTTTGGCTACCACAATACCTACACCGTTGAAATGCCCCGGCCGGAAAGCTCCTTCCATCGTGGTTTCCAGCGCACCAAAATTCAGCTGGAGCAGGGGAGAGTCGGTGTACATTTCAGACACGGACGGAACGAAAACCAGGTCGCAACCCGCAGCGTCGAGGAGTTTATAGTCTTCTTCCAGCGTGCGCGGGTACCGGGCGAGGTCATCGGCGTTATTGAACTGCACGGGATTGACAAAAATACTGCTCACGACCACCTCGTTTTCTTGCCGGGCAGTTTCGAGGAGGGTGGCGTGCCCTTCGTGCAGGGCGCCCATAGTGGGCACTAAACCAATGGATTGGGTAGAGCGGACACTCTTTAGCTGCTGACGCAATCCCGCAATGGTATCAAACTGAAGCATACTCGGACGGTGAAAATGAAAGGGGGATATTCGGGAAAATGAGTAGCAGGCTACTACCCGCTGCTTTGCTCCTTTGTGCCCTCTGATTACTTTTTTTGCACAAATCTTATTGAAATACGGGAAAAATTTGTATAATTTTGCAAGTTTTTTGGTTCACTAACGCCAACACACGCTTCCCAATTTATGAGCAAATTACGCATTCTCTACGTCGCCAGCGAAATCAATCCCTTCCTGAAAACGTCCGATGTCGCTGACTTCGTCCGCAAATTACCGCAGGCCATGCAGGAGCGAGGGATGGAAATAAGAATTCTGGTACCCCGCTTTGGGCTAATCAACGAGCGTAAGAACCGATTGCATGAAGTGGTTCGATTGTCGGGCATCAACATTGCCGTGGGTGATGACGAAAAGCCGCTAATTATCAAAGTAGCGTCTATTCCAACGGCCAAACTACAGGTATACTTTATCGACAACGAAGATTATTTTCAGCGTAAATACGTTTTCCACGACAAAGAAAATCGATTCTACGCCGATAACGACGAACGGGCTATCTTCTTCTGCAAGGGCGTGCTGGAAACGGTGAAGAAACTGGGCTGGGCACCCGATATCGTTCACTGCAACGACTGGATGACGGCCCTGATTCCGCTGTACCTTAAAACGACCTACAAAAACGACCCGATGTTTAAAGATACCAAGTCGGTTTTCACGGTCTATAATAACTCATTTGAGCACCGTTTTGAAGGCGATATCATCGAGAAAGCCCGCATGATGGATATTGACGATGAGATGCTGTCGGAGCTAAAAACGGCTGATTTTGAAGGATTTATCCGTATTGGTTCTACCTACGCCGATGCGGTGGTACGGGCCGAGGAAGAAAAAAGCGATAGTCTGAACGCCATCCTGACTGAATTTGACGAGCATAAATTTGAAACCGTAGAGGATGAAGATGTAACAGATCGTTATTTTAACCTGTACACACAGCTATTGGGATAAACTCTACGCGTTTTTCGGGAAATGGCTGAGAGCCCGGCTTACGTTTCCTGTCTATTTACAGATAAAGCAGCGATACCCGCCCTGATGAATCACTTCATCGGAGCGGGTATCGCTGCTTTATCCCTGGCTGAGTGGGAACGTTTCAATAACATCAGACTGCCCGTAACCGGAGCAATCCGATGCCTAGCTCATTTACTGCATGTGAACGCGGAACTGCCACACCTGCTTATCCAACTCGTAACTCAAATCCTGGAGCTTATTGGACGATACATCGTCGCCATTTTTGGACGTACTGTCAATCCGCTGACGCACACGCTTGGCAATCGTATTAATGCGCTCGGTCATGATCTCCAGCACCTGCCGGTCGGCTAACGGTCCACCCGGAAATTTGGGCAGATTAGCCGACTGTACAATCGTTTCGGTTCGGCCATCAGTCGACATACCAATCGATAATTGACGCTCGGCTAGGATGTCTGCATACGAACGGTACAGGTCGGCGTACTTTTGCAACTGCTCATGCAGGGGGAGGTAAAGCGGTCCCCGCAGGTTCCAGTGAGACTGTTTGGCATCGTGGTACAACTCCAATAATTCAACTACCGTAGCCTGCAAGTCGGTGTTGATAACCTGCCGTTTGCTTTCCTCCAGCGGAATCAACTGGTCGGCCGGTGGATAGCGATAATTACCTAATTCCGATCCGGATGCGGTACCTGATTGGGGCATCGTTGTTGCATTCGAATTGGGTTGATTGGTCGTACTGGCACGGCGGTTTTGTGCCAACGCGGGTTGTGCTACCAGAGCCAGGACAAATACGCCACTGGCTGCATACATTTTCAGCATTCTTAACTGAGTTTTCATAACAATTGAGCTTGAAAAAAATAAAAAAACTAGACTAGGTTACTTATATAAAAAGGTAATCGGCACGCATAGTCGAAGGGCTACTCACTAGCCGGGGTGCTAACAGACGATTCGTTCCGCAACTCTTTGTGCATAATCAAACCACCCAGGCGACCAACATTGGCCATTAATCCAGCCGTAATCAGGGCAACACCAAAAATCAGGATGGGTAAGAAGCGGAACTGTCTGGCCCGCTGCCACACCAGCGACAGTAGCGACATAGCCCCCGTCAGGTACATGCCGATGTTAGCCAGGTCGGCGGCCTGCTCGTGCTGATGCAACAGCGACCGGTTTAGCGCGTTGATCGACTTCAGGTATTCTTCCGCCTGCCCCCCGGTTTGATTCGTGATGAACGTGGCAATGCTCATTAGTACAAACAGCCCGAAGCCGAGTTGAATGACCGGCTCACTCTTGCGGAGTAGGCCGTAGCCAAGTACGAGAGTGACCAGCAAGCCACCAACAATGGGGAAGTGATTAACCAGCAGATGCCAGTGAGCGCCGTTTAGATTCATAATCTGTAAATGATTGATAAAGTAGTGACTGATTTGTTTTCACTATGAGTGATTTACTACGCTCAGACCGATACACCAAAGAGGGCGGCTACACCGCTCAAAAAGTAGCATTATGCGGGCTGATGGTCGGTAATCGAAAAGAAAGGTTATATGGTAAAGACACGACCTGTCCAGAACGGATGGGTGAAATACAGCAGTAGCCCCGGAAAAGCTACACGCGCGGAGGGTTTATCAGGGCGAAAACTGCCAGGAAGGAGTAGAAGTTTACCCAGGCAAACGAAGCCGAAGCTGACGAAACAAGGTATTGGACGGGCAGTAAATCCGCTAGTTTAACCGTGCTGGATGCATAAACAAAAACCGGTTGACTGCTAACGGGTAGCTTGTTGTGGCTATGCTTGGGATGCTTCTGATGGTCGGAGTTGGCCCCGTAGTGCATATCAAGGAAGGAGACAAAGGTCAACTCTTTATTTTCTCTCCTATGTTCCTGAAAATGCTGCACCAGGTCGCCCAGGTGGACCGACTGGTCAATGCTGAAACCGGGGAGTAATCCCCCAAGTAATATCCAGCCCGCAAATAGAACAGTAACAAACGACTTCATAACATACACGGTACCGCAACACTACTGTATGTACAGCAAGATGGTTTTAATTCTTCTCCCGTTTTCCGTAGTTTAGACATAATCAAAATATGGTGGATTGCTTTTATGCCAGGTGTTGTCCCTGTTTTGGGTGAAAAGAGGAAGGCAAGCGGTACTATTTCGGCCATTGGTCGATACGCTGCTCGCTCTTTAATAGACTGGCACTGATTTTGGTGAAATTTTTATTGGCTGATAAGGTGAATGGAACAGGGGGCTAGAAATCAATCCGGCAAAAAGCCGGAATCTCCGGCTTTTTGCCTTTTTTTACAGTTGACTTTGACCAATACGACGGATTTTAGTTTGTTACGCCGTCAGGTCGGCAACTATTTTGGGCCTCAATAATGGAAGGGACTAGGATGAGCCAATTCGTTTGACTTTATAAAATAACCGTAACTATGTGTGGTATTGTAGCGTATGTGGGTCACCGGGAAGCGTGTCCAATCGTAATAAAAGGGTTAAAACGGCTCGAATACCGGGGGTACGATAGTGCAGGCGTCGCCCTGATGAATGGGCAGGGCCTAAAAGTATATAAGAAAAAAGGTAAAGTTATTGCGTTGGAGCAGGAGCTGGAGGGCAAAGACACCCACTCCACCATTGGCATGGGCCATACCCGCTGGGCCACCCACGGCGAACCCAACGACGTGAATGCACACCCTCATTATTCGTTTCACCGCAAACTGGCCATTATCCATAATGGCATCATTGAAAACTACGCGGCCATAAAACAGGCATTGCTAAAGAAGGGGCACACCTTCGCCAGCGAAACGGATACCGAAGTGCTGGGTCAGTTTATAGAGGATATCTGGGAGAACAACGGCGGAACGCTGGAAGATGCCGTGCGGCTGGCCTTGCAGGAAGTAGTGGGTGCCTACGCCATTGTGGTCATGAGCGAAACCGACTCCACGCAGTTGATTGCCGCCCGTAAAGGCTCTCCCCTGGTGATTGGCGTAGGGGAAGAAAATGAGTTTTTTCTGGCCTCGGACGCTACCCCGATTGTCGAGTACACCAAAGACGTAATCTACCTGAACGACTACGAGATTGCCGTTATTAAAGATGGTGATCTCAAAATCGTCAACCTCGATAATACGACGACAACTCCTTACGTCCATAAGATTGAAATGGAGCTGGCCGCCATTGAAAAGGGAGGCTACGACCATTTTATGCTCAAGGAAATCTTTGAGCAGCCGCGCTCCATTGCCGACTCGATGCGGGGACGGGTACAGGCCGACGCGGGCATTCTGCAACTGGGTGGTTTGCGCGATTACATGGACAAACTGGCCCGATCCGAGCGGATTGTCATTATTGGCTGTGGTACCTCCTGGCACGCCGGGCTGGTAGCTGAATACATCTTTGAGGAACTGGCCCGGATTCCGGTGGAGGTGGAATACGCGTCGGAGTTTCGCTATCGGAACCCAATTATTAAAGAGGGTGACATCGTAATTGCCATCTCGCAGTCGGGCGAAACGGCGGATACCCTGGCCGCTATCGAACTGGCCAAGTCCAAAGGAGCCACCATCTTCGGGGTTTGTAACGTGGTGGGTTCGTCCATTGCCCGGGCTACGGATGCGGGGGCATACACTCACGCCGGACCCGAAATCGGGGTGGCCAGTACCAAAGCCTTTACGGCACAGGTAACGGTGCTAACGATAATGGCGCTGGAAGCTGCCCAACGGAAGGGCACCATATCGGAGTCCCTGTTTCGGCAATTGCTGGTAGAACTGGAAAGCATTCCGGCCAAAGTACAGATGGTGTTGCAGGCTGCCGATAAAATCAAGGAAATCGCCTACATCTTCACCTACGCTCGCAATTTCATTTACCTGGGTCGGGGGTTGAACTTTCCCGTGGCGCTGGAAGGTGCCCTGAAGCTAAAGGAAATCAGCTACATCCATGCTGAAGGATACCCGGCCGCCGAGATGAAACACGGTCCCATTGCGCTCATCGACGAGGATATGCCGGTGGTGGTAATTGCGACCAAAGACAGTTCGTATGAAAAAGTAGTCTCGAACATTCAGGAAGTGAAAGCCCGCAAAGGCCGCGTTATTGCCATCACCACCGAAGGCGATACGGAACTTCCGGGCATGGTCGATTTTACAATTGAAATTCCGAAAGTTCACCCCATGCTGATGCCGTTGATTTCGGCCATACCCCTGCAATTACTGGCCTATTACATTGCCGTAATGCGGGGTCGAAACGTCGACCAGCCGCGCAATCTGGCCAAGTCCGTGACGGTGGAGTGATGAGCACTCCATGTTGCTCTTAACTAACGTGAATTATAGACAATGCAACTTACTATTAACTGACTGTCAAGTTATTAATAACAAAACTTTTATCATCCCTCCTGGAGTCGGGATGATAAAAAGGCAATTGATAATCAACAAGGTATATTCTGTTTTATCCATAATTCACGTTAACCAGTTAACGCTGATGCGTCTGAGCCGGCTGTTTACACTGCTTTTGCTGGGATCTGCTGTACTGACAAGCTACGCGCAGTCACCACCCCGCGCCCGCGATTTAGGCATTCCGCTCGAAGGAAACCCCGGCATTTACAATGCTATCACCGACGTAAAAGGCGTGGAAGTAGGGATGGTAACGCTTAGTTCGGGTAGCGGAAAACTAGCCGTGGGTAAAGGGCCGGTACGAACCGGCGTTACGGCTATTCTGCCGAGGGGAAAAACCTGCGACCCGGTGTTTGCCAACTGGCACGCGCTGAATGGCAATGGCGAAATGACGGGCACTACCTGGGTCACGGAATCGGGCTTTCTGGAAACGCCCATCCTGATTACCAATACGCACAGCGTGGGGGTAGTACGTGACGCAACCATTGCGTGGGAAGCAAGCCATAAGTATTACAAAGAACTCGCGCCGGATATCTGGTTCTCCTATCCCCTCGTGGCCGAGACCTACGATGGTGCCCTGAACGACATAAACGGGTTTCACGTCACAAAAGAGCATGCCATGCAGGCACTCGACGGCGTCAAAAGCGGGCCCGTGGCCGAAGGAGCCGTTGGGGGTGGAACCGGAATGATTTGTCTGGGATTCAAAGGGGGGACCGGTACGGCATCGCGGGTTGTGGATGGATACACTGTTGGCGTACTGGTGCAGGCCAATTTTGGGAGCCGGGCGCAGTTAACCATTGCGGGGGTACCGGTGGGGCAGGCATTGCTCGATACCCTACCCTGGCGCATGAACGGGGAGCCGGTGTATGGCAAGCCAAAGGCCAAAACGTCGGATGAGCGCGGCTCTATCATTGCCATTGTGGCCACGGATGCGCCCTTGCTGCCGCACCAGCTAAAGCGTATTGCCCAGCGGGTATCCCTCGGCATTGGTAAAATGGGCGGGGTAGGGGGTAACAGCTCCGGGGATATTTTTCTGGCGTTCTCAACGGCCAATCCGGGTGCTTTCGACCGAAAAGCCACTACGAAACCGGTCGAGATGCTGACGAATGACAAGATTGATCCGCTCTTTACCGCAACGGCGCAGGCTACGGAAGAAGCCATCCTGAATGCGCTGGTAGCCGCAAAAGATATGACCGGCATCAACGATAATTTCGTGCCCGCCTTACCGCATGAGAGCATCCGTAAAATTTTGAAACAATACAACCGGCTCAACACGAAATAAGTCGTGCAGTTAGCCTTCCATCCAGTTTCGAAACGCCCCTGCTTTCTCTTTACTAATGATGAGTTCGAGTTTGTCGTTTGGGGTTTTGAGCAACACCAGTAGTTTCTGACCATCGTGGGGCCGGTATCCGGCAATAGCATCGAGCGCAATCACACACTGGCGATTGGCCCGGAAGAACCGGGCGGGGTCGACCAGTTCCTTCAGTTCATCGAGGGTTTTGTAATCGGTAACCAGTTTTTTACCCTCCGTTGTGTGGAGATAAATAAGCTCGTTTCGCAAAAAATAAGCGACATTTTCCTGTGGTACGGATACAATTTGCCGGAGGTAATGGCCCGAAAACCGGCGTTTATAATGAGGTAAGTCGGGAGTTCCGGTCAGTTGCACCATTGCCTGCCGCAACTGCTCGCTAAAATCGGAAGCTGGACTCGCCGACCAGCGGTGGAATTTTTCCAGAGCTACCTTCAGCTCGTTCGGGTCAACGGGTTTGAGCAGGTAGTCGATGCTGTTCAGTTTGAACGCCCGAATGGCATACTCATCGTAGGCCGTGGTAAAAATAACCGGTACATTCAGTCCTACCTGCCGAAACGCATCAAAACTTACCCCATCGGAAAGCTGAATGTCGGCAATCACTAGATTGGGGGCGGGCTGGGGGGTGTTAAAATATGTACAGATACTTTGCACGCTTCCCAATGGCCCGTGAATCGTAGCGTCCGGCTCCAGCAGACGCACCATTTTCTGGAGTTGCCGGGCAATCAGCGGTTCGTCTTCGATGAGCAGAATAGTCATGGGTAGTTGAAGGGTGTTGTAATTGCCATAGTAACCAAACTAATCCTATGCTCGCACTTGCTATCACTCAACTTTTTTGGCCCAATCCAGGAGAGAAGGGTACAGGCTAGCCATAGGTTCATCAGGTTTACGATGGGCATACAACTCGAATAATCTTTTCGTGAACTCCCGGAACCGGATATAGTGTCGTTGCTCCACCATTAGCTTTTCCCGGCGGTCTATTACATAAGCTGCCGTCGCTGAATCGTATTGATCTTTGACGTAAAGGCAAAAGAGCGCGTGAGTCATATACTCGTTAAATACCTCCTGTGGTGTGCTATAGCTATCTGTATCGCCACCTGTTTGCGTCCAGTCGGTTAGAAAAAATTGAGTCAATGCTGGTTTGGAAGCGCCAAGTAGTGGGGTTGACGTAGTTATGGTCAATTTCTGTAAAGACAATGCCCGATGCCAGCCCTTGCCGCTGTTGGTCGGTTAATTCGGTACGATTGACATAACTATCAGACCCGTTGACGAACATGATGGCCTCATTATACAATTTTCCATTCACATATCGAACGTACTGCTGTGTAAAGTGCAAACCTCCGATCAGTGGAGAGAGAACAAGCCCTGTTGCTCGAACAAATTGGCCAACAGCGTAACCAGCGAAAACAAGCCCAACAAGACGGGCGTTGTCCGAGCAATGGCTTTATCACTCCACTGTCGCTGGGTCTCTATGCCCAGGTGCGCCCGGACCAGCGCG
>JBBSTD010000022.1:0-65982 GCA_038236215.1 Cytophagales bacterium | reverse complement strand
TGCTCAACCGGCTTTCTGGTTCAAATCCTGACTATCGTTGCGCTGGATATCCTTGAAGGCTTTGATTACCGTCTCCCGGCGTTGTTTGTAATAGAATTGAGCAGTCATTGAAGGTCTAGCGTGCCCGAGCATCTGAGATGTTTGCTCTAATTTGAATCCTCGTTCCTCGGCGTATACGCTAAAACTCTTCCTGGCTGTGTGTGTGCATAGCTTCTCTTTTACATTCGCGGCCGCACCGAGTGCTTTTAGGTATACATTCATCTTCACATTACTAAGTACCGGCAGACATACGCCCCGTACCCGGCAAATGGGGTGTTCGCTGTATTTGTCCAGTATGGCAATGGCCTCAGGAAATAGGGGTATGAACGACTGCTGACCCGTTTTCTGTCGATCTTTCAGCACACATTGTACCCCATCGACGGTCACAATATGGTCGGGAGTTAGGGTTTTGACGTCACTATATGCTAGGCCCGAAAATGTGCAAAATAGGAACACGTCGCGCACTTCGCTCAGGCTCCCTTCGGTGAGTTCCACATTGCGAATACGTTCCACATCGGCCATATCCAGGTTAATTACCGGCTTCTTCTGCTTATTCATCCGCACCGATGCTAGTACGTTTCGGTCGATCCACTCATAAGCCACGGCATAATCCAGAATGGCTTTTAGAAACTGGACCACTTTAATTAGATAATTGTGACTGAGTTTACGCGTAGACTTCATGTAGGCCATTATCTCGTACTGAACGGCCGGTTTCAACGTATCTAACGTAGCATCCTTTCCGTATTTCTGGGTGGAGAATTCAGTGATGATCTTAGCGTACCGGGTGTATTGCTCGTAGCTGCTGAGCACAAAGCCAGGGCCAATATTTTGCTTTTTCTGGTCCAACCAACGCTCGAGGGCTTGGATGATGGTAGGAATCAGATCATCGTGACCGCGTAGGCCAAAAGCAATGTCAGCGATGATCTTGGGCTTTAGACTTCTCCCCGTAATTTCCCGCTCGATGAAGACTTTCATGACCGATGCCCGTAGATCAGCCAGGCGGGCGGTGGTTGCCGGATAACCTTCTACCTCATAGGTCTGATAGTTGAGCTGACCAGGCTTGATCTTGATACCGAGTGATCTGCTTGAATCCCTTTGCCCTGGAATACTCACCTTAATCATGAGCGTACTGTATGGTCCACGGACCCAAAATGTAACATTACAGCGAGCGAACACCACCCGTTTGGCGACCGTAGCCCTTTTCTCGGCTTTGGCGTAATCCTTCTTGAAACTCATACATTTACGTTCTAAATTGTTAAAAAATGGTAAAGCCCTACTGCCTGGACGCGGTAGGGTTTTCTGCGTTATAGCAGGTCGGTAACGGGGACGCTAAAGAAGTCAGAAAGGGACCTGGCTTCATGGGTGAATAGAGGTTTCTCACCACGCAGGATTTGGCCGAACCGTTTACGGTTGATGCCTACTTTGTCGTAGAAGCGTTTATCCGGTTTAAACTGGCCACCTATCCTATCCTGGTAGGAGTGAAAAGCAGATGCTACAGGGGTAATTGTGGAGTCTGTCATGTGTTGCTGATTTATTTTACAGCAATAATGACAATATTGATAGTAGTATGCAACAATATGGCAGATTAATACTGACTATTTTATTAATAACTGCTGACTAAATGCCTACTAATATTGTGAATAATATAAGTGAGATGGATTTATACCACAATATAAAGGCTGCGAGAGACGAGAAAGGGCTTTCTCAGGCTGAGATGGCACGACGTTTGGAACTGGACCCATCAGCCTACCATAGATTAGAGCACCGGGGTAATAAACTCAGTGTAGAGCAAGTCAATGGAATTGCCAATGCAATAGGCATTTCGCTCATTGAATTACTGATCGGGGGGCAAGAAGCACGTTCCGAGAGCAAGGACAGTAAGCAACAGGCTCACTTGATAGAGTCTCTCAATAAGAAGGTGCTTGATCTAGAAGATAGGTTAAATGACAAGCAATTTATAAATGCCAAGTTATTAGAGGAGAGGGATCACGTTGTCAGTCTAATCGAAAGCTGTATGGAAGATTTAAAGGAGCAAATAGATGAAGACTTAGAAACGGGAACCGTAACTTATGAAAATGAAGACGGTAGCCAACAGTCAATGCCATTTAAAGACTTCCTCAAACTGAGTAATGAGGATGTTCGCCGAGTGGAAAGCTCACCCGAATTTGATGTAAGTAACAACGAGGCCGAAGACAAGAAAGTGATAGAGACAATGTTCACAGACAAGAAGTATCTGTTAGTAACAGCCTTCTTGATGAACACAGGCTATTTTCAGGATGAAAAATTACTAGAGGCTTACGAAAAGCACTTTGATGATATGTACAGATGGATGCGTGGCCACAATATAAACCGTCTCAAAAATGCCAATCTTGCTATATCAAGAATTTTGAAAAGCAAGCGTCCGCTTTATTAGATTCATCTAAACGGGACAAAGTGTCAATGCTGGTAGCACTTACCATACTTTTGGTGGCACTAAAACCGCCTTCACTGGCTGGAATCGTGGTTGAGATCATACTGGAGAAAGCAGAACGCCGTATATTTGTGTGGCAGTCAATAACCGGCAGGTGTTAAGTTATTGACTTACAAGGCTTTGTAGATATTTCGTGCAGTCCCTACGAGTGCACGGAAGTCTAAACAAAAAGCCTTATAAGTCTCTGATTTATAAGGCTTTTTGTCTTATAATGGATTGCGTAGAAATTAGGTATTTGTTCGGAATAGTTCGCGTAAATCCTATTTAGTTCGCCCTGTTTGATACGCTACGTGATACACATTTATTTAGGCAATACGAGTTTACCATTGTGCTCATTTAACTAATGCGGCACAATGTACAAGAAGGTAAACTATAGAACATTATACAACAGACGCAGGAAACTAGATAAGGAAGGCAAAGCACCCATAGAGATAGAAGCATATCAAAATGGGGTGCGTCGTTATAAAGCAACTGGTATTCGCATTCAGGGCTTTCTTATAAAACCATCTGTTGGGTCAAAAATTGAATTAGCGTCGCAAATTTATCAGCGAAAGCATCAAGCTGAGCCGCCATATTCTTGACCGTTATCCGCTCTAACAAGCTGATAGCCAGTGTTCGGAGGCTACCTGTCAGACGACTTATACCCGCTTCACTCGTCCGTAAATCATCTTCTGACAGGATTACATCCCGTTTGTAGTGCATGACCTCCACGACCCAATGTCCCCGGATCGCATCGAATAACTCATCAGCCGCAGCTTGATTAAGGGGCTTCTGGTTACTGACATAGTAATGCATCTCCTCGCTGACTACGTTCCTCTTTTCCCGGGTACGAACCACGCAAAGCAGCGTACAAAGACCCGATTTCTCCCAGCGGTTAGCAATCATTGAAGAGGCCAGCGTAAAGCAACGATAGTGACGTTGCTCAAACCGACCATGCTGCTTAACTTTCTCCGCAATGCGCTCGTAGTCAGCTACCCCGAACAAGTCTGTGACCGCACACGAGCGATACAAATGAGCTTGATTTGACTTTACACCTGCCACATACTGCCCGTCAGCAGCGTGAATCAATTCGAGTGTAGTCGGAATTAGATGTAACGCATCAAGAGTGAGTTTGTGGGGGGCCAGATGCTGGCTTTTAATCAGGGTGGCCACCGCTGGCCGTTCACTTTCTTTGGTACCACAGTAGTAGGTCTGAGCCAGCACCTGCCCGTCTTGATGCGCCACCGCCGAGACCACCACTTCGCCCCGGGTATGGCCCTGTTGAATGCTTCCCCGTAGTTCCTTGCCATCCAGAGAAAACCACTTTTTCACCTCCTTGCCGAGGGCAAAATCGCACCACTCAAACAGGAGCTGGGCGAAAATAGACCCGTTGACCTTAGCCAGTAGAAGTGACAGTTGCGCTCTTGAAATCGGCTTATGGTCAGTAAGTTGCATGGCAGCAAGCAGAGAGTCGAACTGATTGGCCATATGCCGCCGGGCCGCCGGAGCGGTGAAGTCGGGATAGACTCCCGTCACGTCCACAAAGCAGGGCCGCTACAAGGCTAGTTAGGACTACGGCCAACGAGTGGCGTTTTGCTCGATTGTCGTGCTGGTCAAGTTGGGGCGTATTCTCCAAAAGCTGGTAAAAAGTGATAGTTTTGGCCGGGCAAGGGGCAGTCGTCATGATTTTGTAGTCTAAGCAACCACAAAAGTAGGGTGGATCACCGCTTGCCCATTTTTATAAGAAAGCCCCGGCTTGATGAGTTAAGAGTTTTGTGCTTCGGATGTTGTAAGAGGCCTTGATTATTATCACCGCCCGGCGTACCGTTCGGAAAATATCCGAGCGACTGCGTAAGTTTAAAATTAGCACCTTGCATTATCAACTAATATTGATTTTTTTTGTTAATTGTCAAATTAACAATTAATCTAATTTATGAATAACCATCGATCAGTTCTAAAGCCTTTTATACTTTCCCTGCTTTTTGTTCTCGGAACAGTAGTTTTTGTCCAAGCCGCCAAAAGGGAATTTTACGAAATCAGAATTTATACCATCAGTACCCCTGCACAAGAACAAGGCTTAGACGCCTATTTGAAGGATGCTTACATTCCGGCCATGCACAGGCAAGGCATTAAAACTATCGGGGTTTTCAAACCTAGATCAATGACAGACGACGCCGGCAAAAAAGTGTATGTTCTCACGCCACTGAAGTCGCAAAGTCAGGTATTGGCTATTACCAAAAAACGGGATGCCGATGCGATGTATCAAAATACAGGTAGTGCGTACATTAACGCAAAGTTTGATAACAAGCCTTACGACCGTTTTGAGTCTATCATTTTACTTGCTTTCAGCGAAGCCCCGCAGATGATGCTGCCCAATCTTAGTGGCCCGAAGAGCGACCGTGTCTATGAGCTACGCAGCTATGAAGGACCCACAGAAAAATATTACCTAAACAAGGTGAAAATGTTCAATACGGGTGGTGAAGTAAAACTTTTCAAAAGGTTGAATTTCAATGCGGTATTTTATGGCGAAGTGATTACCGGCAGCCACATGCCTAACCTGATGTACATGACTACTTTCGCAAACCAGGCCGATCGTGATGCCCACTGGAAAGCCTTCGTAGATTCACCGGAATGGAAAGTTCTGACTGCCGACGAACAATACAAAAATAACACGTCTAAAAACACGCAATACTTCTTGTATCCTACCGAATATTCGGATATTTAAGTTATACCTCACTGGTGGATACTATGTTTACGTCAGGCTATTGAAATAGCCTGACGTAAACATAGTATCCAGTCCATACCCGTCATTTTCAGGAAACAGCGGCTCTAGTGGTTTCTGACAGTATTGGGACGAAACTACGCTTTATTTTAAGCCTTACTCGTGTGCAGGGCGATACAATGGGACCGACCGTCGGCAGTCATTTATAGTAGGTGCGCATTCATCCCCGCAATTGCATGGACGAATGGCTCCGGCCACCCGGCTCTTCAGCCCGACAGCCAGTACAATTTCTCAACACGCGCCAAAAGTTAGGTAAACCAACTTTATTCAAACCAAAACGAAAAAAGCACTTAGCATATAATGTTAAGTGCTTGATTTTCAGTAGTGGGAGTTGAGGGGTTCGAACCCCCGACCCTCTGCTTGTAAGGCAGATGCTCTGAACCAGCTGAGCTAAACTCCCTTTTTTTGCCCTTCCGCCGTTGCGTTTGGGAGTGCAAATATAATAGTCTCAATCAGCTTTATGCAAACTGTCAGGCAAAAAAAGCGAAAGTTTTTTACAAGTGACTGACGGCCAATCGTCTGCTTTTACTCAAAATTTAGGTACAGCGTCACCGAATGGCTAGTCAGCCTACTAATACCAACACTGGACGCATTAGTGCCGGGGTTGTAGAGGTTTACGAGTCCGTGTGAGAAGCGAAGTTCGGGGGCAAATTTAAAAAACTCGAAGAACTGCTCGAACCCGATCCCGTATTCGATGGCAAAATCCATAGTGCCGGTGCTTAGCTTGCTTGTTCCCACAAGCTCTTTCTTGCGTACGTTACTCTCTATACTGAACGTGCCACCAGCCAGCAGATACATACGGCTGTTGTTGCGCCGTTCGGATTTGTACTTGAGCAGCAACGGGAAATCAATCCAAGTCGATTCCCGGGTTTCGGTTTTTGAGGTGCCACCCGGATAGTCATACTGCACCTCCCGACTAAAGAGCGATACGGAAGGGGTCAGGCGTAAATCGAACCGATCATCCAGAAAGGTGTTAACCACAAAACCAACCCGGAAAGCTGGTCTGTTGGGCGAGTAAATCCGGCGGGCCGAATCGGCGGTCAGGAATGCCGGGCTATACGTTACGCTGAACCGGGTAACGGGCATGGCAAAGAAGAAACCGTAGTGGATGGTTTTGTCGTCGTACCGTTCCAAGTGTTTCCGTACGTATTTGTACGAAGTCTGGGCGGATGCCTGACTACACATGAGCATACCGATGAGAAGCCCCATACTCAGGCGCATTCCTGCCTGCGTAACCTGTTTGATCATGGCTGGGCCAGCTTGTGGCCTATGTAAATTGACGCAACGCCGAAGGTAAGCGGTATCCATTTGGTGTTTTTGAATCCGGCAGCTTCATAGATACGCAGGAAGTCGGTACCATCGGGAAACGCCTGCACGGATTCGGGCAGGTAGGTATAGGCCGATGCGTCTTTGCTTACCATACGCCCAATGAGCGGCAGGATAGTCCGGGAGTAAAAACCGTATAACTGTTTAAACGGAAACTGACGTGGATTCGAGAATTCCAGTACCATGCAAACGCCACCGGGGCGGGTAACGCGGTGCATATCGGTTAAGCCCTTGAGCAGGTTCTCGAAGTTACGTACACCAAATGCAACGATGACAGCATCGAAATCATTGTCTGGCAGGGGTAAACCTTCCGAATCCCCCGACCGCATTTCGATGATCTGGTCGACACCCCGCTTTTTCATTTTCTCGCGTCCAACGGACAGCATACCCTCCGAAATATCCATGCCCACAATCTTATCGGGTTTCAGGGCGAGGGCTTCCAGGGCAAAATCTCCCGTTCCGGTGGCAATATCCAGTATCCGTTTTGGCGTTTTGGGTGCGAGGGCTTTGCGGAGCTCCCGAATAGCCCGCTTGCGCCACAAAATATCGATACCACCACTCAACACGTGGTTTAACAGGTCATATTTGGGCGAAATAGTGTCGAACATCTCCGCAACCTGCTCGCGTTTGGAGGTGTCTTTGTCTTTATACGGAACAACGGACATGTTTCAATGAATAAATTAATGAATTGGTGAATGAGCTAATGATTGGTGAGGTATACATCTAATGCATCAGCTATTCACCGCACCGGCGGACCGGTCATTCTCTGACTTACTCCTCCAGTAACTGTTTAACCCCGCGTGGATTCTGAAAGTTTGCCATTATGCTGGGCAATGCGTAGTTTCGACCAATACAGTTTTAGTTTATACCCTTAACGAACGATGCTCTCTCTCTTTTTTTCAACCCTGCTGACAATCAACGCTCTGGTAATTCAGTTTTCTGGTCCCGATGATCCAATCGCGCAGAAGGCCCGCAAAATTCACCAGCGCATACTAACGCTCGATACCCACGCCGATGCCCCCATTATGATGCAGAAGCCCGGATTCGACGTAGGTATATCGCACAACACCAAAAAAGACGGTTCGCAGATTGACTTCCCGCGTATGAAGAAGGGGGGGATGGATGCTATGTTTTTTGCGGTATACACTGCACAGGGACCCCGCACCGATTCGGGCCACGCCGAAGCCAAACGTAATGCGCTGAATCAGTTCGATCTGGTGCATCAGGCACTAAAAAAATACCCCGATCTGGCCGAATTAGCCACATCCCCCGCCGATGCGTACCGGATTCAGAAAGCAGGTAAGCGGGCCGTTTTTATCGGAATGGAGAACGGCTACCCCATCGGTAACGATTTGTCGATGCTAAAAACGTACTACGATCTGGGTTGCCGCTACATTACTCTCACGCACTTTGCCAATAACCTCATCGGCGATTCCTCCACCGACCCCGACGGCCCCATATACGGCGGATTGAGTGATTTTGGAAAGCAGGTAGTACCCGAAATGAACCGTCTGGGCATTCTTATCGACGTGTCTCACGTTGCCGATAGTACGTTCTACGATGCGTTGGCCCTCTCGAAAGCCCCTGTTATTGCCTCGCACTCCAATTGCCGCGCCATCTGCGACTTCCCGCGCAACATGACCGACGATATGATTAAGGCCATTGCCGCCAAAGGGGGCGTAGTGCAGGTGAACTTTGTGAGTGATTACCTCAAAAAACCGTCGGATGCCCACCGGGCTGCCAAAACCAAAATCCGCATGGCGGGTGTGGGTAAAATACTGTCGGGCGATATGAAAGCGCGGTTGGAAGCCCAGAGCGATTCTGTAGCGAAATTGTACGCATCCGAGCGGGCCAGCCTGTCCGACATCGTGGATCACATAGACCATATCGTTCAAATCGCTGGTATCGACCACGTAGGCATCGGCTCTGACTTCGATGGGGGTGGGGGCGTAAACGGCCTGGAAGATGTGAGTGAAATTGAGAACCTTACTACGGAACTCGTTCGCCGGAAGTACTCAGAGGCCGACATCGCCAAAATATGGGGCGGCAATCTGCTGCGGGTACTAGCGCAGGCGAAGGTGAAGGTAGAGTAAGTGTTTATTGCTATTTTTGTTAGTTACGCAACATGGCTATGAAAGAGATTTTTTTTCTGATTGAAGAAGCCGAAGAAGGCGGCTATATCGCATCGGCTATTGGCCAGTCGATTATAACCGAAGCGGATTCGCTCGATGAATTGAAGGCTAACATCCGGGAAGCAACGGCGTGTCATTTTGATGAGGGCCAGGCCCCTAAGATTGCACACCTGCATTTTGTGAAAGATGAGGTGTTGAGCTTAATTTAATTTTCAGGCCACCAATTGATTGAGTTCTGTCCTGACAGGAACCGATTGAGACTAATAGTTTTACCAAATGAAAACGCCCCGACCTAAAAGGTGAATCACTGGTAAAGTTGCTGTCCAAACACTTCGGTTACGAGCAGACGCGGCAAGAAGGGAGTCATCTTCGGCTTACGACAGTACAGAACGGTACGCATCACCTGACCGTACCCAAACACAACCCTGTTAGACTGGGGACCCTGAACAAGATTCTGTCAGATGTTGCCGGGCACTTAGGCCTGACCAGAGAACAGGTATTGGAAAGGTTATTTCAGCAAACCATAAACCAGACACTGTTATGTCGCCCGAAACCGTTTTTCAGATAGTCAACGCCCTTGTGCTGCCACAATGGTTGCTGATGGTGGTTGTACCACGCTGGAGCGTGACGAAGTGGCTGATGAATTCGTACCTGATTCCGGTAGCTCTGGCCGTTACCTATGTAATTTATCTGTTTGGTGGAGGTCCCGTTGACTTCGCGGCATTCGGGTCGCTGTCGGGTGTAAAAGGGTTATTTGCCAACGGGGGCGATGGGGTGATGCTGGCGGGGTGGGTGCATTACCTCGCCTTCGACCTGGTAGCCGGTACGTTCATAGTGCGCGATGCGGAGGAAAAAGCCATTCCCCACTGGCTGATTATCGTTCCCCTGTTTTTCTGCTTCATGCTGGGGCCGGTTGGTCTGTTACTGTATTGGGTCATCCGGGCCGTTCGCACCCGAAACGTATCTGCTCAATCAGACAATTAAAAGCTGAAACTATGGCTACGTTTATAGCAACGCTCAAAAAACGAAACGCTGTTTTATACGGGTTTGGGCTTTTTTGCCTGATTATCTCAATTACCTGCCTGTTGTTAGCCGGAGTCACTACCATCCAGATATTGGGCATCAATGCGTTTATTAAACCTGCCAAATTTTTTGTATCGGTTGGGTTATTCTGCTGGACGATGGGCTGGTATATGAGTTTTCTTCCCCAGCGCAGACGTGTGGGGATTTATAGCTGGGCGGTAGTCGTAATTATGACGTTTGAATTGGTCATCGTTACGGGGCAAGCTGCTGTGGGCAAATTATCTCACTTCAATGTTTCTTCGGCCTTCGACGGGATACTGTTTTCACTTATGGGGATAGGCATCACCCTTTTTACCTGTTGGACGGCTTACATCGGTTTTTTGTTTTTCCGGGCCAAGTCAATGGGTATTGCACCCGCCTATTTATGGGGCATTCGGCTGGGTATTCTGCTGTTCGTCATCTTTGCGTTCGAGGGCTTTATGATGGCTTCTCGGTTGCAGCATACGGTAGGGGCACCCGATGGTGGGCCGGGGCTTCCGGTCGTTAACTGGAGCGCGCGCAACGGTGATTTGCGGGTTGCCCACTTCTTTGGTATGCATTCCCTACAACTGCTTCCCCTGTTTGGCTATTACCTTGCCCGACGTTCCAGCCAGGTTGTTTTAGTAGCAACAATTTATTTTTTGCTTGTTACGACGTTACTATTCCAGGCATTAGCCGGTAAGCCGCTATTGGCGGGGCTGATGAATTGACGGTAAAAAAACGGATTCAGTCTCTTTGATACCAGGTAGGGCAATTGAAAAAGCTACTCAGAGTCTCATATCTTAAATCCGTATGCTACCCAATGAATCGCACTGATTTTCTTAAAACATCAGCCCGGGCCACGCTTGGTCTGGCTGGAGCCGCCCTCGTTACCGACCCGCTCGAAGTTCGGGCGTTTATCACGCCAAAAAAAGCTCAGAAGTACCGCACGGCAGTGGTGGGTACGGGCTGGTGGGGCGGTAACATTATGCTTAGCGCCATTCAGGCGGGCGAATCGCAGATTGTGGCCCTCTGCGATGTGGACACGCGCCAACTCAAAAAAACCAGTGAAGACCTCAGCAAACTCACGTCCGACAAACCCAAACTCTACCGCGATTACCGCGAGATGCTGGCGAAAGAAAAGCCCGAAATCGTCATCGTAGCCACCCCCGACCATTGGCACCCGCTCATTGCCATTGCAGCCATGCAGGCAGGGGCAAACGTATACGTCGAGAAACCCATTTCGCATACCATCAACGAGGGTAAAGCAATGGTACACACCGCCCGCCAAACCGGTAAAATATGTCAGGTGGGTTTGCATCGGCGCATATCGCCCCACAACGTGTCGGGCATGGATTTTCTGAAATCGGGGAAAGCCGGTAAAATTGGTATGGCGCGGGCGTTTGTCTACTATGTCGGTGGCCCCGGTCAGCCCACGCCGAATGAAGAAGCACCCAAAGAAATGGACTGGAATATGTGGTGCGGCCCCGCGCCATTACGGGCTTTTAACCCCACCATGCACCCACGTGGCTGGCGCAATTTCTTAGATTATGGCAACGGTGTGCTAGGCGACTGGGGCGTTCACTGGATGGACCAAATTTTGTTCTGGACCGAAGAAAAGCACCCCCGAAAAATTTATTCGACCGGTGGCCGGGCCATTCTGCAAAATAGTACCGATGCGCCTGACCATCAAGTGGCTACATTTGAATTTGAGAATTTTACCGCCGTTTGGGAGCAGCGTACGTTTGCGGGTAACCGCGCCGAAAAAACTCATCCCGACCAGGCCGTAGGCGTTTATTTCTATGGTACCGAAGGTACCCTGCACATTGGCTGGCTCGATGGCTGGACGTTTTACCCGGCCGATAAAAATAAACCAGTTATCCATGAGGAGGCTAAACTCAATAAACCCGATGACCAGAATATAGCCGAACTCTGGGCCAACTTTCTGAGCAGTATCAAAACCGGTAAACTGCCCGTTGCCGACATTGAAATTGGCCATCGCTCTACCAACATGGCTCTGCTGGGTATGCTGTCGCTGAAATTAGGCCGGAGCATAGCCTGGGATGGCAGTCAGATTCCGAACGATCCCGAAGCAAATAAGCTCCTCAGCCGGGCTTACCGGGGCGACTGGCACTATCCGACCTGAACCACTGGAAAAAATATGCTACAAAAAACGGCTCATCCTGCATAGGATGAGCCGTTTGACTAGTACAAGAAAACGCTTACGACTTTTTAGTAGTCTTACTTGACTTAGTCGTCGTTTTCTTGGTAGAACTTTTCTTCGATGTTGCTTTCTTGTCGCCATCCAGCGAGTTGATCCAGACGGCCAGTTTCATGGCGTCGTCTTTAGGAACCTGCTTCATGGAAGCCATTGGGGGGTAACCCGGCCAGTGAGCTGGAATTGGGTTGTAAATCAGGTTGACGATTTCCTCGTTCGAGTAGTTTTTCTTCGCTACATCGGCATAAGCAGGCCCAACCAGTCGCTGGTTCGGGCGATGGCAGGCAATACAAGTATATTTGCTCATCAGGGCATTCATGTCAGCCGGAATATCGGCAGTAGAAGCCTGCGCGTTCGCACTGAACGAAAGAGCCGTGAAAGAAGCCGCAGCTAAGAGAGTACCAAGTATTTTTTTCATGAGAATCGGGTAAACAGTAAATGAACAAACAAAATAAAGGAGGGCGATAGGCTACCACACAAAAATAGATGCTTTCAACAGATAACCCAATTTTGTACTAGTTTTCCTAATAACCCAACTATTAGACAGTTGTTACGCGAAAACGTTTAAAATTGTGAAAGAAAAAAATATGCAGCCCATCGACCGTTTCTCCGGCCACGCCGATTTGTACGCTCAATATCGAATTGACTACCCGCCCGAACTATACGATTTTATTGGCTCACTGACCCAAAATCGGGATATTGCCTGGGATTGTGCTACGGGGAATGGGCAGGTGGCCGGGGCATTAGCCACTTTATTTGAGCAGGTCGAAGCAACGGATATCAGTGAAACGCAACTTATCCTGGCCGTTCAGAAACCAACTATTCACTACCAGACGGGTTCTGCCGAGCAGTCTCCTTTTGCCGATAACACCTTCGACCTCATTACCGTAGCCCAGGCACTCCATTGGTTCAACATCGATGCCTTTCATCGGGAAGTCAGTCGGGTAAGCAAGCCCGGTGGAACAATTGCCGAATGGGGCTATGGTTTGGTAAAACTGGACGAACCTGGTCTGGATACTGCGATGCTTGATTTTTACCGAAACCGTATCGGTCCTTACTGGGACCCGCAGCGTGTCCACATCGACGATCAGTACCAAACACTGCCTTTCCCGTTCCTGGATGTTCAACGGGCCACTTTTACGGCACGAAGAAACTGGACGCTGGACCGGTTCCTGAACTACCTGCGAACCTGGTCGGCGGTGCGGCAATACCTGTACGAAAACGAGAGCGACCCTGTAACCGAACTGGGGGAGGAGTTGAAACCCATCTGGGGGGAGCAGGAGCGAGAGATTCGCTTTCCGATCTTTCTACGCGTAGGTAGGGTGTAGAGACGCAATACGTTGCGACTCATACGCGCCAGCAACTTTACAGACGCATTGCTAGCGCGTATGAGTCGCAACGTGTTGCGTCTCTACAGTTCCCAGATGACCCGAATCACTTTTCCGTGAACACCGATGGTCTGGAAGAACTCCAGCCAGTGCAATTGTTGCGGACCGAGGTGGTCGGTAGGGGATTTTACTTCCACGAATTCATACTCGCCCTGTTCGTTCCAGATGAGCAGGTCCGGGAAACCACGGGTGTGCTCCCGGACGTTGCGGGCCATTTCGAGCAAAATAAGCCGGAGTTGTTCGATGTCTAGTAAATCAATCATACGCTGCACCAGCGTCAGCAACTCATCCGACCAGTCGACCAGTACGTTGGTAATGCCGTATTTAGCGTTGAACATGCGGCCGGTGTGCCGTCGCCAGTCGTCTTTGGTGGTCAGTTCGGTCAGGCGGTTTTTCAGCAGAGTTTCCCGCTTCAGGTAAAAATCAGGCAGGTAAAAATCCGACGGGGCACGCTGCAACGGGTGGTGAATGGCCGACACGTTGGCATCGTAAATAATATCCCAGAAAACCAGCCCGAACAACCCGCGCCAGGGGTAATTCTCGGTAAAAGCCGCATCAAAGTCATGCTCCAGATAGTAGTTCATCACCCCCGCTTCAACGTGGTGACGGTAAGCGGCCGGTATGTGTACACTATCAGCATCGAGCAAAAAGCGGGTGGTCGCTTTACGGGTGCGTTTCTTCTCGCCCGCACTCAGGATTTTCTCGCGGAAATCATTGGCAAAGTACCGTTCTTCGGCATTGAGCGGGCTAACCGCTATTTCGTCGCACAGGGCGAGGGCTTCTTCCACGGCCCCATTTTTGAACAGGAGCCGAACGCGCCGTTCGCGGGCGGGAACCCGGTCGGAAAGTTCATAGACTGATAAAGCCTGTTCGGGTAGCTTCTGGCGTTCCAGATACGCCCCCACCCGACACACCAGTTTCTGATAGCCTGGAATGGCAATTTCGGTTAGTTCGGGCCGGGTCTCGTTCCAGTTCAGAAACCAGTTGTAAATATCGTCGGCGGGGGCTTCGGCTTCTTTCAGGCCGTAAAACTCCTCGTTGGTGAGTGAAATCAGAAGTTTGTCTTCTGCTTCTTTGCGGGTACGGAACCGGGGAGTTAGTTTGCTTTCATCGTACCGTTCAAAATTGACCATGCCCAGGTCGCGCACCACAAATTCGGTCATGCTACCGCCCCGATGGCCGAAAAACAGGTACTTAACCATCATGCCTTCGGCCTCGAAGTTCATTTTTACCACCGCTTCGTGCGTGGTCAGGCTGGTAACAATCTCCCCAAAGTCGAGCTCGTTCAGGACGTAGCGGACTACGTATTCTTTCTTTTCCTTATTCAGTGCTTTCGTTTCTTCCGGCTCCAGGGGCAGCAGGTTCAGCAGCTCGGGTTTGGTGAAAACGCTGAGGGCTTCATTGCCCTGAGATGCCTGATGCGCTGATAAGGAGTTAATGTAGCCGGTACGGAGCAGTTCGGCGGTGGCCGCCGGTAGGTCAGTTATTTCGGTGTACTGTAGTTTATTGGCCCGAAAAAAGAGTCCTTTGCGATTGCTGAAGCGTACATACAGGCATTGGGCGTCGAGGGATAACTCCTCAAACCGGTTGATGAAATTCCATTCGGCATCGGTCAGTAAATTACCGTATAGCCGCTTGACAAAGTCCAGCACGTAGCGGAAATTGTCGAGGTAATAACGCGGGGTGAGAATGACTTTCTGCTGTCCGATCATGCTGAAATAGTAACACTAAAAACACCGTTTATGTCCCCAAACGATGTCCTGAACGAACTGGGAAAACAGGGTATTTTACCCGCTGAACAACAAGCCCACATAGCCGAAGTAGAGCAACAAAGGTTGTTTTCGCTCCACTGGGAGCTGAGGGCCATGCTATATATCGGTATATTGCTGCTGAGTTCCGGCTTGGGCTTACTGGTTTATGATAACTTCGACCGGATTGGGCACGGTGCCCTGCTCGTAGCCATCGCCATTGCCTGTGTTGGCAGTTTTGTATTCGCCTGGCGGAATCGTCCTGAATGGACCCTGAGTCAAACGAAGAGTCGTTCCAGCTTCGGCGACTACGCCCTGATTCTGGCGTGTTTGTTATTCCTGACGCTGGAAGGGTACGCGCAGTATGCGTTTAATGTGTTTGGCGAACGCTACGGTCTGGTTACGCTGCTACCCGCCCTTTTATTTATACCCCTGGCCTACCGATTCGACCATCGGGGGGTATTGGGCATGGCCTTAACGGCCCTTGTGTCATGGGTAGGCGTAACCGTTCGCCCGTTGGAATTGTACGTCAAGACTAATTTCTTTAACCAGGTCACGGTTTTTTCGGCCATTGGTTTGGCGCTCGTCTTGATAGGAACGGCTTTTTTTCTCGACTGGAAGCGGATTAAGCCGCATTTTACCTATACCTACCTGACGCTGGCGGGTAACCTGCTGATGGTGGCGTTGCTGGGGGGGCTGTTCAACTTCGGCGAAATTCGCCTGTGGTTTGCTGCGGGTCTGGCCGTTGCCTGTTTTGTGTTGGATGCCTACGCCCGTCGGGAAGGGTTCTTTGTCTTTTTGCTGATGAGTGTGGTGTACGGATACATTGGTATTACGTACCTGTATTTTCACTACCTGAGCCCCACTAATGACGATAGTTATTACTGGTACTTTATTATTACGGGCATTGCCGCTGTGTATTACCTGATGAGTCAGCTGCCTAAACAGAACCGTGCGGATGAAAGCGTATAACGAACAGTGGATTTATAACCGGACGATTCTGGAACAGGCCGGTCGGTGGCATCGACAAAAATTACTGTCCGATACCCAGATGAAAGCGGTGCAAAAAACGTACCCGGTCGAGTTCCGGCAGACGAATGGCTTTCTGGAAATCGGACTGTTTCTGTTCACCACCGTGGCCATTCTGGCCTGTTATCTGCTGCCCGCCAGTCTGTTCATGGCCCTGGCCGAATCGTCCGTCATCTACGGTTTATTCAACATGGCTGCTGGCATTGTCATTGGTCTGGTGGGTAATCTGCTGATAAAACGTCGGCTACTATACCGGAATGGTATCGATAATGCCTTCGTGGTGACGATGGCGGGATTCCTGGCCTTCGGTTTCAACCAACTGGTCTCTACTGAACTATCCATTGCGGCCCACTGCTTTCTGACGTTGCCACTACTGCTGGTTATTTTGTGGTATTACGGCGATACGCTGATTGCTTTCTTTGTTGTTGCAACGTTTTATGCCGGCGTTTTCAACGGCTTACTGACATATGCCTGGGGTAAAAGCGGCATGCCTTTCGTAATGATGGCTCTCTCACTGGTGCTCTACATGGCTGTTGTTCAAATCCAGCGAGCCAACCCGAAAGACGCCTATTATACTGACCCGTTGAACCTTATCCAGTGGTTTTCGCTGATTATGCTGGCTGCCAGTGGCAACTATTTTGTGGTGCGCGAACTTAACGGCTTACTACTGGAACGCATACCTGGTATTCGTTTACCAGAGGAGGCTCCTGAAATTGCTCTGGCCACCTTATTCTGGCTCCTTACCTTCCTTGTACCTGGCATTTACGTCGGGCGGGGATTTGCGAAGAAGGACCGGATGTTGCTGATACTGGGCCTGT
The DNA here is from genome assembly GCA_038236215.1 of Cytophagales bacterium. Taxonomy (GTDB): domain Bacteria; phylum Bacteroidota; class Bacteroidia; order Cytophagales; family Spirosomataceae; genus Spirosoma. The sequence goes on along the minus strand of JBBSTD010000022.1, from coordinate 49,012 downwards.
TGGGTTTGATTAGTGCTGCGGCAACGGTTCATGAATATGCGGCCCTCGTACCGCTCAACGTAGCCCTAACGCTGGGAGGGCTTATCCTGATTGGACTGGCCGTATTGGGGATTCGTTACATAGCCCAACCGAAGCATGGGTTTACGGACGAACCAGACGATGATTCACCCAATGAATTTTTTGCCAATGCCGCTAACATTGCCATCATTCAGGCAACGGGCGCGGCTGTTCAAGGCCCAAAAGACAACCTGCGATTCGGCGAAGGTGATTTTGGGGGCGGTGGCGCAGAAGGCAGGTACTGATGTGTATTGAATGGCCTATATTTGTGCATAAACACAATAGGTACGATGAGGACTAATATTGACATTAACGATGAATTGCTACAGCAAGCTATGGCGGTCAGCCAGTTGAAGACCAAGAAGGCGGCTGTAGAACTTGCCCTCAGGGAATATATTAATATGGCCCGTAGGCAAGACCTGGCATCTATGTTTGGACAGGTGACATGGGAAGGTGATTCAAATCAAATGAGAACGGACACAACACAACGGAATGGGATCACTAATCGTTGATACATCCGTTTGGGTCAATTGCTTTCGGGGTGTTCAAAACAGTCAGACCAAATTGGTAGCTGACTTGCTCAGTAATACGAATAGCGTTGCAATCACCCCTACCATTCTACAGGAAGCATTGCAGGGGATTCGGGAAGATAGCCAGTTCACCCGGGTACGTGATAACCTGCTTGCCTGCGTACTGCTTCAACTTGATCCTGTAGAGGCCGCTATCGAAGCCGCCCAATTGTATCGTACCCTCCGCAAAAAAGGCGTAACGATTCGAAAATCCAATGATTGTCTGATTGCTCAATATGCCCTGTTATACGATTTGCCCATTCTGCATAATGACAGTGACTTTGAGCAGATCGCGCTCCACACTGCACTCAGGGCTGCGGTATCCTGAATACGAATAGCAACGTTCACGTTCGCGTCTGCCGAAAAACCGTTAAGTTTGACCCCGAAACCAACGACAATACGCCGTCGCATGAAAACCGTAGACTCCTATAATTTCGCGGGCAAGAAAGCCCTCGTTCGGGTTGACTTTAACGTACCCCTCGATAAAGAATACAACATCACCGACGATACCCGTATCAAGGCCACCATCCCAACCGTCATGAAAATCGTGAACGACGGAGGTTCGGCCATTCTGATGTCCCACCTCGGTCGGCCGAAGGGGGGACCGGAAGAGAAATATTCGCTCAAACACCTGTTACCAGCGCTGAAAGAAGCCTTTGGTCAGGAGGTGAAATTTGCCGATGACTGCATCGGACAATCGGCTACGGATATGGCTGCCAGCCTGAAACCGGGCGAAATCCTGTTACTTGAAAACCTTCGTTTCTACAAAGAAGAGGAAAAAGGTGATAAGGAGTTTGCCGAAAAACTGGCGAAACTGGGAGATGTATGGGTGAACGATGCCTTTGGCACCGCGCACCGGGCACACGCCAGCACGGCCGTAATGGGTCAGTTTTTTGATGACCGGGTTGCGGGTTACGTGATGAACGCCGAACTAGCCAACGCCAAAAAGATTCTGGAAGAAGCCGAGCGACCGTTCACCGCCATCATGGGCGGGGCCAAAATTTCCGATAAAATCCTCATCATCGAAAAACTGCTCGATAAAGTCGATAACCTCATCATTGGCGGGGGCATGACCTACACGTTCACGAAAGCGAAAGGTGGACAAATAGGTGGTTCATTGCTCGAAGCCGACAAGCAGGAGCTGGCCCTTGAGATACTTAAAAAAGCAGAGGAGAAAGGGGTGAAGATTTATATGCCGCTGGATAACCTCTGTGCCGACGATTTCTCGAATGATGCCAACCGGCAGGTGGTGCCAACCGGTCATATTCCTGATGGCTGGCAGGGGCTGGACATTGGTCCGGAAACCATCGAGTTATTCAAGGAGGTCGTCATGGAATCAAAAACCATTCTTTGGAATGGTCCGATGGGCGTGTTCGAGTTCGAGAACTTTGCCGAAGGAACCAATGCTATTGCCGAAGCCGTGGTGAAAGCAACGGAAGAGAATGGTGCGTTCTCGCTCATCGGCGGTGGCGACTCCGCGTCGGCCATCAATCAGGCGGGTTACGGCGACCGTGTTAGCTACGTATCGACCGGTGGTGGCGCGTTGCTGGAATACATGGAAGGCAAAACGCTTCCGGGTGTTGCGGCTCTGGAGCAATAGTTTAATTCATAGCTGACTCAACCCCGCTTTGGCTTTGTTGTCCACGCTGTTTTTGTATTCGTGCTGCTTGAAGCTCAGGGCTTTCTGGAAAAACGACCGGGCGCGCGTCCGGTCGTTTTTTTGTTGATAGATGTATCCCAATTGCAACGCGGCCGTAGCACCAAACGATAGCTGGTCGGGTTCGCTGAGTGCAAGGGCGCGGGTCAGGTAGGGGATGGCAGAATCCGGGCTTTCTCTCCGTTGATAGATGCGTCCCAGGCGGTACGTATACTCGGCTTTTTCTGCCGTTGTTGAAAACGATGCTTCGGTATAAGGTCGCAGGTAAGTTAGCGCCTGATCGGTGAAGCCACCGTCCGACGCTAACCGCGCCCGCATCAATACCTTTTGACTTTGGGCAGGCACTTTTTTTAAACTCGACTCGGCAAATTTCTGCGCCACTTTATCCGATTCGACAGTCATTCGGCCAACAGACAGTACTTTTTGAAGAAGATTTCTGGTTAGTGAATCAGATGACCGGGTATCTTGAGGACTAGCCAGCCAGTGGCACAGGAACAGTTTGTAGTAGGAATCCTTCAGAAAATTATGCCCCCGGTAGGTATGCAGAAACTGGTTGAAATGTGAGGTTGCTTTACTATACTCCCCTTTTTGCAGATAGATATCGCCCAGGATGTTTTCTATAACCGGTAAAGGCTGGTAACTTTTATCGACAGGTCGATTGAGCAGGTAAGTAAGTGCCCGCTCACCATGCCCGTTTTTTTGTTCGATGGTGGCACCGAAGAAGTGAAACAACATGTTATCGGGGTTTTGACTGACCAATCGGGCCAGCGTCTGGCTATCGGCATCGGTAAATTTCAGTACATAAGCCCGCACCATCAGGTCGATCAGTTGCGCTTCCAGGCCAAAAACAGCGTCGCGCTGGGCGCGCTGTAGTTCCTGCTGCCCCTGCCGAATATTGCCCTGCATACCTAATAGCTTTGCCACCCACACGTAGCTCTCCGGCACGGAGCCGATCATGATGTGCAGTGTACCCAGCGATTTGTAGGTGGGTAAAAAGTCCGGGAAACGTTTCTGGTTTTCGCTGAGCAGTTTATACGCCCGAATCACATCCCAACTTGCACTTACCTCTTTGCCGAATTTTAGCTTCACGAAGGCCCAGTGCAGGCGTACCTCTGCCATCAGTACGCGTTGCCAGGGAGAAGTGTCGGATAGTTTTTTCAGCGCGTCGAGCCGGGTGCTCTCCTGTTCGCTTTTAGCCGCAAACAACTGGTCGTCGTCCGACGTAACAAGCAGGAGCATGTCGGCGTAATCATCCAGAAAAATCCGTACGCCATCCGTTGCCGATTCACGGGCTATCCGTTGTTGCGCCGACTGGATTTTTAACGTTTGCAGGTCTGTATAAGCAGACTGCAAGCCCGGTGTCCACACAAAATCCTGTGCGTAACCCGCACTAAATGAAAGCAGGAAGAGGAATACGTAACGCATCGGAGCAGCGTATAGAAAAAGCGTGACACGCACTATAACGCAAAAAGGTCGCCTGTACGACGACCTTTTTGCGTTATGCCTGGCGAAAACTACCGGCCACGGCCCGTTGGAGCGGGTTCTGGCATGCCTTCTACATCGGCGAAAATGCGTCCGCAATGTTCGCAAACGATAATTTTCTTCTTGTCCTTAATATCGGCCTGACGCTGGGGGGGCACTACGTTAAAACACCCGCTACAGGCGCCACGCTTAACCATTACCACCGCCAGCCCGTTCAGGGCATTGCCGCGAATTTTTTTGTACGAATTCAGCAGCCGCGGCTCAATGGTCGTTGCCTGATGATCACGCTTTTTGATGATTTCCTTCTCTTCTTCCTGACTTTCCGAGGTAATCTGGTCTAGCTCCTGCCGTTTAGCTTTCAGGTCTTCCTGCCGCTCGTGCAGGGCTGCCTGTGTCGTTTTGATTTCTTCGTCCTTGCCCCGCACCCGAAACTGGGATTCGTTCACCCGCTTCTCAATCAGTTCGATTTCGAGCGATTGAAGTTCTATCTCTTTGGAGATGGCGTCGAATTCCCGGTTATTCCGCACGTTCATCTGCTGATCTTTGTACTTTGTGATCAACTTCTCGGCATCTTTCTTTGCCACACGATTTTGCTCAATCTCTTCATCCAGCGTCTTTATTTCAGCCTGGAATTTACCAACGCGGGTTTCGAAGCCAGCAATATCGTCTTCCAGATCACGGACTTCTTCGGGCAGACCGCCACGAATCTTAATCAGTTCGTCTAGTTGAGAATCAAAAGATTGTAATTGCAGAAGAGCGTCTAATTTTTGCGCAATCGTTAGTTCCATTCGGAAATTTGTTAGTGCTATATGAAGTATCGAACCGGATTCGTGTCAGATTCAGATAAAATTACCGCAAAAGTAGTGAATTTTTTTGCCAAATGCCCGCAAATCAAGTCTTTCGTAAAGACTTCGCTCTCGTAGTGCCCGATATCGCAGATACCAATTCGACCGTCGGCATCGAAAAACTCGTGGTATTTATAGTCCGCCGTCACGAATACATCGGCCCCGGCACGAAGAGCATCGGGCAATAAAAAACTACCCGCTCCTCCGCATAAGGCTATGCGTTGAATAGGCCGGTTGGGCAAGGGGGTGTACCGAATCAGGTTCAGATTCATGTGCTTTTTCAGGTAGGCCAGCCACGACGGCCCGTCCAGCGGTGTTGCCAGTTCGCCCACCGCCCCGGAACCGACCTCCTGATTCTGGTTAGCTACGGGTGTCAGGTAATAAGCTACTTCCTCGTACGGGTGGGCTTCCCGCAGCACGGCCAGTAATTCATCCTGCAAATGAGTAGGCAGGATTACCTCAATTCGGTTTTCGGGTTCCTGATGATACTCGCCCACCTCGCCCAGCACTGGATTTGCCTTTTCGCCCGCTTCGTAGGCCCCCGTTCCGGCAACCCGAAAACTACAGTTTTTATAATTTCCAATTTGACCGGCCCCAACCTGGTGGAGAGCATCCAACACCCGTTGCGTGTCGGCTACGGGTACGAACGTCACCAGTTTGGTCAGGGTCTGCGCTTTGGGTACCAGTATCCGGACGTTCTGTAGCTGTAACTTTTCGGCAATGTGGAAATTGACCCCGCCGATCACATTATCCAAGTTTGTATGGGTGGCATAGATGGCAATGTCGTTTTTGATCGCCTTGATAACCGTACGCTCTACATAATTCTTACCGTTCAGCTTTTTCAGCCCTTTAAATACTATGGGGTGGTGGGCCACAATGATATTACATCCTTTACTAATTGCCTCATCGACAACTTGTTCTGTAGCATCCAGTGTAACCAATACGCCGGTAATTTCGGTCGATGGGTCGCCCACGATAAGGCCCGCATTATCGTACGATTCCTGGTAGGAGAGGGGGGCCAGTACTTCGAGGTAGGTGGTAAGCTGACGAATCTGAGTCATAGTAGACGTTAAACTTCTGATAATAGGTTGTGGGTCTTGTTGTTCGCAAAGCTACACAATGAGTAGACTGATTCAGTAGTTTATTGAGCACACGACTCACGCAAACTACGCGTCTATTCCGTCCCAGGGTTATGACGTGCCCGTAGGCAAGGTCTGCCGTTTGTAGTGAATCAACTCCGGTCAATAGAAATCACGTGGCGATTGATCCAGCAGCGCCTGAATGCCCATTATCAGAAGAAGAGAGGAAAATAGGGCAGTGCGATAAACCCACAGGTACTTCTTACTACGAACCACGGTAATGTGATGAGTGGCTGTGTGCGGTGATAAAGAACCACAAAAACAGACAGCAGAACCCAATATGATATAGCAACAATGTGGTTAGACTTTAAGAAGAATTTTAGCTTCATCCTGCTTTTGTACAAAAAAATATAAGAAAGTTCGTGCTTATTTTAGTTACTACGCTATCGACGAAACCGGAACAAACGAACGTCCGGAAAGTCGCAGCGTAAAATCAAGCGTACTCATTAAAATTCTACGTTTTATGGAAAAGAAAAGCTACTTGTTTTTGCTGATTTGGCTGGCAATCTGCGGATTGTCACAAGCCCAGAATCAGCGCGTTACGGGGAAAGTATCGGCCAAGAGTGATAAGCAGGGGTTACCCGGTGCCAATGTCATTATAAAAGGCACTACCACGGGTACTTCCACGGACGTAGACGGCCAATATTCACTGGAAGTAAGTCCGGGAGCCGTTTTGCAGTTCAGCATGATTGGTATGACACCGCAGGAAGTGCCGGTAGGGAACCAAAGTGTTGTTAACATTGAACTGGCCGACGATGCGCAGGCACTCGAAGAGGTAGTGGTGGTTGGGTATGGCACCCAGCGACGGCGTGACCTAACGGGAGCCGTAGCGCAGGTGAAAGGGGAGGAAATTGTGAAATATCCCGTTCAGACACCCACACAGGCCCTGCAAAGCAAGCTGGCCGGGGTACAGGTCATCTCATCCGGGCGGCCTAACGAACAGCCTCAGATTCGGGTACGGGGTGTGGGTTCGGCGCTGGCCGGGGTGAGTCCGCTGTACGTGGTGGACGGTGTACTGACCGACGATATTCGTAATATCAGCAATAATGATATTCTGAGTATCGAAGTCCTGAAAGATGCGTCGGCGGCTATCTACGGCGTTCGGGCCGCGAATGGGGTTATTATCGTTACGACAAAACGCGGTAAGAAAGGCCCCGTGCAGGTGCAATACGACGCCAACATTAGTATGCGTCAGCCCGCCAACCTGGTCAATATGGCCAGCCGCGAGCAGTACATCAATTACCTCGCCGATGCTGCCCCAACTAAAAACGTGAACGATTCGCCCCTGACCTATGGCGGCACGACCAATTGGTACAATGAAGCCCTGCGTAGCGCGCCCCAGTCGAACCAGAATCTGTCCGTTTCGGGCGGGGGGGAGAACAACACTTTCTTCTTTAGCGTGGGCTACTTCACCGACCAGGGAATTGTGAAAACCAATGATTTCAAGCGGCTTACCATCCGGGCCAACAACGAAATCAACATCAGCAAAAAAGTTACCTTCAGCAACCAGCTTTCGTTTTCCAGAGGGAACGAGAAAGCCGTTGATTTAGGTGGGGTGTACCCAAGTCTATACCGGGCCGCGCCCATTGTTCCGGCCCTGGTGGATGGGAAATACGGTAACCTCTCGGCCTTTGGTAATGTGGGTAACCCCCTGCTGTCGCTGAACAACCGAAATCAGCGGATTATCAACAATCGCTTACAGGGCAACCTGGCCCTGGATTATCGACCCGTTGAATGGCTCAAACTACACTCGGCCTTCAACACCGACCTGATTTTTAACCGGGACCAGACCTACTTAACCGCTTTCCAGAATGATGCCAATACCTTTATTACGGCGGGTGGTAATCAGCGACAGCAGAACAGTTCGCTGAGCCTCAACAACGGCCAGTCAATTCGGTACATTATCGACAATACGGCCACCGTCGACCGGGCGTTTGGCGAAAACAACTTCACGTTTTTATTGGGTGCGGTAACGGAGCGATTTTCGTCCAACTCGATCGAGGGCGCGCGAATTAACGTACCGAACGACCCGAATCTGTGGTACCTCGGCCTGGGCGACCCGAACCAGCAGTTATCCAACAACTCCGGGGGCGACCTTCAGACCCGGCAGTCGTTCGTGACGCGGGGTACGCTGAGCCTTAAAAACCGGTACCTCTTCAATGCGTCGTTGCGGGCCGATGGTAGTTCCAAATTTCAGGAGCGGTGGGGCTATTTCCCAACGGCCGGCGTAGGCTGGGTCATTTCGGACGAAACGTTCATGAAAAATCAGTCGTTGTTCGATTTTCTTAAGTTTCGGGGAAGCTGGGGCATTCTGGGCAACGACGTTATTAGCAGCAGTGCCTACATTCTGACGGCAGCCATAAACATTCCTTACTTCTACAACAATGGGTTGGTATTAGGTACGGCTATTCAGGACATCAAAAACCAGAAACTCAAATGGGAACGTACGCAGCAGGTCGATTTAGGGCTGGAATTTGCATTCTTCAAGAGTCGGCTGACCGGTGAGATCGACTACTACAACAAAACCACCCGTGACGCACTGGCTTTCCAGATTATCCCGGCCATCTTCGGCGACCCGGATAACCAGTATCTAACTAATATTGCCTCGTTCCAGAATCAGGGATTCGAGTTCGTACTCAATTGGAGAGAAAAGACCAAGAGCGGGCTTGGCTACAATATTGGCGGTAACCTGACGCTGAACAAAAATCGGCTCGTGGGTCTGAACGGTGGGCAGGCATTGCTGGCGGGGGGCGTTGGGCAGCAGGGCTTCACGACCCGTTCCGACAATGGCCAGCCGGTGGGTAGTTTCTACGTCCTGAATGCCACTGGGGTGTATCAGAATCAGACCGAAATAGACGGGTCGCCCGTGTTTGGTACCCGGGCCAATGTTAAACCCGGCGATTTGAAATACCAGGACGTAAACGGTGATGGGGTCATCAATTCTGACGACAGAATATACGCTGGTTCCTACCAGCCCAAACTCTACTACGGCATCAACCTGGGCCTGAACTACAAAGGGTTCGACGTGGCCGCCGACGTGTATGGCAACGCGGGGAATAAAGTATATAATGGGAAGAAAGCGTTCCGGTTCGAGAATACCGACAATATCGAAGCGTCCTACGCCAGTGCCCGCTGGACACCCACGAACGCTTCTACTACGGACCCACGCCTACTTACCTCCGCTACTCCTGCCTCTACGTATTTTGTGGAGTCCGGCTCCTTTGTGCGGCTCAATAACCTCACACTTGGCTACACCATTCCGGTTAGTCTGCGCGAGAAAGCCAAACTTCGCCAGGCCCGCGTTTATGTAACCTCGCAAAATTTGTTCACCGCCAAAAAATTCAGTGGCTTTAGCCCGGAGCTGCCCGGCGGGCCGCTGGACTCCGGTATCGAACTCAGTTCGTATCCAACCACCCGTACGTTTGCCGTTGGCCTGAGCGTAGGCTTTTAATCAATCGACTCTACAAACATGAATCATACAAAACAATTCATCCGACTTTCGTTACTTACGGTCCTGTTTGGTGCCGTGCTGACGGCCTGTAACGATTTTCTGACTACGCCACCGCAGGGGCAAATTGGTGTGGCAGCCGTGCAAAATGACCCCGCGGCCGCCCAAAACCTCGTTACGGGGGTTTACAACAGCATGTGGGAGGGCAGTATGCACGGCTTCGATTACGTTGGTATGACCAATATCGCGTCCGATGATGCCGACAAGGGCAGTTCGCCCGCCGATGGGGCCAACTCGTACGGCACACTCGATAATTTGGATATGACCCCCGGCGTGGGCAACATCAACAACGTCTGGTCTACTTACTTTCGGGCCATTGCCCGTGCCAATCAGGCGTTGGCGCTGATTCCGCAGAGTGCCGCTGATCAGACCACCCGTAATCAACTGGAGGGAGAGGTGCGGTTTCTACGGGCCTATTTCTACTTCAAGTTAGTCCGGTTTTTTGGTGGGGTACCACTAATCGAGAATGTGCCAGCGGTAGAAAGCATCAATGACGTAGCGCTGCAAAAGCGGGCTACTCCCGAGGCTGTTTATGCCCGTATTATTACCGATTTGCGGTTTGCCGTAACGAACCTGCCCATTAAAAGCCAGACCGCTACGGGTAAAGCCACGAAAGCGGCCGCTATGGCCATGTTGGCAAAGGTGTACCTGTACCAGAAAAACTGGCAGCAGGCCTATAACCTAACCGATTCTATCATTAAAAATCAGGTAGGTGCGTACAGTCTGATACCCAACTATGCCAACATCTGGCGGGAGGTAGGGGCCAACAGTTCCGAATCCATCTTTGAAGTACAAACAGGTATCAATCTGTCCTGTGACGCTGCGATTCCAATTTACGTCGTTTGCCAGGGGCCACGCGCCGGGGGTAAACGCGGATGGGCCGACTTAGGCTTTGGGTTTGGAACGCCGTCGCAGAGTTTGGTGGATGAATACGAGCCGAACGATGTGCGCAAAGCCGCCACCATCATGTTTATCAACCCCGCTCCTATGGGTACCGTATTGTGGGATGGCTACCGGGTTCCCAGCCGCGACTCAGTCGAGAATGACCGGTATAACTACAAGGCCTATCATAGCCGTACGGCTGAGAAGAACTGTGGCGTGAACGACCGTCTACCCAAAAACCTGCGTATTATGCGTCTGGGTGAAGTGTTGCTTATCCACGCTGAAGCGGCCTTTGCGTTGGGCAATAGTGCCGATGCACTGACCGACATCAACAAGCTCCGCGTTCGCGCCGGGTTGCCCGCCCTTGCCACCATCGACCGGGTGAAAATCTGGCACGAACGGCGCGTGGAACTGGCAATGGAACACGACCGCTTTTTCGACCTTGTCCGGCAGGAAAGCGTCCAGCCAGGCCGGGCGGTGCAGGCTTTTGCCGCCCACGGCAAAACATTCACGAAGGGCAAAAACGAAGTGTTCCCCATTCCGCAAACCCAGATTCAGTTGAGCGGAGGGGCACTAACCCAGAATCCGGGGTACTAATAGCGTAAACCTGATTACCCACCCGTTGCTACAGGACTTTAGCAACGGGTGGGTACCGTTTAACTTACTCATACCTGCTTATGAAATTAGTTGCTGCATTACTACTGGGTTGCCTTTCACTTCATGATGCCTACTGTCAGCCGAAGCCACAACCGTCCGGCACGTCAACCACACGCCTGAACACCAGCGAACAGGGGTTTCTGGACAGTCTGCAACGCGACACGTTTCGCTATTTCTGGGAAACGGCTAATCCCGAAAATGGCCTCGTGCCCGACCGTGCGCCAAGGCCTTCATTTGCCAGTATTGCCGCCGTTGGTTTCGGGCTTACGTCGTACCTGGTGGGCGTGGAGCGGGGATACATAACCCGGCAACAGGCGGCCGATCGAACCATAAAAATCCTGCGCTTTTTTACCCATGCACCCCAATCGGAAAAGGTGGCTAACGTGGCAGGTTACAAAGGTTTTTTCTACCATTTCCTGGATATGAAAACCGGCGAGCGCTTCAAACAGGTTGAGCTTTCTACCATTGATACTGCGCTATTACTGGGGGGGATACTCAGCGCACAGTCGTATTTCGACAAAAACACGCCGGTTGAGACGGAAATACGGCAGTTGGCCGAGCAGGTTTACCGGCGTGTTGACTGGACCTGGATTCAACCGCGCAAGCCCTTCGTATCCATGGGTTGGCATCCCGAAAAAGGGTTTATAAAAAATGACTGGAAGGGCTACAACGAAGCCATGCTCCTCTACGTACTGGCCCTCGGTTCGCCTACGCACCCGGTGGAGGCCGATGCCTGGTCCGCCTGGACAAAAACGTACGACTGGGAAACATTTCAGGGGCAGACACACGTCAACTTCGACCCACTTTTTGGGCACCAGTACTCGCAAATCTGGATTGATTTCCGGGGTATTAACGACTCCTACATGGCCGGAAAAGGTATCGACTACGCCGAAAATTCGCGCCGGGCAACCTACGCTAACCGGGCCTACTGTATGGAAAACCCGGCTAAATGGCAGGACTACGGACCGAATATCTGGGGCCTGACGGCCTGCGATGGTCCTAAGGACACGGTTGTTAATGGCTGGAAATTCTTTTCGTACCGGGCGCGGGGAGCCGCGTCGACCCAAATTGTGGACGATGGCACTATCTCCCCAACGGCGGCTGGTGGTTCTATGGCTTTTGCCCCCGAAATCTGCCTTCCCGCCCTTCAGGCAATGAAAACGAAGTACGGCGCAAAACTATATGGCGATTATGGCTTCCGTGATGCCTTCAACCCGACCTATCGGTACCCGGCTCGTGTTTCTAACGGGCCCACTACCAATGGCTGGTTCGACGTTGACTACCTTGGCATTGACCAGGGACCGATTTTACTGATGGCCGAAAACCTGCGGACGGAATTTATCTGGAACTTGATGAAAAAGAATCCCCACATTCGCAAAGGCCTACAACGCGCCGGGTTCACTGGTGGCTGGTTGAAGTAAGTTTTAGCAAACTTATCGGGTCTTATTTTTCAGTACAACTAGCGGCAGGTGCGTATTCCAGCTGGGTTGCAGCCCTTCCTGAACGATAAATGTTTTTGAGAAGTTGCCCAGCACAATGTCCTGATCGCCATCCTGGTCAACGTCGGCTACGTCCATGCAAATCCAGCGCCCCAGCGTGCTGACGGGCATGGTATGGGGTTGGAATTGCAATGATTCCTTCTGCTCAAAAAATAAACAGCCTTCGGTTGGGTTGTGCAGAAAATCGGCAAAGAAGGCGATGGTTGCGATGTCCAAATCGCCGTCCTGGTCGAAGTCGGTAGCTACGGCTTTAGTGCAGCCATTTATGGGGTAGAAGTACGCCTGCTTGTATTGAAAATTCCCCTGATTCAGGTAAATATACAGGCCATGATAGGGTTTCAGCACCTTGGAGTAATCGCTGTTATCACCACAGGTGTAGATAATATCCAGTTTGCCATCTTTGTTAAAATCAACTAGCTGAAAACTGGTAGAGCCGTAAACGGATGGAAAGCGGAGCAGATTTCGTTCGGTGAAGCCCCCTTTTTTATCGTTTAGAAACAGCCAGACACCTTCGTCAGCGTGGGCAAAAAGCACCATCAGGTCGGGCCAGCCATCAGCGTTGAAATCGCCCGTCGTTGCCTGAACAGCACCGGGCACGTCCCGAATAGTCTGTTTGGTAAATTTCCCGTTGGCCTCCTTTTTCAGCCAGTAAAGCCCGCCTTTCAAATGACCGAACCCACACACTACCCAGTCCATCCGGCCATCTTTATTTACATCGACGGGTACCGATTGCAAGGGGCGGGGTAAATTAACCGCCAGCGTTGATGAGTCTGCTTTCTGGCTACCGTCCAGATTCAGCGAAACCAATTCTCCCCGCGCAATATCGGCGGCCCGCATGGTTCCCAGCGTCGTGAATGTCCCCCGTTCTCTGCCCTCTTTATCCCGAAAAAAATCAGCATCGACCACCGCCGAATTAAGTTGCTGAACGTGGGTGGGTTGCAAGCTCTTATCCCAGCGGGTGAGATCGCTTCGGAACGCATCACTGGTGTATAGTTGGTGCCCGATGGTATCCATTTTCACCAGCGTAGTCATGGCCGTTTTGGTGGTATCGAGATGGGGTTTCACTACGGAAAAAATAGCCCAGTCATCCACGGCGGGAATGGGTTTACGGGCTGGTTTGAGTTTTACCGGGGCCAGCGTCTGGTAATAGATAACCAGTTTCTGCCAGTCATTAAACGAAATGGTTGATTTGCTACCGGCGTAGTATGCTCCCTCCGCGTAGACTTCCAATCCCAGATTCGGAGCCATGGCGGGCAGTACGTGCTTCACCCAGGTCTCTTTATCCAGCAAATTGGGTGCTGGCGTTTGGTGGCAGTTACCACAGTAGTGCTGTGACAATAGCCTGCCTTCCATAATCAGCGGGTCTTCTTTGGCCGACTGGCAACTGACTACTGCGATAAATAAAGAAAAGCAGGCGATAAGCGGCAACCCAATCAACCTCCTGCTGATAGAATAACGGGGCAAAAAGATAGGTAGGATACGTACAAAAAGAGTCAGGCTGTGCCGGGACACTCTTCTGTTAATTAGCAACGCTGTTATAGAACTACCTGAACGGATGATTTTATTTTTCACTCGATTTGATACACTTTTTCTACTCCCTCTGCCACTTGATCAAGAGCGTGGTCGCTTACGGATTGGACAATATATAGCCGCTGTACAAAGATAGTTTCCGTAGCCCGGTCATTTTTATTTTTCGGTTTTCAGACTGCTGAAGCAGCTTATTGAACAGGTGAAATCGGATCATTATGCTGCTCTCCTTCACCGGGTGTCCACACTTGCATGTCTAAACTTTCTATTTGCGGTTGATTTTACGTAGAAGAATAACCGCAAATGCGATAAAACGTAAGCTCATCCAGTCCTTCACCGCATACGTGGTCCTGGGAAAATATAAACCTTAACAGTAGTGCTTTAAATCCGCCGACCCACGTATTAATATGTTCGATGATCCAAGGATCAGCATACAGTTCATCGTCAAAAACATGGCTATCAACCCATTGGATTATTTATTTGACGTTCGCACCCCAAATTTTACCCTTCTTTGGGTGTTTTCTCAAAAGTTTAAACATCTTCGCAGCGTAAAAGGCAGTAATATGTACAACGTATCCCTATATGAGTAGCCAGAAAAAAGTGTTCCTCTTCTGGGCCGGTCTCGCGCTTATAATCGGTGTTACGTTTGCTGGCTGCCACATTTACGACCAACTAGGGGATAAGGCTGACGGACTCATTCGTGGTATTGCCTATCTAAACGTTTTCCCTGTTCTTCTTTTTCTATGCCTACTTGGGTTATTGATAAGCCTAGGTTTAACAGCCCGACAAAAAATTAGTCAGAACCTAAGTTTAGCACTTTTTTCGTGTCTCTTTTTCTTGGCGCTTCTTGAAGGGGCAGGCCATTTACTGATCGGATTACATTGGATAGATCTTCCCCCGTTCCAGTTCCATCGGTTTTACATACCATACGATATATCGGCTATCAAACCTTTTCCAGCAGGCGATTTAAATCCGATTGCAGCCCGGACCCATTTGCCCAATGGTTCCGATACATTTGTCAACTGCGAAGGAGATACCCTACACTGGGATTATAATGCCGTTGGGGCACATGACAGCCAACGCCAGCTAGTGAACCCGGACCCAAAAAAGAAACGAGTTGCCATTGTGGGTGATTCGTTTATGGAAGGATACATGGTTAATTCGGCTGATCGGTGGTCGTCTCTCCTGGAAAGCAAAACAGGTCTTGAACACCTCAACTTTGCTGTAAACGGCTCGAACCCCGTCCATTATTATCTGATGTATAAGGGGGTAGCCAAAGCATTCAAAGCAGATGTAGTCATCGTGGGCTTTTTGCCGGCCAATGACTTCGAAATTCTGGATGAACGCACGGCTTATACTCAGATTGAACACCCCCAGTATACACCCTATTGGCAGGGAACCTACCCACACTATCAGCTGCGCTATAGCCTGGCCAACATTACCCAATCGATCCTTTATCGTTCGCCTACACAAGCGTCCCTATTGCACGTGATCGATTCGCTTTATGCTACCCTATCCGTTATCAACAAATTAAAAGCGGATGTTTTGACCCATTCCAGCCTGTTTAGACTGATTGGTAAATTTCATGCCCAGCAATATAATAAGGGCCAATCGACTAGGTTTGAGAATTTTGATGAGGAAGAGTGGCATTATGTGAGCTACTCACTAACCAAATTAGTGGAAGAAGCCAGGGGGAAAACCGTCCTTCTTCTATCCATACCCACCTTGTCTGACCTTTTGGCGCTAAGACACGGGAGAACTAACCGGATTGATCCATTATTGGCTACCTTCTGCCGCCAGAAAGGGATTCGCTTTATTCCGTTAGTCGCTGGCTTTCTTGCTTATCCAGGCGGCAATATAGAGGAACTCTACGTCCCCTGTGACGGTCATCTCTCGGTTAAAGGCGAGCGGTTCATGGCAAACCTGCTGCTTAACAACCCTGTTTATCGATCTGTAACCGGATTGACTACGCCTGCATCCAAGTGAAGGATTACGATAGTGAAGTAGTCGCTCCTGTTCAATCAGAACGCCATCTCGTACAATTACATCAAAATGATGGGCACTAAGCTCCTCAGCGGAAGTGACTTCTCAACTAACTTCAGCACCGCCGGATCGGTGTTTAGTGGTGGTATCTTCTGGCGATCACAGCCATAGCTGTGCTGATCGCATTAGTTACGATCAGTTTTCCTGATTGTAACAGCTTTCAATAATGAAACCGGTAAGAGTTTGAAGACGGAGTAAAATTTACTCTTCGTAGAAGTAGCCGAAAATAATCCCCATTTCGTCTTCACTGGTCAGGCCAAAATTAATGGTCTTTGACGAGGTGTTATTATAGGTGATTTCGGAAGTTAATCCTTCGCCTTTTTTCAGGCTGATGGGTGTTTTGAAGGTGATGATATCGGGGTGCTCCCAATCGGTTGAGGTATAAACCAGTTCTCCGTCGCGGGTGCCTCCTTTGATTCTTATCACGAATTTCTCCCCCATTTTGTGCATGTGCGATGTTAGCGTCAATACCAGACGGGGCTTATCGAAGGTAAACGATTTAGTCATCGTAGTCCGGGTATTTCCGGGCAGGTTGAGGTTGTTGTTACCCAGATTCAGCGTTTGCACCACATGCTGTACCGTCGATTTGTCGACGGTGTAAAAATTGACCTGAGCTTCTCCTTTCATCACCGTGTTCGTCTTATTGACAAAATGAGAATTCAGATCGAACGATGCACCGGCCGGAACGAGCAGGGCGGTTCCTGCCGGGAAAACGTAATCCTGATATTGCGCCTGAGAACCGGCAAAATACACGTGGTTAGACATGCTGACGGCCGTGAATAGGTTCAATGATTTGTCAGGATTTCGCAAGTCGCGAATGTCGTTCAGGTTAGGGAGTATGCTTTTATTCTGAAAATCGTAGGCGACGAAATGGTGGCTACCGTTCCGCATCTTGGTTTCGTAACGATTCACGTAAATATCCTGCGTGTTTCCAACCGTTCGGCGGGTAAATAACTCCCGCTCAAAATTCGGCTGAATCTCGAACAACGGCACGGTCATCTGATAACCGGTACCAGCCGCTGGTACGGGCAGGGGATCATAGGTAACTACCGTAACCGTTTTATCGTCGAGTAACGCGGCATCGGCTATGGTTCCCGTTTTAGGTGCTCCCGCTTCAATCCACCGCCTGACAAACTCAATCTGTCCGTCTGGTAGTAGAGCACCACCCAGCGGCATCGGATTTCCGTATTGCTTTCCTGAATGATGACTGGCGGCCGTACCAGCCAGTTTGTGGTACAGTAAGCTTTCCAGCGAAGCAAAGGCTTTTACCCGTTTCAGGCCGTCTGTTTTGGCATCCGCGTTTTTAGGGTCAACCCCCACCATGTTCTGATACGCCACACCTTCGGCCAGCACCAGGCCGTGCTGGATGTAAGTGATGTCTTTATCAGACAAATGACAACCCGATGTGGCGCACGACGGGGTCAGGATTTTCTGCTGAATCAGGTCGAACGACGATTGTTCGGTCGGCGCAGGAGCGTCGGTAGCAGTTTTGGTGCAGGATACCAAATTCGTTAGCAGGATGGCCACTGCGGCACTAAGCCCTAAACGGGTATAAGTCAGGAAGTTCATAGATGAATAAGGCATAGTTCGCCTGCTGAAAGGTAACGAAAATTGTTGGCTTTTCGTCCGCTCCTGGTCAGGCAGAGCTGCAATCTATGACGTTGATATGATGTGGTTACAAAGCCGTGTAGTTTTTGGCGGCATCGTCCAGTACCAGCACCCAATCCTGACCGTATCCCTGCGTTGGTGGCGTAAACTGCTTTGGTTGCTGATTCTCGAACATACCGGCTGGTTTTGTTTTGCCCGAACGAGGGTCGAACCAGGTTGCCGTAACCGTTTTTCCCGAAATTTTCCTTGGATTCACTGTGAAAGGTTTACCTGCGGCTGTGTACACAAAGGCGTAGTCGGTGCCCCGCGTGGCCTGAATCCGTTCGGCAGGAGGGAGGTTATTCTCCATAATCAGGGACTGGTCCGGTACGCGGTCAAGCAGCGGGCGGGCCGTCATCAGGTGCCGAACGTGCGTCATCTGATTGGCTCCGGGCAGGTCAAGGGCTTCCTGCCAGTAGAGGTGTGGTCCATTAACCGCCGGTCGTTTCGCACTGTACATCTGCCAGATGTCGTGGCAGCCATACGTATGACCATGCGCCCCCGCAAACAGGTCGAGGTAGGCATACATCCGAACATCATAGGCATTGGAGGTACCCAGGTCTTTAGCGTTGAAACAAACGGGATGGTCTTCGTAGATAGGTTCGGCATCCATCGTCGGTTTGACGGGCAGATTGTTGTACGATACCGTGATGTTGTCGTACACGGCGGTATTGCGGCAGTGGCCGTTCTGGTGCATATTAAAATCGAACCAGGCATCATCCTTAAACCATTTTGATGCACCCCCTTCCAGACCGTTGGGCTGGGGATGATAGGTCATCAGGGCTTTGTCGGCCCCTCCCACGCTTTCCTGAATACCAGCGGCCATTGCCCGCCAGATTTCAACATCGGATGAACCGTCGCGGGGTTGCCGGTCACCCCCCAGCACCCAAACGATATTCTCCCGGTTTTTATAGCGGTCCCCTACGAAACGACCGTACACACGGGCATTTGTCGGCGTAAATATTTCCGGTCCCTGCCCCCAGGTACTTTTAAAGACTTTGTCGCCCCAGGTTGGTAAAAAGGCAATCACAATGCCGTACTGAGCCGCTTTGTCAATAATGTAATCGACGTGTTTAAAATACGCTTCGTTGGGTTTGTTGGGGTCATTGTCCAGCAGTGGTACTTCGCCGTAGGGATTTTTCTCTTTCAGTCCGTCGAATTCGGCCAGGGCAACCGCCTGTACGACCGTAAAACCCTGTTCGGCCCGGCGTTTGAGGTACTGATTGGCCTCTTCCCGATTTAACCGGTGGAAGAGTTCCCAGGCGGTGTCGCCCAGCCAGAAAAACGGACTGCCATCCTGATGAACCAGGTACCGGTGATTCTCGGATACGGTCAGCCTACCGCCCTTAAATGACTGCTGCGCCAGCGCCGGACTTTGCCAGAGTAGCAATGCGGTAAGAACAAACCAGTATTTCATGGAAGAAGGGTTTAGTTTATCCGTCAACTTGAGCCAGAATTGCCGCCAAGCCTACTGCTTGGTAGCGATGAAACTTACCGTCGAGTTGTTAAACGGGTAGGCCTTCATGGTGAGCGTATTGTTAAACCAACTCCCCACCTGAGTACTGCCCGACAGCAGCGCAATGGCATTGCCCGATGGCTGGAGGGTGATCTGTTTGGTTTCTGAGAATGTAGAACTGCCCGAGGTGCCAACGGTGGCGTAGGTAAGCGTAAACAGGATAGCGGTGAGGGATTCACCATCACGAACCATCAACGTACTCGCATTGGTAACCGTAATTGCCGTCTGACTACCTGCCGGTGTCACTTCGGCCATGCGGTATAATCCTACCACTGGCTTAGCTAAATCCTGGGGTGTGGTATCCGCTTTTTTGCAGCCAGCTGCGAGGGCTAAAAGGGCTATGAAACCAAGCAGTAGGTAACGCATAGAGTTGCTAGGGGTAGTGTAACGTGAGTAGGGAATGTAAAAACGAGCGGTAATAGGGCTAAATCGCCTTTATACGATTACTCTGTAGTGAAAGTCACCCAGTCAGCCCGTTTACTGTTAATTCATTTCGGAGGAGACTGTTCCAATTAGCTATCCCCGTGTCGGCTGTCCTGTCTGGATGCTTATATTTGGCCATAAATCTGTTATTGACCCCTGATTATGACCGTTGGCGCAGATTCAACCTATGTATCTTCTTCTTCCAAGCAACGATGGCAGCGTGCCCTGGGCATCCGGCCTGAAGAGGGCCGCACAGTAGGGTTGTTTTTTGTTCATAACTTTCTGCTGGGTATTGGCACGATTCTGATTTATGTGGCGGCCAATGCTATTCTGCTCGAAAATAATCCGGAAACCAGTCTGCCGGTGGCCTATGTGGTAGCCGCCCTGTCCATGATTGGGGTAAGCCGGGTATACGCTTATTTTGAGCATCATCTGGCTTTGCAGGTTGTGGCCATACGCGTGCTGATAGCCGCTGTTGTTATGACGGTGGTTGTTGGCGTACTGGTGGTCGTGGGTCATTCGGTGGCGGCAGCCGTGGCGATTATGACAGGCTACCGAATCATTTACCTGCTGACTAACCTTGAGTTCTGGGGTGTCTCGGCGGTGGTGTTCGATACGCGCCAGAGCAAGCGGCTCTTTGGGGTTATCAGTTCGGGCGATATGCCCGCCAAAGCAGCGGGCGCGGTGCTGGCGGCACTGGTTCACGCCCATGCCGATGTGTTACGGTTGTTGCTGGTGGCGTTTGGTGCTTTTCTGGCCGCTCTCTACGTACTCCGGTTAACCATCCGCTCGCACGATGTTCAGACCATATCAGGAGCCAGCCGGGTAGTGCGTCGGGAGCCTTCGAGGCTGGTGGGTAAACGGTTTGGTGGCAGCGAATTGATTTTTTACATGTGCCTGAGTTTTACCGTACTAGCCGCCGTGGCTACCGAGATAGAATACAATTTCTTTATCAACGTAAAACACCGCTTTCACGATCAGACCGACGTAATTCGCTACGTAAGCTACGTGCTGGCCCTTACCTACGGACTGGCTATGCTGGTTAAACTACTAATGTCGCGGCAAGTACTCGATAAATTCGGAATCCAGCGTTCATTGGTCGTGTTGCCCTGGGTAGCCCTGGCAGGCCTGACGGGACTGGTAATTCTGCATTACACGGTCACTTCTGAAACGGTGCTGCTCATTTATTTCTGCGGCCTGTATCTGGTATTTGAAGTGGCCCGACGCGCCTTGTTCGACCCCGTTTTTCTGGTGTTGTTTCAACCGTTATTGCCCCCCCAACGGCTGAAAGGGCACACGCTGGCTAAAGGATTATACGAACCAATTGGTTTGGGCATAGCGGGCTGCCTGATATTTTTGTTCCATAATACCCTGGAGTCGACCGGGGCTTTGTTTTGGATAGGTCTGCTCGTAGTGGCTATCTGGTTACTGCGACAAACCTACAAACGGTATCTGCACGAACTGAACGATGCTATTGGCCGCCGGTTTCTGGAACGCGACGAACTGGCTATGCCGGGGGTGGCGCAGAAAAACCTGATCAAGCAACTAAAAAGTGATAAGTCTGGTGAGGTACTAACCGCTCTTGGCTGGCTGGATACGCACAACCCCGCTGAACTGGAACCCCATATTCCTTCTCTGCTCACGCATGCTGAGAAAGCCATTCGTCGGCGTACGCTGACGGCCCTGACGCATAGTAATCTGTCGGTTCCTGTTCGGTCCCTTACGCACATTGCGCTGACGGATGAGGACCCAGAACTACGTCAGCAGGCGGCTTACTTACTGGGCCGACGTATCAACACCGAACCGGCCGAGTTAGCCCCCTTTATCCACCATACTGACCTCACCATCCGTCGGGGAGCCATCAGGGGTATTCTGGAACTGAATCCGCACGACACAGCCGCCCAGGCTGCGCTACGCGAGTTGGTCCGGGATGATGAGCCCGAACGGCAGAAAATCGCGCTGAGCCTGATTGCTACCTTACACCTGAATGATTTTGCCCCGTCGGTGCAGCAGTTACTCGCCAGCCCGAACACCGACGTGAAAAAGGCAGCTATCCTGACGGCTGGTACCCTGAATAATAAGGACCTGACGCAGTTTCTGCTCTTGAACTTGACGCACGAAACTCTGGGCCGCACCGTCGTGCAAGCCCTAAAATCGCGCGGCCCCGAACTGATTGCTCATTTGCATGCGTTGCGCCGGATGAACGGCAGCCGACTGATGCTGGAACGGATTACAACCATTTGTGGGGCTATTCAGGCTCCCGAAAGCCGCCAACTCCTGAACGAACTGGCTCAGCATCCCGATTTGCTGATTCGCGGGGTGGCCCTGCGTGCTCTGCGCCGTTTCTCAAACGAACCCGACGATGATGCGTTATTCCGCACATTACTGCATGAGGAAGTGTTGCTGGCACAGCGGATTTTGCACGGTAGTTTGTCAGACACGTCTTTAACCACAACACTGGATTATGAACTGTCGGTACTAGTGCAGCGGCTATTCGATACGCTGGCCCAACTGTTCGATACCGAAACCATTGCCGGTGCCCGCATGGGCGTTGGGCACCCCGCCCGCGAACGCCGGGCTAACGCCCTCGAAATGCTGGACAACCTGATTCCCCGGGCCACGTACCAAACCTTACAGGTATTGGTAGATGACTTGCCCCGCGTGGAAAAGGTACGCATTCTGGATACGGAACTGGGACCGTTTCACGATTCAGAACCAATCCGGTCTTTTATTCTGCGAACGGGTGAAACGGTCTTCTCGGCCTGGACCGTGAGTACCGCCCTGCGCGGTTTACCCGAACCGGAAGCAGCAGCAATCCGCGCGTTACTGATCGCCCAATTCCCTGATTTATCCCCGTTGCTTATGCCCCACGCCAGTCATTCAACCAGCCAGATTTCCGCGTATGACCGGGTTTTGTTGCTGGCCCAAACCAGCCTGTTTGCCCAAACGCCCGAAAACGTACTGGCCAGTGTAACGCCTATCATGAAAGAGGAAGCCCACCCGGCCGGTGAGGCAATTTTCCACAAAGGTAACCTTGGTTCGGGCATGTACGTCATCTACACGGGCGAAGTAGCCATTCTGGATGGCGAGACCGAACTGGCCCGGTTCGGCCGGGGTGATTTCTTTGGCGAACTGGCATTGCTGGATACCGAATCCCGCTCGGCCACGGCCGAGGCTATTACGGATGTGCGGCTTCTGCGCATTGATCAGGACGACTTTTACGACCTGATGGAGGAGCGGGGCGAAGTATTGCGTAGTATTGTCAGAAGCCTGTCTAGTCGTATCAGGCGGCAGAATGAAGTATTGGCGAACCGTACAAGTGTCAAGTAGTCGTTAACACCACTATTCTACGAACATGAGTCTACCAACACCTGAAGGCATTGGAACAGTGGTACTAGCAGCGGTAGCGTTTCAGTTTGCTGATCGTTTTCTGGGTATAAGAACCCGCCTACCCACCTGGGAACCTCATATAAAGCGGATTTGGGCTTACGCTGGTATCCTGATTGGACTGGGGTTCGTTTTACGGCTCGATTTTTCGACCGGCTGGTTTGCCCTGGCAGCGGGGCTATTATTCATTTATATGCTATGGCGGGTGTATGATTACCGGCCCGCCCGGACCGCACTGCTGGCGGCTGCCCCTTTCCTGTTACTGTTGGTAGTGGATAATTTTATGCAGCACTACGCCCCGGCGTTCTATAAGACAAGTGGCGACTTTCTGGATAGTGCGATTGGCTTTTCGACCATTTGGGCTATTACGTTTCTGATCATCGCCAATCGTCAGAAGAAGACATTGGTTGAAGAAGAACAGCAACGGGCACTGGAAGCGGAAGAACGCCGAAAAATTGAGGCTAAGAAACAGGAACTGGAGTACCTGGTATCCGAACGGACCGCTGAAATAACGCGCCAGAAAGAAGAACTGGAACATACAGTCGAGGAGTTAAAAGCCACACAAAATCAACTGATTCAGAGTGAGAAAATGGCCTCTCTGGGCGAGTTGACAGCCGGTATAGCGCACGAAATTCAGAACCCTCTCAACTTCGTCAATAACTTCTCCGAAGTCAGTATTGAACTAATCGACGAGTTGACCGAAGAACAAGGCAAAGCGAACCGTGATGCAGACCTCGAAGCCGAACTACTCAATGATTTAAAACAGAATCTTCAGAAAATAACCCACCATGGTGGTCGTGCTTCCAGTATTGTGAAAGGAATGCTGCAGCATTCACGGGCCAGTACCGGACAACGGGAACCAACGGACCTGAACGGGCTGGCCGACGAATACCTGCGGCTTGCCTATCATGGCCTGCGGGCCAAAGACAAATCGTTCAATGCCCAGCTAAAAACGGACTTTGACCCATCCCTC
This sequence comes from Cytophagales bacterium, assembly GCA_038236215.1. Lineage (GTDB taxonomy): Bacteria > Bacteroidota > Bacteroidia > Cytophagales > Spirosomataceae > Spirosoma. Next base: position 25,201 of record JBBSTD010000022.1, on the reverse strand, counting down.
GGAGAAATCAGTATGGTCCCTCAGGACATGGGTCGTGTGTTGCTGAATTTATTCACCAATGCTTTTTATGCCGTTCACAAACGTCAGAAACAAGTTAACGACCCAGGTTATCAACCTACGGTAAGTGTCAGCACACGCTGTAATGACGGGGAAGCCGTGATTATAGTCAGTGATAACGGTATCGGTATCCCCGACGACCTGAAGCGTAAGATATTCCAGCCCTTTTTTACCACCAAACCCACGGGAGAAGGTACCGGCCTGGGTTTGTCGCTGGCCTATGACATTGTGGTTAAAGGGCACACCGGCACGCTGACGGTTGACAGTACAGAAGGGCAGGGTACTACATTTACCATAACGTTACCCGCCTGAGTAAAGCCGATTTGAACGTAAAGAAGGCCCGGTCACTGACCGGGCCTTCTGATTTAGATTAGGTTGGCAATCAATCTACTGCTTATCCCACCAAACGCGGGTGTCCAGATTATCGGCACCCTGCCGGTCAACGGCAGCTTGGCGCTGTACCGTGTTGACCGACTGCTCGGAATCGGGATACGACAGGCGATTGATGAAACTACCTTTGGTCTCCTTGCCGGGGTAGGGGTTTGGCGTAAGTACCGGATACCCACTCCGGCGGAAATTAGCGAACACTTCGGGGCCGTTCAGGAAGGCGGCAATCCAGTACTGAGTATTGATCAGTTCCAGCCCTTTTGCCGCTATGTAGGGGTTCTTTAATAAATAAGCCGCAATGTTGGCGTCGGATACCAGCGACGTCGCGTCGTAGTCGCCCAGTTGCTTCATGTGCGCGGTTACCCCGGCATTGTAATAATCAGCGGCCGTGCCCGTCGTTATCCAGCCCCGCTGGGCCGCTTCGGCCAGCAACAACTGACTTTCGGCGTAGGTAATCAGAAAACAGGGTGCAAACTGACTCCCCATCCGAGTCCGGTCTAGCTGGGAGTAGTCGTAGAAACTGGCGAGTCCATCGGCCGTAGCTTTCGCCACAATCGTGCCGTTGTCGTATCCGAGGGGCATGCCAGCCTGCACATCGGCGGTGCGTACGGCCCGGGCGGGTAGTTGCTCCGCCCCGCTTTTGGCACCCACGTAGCGAACGGCAATCGACGCCAGCCGGGGATCGGCAGTCGATTTCAGGTACGAAACAAAGGCATTTGTCAGGTAATAATTGGCGGCTTCGGTAGAGTTAAGCGTGGCCCCCACTGAGTTGGTGAAGTTGGCATTATGCCGAACGACAAAGTTGTCGGCATTGGATTGCATAATACCACCGGCAAAAGCTTTCTGCACGGTCGACTGAGCCAGCGTCGGGTTAACTTTCGACAGGCGCATACCCGCCCGGAGCATCAGCGCGTAGCCGGTCCTTCGCCATTTTGTTACGTCGCCCCCAAACATAATGTCGCCGGCTTCGATGGTTTTGGTCGCATCCAGCGCGGCCGTCGCTTCGGTGAGTTCCTTAATCACGTCGGTATATATGCTTTCCTGCGTATCGTACTTAGGCAGCACGTTCGAGCTCAAATAGCCAACACCCGCTTCGGAATAAGGCACATCGCCATACGTGTCGGTCAGTACAATGGCTGTATGCGCCCTCAAAATCCGCATCATGTTGTACAGATTCGTCCGGCTGGCATCGGCTTTGGTTTTCGTAATGCCATCCACCAGGTAGCGCATATTATCGCGATAAAAGCGTTGCCAGATGGCGGCATTCGCGCCACTTACTCCCCGGTTGTCGACGTTGAAATTTCCGCCCTGCGTAATGCCGGAGTTGGGTGAAAAAATTTGCTGCACAATAGCTTCCTCAAAAACGAGGATTGATCCCGGAAAGGAACTATTGACAAGGGCGTTATTGAACGTATAAACGGGATTGATGGCGGTTGCGGCCGCCGGGTTTACATTGAGTTCGTCGAACCCTTTATCGCAACTGCTCATCCAGCCAACCAGGGCGAGAAGGCCAATTGTAAGACTTATTTTTTTCATGAGATGTCTGGTATCAAAACCCGTAGCCGATAGCTATGGGTTTGGGTTAAAATTTAACGTTCAGGTTGAAACCAATGCTGCGGGTGGTGGGTAAACCGGTCGACTCCAGGCCAATCAGGTTATCGGAACTGAAACCGAATTGCTCCGGATCAATGTTAGGCACCCACTTTTTAAGAATCGCCACGTTGTTCGCTACTGCGCTGATGCGTATCCCTTTGATAAATAAGGTTTTGGGTAAAAATTTGGTAAAGTCATAGCCCAGGCTGATCTGACGGAGCTTCCACAGGCCAGCATCATAGACGACTTGCTCCCCAAGTGCTTTGGAACGGCCCACCGAGTAATAATCCTGAACGAACGCACGAACCGTATTGGCTTCGCCGTTAGTGTTCACCCCGACACCGACCATCTTATTGTCGGCATCGCCCCGACCAACCAGGGTTTCTTTCTGCAATCCATGCCGGAAGGCGTTCAGGTTGGTGCCCGAAATCATTTTGCCCCCCAGCTTGAAGTCGATCAGAACCGCTAAGTTCAGGCCCTTGTAATTGAACGTGTTCGTGATGCCACCAGTGTATTTGGGCAGTGCCGAACCGAACGAAATGGGAGCCGTAGTACGGTTTGCTAACCCATCGCTTCCGTGTACGATGCGTCCCTGCGCGTCGCGTGCGTATCCATAGGAATACAATTGGCCCAACTCCTGCCCAACAACCTGTCGCAGGTCGCCGACATACACTCCGGTACCTACCACGATTTGTTCTCCAGCTACTTCCGTCAGCAGTTTGAGCAATTTCGTCTTGTTGTAGGCACCGTTCAGGGTTACATCCCAAAAGAAATTTTTCGTCCGGACGGGCGAGAGATTGATCAGTAACTCTATTCCCTGGTTCTGGCTTTTACCGTTGTTAATCAGGATGTTGGTATACCCCGAGGCATCGGATGCCTGCGCGGCAACGATCTGATCACTCGTGACTTTTCGGTAAACGGCCAGATCCACGCCAATCCGACTATTCAATAGTTTCAGTTCCAGTCCAAATTCTGCTTCGGCTGTTCGACTTGGTTTCAGGGAGGCACTTGGTACCGTGTTCGATGTGATAAAGCCCACCGGTTGCCCGGCTCCGGCCGGATTCGGGAAGAGGCTGGCGTTGGTGCTGTAGAACAGGCCATTAGAGTAAGGCCCCACGTCGCCATCGCTGCCTACTTCGGCATAGGCCGCCCGGAGTTTTCCGAAATTCAGCCAGCCGGGTAAGTTATTGAAGGCCTGTGAAAACACGAAGCTACCCGTTAGGGATGGGTACAAAATGCTACGGTTGGCGGGGGCCAGCGTCGAGAACCAGTCGTTGCGGGCGGTGGCGTTCAGGTAAAGAAAATCCTTGAAGGAAAATTCAGCGGCTGCGTACAGCGAGTTTACTTTTCGTTCGCTGGGAGAATAAACGGGGTCTTTTAAGCGGGAGTTCTGCACCGTGTACAACCCACGAACAATGAAATCTGTCCCCAGAACACTATTCAGATCACTCCGACGATAAAGCTGGTTGCCACCCGCCGTAACGTCGATACCAAAGACTCCGAATTTATGATTGGCACCGATAAGGAAGTCAGTATTCAGCTCGCGGAAACGGCGGCTTTCCTGCACGTAATTGCCGTTAACGAAACCTGCCGGAGCCGCTGCCAGAGAAGCCGAACCTGTTGGGTTGTTGTAGTCCTGATCGCGCGACCAGTAATCCTGCCCTACCCGGACCTGTGCGTAAAACCAGTCGGTTATGTTATAGCGGGCCGAAAGGTTGCCAAACAGACGATCCCGGCGAATATTCTCAAACTTATTGCTCAGCGAAAAATAAGGGTTCGTCCGGTTCATAAACCGCGACCAGATGTACTCGTTGCCCGTAGCGGGATTGATCTGGTTGGCCTGCAACACGTCCAGCGGCATTGAATTGGATAACGTGTAAAGTATCGTAGGTAAACTATTATCCTGCTGGGCAATCTGGGGCGGGTTTTTGTTCAGCTCGCTCGAGTAGTTGATAGTCCCCGTTACGGATAGTCTGGGCGAAAGGTTATAACTGAAGCCGAGATTAATGGTTTTCCGGTTGAAGGAGTTGTTGGGCGTGATGCCTTTATTATCCAGATTGGCAATCGACAGGTTGAGTCCCCCTTTCTCACCGCCCGCCGAAATGGCAACGGAGTTTGTCCAGGTCGATCCTTCGCGGTAGAATTTATTGATTCGGTTACGAACCGGCTCGTACGGCACCGTTACGCCCCCGAAAAGTACCTGGGTCTGTCCGGAAAATTTCTCCCCGAAGCTCCACACGCCCGATGTTGGGTTGGGTGCCGTAGGCCGAACGCCGTATTCCCCCTGCCCGTACTCGTACTGGTAATCGGTGTAATCCAGCGCGTGGTCGGTCGTATAGTTGGTATTATACGTTACGCCAATACCCTGCCCATTACCTTTGGTTTTGGTCGTAATCATGATAACGCCGTCTTTCGCCCGGGAGCCATAAAGAGCCGCAGCAGTGCCGCCTTTGAGTACGGTCATTCCTTCAATATCATCCGGGTTGATAGACGAAAGCCCGTCACCACCGTCGGAGTAGTTAGTGCCCCGGTTCGAAATCGAGGCATCGCTGCCAGTATTCCCATTGTTTTGACCAAAGTTAGTATTATCAATCGGCACGCCGTTTACTACGATAAGCGGGCTGTTCTGTCCCGAAAACGACGACTGCCCCCGAATCCGGATTTTGCTGGTACCGGCGGCACCCGTACCCAGGCCGGAGATGTTTACCCCGGCAATTTTGCCCTGCAGGGCGTTCATGAAGTTAACCGTTCGGTTGGTCGTAACTTGCTCCGGGTTCACGATGGCCGTAGCGTAGCCCAGGCGTTTTGCTTCCTTTTTGATGCCCAGGGCTGTAACAACAACTTCGCCCAAACTCTGTTCGGCCTCCTGAAGCGTGACAGTCAACTGGGTCTGGTTGCCAATGGAAATTGTTTGACCCGCGAATCCAATTGAGCTAAAGACGAGCGTGGCCCCGGCGGGCGCATTCAACGTGAAATTTCCCTCGCCGTCCGTTGTAGTACCCAATTCAGTATTCCGGACCAGGATATTCACCCCCGGAATAGGTTGCTTGTCCTTGCTGGAGACTACTTTGCCCGTCACCCGGCGATCCTGGGCCTGGGCAACCTGCATCATCAGGAAAGTGACCAGAAGCAGAAAGCACCAGGCACTAAACCTTATTCGTAAATTGTGTTTCATGGGGAATGGGGTTGATTGTACTTTCATTTAATAAGATAAAATAATCTTCTTTAGATTAAATCTAAAAAGTAAGTAGATGTACCTATCTACTCTGATTTCCAGGCAATTTTCAAAAAGTGAGTACCGGACATAAGAGTCGCTTTCTTATGCAGAAAATAGCCTTCTTTACTGATTTGGCTAGGAGAAACCACCCGGCTGGATACCGTTACTGACACCAGGTACACAGACGCGGGGGTAACGATCACCAAATCGGGTGATGCAGTCTACTTGCTTAAAAGCGATAAAAGGAAATGGATTTACCGAATCTGCCCTGCCCTCTTCAACAGATCGACCACTTTTTCTACCGGTAATTGCTCTACCGTATGCCCCCGGTCGCCGGTAGTCGTTTGGGCGGCAAACAGCGAGTTGATAATCGCTTCTTCGGTGGCTTCTATAACGGCCATAAACACGGGGGAGACATTATCATTCCGCAGCACGTTTGTTGAATCGAGTGATAGCGTTGTTTCATGCGGAATACGGTAAGCAGTAGATGCGGCAATAACATAATCGCCACTACCATTTGATGCGATGCCACCCGTGTGCGCTAATCCCATGAAAGCGCGTTTGGCCAGCCGTTTGAGGTTGCGGGCATCCAGTGGCGCATCAGTCAGGACGACCATCATGCAGGACCCGTCTAATTTCTCTTTGAAGTCGAATTTTCCCAGTTCAACTCCAACGGGTATGCCTGCTATTTGCAGGACGCCCCCGAAGTTTGTTTGTACCAGTACCCCAACGGTATAGCCACCCAGCGACGCGGGTAAGGTACGGGATGATGTGCCAATGCCGCCTTTGAAACCAAAACAAACGGTGCCGGTGCCAGCCCCTGCGTTGCCCTCCTCGACCGGACCGGATTTGGCTTGTCGAATGGCTTCCAGCACGTGCTGTTTCGTTACGTGTCGTCCACGAATGTCGTTTAGAAAACCGTCGTTGGTTTCGCCTATCACCGGGTTTACGGAGCGAACCTGTTCATTGCCGGGTTGGGCCAGCGTGTAGTCAATCAGGGCATCGGCAGCGGTGGGTACGCTCAGCGTATTGGTTAAAATGATGGGTGTTTCGAGTGTGCCGAGTTCCTCTACCTGGCTATAACCCGTCAGTTTCCCAAACCCATTGCCGATATAAATAGCCGCCGGGCTTTTTTGCTGAAACTGATTCCCCGGATGGGGCAGGATGGCCGTAACCCCCGTGCGAACGGTCTGCCCTTGTTTTATCGTCGTTTGGCCCACCCGAACGCCCGGTACGTCGGTGATGGCGTTAAGTGGGCCGGGTTTCAGCACACCGAAACGGATTCCGTACGCACGCGGGCGTTTGTTCGACTGGGCGAGCGTGGCCTGAACCAACATCAGGAGTGAAAGGGTCAGCAGTGGGGCGATTGACATCGGGAAAGATGAGGTTAAAAACCGTGCTGGCCAAAATTCGCCCATTTTCTGTCAACTACCAGACGGTTCATAAAAAACCAACCGGTTTTGTAAGTGCGTTATCTGTTGATGCATGTGTTCAAGCCGTTCGAGTAATTCATTTACCACGTCGAGGTCGTCGGGGTGGATGGCTAAATCCTGATGCAGCCGGACAAATTTCTCCAGCTGGGGTAATTGTTCGAGTTGCACGTACGTCGCCTGCTGAATCGTTTGCGTTTCGATGAGGCCACGCTGCTCCAGCAATTGAACAAACTCAACGCCGACGTGATGATACACGCAAAATTCGTTAATGAGAATGAGGTTAGGTTGCATAAGAAAGGGGTTACATGGCAGCTACCTGCCGGATTAGTTCTTTCTGTTCGTCGGTCAGGTTGGTGGGCAGTTTGATTTGCCATTGGACGTATAAATCACCAAACTTACCTTCCTGCTTGTATACCGGAAAGCCCTTACCTTTCAGCCGGACTTTTGTGCCGTTCTGGGTTTCGGGCGGTACGGTTAGTTTGACTTTGCCATCCAGTGTTTCGATGATTTTTTCGCCACCCAGCAACGCGGTGTAGAGGTCAACCGTCTCATCTACGTAGAGGTCATTGCTTTTGCGTTTGTATTGGCTATCGTCGGCAATAACGAACGTAATGTACAAATCACCGTTGGGACCACCATTCACACCCGGCGAACCATAGCCAGTCAGCTTTATCTTCTGCCCATTTTCAATACCGGCCGGTACGGTAATGCGGATGCTTTTTCCATCTACGTTCATGGTTTGCTTATGCGTTGTGTACGCATCGCGCAGGTTCAAGTGTGATTCGGCCTGATAATCCTGCCCCCTGAATTTGGCCTGCCGTCGGCCACCACCCGTACCGGCATCCTGCCCAAACATGGATGAGAAGAAATCCGAGAAATCGGCCCCGCCAAAACCACCCGAAAAATCGTCTCCGCCCGCGTATTGTCGGCGCGACTGCTGTTGTTGCCCCGCGTTGCGCTGGGCTGCTTCAAACTGGTCGGCGTGTTGCCAGTCTTTGCCGTATTGATCGTACTTTTTCCGCTTCTCAGGGTCGCTCAGGACCTCATTAGCTTCGTTGATTTGCTGGAATTTTTTCTTTGCCTCTCCATCATCCGGGTTTAAGTCCGGGTGATGTTTACGGGCCAGTTTGCGGTACGCCTTCTTTATATCGCCGTCTGACGCGGTTTTGGGTACGCCCAGCACGCTATAATAGTCTATGAAATCCATACTGGAGGGATGTTACGTGTAGTTTCGTATAAACTCGGAAGGAGCAGGGAAGGTTGTGAAGAGGTGGATACTATACGGCCAAAAGCAAGATGATTTCTCTATCTTGCCGTCCTCAAAGTGTAGCACTAAGCCTATGAAAGCTATTCGTTTATTTTTATTCTGTTTCTTGGTAACCGCTTCTCTTCATGCCCAAACTGCGTCTAAAACAGGTTCGCTGGCCGATGTTAGTTTCATGGAAGGCCGTTGGTTGGGTAACTTCAACGGTGGCCCTATTGAGGCTTGCTGGATTGCACCCGTCGGGGATAACCTGACCGGGTTCATGCGTATGATGAAAGACAACAAAGTTACTATGTACGAAATGTTGGTCTTTGAGCAAACAGCACAGGGACCAGCCGTGCTGGTAAAGCACTTTAAGCCCGGGTTAATAGGCCAGGAAGAAAAAGACAAATCAGACCGTTACCACTTTATTGAAGCAGGGAAAGACAAAGCGATCTTTGAAAAAGAAGACGGCTCTATTCGGATTATTTACGAAAAACGATCGGTAGATCAGTTAGTGATTCAGCGAGGCATGAAGAAAGAGGGAACCGGGTGGGCGTTCAGCGATCTATTCGTCTTCAACCGCGTTCGATAGAGAGTCGCCTGCTTTTTTATTGCCGCTCTGCCAACCGCTGGACTTCCTGCCGCAGCGCCCGCACTTCGTTGGTTAATTCCTGAATGGCTTGTGCTCCAGCTACTTCACCCTCCGTGCTTTCGGCATCGCGTCCCACAAAATAGGTGGCCAGCGTAGCCGTCACGTAGCCGAAAACGGCAAAGGCATAAAGGGCCATCAACATACACAACGCCCGGCCCTCGGGGGTCCTGGGCCAGTATTCTGATCCCATCGTAGTCATCAGCATAGCCGTCCACCATACTGCTTCGCCGTAGGAGTTTAGGGAGGTGTTGGGTGCATCGCGTTCAAACGTGTACATCCCGGCAGCACCAGCAAAGGTCATCAGTAGCGTTAACAGCACAACGTAACCAAACCCCCGCCGACTCATACTGGCTCCCAACGCCCGCATTCCCCGATTTATGGAGCCAACCACCCGTACCAGTCGTACGCCCCGCGCTACGCGCAGAAATCGCAGAACGCGTACAATTCTAAAGACGCGCAACGCGGGAAGAAACAGGGAAATGACTGTTAGCCAGTTGTGTTTCAAAAACAGACCTTTTTCGGGCGCCAGTGTAAAGCGGAGGAGAAAATCAAGGATAAAAATAATCCATATTCCGGTACCCAACTGCTCCCAGAAGGGTGTCAGACCATAGGCGAGTTCCTGAATCAGCAGACCCAGCCAAACGAAACCCAGCACCAGCATGGGCGTATCGAGCCAGTCGCTCAGGCGTTCGAGTAATTCGTGGCGTTGGCTGGTAAGCTCTTGCTGAGTCGGTTTTTTCACGGAGATTGCCGATTAAGGATTACCAACTTAACCCGCGAAACGACAAGTGGTTTACAACGATCGCCATGAACCAGCTCAGAAAAAGCGCGAAACGAACGTGCATAAAACTGTAAACTTAGTCGGACACTTTCGTACAGTGGCGAAAAATGCTGGTTTGATTGCCAGCCACTAAACTCACTTCCCGCTACTCAGCCTGGACGCTTTGGCTTCATCCAGTTCCCGAACCAACTCCGCAACGGCTTTGTCAAGCTGAACGTTTTTATCCGTATAACTCTCGCCAATGGGCCTCGATACCGCAATGTCGACCGGGCGGGGATTCAGTTCCATGTTTTTGCCCGAATTATCCGTCACCCTGATGAATGGCAGCCGCAGGTTTGATCCATCGATAAGCTGGGCGGCTGAGGTGTAAATAATCCAGCCCGCTGTTGGTTCACCCACTACTTTACCGACCTTGAGCGCCCGGTAACCTTCTGCGAAATCCTCCGCATCGGACAACGAGTGCTGATTGGTCACTAAAATTGTAGGCGTTTCCAGTGAGCGTTGACCCAACTGGGTTCGTGCGGGGGCTGAGGGCAGCCCCCGTGGGGTCATGGTCAAATAACCCTTGCGGGTAAATACATCCAGCGCGTAGGCGTTTACAAAACCGCCGTTGTTGTTCCGAACATCGATCACTACCCCTTCGCGGGCGTGGTTATCGGCATCCAGGTCAATATTCAACTGAGCCAGCGATTCCGCTGACATATCGTACAGGTGAACGTAGCCCAGTCGTCCGCCACTGGCTTTATCGACATATTGCCGCTGCTGTTCCACCCACTGTTTGTACAGCAGGCCCTTTTCGGTTGTCAGATTAACGGGCCGAATAATCACATCGCGGGGTGTGCCGGTGGGCGAGGAGGCTATACTGAGGGAAACGCGACGGTTGATCTGATTCTCGAGTAACTGGTCCAGGTTAGTGGTTGGGGTGATTTTAGTGTCGTCAACGGCCAGCAGATAATCGCCGGGTTTAACCGTGCCCGATAAAGCCGCCGGACTCAGGGTGATGACTTCGGTAATTTTCAGCTTTCCGCTGTTTTCGTACTCAGGCCGGTCAAACCGGAGTCCGATACGCCCCGTTGTTGTCTGAACAGACCCGGCAGGGGCCGAAATGCCCGAGTGAGAGGCATTTAACTCGCCCACCATCAGGCTAATCAACCGGCGCAGTTCGTCGGGGGTACGGGCACCAGCCGCCATCGGTTCATACGTAGCCCGAATGGCTTTCCAATCGGCACCGTGAAAGGTTGAATCATAGAACCCTTTTGCCTGAATATCCCAGGCTTGCCGGAAAACCTGCACTTTCTCCTCGCTAAAGTCGACATCCATTTCGGCGCTTACGCTCAGTGGTTTCGGCTCGCGCTTATCCAGCGCAATCGACTGGATTTTGCCCTGCTCCAGGTAAAACACGTCTTTGCCGTCGGCCGAGAATTGGGCACCACTTTTACTGCCGGGTGTTGACGTCAACTGCTTCGCTACGGGCTGGTCGCGACCCAACTCATCGAGGGAGTAGGTGTACAGATTTTCCTGTCCTGCCACGGTGGCAACCAGTAACAGTGTTTTGCCGTCTTTGCTAATCGACTGGGCATCAACATCCACACCTACAGGCAGCAGACTTAGCCGCTGGCGGATACCATCGAACACGATTCTTGTGGGCTGATTCTTCGATTTGGCCGCTGTATCCCCTGGCGCCAGCGCGGTTGTATCGCGGGGCGTAACTTTTTTAGTGGCTGGTGCCGCTGGCGTAAGTGTCTTTGGAATTTCTTCGTTGAACAACTCCCGAAACTGGTCTTCCCGGAACTTGGGTGAACGGGGTATCAAGTCGATACGGGCAATCTGAGCGGTTTCGGTTCGCTGGTTGGTGATGAACAGAATATATTTCCCATCCGGGCTCCAGCTCAGATTTCCGCCGAATGTATTAGCCAGAAAGCTAATTGGTTTGCTCTCGCCACCAGCCGCCGGAACAACCGAAATATTCCGGAAGGTTTTGGTCCCGTAAGACGTGAATGCTACCCATTTATTATCCGGCGACCAAACCACCGAACCGCTCGTGGCAAAGGGTGGACGACCCAGGTAGGCTTTTTTCAGGAGCCGTTCCTTCTTCGTCGCCATATCGAAAATGCGAAGCTCCTGCCCGTTTCGGATGAAGGCCAGCGATTTGCCGTCGGGCGAGAAAACGGGTGATCCATCGTCCAGCCCGTCGTTGGTCAGGCGTGTTTCGTCGCGGGTCGCAAAATTGTATTGGTAGAGATTCGCTACGCCGTTTCGGGTCGACACATACACAAGGCTCCGGCTGTTGGGTGCCCAAACGGGTTGCGATTCATTGGCCGGGCTGTGGCTAATCCGCGTGGCATCACCCCCCTCTTTGGCCGACGCGGCAAACACTTCTCCGTGAGCGACGAAAGCTACTTTCTTACCATCGGGCGATAAAGCCAGTTCGCGAAATTGATTGGTCAGCTTCAATCGGTCAACGGCCGGACTGGCGGCCACGCCCCGCAGCCGAACCGGAATGGGAGTTGCCTGTTTGGTGGCTATATCGTATTTCCAGAGTTGGAAATCGCGCTCGAACACAATAGCCCGGCCATCGTAACCAATGGAAGGCCAGAGAACCCGGCCGTTGGTGAAATTAGTCAGCATTGCCGCCTGACCACCCAGGGTTTTTGTCCACAGATTCTGGTTTTTATTCCGGTCTGAAACGTAATACAGCGTTTTCCCATCCTGACTCCACATGGGCCACAGCTCTTTGGCACCCCCTTCGGTAACGCGCTCATACTGGTCTGCGGCTTTTTTTGCCTCCGGGCGATAGAGCCAGAGTTCGGTTTCATCGAGGTGACTACGGCCCTTACGCCACCATTGGTTAGAGGCAATGCCCCTCGCCGAAAACGCCAGTGTTTTTCCGTCGGGTGAAGGGGCGCCATAAAATTCATTGGCATACCGGTCGGCGGTAACCGGCATGGGCGTACCGCCCGTAATGGCTACTCGATAAATGTCATTCATGCCGGCAATATCCCGGCTGGTCGATTGGAAATACACCATCTTACCATCCCTCGACCAAGCATTGAGGACCTCATTGCCGTCATCGTATGTCAGTCGCTTTATGGCGCCCGTTTCCATAGTGAGTAGGTAGATATCCCCATTTCCGGTGCGGGATGAGGCAAAAGCCAGGTACTTTCCATCTGGCGAGTAGAGCGGTCGCGATTCATTGTCCGGGTGTGACACTAGCAGCCGGGCATCTCCCCCCGTTGTGGGCACCGTCCATATATCGCCACCCGATACGAAGGCCACTTCGGCACCGTCGGGCGAAAGGCTGGGTTCGGCAAAAGCAAAGGTGGGAGTTAGTGGCTGAGTTTGCCCCTGAGTGGGGGACATTGCTGTAGTAACGATACTAAAGCAGAGGAGTGCAGAAAACGTACAGGTGCGCATTGTGATGAAGGGTTTGTTCTAGGTTAATTTCGTTGGCTGTGACGATCTTATCACAGTAAAAATAGCGTTCAATTCAACAGGGTCTGGTTTATGATGATTGTACCGCCTTCTACTATCCCCGACCAGACCCGTATTGGGCATATTCACCTGAAAGTAGCCGGTTTAAGGGAAATTTTAATCTGTTCCGGTTAAACATTCGCGTTAGTAGACTGTCTTACGGCATAGTTAATGGTCAATAGGTATGAACAAGCAAACGAAGCAACAACAACTCAGGTATTTGTTTGCCCGGGCCGGGTTCGGCGCTACACCTGCCGAGCTGACCGAGGCTTCCCGCAGTACGCTCAGGAAAGTGGTGCGCCAACTGGTGAACAACGGCACATCGGTAGTGGGTTTGCGGGTTGTTGAACCCGAAGAGAACCGAACAAAACGCCAGTTGAAGGGCATGTTTCGCCCGGGGCAACTCGATAAAGAGATGCTCCGGGAGCAAATCCGTAATAACGCCCAGAAAGTGCGTGATCTGAACTTACAGTGGCTGGACCAGATGGCTTCCGGACAGGATGCCCTGCGCGAAAAAATGGCCCTTTTCTGGCATGGTCATTTCGCCTGCCGGACTATGGGACGAAACCCGCTGTTTATGCAGCAGTATGCCAATACACTCCGACAACATGCACTGGGAAACTTCCGCGATTTATTAATGGCAGTATCGAAAGAACCGGCCATGTTGCAATTTCTGAACAACCAGCAGAACCGGAAAAATGCCCCCAATGAAAACTTCGCCCGCGAAGTAATGGAGCTCTTTACGCTGGGAAGGGGTAAATACTCTGAATACGACATCAAAGAAGCCGCACGGGCCTTTACGGGCTGGCAGTTTACGCCCGAAGGCCAGTTCGTTTTTCGGGCACAGGTTCACGACGAGGGCGAGAAAAAAATATTCGGGAAAACCGGTGCGTTCAACGGCGAGGATGTTATTGCTATGCTGCTCGAAAATCCGCAGACAGCCCGGTTTGTAACGGCAAAAATTTACCGTTCCTTCGTGAATGAAACCGAAGATGAGAAACGAGTTGACCAACTGGCCGACCAATTCTACAAAAGCGGGTATGACATTGCCGGCCTGATGGAGACTATCTTCACGGCTGATTGGTTTTACGAGGCCAAAAACATAGGCGCCCACATCAAATCGCCGGTCGAGTTGCTGGTGGGGTTACGGCATACATTGGGTGTTCAGTTCGACCAGCCACAACCGCAGATTTTTGTGCAGCGTACGCTGGGGCAACTTCTATTTTATCCGCCCAACGTGGCGGGTTGGCCGGGGGGCAAAAACTGGATCGACTCATCGAGTCTGCTGTTCCGGATGCAGTTGCCCAATTATGTGCTCAAAGCGGCCGAGGTGACGGTGCAACCCAAAGAAGACGGGGACGTAAACACGCAGCTACTGGCCCGTAAAGGTGGAGCCACCTTTCATACAAAAGTGAACTGGGACGATTTTGAGAAAGCATTTGTCAAAACGACCGATGCCGGGCTGCCCGATGCGCTGGCGGCTTTACTGCTGCCCTTCCCCTTACGCCCCGACCAGCGTGTTTTGGTTGAAAAACAGACTAAACCGGGGCAATCCCGTTCCGAACAGGTTCGTACATTAACCGCAGTCCTAATGAGCCTGCCGGAGTATCAACTCACCTAGATAGTGAAAGAATGAAAGAGCGAAAGAGCGTTATATTGTCGCTCCGCTTCGGGTCTTATTTTCGCCCTTTCATTCTTTCGCTATTTCACTCTTTAAAAAGATGAACCGTAGAAACTTCCTGAAACAATCGGCTTTTACCACGGCGGGCACGATGTTGATTCCGCACTTTTTGAAAGCCTACGAAGCGCAGATGATGGGCCAGGGACTGGCCGCATCGAACGGTAAAATTCTGGTTGTCGTGCAGTTATCAGGTGGCAATGACGGGCTAAATACCGTTGTGCCTTACCGGAATGATATTTACTACCGCGAACGCCCCACCATTGCCATCAGGCCCGAAAAGGTGCTTACTCTGAATGATGAGATTGGCCTGCATCCGGCCATGACTCCGCTGAAAGCCTTGTACGACGAAGGATTGGTGACGGTGGTCAATAACGTGGGCTACCCGAACCCCGACCGCTCGCACTTTCGGTCGATGGATATCTGGCAAACGGCCAGCGATTCGGATGCGTATCTGCGTACAGGCTGGGTTGGCCGGTATCTGGATGCCGCTTGTGCGGGTAAGGCACAGCAGCCATTTCGAACTATCGAAGTAGATGATACGCTCAGTTTGGCCATGAAAGGCAATAACCTGAATGGGCTGGCCATGCTGGACCCTAAAAAACTCTACAACCAAACCCGGGGTAATCTGGTCACGAACCTGAGTAAGGAACACCCGACGAACGAGCCGGAAACGGTCTCGTACCTGTACAAAACCCTGGCCGCAACGGTCTCGTCGGCGGAGTACGTGTTCAACAAAGCGAAGGTGCCTGGTACGAACGCCACCTACCCGAACGCCGAGTTGGGAAATCGGCTCAAAACGGTATCTCAACTCATTCAGGTAGGGGTAGATACCAGTGTGTACTACGTGTCGATAAGCGGTTTCGATACGCACATCAATCAGCCGGGTCAGCAGGAGCGATTATTGGGTCAATACGCCGAAGCGGTTGGTGCGTTCATGACGGATTTGAAAGCGGCAGGGCGGCAGAATGATGTGATGCTCATGACCTTTTCCGAGTTTGGTCGACGGGTGAAGCAGAATGCCAGCAACGGCACCGACCATGGCACGGCGAATAACGTCTTTCTGATTGGCGGTGGATTACCCGCCAAACGCGTGCTGAACGAAGCCCCAAATCTGAGCAAACTAACCGACGGCGATTTGACCTATTCGGTGGATTTTCGGCAAATCTACGCCACCCTTCTGCACGACTACCTCGGGGTCGACGATGTGGCTATTCTGGGTCGAAAATTCAACGGGGTGAAGATTGTGTAGGGGTTGTTTAGCTCCTTGCAAAAGTGCCGATTTGGAATGCCAGCTTCGTGCAATGTCCCGGATTGGCCTACCCTTTTCAGCGTCAGGATTAAAATTTAGCGGATATAGACTCAAATTATTCCTGAATGTGTGTTGTTTCGCAGAGAGTCAGCTTAATTTTGTGAATGGTAGGTATTATAATGGGTAGTCTCTCCGACCGAAACGTCATGCAGGAGGCCGCCGATAGTTTGACCGAATTAGGCGTCGCGTGGGAGATGGATATAGTTTCCGCTCACCGGACACCCGAAAAAATGGTCGATTACGCTAAAACCGCCCGCGACCGTGGGCTACGGGTCATTATTGCCGGGGCTGGAGGAGCCGCTCACCTGCCGGGAATGGTTGCCTCACTGACCACCCTTCCCGTTATTGGGGTTCCCGTCAAATCCAGCAATTCGATTGATGGCTGGGATTCCGTTCTGTCAATCCTGCAAATGCCTGCCGGTGTGCCCGTGGCCACGATGGCCCTCAATGGGGCCCGTAATGCCGGTATTCTGGCTGCGCAGATTATGGGTACGTACGATGCCACCGTTGAACAGAACCTTACCCGGTTTAAAGAAAACCTGAAAGAAAAAGTGGCCCAGATGAGCCTGCAGTTAACGACTCCCTAACCAGTGAACGATATGGATACTGACAACAAAACAACTAATGCCCGGCCCACCGGAAACTCCAGTCTGCCCGCCATTACGCTGGTGGTATTGGTGGGGCTTATTGCTGCGCTGCTTTACGTGGGATATGGATACATTACCGACGATACGAATGGGTCCGACGAACTGACCAACGTAGCCATCGATTCAACCTCGCAGCAGCCACTGGCCCAGAATGACCCTGAGATGCTAATGGCACCCGAAGGGGATGACACCTCTACCCAACCTGCTCCCGTCGATCTGTCGCAGGCGGCTCCACCCGCCGATGCTCCCGAAGTGAATGCGGCTGCCGAAGAAGTAGCCGAAGCTAACCGCGAAACCACCAATGGGAAACCTGCTCCCGCTGAGAAACCCAAAGCGGAGAAACCAAAAGTAGCGAAGCCGGTAGAAAAAGCGGTTGCGGCAAAGCCGATAGAGAAGCCAAGAGCCGAAAAACCCAAAACGGAAGTAGTCGCCGAAAAGCCGGTGGAAAAGGTAAGCGTTAAACCCGGCGGTGTGTCGAGTACGTACACAGTGGGTACCGGCGAAACATTCTACGGCGTTGCTAATCGGTACAACATGAAACTCAGTACCCTGAAAGCACTTAATCCTGGCGTATCGGAAAGCGATGTGAAAGCGGGCATCACGAAATTAAACGTGAAAGCAATGGCTGTCCACACCGTAGGGCCGGGCGATGTACTGCGGGTAGTAGCCCAGAAATATGGCGTGAGCAAAGAAGCCATCATGCGAGCTAACAAAAAATCGAAGGACATTGCCAGCCGGGGCGAAAGATTGATTATCCCCTTTCCGGATAAGCAGTAACACCCGGAAGCAGTCAACCTGCGCCTAGTGCCCTTTTTTGCGCGGGTTAACCCGATTTAACGAGTCTATTCTCAAATGTTTCAATTGGTCTTGCAGTGATTCTACACCTTTTCTGGGGATCTCTTCAGGCATTTCGGACGTTTCCAGTCGCCGATTGGGCATGGCTACGGCTGTACCGGAGCCTTTCCTGATAGGCATAGACACCGGGTTCCCAGTATCCCTGATAACTGGCATATTGTCTAGATTTTTGAGCGAGTCTGCCTTTACTGTCCGGGAGCTTTGCTGGGCGAAACAGGTTGATGCTATAAGCAGGCATCCAACCGCGATGATTAGTTTCATGGATCACTATTAGTCTGTTTGTCAGGTTAATAGACCCACTTCATCAGTGGAAGGTTGGAATGGCTCCATTATTTTCGCTCATAGGTCAAGCCGATGGTAAACCGTAAATCGTTGTTTTGCCGACCGGGCACGACCAGACTCTCATAGGCATTAGCTAGAGTAGAACGCAAACTAACGACCTCTGTAACCTTTAACTGAACGCTCAGGCTGGCATTCCACCGAACGTTATACCGACCCAGCGCGGGTTGGTAAAAAGCAGTGTGGGTTATCTTAATACGGTCATTGTCAAACGAATATTCCCCAAATAAACGCGCCGAATTACGAATGATGGATACATCACTCAGCTCAGTAAAGTCGGTACTTTCGCTGAGTAAAACATTGGTAAGGGAGATGTACGCCCGTTTGCGGTCCAGTAGTTTATAGCCCGCACCCGCTGCTGCTGTTAACCGACGATTAATTTGTCGCAGATTACTACGCTCATACGACCCGAAAGCCAGGTAATACAGTCGTCGCTCGCCCCGGTAGGTTGTCCGCAAATCGCCAAAATACTCCCGTTCAGCCAGGATGCCGTTCTGCTTACCGTATACAAAGGATGGGTTGCTGGACAGCCTGAAATAATTACTCAGCCGGTAATCAACGGAACTGGTTAGCTGTAGCAGTGCCCGATTCACGTTCCCGGCTGTAATGGTCCCATCGGCCGTGAACCGATACCGGAATACATGCACGACGGGCTTTTTAACAATGATCGTATCAATTTTTATCTGGCCCGTAGCGGTCCTACTGGTATCGGTTTTACTGGTTCTTACGGAGTCGGGCAAGGAGGGCCGCAACGGGTCAGGCTGTTCCACAATCTGGGCGTTTGCCAGCCCACACAGGAAAAGAAAAACAATAAGGAAGACATATGATTGGTAGTTTTTCACTGAAAATAGCCTGGTTGAATCCGCAACTTAAAAAAAAAGGTACATTTGGCGGCTGACCCGAGGGTCATTTTCTTGATTTATTGCTAACGAATAAACCCTTTATTATGACTCGCTGGGGAATTTTAGGTCCAGGAAGTATTGCCCATAAATTTGCGCAGGACCTGCTCACCGTACCCGATGCCCAACTGTATGCCGTTGCCTCAACTGACCAGCAACGCGCCAATGAGTTTGCCGAAACCTACTCTATTCCGCATGCTTTCGGCAGCTACGAGCAGCTGCTCACCCTGCCCGATTTAGACATTGTGTACGTGGCTACACCCCACGTCAAACACCACGAAAACGTGCTGATGCTGCTGAATGGTGGCGTAGCGGTGCTGGGCGAAAAGCCCTTTGCCATGAACAGCGAACAGGTGAGGGAAATGGTCGAAACGGCGCGGGCAAAGAAAGTATTTCTGATGGAAGCCCTGTGGAGCCGGTTTATGCCCGGTATCAGGAAGGCACTGGAATTGAGCCAATCGGGCGCTATTGGGAAAGTTGTTTCGGTAAAGGCAGATTTTGGGTTTAAAGCCCCTTTTGTGCCAGACAACCGCCTGTTTAACAAAAAATTAGGTGGTGGTTCATTGCTGGATATTGGTATTTATCCCCTGTTCCTGTCGTACCTGATATTGGGAAAACCAACGACCGTTAAGGCATCGGCTATTTTGGGGACGACGGGCGTAGATGAGCAGTGCGGCATGGTGCTGACCTATGCTGATGGTCAATTAGCGCTGCTGGATAGCACCTTGCTGGCCGATACGGATTGTATTGGTCTGATTCAGGGTGAAACCGGCCAGATTCGGATTCACAGCCGGTTTCACGAGAACAAAGGCGTGACGCTCGTACAGGCGGAACAACCAGAACAAACATTCGATTTTGACCGGGAAACACACGGGTATGATTACGAAGCACAGCACGTGATGCAGTGCCTGAACGAGGGCAAAACTGAGAGCCCACTCTGGTCACTGGACGACAGCCTGAACCTGATGGAACTGCTGGACAGGGTCCGGGCCGAAGCGGGAATCGTTTACTAGGAGAGAAGGGCGGAAAGGGAGGAGAGAAGAAGCAATGGCAAGAGAAATCTGCCCGCTCCCCTTTCCGCCCCTTTTCTTACCTTTGCCGCATGACTGACCGCTATGCCCAGCGCGGAGTTTCCGCCAGTAAAGAAGACGTTCACAACGCCATCGCCCAAATCGATAAGGGGCTTTTCCCCAAAGCATTCTGCAAAATTGTGCCCGATACGCTGGCGGGCGACCCGGATTTCTGCACTATTATGCACGCCGACGGGGCCGGGACTAAATCGTCTCTGGCGTATCTGTACTGGCGCGAAACGGGTGATTTGAGCGTTTGGCGAGGCATTGCGCAGGATGCAGTCGTGATGAATACCGACGATCTGATTTGCGTGGGTGCTACGGGGCCGATGCTATTGTCCTCTACCATTGGCCGGAACAAAAACCTGATTCCGGGCGAGGTGATTGCCGAAATTATTAACGGTACCGAAGAGGTCTTGCAGCTGTTGCGTGATCATGGTATCGAGATATACAGCACCGGGGGCGAAACTGCCGATGTGGGCGATCTGGTCCGTACTATCATTGTGGACAGCACCGTTATTGCCCGGATGCGCCGTGACCAGGTTATCAGCAACGACCGGATTCAACCCGGCGACGTTATTGTTGGGCTGGCTTCGTTTGGGCAGGCTACCTACGAGACGCAGTATAATGGCGGTATGGGCAGCAATGGCCTGACCTCCGCCCGACACGATGTACTGGCGCATTATCTGGCCGATAAATACCCCGAAAGCTTCGATCCTGCCATTGACCGTGGCCTGGTTTATAGTGGCTCCAAATTACTCACGGATTCTGTTAATGGTACCGGACTCACGGTGGGCCAGCTGATTTTGTCGCCCACACGTACGTATGCCCCGGTAGCGAAGGTGTTGCTGGATGAACTTCGCCCGCAGCTTCATGGCATGGTGCATTGCTCCGGCGGGGCACAAACGAAAGTGCTGCACTTTGTGGACGACCTGCACATTATCAAAGACAATCTATTTCCTATACCACCCCTGTTCCGGCTGATTCAGGCTGAAAGCGGTACAAGCTGGCAGGAAATGTACAAGGTTTTCAACATGGGACACCGGCTGGAAGTGTACCTGTCTGAAGAACACGCCCCGCGCGTTATTGAGATTGCCCAGTCGTTTGGCATCGATGCGCAGGTGATTGGCCGGGTAGAAGCCTATTCGGGAAATCAACCGGGCCGATGTTCGGTGACGATTACGAGTGAAGTCGGTACATTTATGTACTGATTTTGTGTAGCTTACGGCAATAATGGATTGCCTGGCTATGCGGTTTCTCTACCTATTTTGTTGGTTATTACTACCGCTCATGACCTGGGCGCAGACGCCGTTTACAGCGGTTTGGGCTTTTGACGGGGAGAATAAAGCTGGTACATCCAATAATGTTTCCGTATCGGTTAGTGATATGGCGACGAGTAACGTAACGGTGTCAACCATAAATACCATTGCTTACGTGGCCGGGCAATCGGGAAAAGCGGTAAATGTCCAGAGTTGGACAACTACTGGTTGTAACGATACCGAATATGTAACGTTCACGATTGCACCTGCCAGCGGTGCCAAACTAACCGTTACGCAGTTTTCATTCTATTTCAACCAATCCCCCGCTGGCCCAACGCTGCTTAAGATTCGCTCCAGTGCCGATAATTTTGCGAGTGATTTATACAGCCAGGCTCCCACAGCTTCATTTCAGCAGGGTAGTATTTCGGTGAGTAATGTGGTTGATCAAACCGGACCGGTTTCGTTTCGTGTGTACGCCTGTAGTGCGATGGCTACCGGTGGTGCATTACGGCTTGATGAGGTAACGATCAACGGGAGTACTACAATTACCCCGCTGCCCGTAACGCTGCTCTACTTTACGGCCAAACCCGATGGCGACCGCATTCAACTGGCATGGGCTACCACGCAGGAAATTAATGCCGACCATTTCAGCGTTGAACACAGTCTGGATTTAGCCGAATACACACCGGTAGGAGACATTCCCAGCAAAGGCACTACCGACGAACGGCAATACTATGGCCTGACAGATCTGAACCCGCAACCGGGTATCAACTACTACCGCCTGAAACAGGTTGATCGGGATGGATCTATGCAGATTTTCAAGCCCGTATCGGCCATAATCCGGGATAGCGAACCGGTGGTGACTATATACCCCAACCCTGCCGACACTGACCGCATTCACCTCCGACTCTGGAACGCTGACGATGCCAGCATCCGCTTACTGAATCTAACCGGACAATCCGTTAGCGGGCAACTCCAGCGCACACCCGGCGAAGCTGACTTCCGCCCTGCTCAACCGCTACCGGCGGGGTTTTACTGGCTGGAAGTAACGACAAACAACCTGCGACGCACGTTGATGGTACTGGTTCGGTAGTGGGTGGTTTAACCGATACGTTATATGCCGTGCTCAATAGCGAACCGAACCAGGTCGGATACCTTGTTAATGCCCAGTTTGAAGTAGATGTTTTTACGGTGCGTTTTGACGGTTTCGATACTCAGGTGAATTCGATCGGCAATCTGTTCATTATTAAGCCCTTCCCAAATCAGTGCGATAATTTCAACTTCCCGGAAAGTAAGGTTTAATCGTCGGGCAAAGTCATCGCCGAAGGGGTCATTGGACGGTGGATGGGAATGGGTTACGTTCGGGTCGAAGTACGTATTTCCGGCTAACACGGTTCGGATTCCGTTTAGCAGAATAGCGGTAGAGACATCTTTGAGCAGGTAACCATGCAACCCCAATCGTCGGGCTTCGTCCAGCAGTTTGGGGTGATTGTACATCGTCAGCATCAAAACGCGGATGCCGGGAAAATTGTCGAGAATTGTTTTGCCGAGGTCAATGCCGTTGGTACCTTGAATATTCACGTCCAGCAGCACCAGAGCCGGGCTTGTTTGTTGAATAGCCGTGAGGGCTTTTCCCGCCTGAAATACCTGTCCGCAAACCGTTAGGTCGGGTTGCCCGTTGAGTAAACTTTGCAGGCCATCATTAAATAATTGATGGTCGTCAATCAGCAGAATCCGGGTCGGTTGTTGAAGCAGCATCGGGCGTTTTGAAGGGAACATCAAGAACAATCAATGTCCCACCCTCACTTGCATCACGCCACAGGGTTGCTCCGATGTATTCCGCCCGTAAATTACTGTTTTTCAAACCAATTCCCATAGGTTTATTTGTTGAACTAACCGCTCGTTTTCCCAGCCCATCGTCCTCCACCGTAATGGTCAGCCGGTCGGGGTGGTAGAGCAGTTGTACAGCTGCCCGCTTAGCCTGGGTGTGTTTATTGATATTCTGAATTAGTTCGGATACGATTCGGTACACGTTTAGTTCGGTATTGGCAGGAAGTTTATGTTCGGTACCTGATGTGATAAAAGAAAAACGTGTAGGCTGTGCCGGTTGACTGTTGACCAATTGCTCAAGGGCACTGTGCAAGCCAAGGCGGTTAAATTCGGGCGGCATAAGATTATGGGCAATTCGACGGAGATCGGCACTGCTCTTCTGTACCAACGGTTCCAACTCGTCGAACTGGCGGGCCACCCCGGGGTCCTGCAACTGGGGTCTAATGTCGGCTAGCCGACGGCGTATGATGGACAGTGTACCGCCGAGGTCGTCGTGTAAATCGGCGGCAATGCGTTGGTGTTCGGCTTCCTGCATCCGGATAATGCGGGCATCCGTTTCGCGAATAGTCTGACTGGCCCGGCGTAGGTCGTCATTGGCCGTTAGCAGTTCGGCTGTTCGGACCTGTACGGTTTGTTCCAGCCCCGTGTTGAGTTGCTGAATTTGTTGTTTTTGCCGCTGAATTTTTCGGTAAGAGCGCGCGAGAGCTACGATGAAGAGCAGAAGCATGACTAGTCCACTCAACAGCCATAGCCGGATACGCTGTTGTAGCCGGGTTTCGCCATCAAAGGTTTGCTGTTCCAGTTGGCTTTGCAAAGTGAGTTGGTCAAGCTTACTTTTTTGATTCATGGAAGTCAGTTTACTACTTTGAACAGCGTTGCGGGCTGTATCGGCTAAAGCCACGTACCGTTTATAGGAAGATAGGCTTTGCTGCCAATTCTGCCGGTTTTCATGAATTTTATGGATGCCCGAATAATAAAGGACTTCAAAGCAAGTGGTATCGTTACGCGTATTGGTGGGGCTAGCCAATGTCCGCTGGTATAGTTGCCTGGCCAGTAACGAAATACTGTCCATGTACGCCTTATCCATACGGCGATCAACTGCAAAAGGAGGCAGTTTTTGGGCATATACGCCCTGCCACTGGTAACCCAGCATGACAAGCAGCAGTAAATACCTCATCGTATGCATAGCGGAATAACTTGCTGGCCTGAGAATTAAGCAAAGCAAGTAGATTTATTGACCTAAAAAAATACCCCTTTCGGGGTATTGCGGTGGTAGGCTTCAGGAAGCGACCTTTGTCCGGTAATCATTCTATCCACACCATTTTTACTTATGATTCTTCTTCTGATGTTTGCCGATTTCTGGGCTGATGGATACGGGTAATGGACTGGTTTTAGGGTATTTTTCCCGTTGTTCTCCCCGATATATTCTGCAAATTTTGTTGGGTGTACATGCATGTAGTAGGTATATTTTTGCCCTCTTACCCTCTATTCATATTCTACTATTCATGTTTTAACCCGGTATGCTCATGCAATCACGTTTTTTTTCTCTGGTTCAGCTTAGTATCAGTTTCATCGGATTTTTGTTTATGCTTGTCGTTTCCTGCAAAGGCCCTGAGGGGCCAACAGGGCCAGCCGGGCCCACCGGCGCGGTTGGGGCCACCGGTCCACAGGGGGTTAGTGGTGCGGTTGGGGCCACCGGACCGCAAGGCGTTAGCGGAGCAACGGGGAACGCCAATGTGGTGTACACGGCCTGGAAAGCGGTGGATTTAAGTGGTAATTATTACCGGAGCCCGGATAACCTAAGTGTGTACATTGGGAATGATAATTCAACCGCCAGCCCCTTGCTCACGCAGGATGTTATCAACAAGTCGATTGTGTACATCTACTTCAAATACGGTACGCCACTGTTCGATAGCGGTACAAACCAGTACAAGCTGTCGGAGCGAATTGTACAGGGCAGTGCCTATGGATCGATTAAAATACCGGGACGCACCACGAATACCCTTGGTGATTTTGTTAACTACAACGTTTTAAATCAGCCCATTGGGGTTAACTTCCTGAACTTCCTGCTGACTCTGTCCACCTCCACGACGGATGCCAATGGACAACAAATTCCTATTCCTGACTTTGTTGGGAAAAATGCCCAGTTTTTTCGGGATATGTTTAAAGATCTGCCACAGTACCGTATCGTTATCGTGAATGGTAGTACGCCGGGTGGGCGGGCAGCAGCGGTTGATTACAAAGATTACGTAGCTGTGAAGCGGGCTTATAGCCTGCCTGACTGATGTATTTTGTAGAAACCCGTGGCATCGGTCACCGGGGAAATTCTCCTGACCGATGCCACAAGTTTATTTATTCACCATTTCATATATTCCATACTACAATGAAAACTTACAGTCTATTATTTCTTCTAGCGGCTACTCTTTGTCAATTTAGCCAGGCCCAGTCACCAAAAATTGACCCCGCTATTCTGAG
>JBBSTD010000021.1:0-67899 GCA_038236215.1 Cytophagales bacterium | reverse complement strand
GTTTTCAGCCAAATCACCAATTTATTTCCTCGTAAGATTCATGCGGTAACTGCCGAAGGGTTCTTGCTGAAACTATTTTTGTTCTTGTTGGCCTTCACCATCAATGGATGTTTGGAAGACTAACTATCTCGCAACTTGAATAAGAAATAGTATCTGTTGCAGCCTATCGGCCCTTCACTTGCCGTTTGCCAGTGCAGGGCCGTACCCAGCAGAACCGGGCAAAGGGTCAGGAAAATCGACGTATAGGCCTAACCGGGGTCCTATCAGCAAGCGTCCTAACCGACTAGCGGTTGGGACGCTTGCTTTGTGTTTCATATAAGCGCGTTGTTTTCTGATTTTATCTGGCGTAATCAGTATGAAGAACCGCAGAAACGGGGAGGTCATTTGTATGGCGAACGAGTGTATAGCGAACGAGACAATAGTATCAAAATGGGTAGATGTGTCGGATACCATCCTTCCTGTAGCGTACTACATTCGTTAACACTCAAAAAGTACTGTCTAATGAAACATGTTCCCCGTCAGTTAGTCTATGTAATTCCTGTTCTACTACTTCTCGCTGTATGCGCGGCCATGATACCTCTGGCAAAAGAGCCGGTAGGCGTGGGTATTAAAGCACCCAAAGGGGCCGAAGTGCTGTTCGACGGGTCGCGGAAGATGCTGGACGAAAAATGGATGTATTGGGAAGGCCCCCGGCTAAAAGCGACGATGCCCGTCAAATGGCAAATCGAGAAAGACCCCGCCGGGAGCGGTACCGTTATGAATACCAATGACCCCGCAGCCGCTGGTGGCCTGTACGGAGCCGCCGACATTGTAACCAAAGAAACGTTCCGGGACTTTCGGCTGCACGTTGAATTTTACGTCAGCAAGCCGGGGGGCAACAGTGGGGTGTATCTACAAAACCGCTACGAAATTCAGATTTTCGATGGCGACACGACCTCGCACGGGTTGGGAGCCATCATTAATGAATCGCCTTCACCGTATAAACTGTACACGGGTCCCGGCAAATGGAACGCTTACGACATAGAGTTCAGGGCTGCCCGTTTTACCGATGGCAAACGCACCGAACCGGCTATGGCAACCATTTATCTGAACGGAAAAAAAGCCCATACTAATCAGACTATCAACCAGGTTTGGGGAGGTCCTAATTCCGGCATCGACGGGGGGAACGATGGAGGCAAGGGCATCACCGACACGCCCGGTGGTATCAAACTCCAGGCCGAAGGCCACGATGTGTTCTATCGAAACATCTGGATTAAACCGTTGGAGTTGAAACAGGCCAATACGGATTTTTGAGTGACAGCCTGCTTGTCACAAAGAATAAGACGGGTCATCAAATGCTGTGGGAAATGGTGAACGACAAGGTAGAAAAGTGACCGATTCCGAATAAATAATCTTCGTAACCCGTTCTAAAGGCAAAAACTTAGTTAACCGGTTCGGGTAGTACCGCTCAATGCTCTTCAGTTGCGTGGTATCTACCCGAACCGGTCGATACGTACGCCCATGAAAAGAAGACCAGTAGTGCCGGTAGCTATTCGCTTTTTGTTGCTTGTAGTTCTGTCAATCAGTTTCTTGCATTTATCTGGTTGTTCGGGCTGCTCCCGGTCGGGCAGTCATCAGCCACGCCGAACCCGGAGTAATCCAGCCGACAAGGCCGCTACGGCGGCTAATCCTGCGGAACCTAAACCAACGTTGACTCAACTGGGTAACGGCCCCACCGAGGTACACATGAAGAAGGAAAATGGGGTGTACAAGATACCCGTAACGGTCAACGGAACGCCCATGCAATTTATCCTGGATACGGGTGCCAGTCTTATTTCTCTTTCCTCGACCGAAGCCGAATTTATGATGAAACAGGGCACTATTACCGACGATGATCTAGTGGGGCAATCGCGGTTTCAGGATGCCAACGGTGATATTTCGCCCGGTTCCATTATCCGGCTCAAATCCGTACAAATTGGCGACCGGGTTCTGGAAAATGTACACGCCAGTGTTATTAGTGGTGCCAAGGCTCCCTTGCTGCTGGGCCAGTCGGCTTTGTCGCAGTTCGGTAAAATTTCACTGGATTATCGACGAAATATTGTGACGTTCGACTGAAATTTGGTGTTTAGTGCTTATTAACTCCGACGAGCCACCTATGACCGAAACCGAACTAACCGACCGATTGCGCGAAGCCATTGTTATCGACGGCCCCGATGCCTGGAAAACCAATGGCTACCTTCAGGATGCACAACAGGCGGGTGTTTCGCTAACCGACGCGCTGAAACGGGCAAATGATATTAGCCAGGAAGTAGCCGGCAACAAACTACTGTTTCAGAATATACAGGCTCGTATTGCCCGTTTGGCCCAGCCCTCGCGCAGTCAGTATATCGACCAGGATTTGAATCAGATTGTCAACGCAGCTTCTTCCCTAAAACTTTCTCCTGATTTTGTTAAAAACCAGTGGGTTCCGGCGGTATTGAAACGGCTGGCAGCCGCATCGGCACCCAGTGCGCCTGAACCAACGCTGGTTCCCCCGGTACCGAAACCAGTGCCCTCCGCACCGGAACAAACCGAAACATCGCAGGCATCGAAAACGACTGCCTTCGATGAGTTAATCAAACAAACCCCCGAACCCCTAAAACCAGCCGAAAAAAAGGATAATTCCCGCTCTCCTGAACCGTTTGTGTTTCCCGTTGCTCCAAAACCTGTTGAGCCAGAATACACTGTTCCTGAGCCAGCACCCGTTGTGCGGGCGTTTACGGCGGTTCCGGCCCGCGTACACAAGGGGCAACCTGTTACGTTGACCTGGGAAGTGGAGAATCTGCTGGCCGTAACCATTGATGACCTGGGCGAAGGCTTATCGCCAAAAAACCGGGGCTGGGTAAAACCATCGAAAAGTACGGATTACACCCTCTTTGATGTTAATAACAATCCGCTGAGTACGGTTCGGGTTGAGATTATTCCCCGCGACCGGAGTGGCATATATGGGGTTTTGTTTGCTCTGATACTGCTGGCCATTATTTATTGGTTTATCAAGAGTAGCAATGCCAGTAGTAACGCACCGAAACCAACTCGGAAAAAAGACCGGACCAGTCAGTCGACCCGGCAAGCGGAACCTTACCAGGATGTAGCCAGCGATACTCGTCAGAAACCTAATGCCAAGAACCCAACAACCAGCGAAAACCCGGTAGTAGCAACAGGTGCGCCGGACGTGGCATTATCTGATAGTCCTAAAAAAAAAGAGGAGCCCGCCAACAACCCAATCAAGGAGGGGGAAACCCAGCCCGAACCGGAAGCTAAACCTACCACTCCTGCCGATGCCCGACAGGGTAAATACGAAGAAGCCTTTGGGGATAGACCCTACGATAAAGCCGAATTGGGAACTGACGAACGCGGCTGGCGACGTGCCCGTACTAATGGTCGTTGGGGATATATCAACGAAGCCGATGAATGGGTAATAAAGCCCGAGTTTGACGCGGTAACGCCCTTTCGGGGTAATACTGCATCCGCCTTCCTAAACGGGCAGCTTATCACCATTAACCGAAACGGAGAGCAGGTAAAGCAATAGCAATCAACTTATTGTTGTTGTACTGTTACCAATAAGTTCCTGAATTTTATCGTCGATTCACCCGTAATAAAACCGATACTGTTTCCTTTTAACGGGCGAAACTCGTAGGGGCTACCTGTTATTTCCTGACCGTTGATATAAAAATAGAGTTTGTTCTGCTGTTTACTCACCGTTAACAGATTTGTGTCCTTATTGATAGGTACGCCACTCGCCGATTGTTGTCCGGGCATGTAACTCGCCGAGGTGCGCCCTTTAGCGATTGACTTGATAACAACCTTGTCTTGGTCGGCAATAGAAAACTGCATCATATTCCCCCTGTCCTGACCGCCAAACAGGATGCCGCCCGTTGGTACTTCATCCGGTGCCGCCGTCATTTCGACCGAAATAGTAAAGGATTCCGCTTTCGTTAGATTCATATCGGCAGGCAAATCAATGTAGCATCGACTACTCTCCTGTTTGGCATCGGGCAATCGGCGGATGTAGTAGCTTCCCTTATTTATTTCAAACTCATATCCTTTTCGGGTACCTGTATACCAACCATGGCTATTGCCCTCGAATGAATCGCTGAACGTTGTCACTGCGGGTCGGGTGTTCCTTGCGCTTCTGGCAGGTGACCCAATTGACGCACTACTAGGGCTCATGGTTGTTTTTGCCGGTGAATCCACCTCAACCGGTTTCCGCGTGTTCGTAACAACGGGTTCACCAGGGGTTAATACGGGTTCAACCGTCCGGTTGGTTGCAGGGACAGTGATAGGGGTATACGTGCCTGAGCTTGGCCCAAGGGTGACGCTAAGCTTCTGAAAGGATGTCCAGTAACCAGATGAGGTTACACCGATTCCGTTGCCGGGAAGCATTTTGAATGGATACGGGCTACTTCGGATTTCCTGCGCGTTGATGTAAAAATGCAGGCCTTGCCCTCTGCGCTCAATCATGAGCCGGTCCCGGTTTTTTTCGACCAGTACGCCCGATGAAAAATAATCGCCCGGCATGTAGTCGCTGAATGTTTGCCCGTTTGCTACTCGAATAATGGACACTTCGCCCTTTCCATTCAGGGTAAAAGCACAGTAATTGAGCGAATCCAGCACGCCAAACAGGATTCCGCCCGATGGAACCTGCCCTGAATCCGCCAGCACATCTACTTTTATGGTAAATACATCAGCCAGATTGAGATTAATATCGGTGGGAAGTTCTACCGTACTGAATGCTGCCTTCCTGGTGTTGGTATTGCGTTTTCGGATACTGTACCGACCCAAGCCAATCTGATAATAGTAATCACCCTGATTTCGGGCTTTCCAGCCATTCCGGTTAGTGGCAAAGTCACCGGTAAAGGCAGGACGGAAATCGACGTTTTCGGTGGCTCCCGACCGGGTCGGTGCATTGGGCCGACGGGCCTGAGTCGTTGCCGGAAGGGTGGATTTGAGTACTACCTTCTGCCAATCGCTGGAAGCCGAATAGGTCGTTGATTTCATGCGTTGACCAGTCGACTGGGCCAGGCAAATAACCGAAAGTAAGGTGAATAGGCTAATGGTCAGGTAAATACGCATAAGTAATTGGTTTTTAAACGTGGCCACGCGTATAAAATTTCTGGTTAAAATGAATACCGAACCACGGCCGTTGGCTGCCCGGCCTGCATACCAGGCCGGAGGGTAATACCCTGAACCTGACGCGCTTCCCGCCCATTCCGTAATCCTTTGAAAAACGTCAGAATAACATCGGCAGCAGCGATAACGATAGCCCCCCGCGTAGCCAGAAAGTAGTTATGATAGGAAGCGTTGGCTGTATTATAATACGGCTCTCCAGCCACCAGATTTTTCTGTTCCTCATAAACAGCGTACTCGTCATTTGATTTTTGTCGCTCAGTCAATCCATATGCCACCAGGCCGTAACAGGCTACAGTTAGTAACGGACGGAACCCAACTTTCGGCTTCGGAGTCTGGACGAAAATATTCCCGATACCGGGTGCCACTACCGATAGTAATGCCCAGGCAGGGCCAGCGTACCGGGTTTTAGGTACTGGGTCAATTTCCGTTGATGGGTTTGGCTCAGCCGGTTGCACCGGGGGAAGTTGTTGAGGAGGGATGGGTCGCTGCTGTATGGGCGGTGTAGTGCCTGATGGCTGCGTTGGCTTTGGCTGGCTGGGATCGGCCAGAACAACAGTAGCCTGTTTCCTGCGCCTTCGCCGGGAATCCGTCGGGTTCTGCGTTGCGGCTGCCGGTTCGGTGGGGTTTGGTGACGTAACGGCAATGGGTTCGGGAGGGGTTGTTGTGGGCGATATTGTTTCTGCGGGTTGCCGAACCACTACCATTGGCTCCGGCGCAGCAGCATCTATAGAAATTGCATTTGTTTTTACATATACTTTAGCCTGTACTTCCTCATTCAGCGGGTAGCCGTTGGCCATGGCGTTCCAGATAATATGCCGGTCGGACCCGGCTGTAAGGCGAGTACCTATGTCACCCCGAACAAACTGGGGGGCTATTAATAATGTTCCTCGTAGTCGGCTACGAATGTCAAAGTAAACTGAATCACCCGGTAGGAAATTAACCAGGTCATACCGGATTTCAAGCTGCGCAGAATCAACAGCCCGTATCCGGACGTTGCGTACACGCTCCTGCGCCTGACTCGTCATTGTCAGTAGCAGACCAATAATAAACAGGAGTAGCAGCCTCATAGGTAATTAATTGCTAACAGTAACTGGTCGGGTGGTGGTAAACTTATCATCGCACGAATTGGCAATGGTCATTGTAATGGTATAGGTTCCAGGTTTGTCGTAGGTGTAGGTTACGCGCGTTCCCACCCGACTCACCCCCTTATTATCGCCGGGATTCCAGCCTACAACTCCAACATCTCCCTGCGGATTATCCAGAAAAAGCGTTACATCCAGCCGACCGATGGAATAGCCGATGCCAGCGGATGGTTTGGCACAAACGGGAAAGTCTTTCTTCTTAAGATCAAATGGCTCGCAGGCCATCGTAGCCAGTACGATCAGGAGAGATATGCAACGGTTTACCATGATAATCGGGCGATAGAAAGCAAAGTAAACAATACTTACGCAATCAAACGCAGTTGACGCATGAAAACCATTTTCTAATTCCACCCCCTTAGAAGCCGGGTGAACTCTTAAATATAGACTGAAAGCAGTGCGTTTAGACTAAAGAATTCAACTCAATCGGCTTCTTGTAGTTAGCGGAAACCAGGATTTTTGTAAATTTATCCAACTCACTGCCATACCCTATGCGCTTGTCTGCCAAAACTAAACCTGAATTAGTTGCCGAAATCCAACGATTACACCACGAACGCGATGATCAGGCTATTGCCCAAAGCCGTCCCTTGTTCGACGTTAGCCAAACGGTCGACCAGCTCAATCTGGTTGGTCTCACCATTGAGCATGACGGAACGCTTAGTTATGTAAATCCGTATACGTACCGGGTTACAGCCTGGCAACCCGATGAAATTATCGGGCATAACTTTTTCGATGTACTCATTCCCCCCGTCGACCGTGCCCGGCTCGAACTGGAGTTCGATGAGGCTTTGGTGAAAGGGGGCTTTCCGGAGCAGAAGGAGATTTCGTTATTAGCCCGTAGTGGTGCCCTTAGAAATGTACAACTCAACTCCGTTATCATCAACGGCACCGATGGGCAGGTGGCTTCGTTCACCGTTATTGGGGAGGACGTAACGAACAAACGGCGGGTTGCATCGGCTCTCTCGAACACCAATGCCCAGTTGCAGGATTTGGTGGACAACACCTCCGATCTGATTCAGTTGCTAACGCTGGATGGCAAATTTATTTTCGTGAACCGCGCCTGGCGGGAAGCGCTGGGGTATAGCTCGGAAGAAATTTCGGCGCTTAACCTGCGCGATGTGCTCCACCCCGATTACGCCAGTAGTACGCTCGATTTGCTCAAACGCATCCAGAATGGGGATAAACTTCCATATATCGAAACGGTTTTCCGGAGCAAGGTGGGTAAAACGCTATTCCTGTCGGGAAGTATTAACTGTCGGTTCGATAATGGTCGGCCCACTGCTTTTCGCTGTATCCTACACGATACCACCGGTAAAATCAGAGCCGAAAAATCGCAGAAATTATATTATAGTATTGCGAACTGGACCATCAACTCGCCCAATCTAGGCGAATTGTACCACAAAATTCATGAAGAATTAGGCAATATTATCGACGCCCGAAATTTCTTTATTGCGCTGTACGATTCTACCAAAACCTACCTATCATTCCCGTATTACGTTGATGAGTACTTTGGTAGTAACATGCGGTTCACCAAACGGAAACTGGGTAATGGCATCATCGAATATACTATTCTGGCAGACAAGCCTCTGTTCCTGTATGAAAAAGACATTCGTCAACTGGCCGACCAGCATAATATAGACCTGTATGGTCAGCGTCAGCCGCAGGTAATGCTGACGGCTCCGCTCCGCATTGGCGACGAGATTACCGGGATTATTGGCGTAAAGTCATACGATGAGGCCCGGACGTACGGCCCGCGCGACCTGGAATTACTGGAGTTTATTTCGGGACAGGTGGCCCTGGCCATTGCCCGCAAACAATCTGAGGCACGGCTGGATAAGCAGAATGCCCGCCTGAACGCCATTTTTGATAGTAGTACGTATCTGATTTGGTCGGTCAATAAAGCCCTGCAATTAACTTCCTTCAATAAGAACTACGCCCGACTGATTGGGCATCAGGCATCCGTCGGCCCCGCCGTTCAGACTAGTACCGTTGAACCCGGCTGGCGGATGATTGGCGATGAAAACCGGGGAACACTGGAGGAGCGATACCAGCAGGCTTTCCGGGGGTATGCTCAAAATTTTGAACTGCACTTTACGATGCCCAGCGGTGAAGCTTTCTATGAGTTTCATCTCAACCCTATTCTACTGGCCGGGGGCGTTATTGATGAGGTTTCGGGTATTGCCCGAAATATTACCAACCGCCGACGGGCCGAAATTGCGACGTTGCAAAGTGAAGAAAAATTTCGGGGTATCTTTGAGAATCTACAGGACATCTACGCCCGCGTAGACAGAAAAGGGCGGGTTACTATGATTAGCCCATCTATTTTCAAGCGGCTGGGCTACACGCCCGACGAAGTGCTTGGGCAGGATATAACGCAGTACTTTTTTGATAAAAGCAGCATTCACCGGGCCATGATCAAACTGGGCCGTAATCGAAGCCTGCGCAATTTTGAAGCTAGCCTGCGCCGGAAAGATGGCAGTGAACGTCAGTACATGTTTAACATGCTGATGCTGAACGACGAAGATTCGCAGGAGTTTGCACCGGGCAAAAACTCGGTGGTGGCCGTACTGGCTCGTGACATTACCGAACTACGTCGGCAATCGGCGGAATTGGTGAAAGCGAAGGACGAAGCCGAACGGTCATTAAAGGTGAAAGAGCAGTTTCTGGCTAATATGAGCCACGAAATCCGTACCCCTATGAACGGGGTAATCGGAATGATTGACTTGCTGAATGATACGCCTTTGGATGAAGAGCAGCGCGATTACGTAAAAATAGTTAAGCGCTCATCGGAAACGCTGCTGAACATCCTAAACGATATTCTGGACCTGTCCAAGATTGAAGCCGGCAAGATGATGCTGCATGAATCGCCGATTGCATTCAGAGAGATTTTTGAGAAACTGATTGCTTTGT
The DNA here is from genome assembly GCA_038236215.1 of Cytophagales bacterium. GTDB lineage: Bacteria > Bacteroidota > Bacteroidia > Cytophagales > Spirosomataceae > Spirosoma. The sequence goes on along the minus strand of JBBSTD010000021.1, from coordinate 58,702 downwards.
TCGGTCAGCAGGCCAATTCAAAAAATAATGACCTAACCTTTCACCTCGACCCCGCCCTGCCCACGTTCGTTATTGCCGACCAAACCCGACTTCTGCAAGTGCTGTCGAACCTGACCAGTAACGCCATTAAGTTTACGGAGCAGGGAACGATACGGGTTGAAGCAACTTTGCTAAGCAAGCGGGGGAAATTCAATCGGGTTCGGGTAGCGGTAAAAGATTCCGGCATTGGTATTTCGCCCGAAAATATTAGCCTGCTCTTTAACTCATTTAGCCAGGTAGATACGTCGTCGCGAAAATCGTTTGGTGGTACGGGCTTGGGATTAGCCATCTCGAAAGAACTGGCTAGTCTGATGAAGGGAGAAGTGGGTGTAGAGTCGACCGTTGGTCAGGGTAGTACGTTCTGGTTTACTGTAGAGTTGAAAGAAACGGCCATCAGTCCAACCCAACAAGCCACGGAGGTAGCTGAAATTGCGCTGGCCAATTTCTTTAGTACTTATCATCCATTGGTATTACTAGTGGACGATAATGCAGTGAACCGGAAGGTAGCCAGCGAAATTCTGCGCAAGGCAGGCTGTATCATAACCACCGCCGACAGTGGTCCGGCAGCAATACAGGAGGTAGCTATTGCTGAAGTACGCAAAGAAAAGGGGGAATTTGAGGGATTCGACGTCATTTTTATGGATATCCAGATGCCGGATATGGATGGTGTAGAAACCACCCGGCACCTGCGCGAACAGTTTGGTAGTACGTTGCCTACTATTGTGGCTATGACCGCCTACTCCATGAAAGAGGACCGCGAACGATTTATCAGCCAGGGGCTCGATGATTATATCGCTAAGCCAATCCGTGCCCAGAGTCTGGTAGCTAAAGTAAAAGAACTGACGGATGCTAACCGGGCTAAACGCCAGCCGCAGCTAGTCACAGTGTCCTCGCCAACGCCTAAAACACCGCCAAAAGCTCCCGAAACCCAGCTCCCTATTATCGACGCCGAAATTGTTGGGCAACTCCGCGACATTGGTGGTCAGGAACTGGTAGATAGTATCATGGAAGAGTTTGTAACGGAAGCAGATTCTTTGGTTAGCGGAGCATTATCGGCCTATGCGCTAGGCGATATTCCAACCGTGAAAAGTAACCTGCATACACTGAAAGGCAGTGCCGGTACAATTGGTGTAGCCCGCATGGCTGATATTGCCCGCATGGCAGAGGGTAAATTAAAAGTAAATGATACGAGTGGGCTGACAGACGCTTTGCATGCATTAGAGTTAGCCTATGCCGAATTTACGGCTGAATTGAAAAAGTGAGCTTTCGTACGGGCTTAAAGTCTGCTCGCTCCGTATAACGCCTATAGAACAACGGCTTCGTCAAACTTTAGAAAGTTTGGCGAAGCCGTTGTTCTATCATTTTATTTGCTCAGTTGGGGTTCAGCCCCGCTGGAAATGGAGCCGGACGGTGTAGAGTTCCAGCCCAATACTACCATAACCTGGTAGTTTTTTGCCCGTTAGCTGGCGAAGTAGTGTATGATTCAGCTTGTCGTTCTGACTGAAAACTTCCAGCTGACAAAGTTCACTGGCACTATTTACCCGGAACTGAATTACAACAATACCTGTCTGTTGTGTTGATTTGAGCACATCGGGATAAGAAATGTACTTTGCCAACTGCTGCTCCAGCGTCACCGTTGCCTTTGGCGTTTTCGGCCCTTTCGTTGTGATGGGTGCAGCGTAGACTTGCATTGCCAGGAAGCCTGCCAGCATGAGAAGAGGAATGATCTTTTTCATGACTTCAATGTGTTTGAGAAGAATAATAAACACACCCGTGCCCGGCTTTCACCGTCATCATCAGCACCAAATGTTATCTTAATAGTACGCTAATATTATTTAAATGTTATCAAGTTGTAATTTTTAGATAAAAATTTCTTTCAGCCCATCGTTGTGCTGGTTTATAAAAACCCTGTATGATACTATTTTTAGCTGAAATACGTATATAAAAATCTGTATTATCTACTTGAAATGTGCTTTTTCGAATAAATATTCTGTGTGCTAATATTACCATAATGTTAAGGGACAGCCAAATTTTTCCATCCGTAGCATAATCAGCTATGCACTAATGGAGAGATACTATTGAAGAAAAGACCGGGTAATACCGTCTCGATTGGGGCAGGGGCAGAGTAGGTACATCAATATGAAGCCAGCAAATGATTTGGGTAAGTCCTACAGTAAAGCAGTATATAATGACATGATTGCAGGCTACGGCAAATACGGATACTCCCTGTTTACATACAGCTATTGTAGAAGTCATATACTGGTCTTACTGTAGATCACTCTTTCCGATTCACTTCCTGCGAAGTATCTTCAATTGGCGAATAAGCAACGTAGTTTTTATGTTTTTTCCGAGCGTGATGTGGAATTTACTGGCTTTTTGCATCTACTTGAAAATAAATAGTGAGGCCTCTCTAAATGGCTCACTTCACATTATTAACAATTATTTTATGCGCTACACACCCCCCTGATTACCCCGAAAAAAGCCTCTGGATGACAAAAAAGTTTGTGTGTTATGGTTGAGGAACAATGATTTAGCCTACTGAATAAATGGGTCAAGGTTTTTAGTAAGAGTGAGTTAAGTCCAAGTATTTATTGTTGGACTACAATAAGGGTGAAACATTTGATAAATAGAATTGTGTGGTTTTTAGCGGAAAACACATATTTTTGTGGAGGTTTGACAGTATTTCTATTAAATATTTAGCTGATCAAACCGAAAGAGTCTAAATTTTTCACTTTTTTTACCGGGTAAACCAACTTTTAATTTTAACCCTACAGTCCAGTTCCAATGAAAACACAAACTCCTTCTCCAGCACCCGCCAAAGCACCGGCACCCAAAAAGCAGTCAAGCGGTCTTAACCCCGCGTTTGTGATCCCGATTCTGTTGATCATCGGTATCCTGACGTACATGTTCGTTTTCGGTGATGGCAGCCACTTCCAGGAAGGCGACAACTCGAAAGAACCTCTCCCAGGCGATTACTTCGGTACCGTTTACAAAGGAGGATTCATCGTACCAATTCTGTTTACCTGTTTTCTGACGGTACTGGTCTTCTCTATTGAGCGGTTCATCACTATTGGTCGCGCAAACGGTTCGGGCTCTATTGACGATTTCGTTCGGAAAGTTAAAAGCCAGCTTGACCGTAACGAAGTGGCGGCTGCCATTCAGGAGTGTGATCGTCAGAAAGGTTCGATTGGTAATGTCGTTAAAATGGCTCTGGTGAAATATCAGCAGTTGGCTAATGACACCCAGTTAGACAAAGAGCAGAAGCTGGTAGCCCTACAAAAAGAAGTAGAAGAAGCTACCACGCTTGAGTTGCCAATGCTGGAAAAGAACCTGACTATCATTGCAACGCTGGCTTCGGTTTCTACTCTGATCGCCCTGCTTGGTACGGTACTTGGTATGATTCGCGCTTTCGCAGCCATGGGTGCTACGGGTCAGCCAGATACAGGTGCGTTGTCAACGGGTATATCTGAGGCCCTTGTAAACACGGCACTTGGAATTGGTACAGCTGCTATTGCTACCATCATGTATTCGTACTTCACGAGTCGGATTGATACGCTGACCTACAACATTGATGAGATCGGTCTGAGCATCCAGCAAAACTTTGCTGCTCACTATTAGTCGAGCCAGCATCGTTGATGTAATTTAACCCACCTGCCTGTTCATTCAGGCAGGAGAAACAAAGTAACTTATGCCAGCAGTCAAAATAAAACGCGCCAGTTCCTCCGTGGATATGACGGCAATGTGCGATGTAGCGTTTCTGTTGCTAACGTTCTTTATCCTAACGGCCCAGTTCCGGTCGCAGGATGCTGCAGCGATTGAAACGCCCTCGTCCATCTCCGGAATTAAAGTTCCGGACAACGATATCATGACCATTGGTCTTGGCAGAGATGGGAAAGTCTACTTCGGCACCGACAACCAGAATACGCGCATTGCTACTCTGGAAAATGTGGCCGCCGAAAAAGGCCTCTCGTTTACCAACGCCGAGAAAAAAGAGTTTTCTCTTTTGTCGAATTTTGGTCTGCCCATCAACCAGTTGAAATCGTACCTGAACCTACCGAAGGAACAACAGGCTAAAGTAAAACAGTCTGGTATTCCAACGGACTCGACCGGTGCAGGTGCGAATAATGAACTGAAATCGTGGGTATACAATGCCCGGAAGGCTAACAACAAACTCAGAATTGCGCTAAAAGGTGATAATCTCGCCAAATTTCCGGAATTCAAAAACGTGTTAGCTACGCTACAGGCGCAGAATATCAACAAATTCAACCTGATAACGGGGACAGAAGCTCCCCCAGCCGGTTGGACTGCCGATAAATAGTGCCTGGGCTAAATTAAATTTGATTTTCACCTCGTGAATCTGTTAAGAAACTATGTCAGAAATTAACACTGGCGGTGGTGGTGGTAAACATGATGGTGGTAAGGTAAGATCGAAGAAAGCATCGACACGGGTTGATATGACACCCATGGTTGACTTAGGATTTCTTCTGATTACCTTCTTCATTCTGGCCACTACCTTGAGCAAGCCATCTTCGATGACGCTCAACGTGCCGGATAAAACCGAAAAGGTTGAAACGGAGCCTATTAAGGCATCCAATGTAATGACTGTCTTTTTGGGGAAAGATAACAAGGCCTACTACATTTTTGGTAAGGCCGCCAATGAAGACCCCGAAGTAAAGACTGTAGGCTATGGCTACGAGTTCCGTCAGGCACTCCTGGAAAATGCCAAGAAAGTGGGAGGAGATAAGTTTGTCGTAGTTATCAAGCCAACTAAAGAGTCGACCTACAAAAACATGGTTGATGTGCTGGATGAGATGGCTATCACAAAGCTAAAGCGGTATGCGCTTGTTGATGAGTTGACCGACTCGGAGAAGGCACTCCTCAAAGACAAAGCAAAATTAAATATCTAACACCATGGCAGAACTAGACTCCCAGGCAACGCTCGATGATATCGTGTTTGCCCACCGGAACAAAGAATATGGTGCGTATGATCTGCGAAAATCGTATCCCAAAGCTGTAACTCGTGCCTTAATTATTGGAGGTATCCTGTTTACGCTTGGTGTACTTACGCCGACTATCTTAACTGCTTTGGCACCGGAAGAAAAGCAAGTATTCATGGATGAGGTGGATTTGATGAAAATTCCACCACCACCCATTGACCCGAATGAACCCCCGCCACCACCACCGCCACCGGTGGAGGTGCCAAAGGTTAATACCGTGAAATTCCTGCCACCGGAGGTAAAACCGGATGAGGAAGTACCGGAAGAAACTCCCCCGCCAGCGGTGGAAGAACTGAAAGAAGCCGTTGCCGCTGAAAAAACGGTGATTGGTGACCCGAACGCGGAGGAAGTGATTGCCGCTCCTGAAGCTACTGCTGCTCCAACCAAAGTGGAGAAGGCAGTAGAAGCAGCTCCGAAAGAAGAGCAAATCTTTACGGTTGTAGAGCAACAGCCTGAGTTCAGCGGAGGTATGGCGGCCCTCGGTCAGTACTTACAAAAGAACCTCCGCTATCCGGCGGCTGCTCAGCGGGCCAATATCTCAGGACGCGTGTTTGTAAGTTTTGTGGTTAATACTGACGGTAGTATTCAGGACGTACAGGTACTGAAAGGGCTTGGTTTTGGTACTGACGAAGAAGCAAAACGTGTTGTGCAGGCTATGCCGAAATGGCGGCCAGGTAAACAGTCGGGCCGTCCGGTTCGGGTGAAGTTCAACCTGCCAATTAATTTCACGCTGGAATAATTCGTATGCGCAGACAAAATGATGGTTCAACGCGGTTAATGTTGATTGTTGCAACGTTAGCCGCGTTGGCATATCTGGGAGGAGGCATCGCACTGATTGCCTCCTCTCAGTCTTTTGGGATGTTACCTGAAACAGGACCTTTTCGGTATGGATTGGGCATCCTGCTAATTGTATATGGAGCATTCAGAGCGTATCGGGCCTATCAACGTTTTCAGCATAATGACTAATCGCATCTGGGTTTTGATTGGATTAATTGCCTTCATGATAGGGTGTACAGGCAAACCAAAGCTTGATAACCCATCGCAGGGAACCATTACTGTTGCGGCTGATGAATCTTTTCAGCCGTTAGTGATGCAGCTTACTTCTGCCTATGAGGGTATTTACCCGAACGTTCATTTCAACGTAGTGTATAAACCGGAGCAGGAAGCAATCAACATGATGCTCAAAGATAGCGCACGAATGGTATTCGTAACCCGCACCTTAAATCAAAATGAACGGGCTATCCTGAATCAAAAGAAAATAAAAGGGGTAACGGAAAAGATTGCGACAGATGGGGTAGCACTCATTATAAATAAAGCAAATACCGATAGCCTAATTACAATGAATGAACTGCGCAGTGTTTTCAGCGGTAAGACGAAAACCTGGGACCAACTGAAAGGAGGGAATCAGGCAGTACCTATAACGCTGGTGTTCGACAATAACAACTCCAGTAATCTGGCGTTTATGCTGAAGACTTTAGCGGTGAAAGATATTAATAAACTGCGTATTTTTACAACGCGGTCGAACAAAGAAGTGATTGATTTTGTCCGTAAAAACCCGTCGGCACTTGGGTTTATTGGTGTCAACTGGATTAGTGATAGTGATGAACCTCTTTCTCTTGAATTAGCGCGTGATTTGCGTGTAATGGGTGTATCGGACAAAGAAAAGCCAACCAAACGGGACGATTATTTTCAACCGTTTCAGGAAGACCTGGGAATGCAGCGTTACCCACTACGACGGCCCGTGTATATACTGAGTCGGGAAACCCATCCGGGCTTAGGTGGTGGGCTGATAAACTATATTACCAGAGATGCGGGCTCCTTGATTATTCGTAAATTAGGCCTTTGGCCCAGAATGCCATACGATAGGATTATAAACTTAACAAAGTGAATAAGTTTTTTTGGTTTAACCACAATTTTTTAGTTTTGTCAACTGTTTAATCAGCATTAACCTTAATTTAATTTCCAACTTGAATTACATGAAGACCAACCGGAAGCAATCGCTATTAACCATCCTGTTTGTCGGGGCAACCATGACAGCTCCTTTGGTAGCGCAGGACTTGGCAACGGCCCTGAAAGATGTGGAGGCTGAACGATATACAAAGGCAGAGCAAACACTGACGCAACTAGCCACTAGTTCACCTTCCGCAGAGAACGAATTTTATCTCGGCTATTATTACCTCAAAAGTGGTCAGCCAGATAAAGCGAAGGCTGCTTTCGATAAGGGCGCAGCAGCCGATGCCAAGGATCAACTCAATAATGTTGGCCTTGCGGGTGTGGCCTTGATGAAAAAAGATCGTAGCACTGCCAAAACGCTAATTGACGAAGCGGTTGCCAAAACGAAAGGTAAAAACATGGACGTACTAATTCGGGCGGCTGAAATGTACACGCTGTCAGAAGAAACGAACGATCCGGCAGAAGCACTCCGTCTGTTGACGATGGCCGAAGAAAGAGATAAGAAACATGAGAACGCGGAAATTCCGATGACCATGGGGGATGCCTACTTTCTGAAAAATGATGGCGGTAATGCTATCACCAAGTACGAAAATGCGATGGCTATCAAACCTGACCTGGCGGAGGCCAACTACAAAATTGGGCGTTTATTCCTGCGCGGTAAAAACTATACGAAAGCACAGGAGTATTTTAACAAAGCGATCGAGACCGATCCTCAGTTTTCGCCAACTTATCTGGCTTTAGCCGATGCACTGGCCAACTCGCGCGCCTATAAAGGTGCCTCCACGAACTACGAAAAATACGTACAGACGAGCGGTACAACCGATCCAGAGCAATTGCTGGATATTGCCCGATATAAATTCCTGGCCCAGGATTATGAAGGAGCAATTTCCTACTTAGATCAACTAAAGGGGAAAGTAAACAACCCAATTATTGATCGTATGTATGGATGGGCCAACAGCGCTTTAGGCAAAAACCAGGAAGCAGTTCAATCACTGACTAAGTTTATCTCAGAAGCTCCCCAGAAAGTGATCTATGATGATTACAAATATCTGGGTCGTGCTTACGGAAAACTGGGAACGCCCGAAGGTGATTCTCTGGGTATAGTAAACCTGGAAAAGGCGGCTCCTTTGGATACGACTGACAATCTATATCGTGACATTGCCAAGCTGTACTACGATAGCAAAAACTATGATAAGGCGGCTGACTATTATGCAAAGACGATCAAAAATGATAAGAAACCCCTAAACAATGATTACCTGTTCAAAGGGCTTTCCAATTATCAGTACGGTTTCCGGGTAGGGCGTGACACTACGGCAGCCCCGATGGATACCGCCCAGATTCGTCAGGGACGGGAGCTGTATTTCCTGCGGGCTGATTCAGCCTTTGCAGAAATGGCACAACAGGTCGAAAAGACAGCTGGCGAAACATACCCATTAGCTTACTACTACCGGGCTCAGTCGAATTATTATGCTTATCCATCTACTGTATCCTTATCGACAGGATCAGCCGTACCGCTTTACGAGAAGTTTATTGAGATGGCCAATGCAGAAACGGATGCGGCTAAAAAACAGAGCTACATAAAGAATCTGATTACGTCGTATAAATTCTTAGCTTCGTATAACTTGGCTAAAAAAGATGACGAAAAGGCAAAGGAATATTTCAACAAAATTTTGGAATTAGATCCAAACGATGCAGATTTTAAAAAGGCTCTGGAAGGCCCCGCGCCCACTCCTTCGAAGCCAGCGGCCAAAGCCCCGGTGAAAAAGAAAACTGCCCGTAAGTAATAGAAATTTTTGACTGTCGATATAGAAGCGTAGGTTTGATACCTACGCTTTTATGTTGTTAAGGTTGGTAAGACGAAGGACGAACTTCTCCAGAAGCTATTATTTTCCTGATGGTATCGTACCTTTGCAGGCGCAATTTTTGATTAAAACGACCTCCCTTCTAAAAGCCGTATGCTGAATCTTGTACTGTTTGGCCCGCCGGGTGCGGGAAAAGGCACCCAAAGCGAAAAACTAATTCAACAATATAAGCTGGTTCATTTGTCGACCGGCGATTTACTGCGATCACAAATTGCAGCAGGTACTGAACTGGGTCTGAGAGCAAAACAATTGATGGATCATGGCCTACTGGTACCAGATGAGGTAGTGATTGGCATGATTGAGAGTAAATTAGAGGAGAATCAGGCGGCTAATAAAACGGCAATAACCGATAATCCGACGATAGGAGGCTTTATCTTTGACGGTTTCCCCCGTACTGTGCCCCAGGCTGAAGCACTTGATAACCTGTTAGAACAGCATCAAACAAAAATAAAGGTCATGATTGCGCTTGTGGTGGATAGTGAAGAACTAACCCGGCGCTTGTTGATACGCGGACAAACGTCGGGTCGACCCGATGATCAGAATGAAAACCTTATTCGTCGACGGGTCAAGGAATACAATGATAAAACAGCCCCTGTTGCCGACTATTATAACCAGCAGGGTAAGTACGTCGCCATTGATGGTATTGGCAGTATTGAAACTATTTTTCAGCTAATATGCCAGAAAGTTGACGAGTCGGAAGGGAGGTAGAAAAAACATATGGCTTCATCTAATTTTATTGATTACGTAAAAATAAACGGCAGGTCGGGAGCAGGAGGGGCTGGTTCGGTCCACTTTCGTCGGGAAAAACATACCCCAAAAGGTGGCCCTGATGGGGGAGACGGTGGTCGCGGAGGTCATATTATTCTTCGTGGTAATGCTCAACTCTGGACACTTTTACATTTAAAATACCGTAAGCACGTTAAAGCGGGTAATGGAGTAGCGGGAGAAGGCGGACGACGAAGCGGAGCGCAGGGAGAGGATGTTATACTGGATGTGCCCCTTGGTACTATTGCCCGGGATCCGGAAACAAGTGAGAAACTAGCGGAAATTACGGAAGAAGGTCAGGAGATAATATTATTTGCTGGTGGGCGGGGCGGAATGGGTAATGACCACTTTAAATCAGCAACCCAGCAGGCACCCTATCATGCACAACCTGGAGAAGCGGGAAAGGAAGAATGGGTAATACTGGAGCTTAAATTACTGGCAGAGGTTGGTTTGGTAGGTTTTCCCAACGCGGGAAAATCTACATTACTGTCGGTCTTATCGGAGGCACGGCCAGAAATTGCCGATTACCCATTTACAACCCTTGTCCCTAATTTAGGGGTCGTAGCATACAGAGACTATAAGTCGTTCGTTATAGCAGATATTCCGGGTATAATTGAAGGGGCTTCGCAGGGAAAGGGATTAGGAATACGGTTCTTACGCCACATAGAGCGAAATTCGATCCTTCTCTTTCTCATTCCGGCTACGTCGGATGATATACGACAGGAATACAATACATTACTGAACGAACTACGCGAATTCAACCCCGAACTGATGGATAAAACCCGCTTGTTGGGAATAACCAAAATGGATCTGATTGATGCCGCTAGAATGAAGGAAATTAAAGCAGTTATACCAAATAAAATACCTGTCGTATTTCTTTCGGCAGTTAGCCAAAAGGGCTTAAATGAGTTAAAAGATGTTATCTGGCAAAACCTGACGGCAATTGAGTCAGTAGACTGATGCATTATATTGGTCTATCGGCAGTTCCTCTGGTTGAGTATTGAATTATTATGAATTATTATTTACGGGTTTATAGTACGGCTTTCCTTGTACTTATCTCTTTCTGGGCAAAAGCGCAAATCCAGGTCACTTTTCCAATTAGTAGAGCCGTTATTCAGCGAGATAACGCGAATAAGGCTACGCTCCGAATTACCGGCTATTACACCACTGCGCTTACTCGTGTAGAAGCTCGCTTGCTGGTTCGCGACGGCATCGGAATGGCTACGGATTGGCAACCCATTCAAACTAATCCAACAGGAGGAGTGTATGCGGGTGATTTATCAGGAACAGGGGGATGGTATAATCTGGAAGTCAGAGCCATGAATGGAAGCCAGCAAGTTGGTGGTACAACTATTGTAGAGCGCGTTGGTATTGGCGAGGTTTTTGTCATTGCCGGCCAGTCCAACGCTCAGGGAATCCATCAGAACGCTCCTAATCCACAAAATGATCTGGTTAACTGCGTAAATGATAGTTATGGAAATGGGTTTCCCGCTGATCCACAAAAACCTGTTTTTACTAGATTGGATAACACTCCGGGATTCAACATTGCACCACGAGGGGTAGGGAGTTGGTGCTGGGGGCAATTAGGCGATAACTTAGTCAAACGACTAAGGGTACCCGTCCTGTTTTTCAATGCTGGTTTTGCCGGCACAGCTGTTAGGAACTGGCGTGAAAGTGCTCCAGAAGGTGGCACCGCTTATAGCGTATATATAGGAGAACCGTATGGCCCCCGACAACCGTACATTAATTTGAAGTTGTCGCTCCAGTTCTATACGAATATGCTGGGAGTTCGGGCTGTACTCTGGCATCAGGGAGAAGCTGATAATTTGATCAATACGCCAACGCAGGATTATGTGAACGATCTGAAATTTGTTATCAACCAGACCCGACAGGATTATAATCAAACACTGTCGTGGGTTGTATCAAGGGTTAGTTATGGTGATTTTATTGGCGGTACTGATGCCGCCATAATCGCTGCACAAAACCAGGTTATTGACTCTACTCCTAATGTCTTTGCTGGGCCAAATACAGATGGTATTCAGATACCCCGCAAGCGTCCTCCCCTCAATGAAGCCGAAGGTTTACACTTTGACTTTAATGGACTTGTTGAAGTAGCAAACGCCTGGAATGCCAGCATGACTGATGCGTTTTTTCAAAATTCTACGCCTATTGCCCCAGCACCAACGCCGACAGTTTCCGTTGAATGTGCTGGCAATAACAATTTAAAAATAAGTGTAGCTGGTAATTATCCAACGATACTGTGGGACTCAGGAGAATCTGGGAGCACGATTACGAAAGGATCTGGAGTTTATCAGGTAAAGGTTAAGGATGCACGGGGCAACACGTTCTATTCCAGTCGGATCAGTGTAAATGCGCCACCAACAATTGCTGTGGTTGATAATCGTCCGGCATCGATCTGTGTTGGTAGTAGTTTAGCACTTACCACAAACTATGATAATAACGTAACCTGGGTAAACCAACAGGATAATGCCAATGTAGGCAATACCCAACAACTTGCCGTCACTACAGCAGGAACTTACTTCGTTCGTTATAAGGATGCTAGTGGGTGTGATTTTACGTCAAATACAATTACCCTCGCCGTTAATCCACTTCCTCAAACGCCGGTTGTTACGAATAATAAGCCAACAACATTCTGCCAGGGCGATAACACAACATTGCAGGTCAGCAATGATAATGTCCAATACAACTGGACTGGTGGACAAAATGGTAAAGTGATAACTGCTACTACTTCGGGCGCTTATTTCCTTACCGTTACGGACCAGAATGGTTGTACATCGGCGCAGTCGAATACTGTTATAGTGACGGCTAATCCAGTGCCGGTAAAACCGGTTGTTGCAACCAGCGGATCTACCGTATTCTGTGCTGATCGGACGGTCACGTTAACGGCTCCACAAAATGTAGCTTATGTGTGGACCAGTGGTCAGACCAGTCAAGCCATCACGCTGAATCAATCAGGAAATTTTGCCGTACGTACAACCAATCAATTTGGCTGCACATCAGTTCAATCAGACGCAGTTACCGTGCAGGTAAATCCATTACCACAAATACCTACCGTATCGGCCACGGGGGCAACTACCTTTTGCGAAGGAAATAGTGTCACGTTAAATGCTAGTAGTCCTGTAGGGGTTGTTTGGTCCAGCGGTCAGACAGAGAAGTCGATTAGCGTCAACAGGTCTGGCAACTACAGCGTACAAGCCCGCGATCAAAATGGTTGTATATCAACCTACTCGCCTGTTGTTGCGGTTAAAGTCAATGCGTTACCAGCAACGCCCACTATCTTGGCCAATCCCTCAACCGTTATCTGTGATGGTGATAAGGTAACGCTGCGGGTAGAAGGGCCTTATTCTGTATCATGGAGCACGGGTGAATCAACCCCGCAAATCACAGCAGACAAGGCAGGAACATATTCTGCCAGAGTGCAGGATGCAAATGGCTGTATATCGACACAGGCAGGGATTGCATCAGTGGAACTAAAGCCGTTACCAGCACCACCAACAATAAACGTTATTGGTACCTACACAATCCAGGCTATTGCGTCTACGAATGGCACTCAGTTTCGATGGTCTGTTGATAATACGTTGTTAGGGTTTGATACAGGGGCTATTAAAGCCAGTAAGACAGGGTCTTACACGGCCCGCTCTTCCATTGTTTATTCCCCTACGCTGACCTGCTTTTCACTACCATCTACGCCGTTGTTATTTACCGTAGATCCCAACAACAAAGGGTTAAGCATATACCCTAACCCTAATCCGGACAAAATTTTAACGCTGGAGACAGAACAAAACCTGACAAATGCATCCATAACGATATATAGCCTGACTGGGCAAGTGCTGCTGACAACAACTGTCCCCTTGTTTGACGACCGCAAGGTTCTCTCACTAACGAGTATGCCGCCAGGGCAATATATAATACGGGTGCAGGCGACTAATTTTGATGTTGCCAAACGAATTAGTCTCGGCTTGTAATATTAATTGTTGACCGACCGTTTAATCATATATATCAGCTTAGAATTTGCATTTTACCGGGACTGTTGCTTGTATTGAGATACTTCGATTATTGATTGGTACAGGTCTGGTTTTTGCAGTTACTATCATTTGAGGGTAACCAAATGATATATAGCTATTGATAAATAAAAAATGCGCAACCGCTACATTTTATTAAATCTGTGCCTGCTGAGTCCGATCTTATTTAAGAAAAGTGGATTTGCTCAGAGTAACGAACCCGTAATCAAAATAACCTATCCTGAAAGCCGGGCTATTTTTCAGCGCGAAAACGACAATACAAGTACAATTTATTTGTCAGGAAGTATTTATCAGCCGGTAGATAGTGTGCAGGCACGCGTACAAGTTGAAGAAACGGGCCAGGGTCTGAATACAAACTGGGTTACCATTCAACGGAATCCACAGGGAGGCATATTTCAGGGATCGATACGTGCGAAAGGAGGCTGGTATAGACTGGAGGTACAAGCTTTTGCCGGTGGAAAAGTTGTTAGTGCCGATGTGGTTCGAAAAGTTGGAATCGGAGAGGTATTTATCATAACGGGGCAGTCCAATGCGCAGGGTTTTCAAAACTACGGGGCCGTAGGGGCCGTTGATGACCGGGTAAACTGTGTGTCGTATGATAACAGCATGGCCAACTCACTAGCCGATCCGCCCGCACCCACCTTTCAGCAACTCACTGCTACATCACTCATTGGCCCCCGTGGGCAGAGCGCCTGGTGTTGGGGAGCATTGGGCGATTTGCTCGTAAAACAGTATGGAGTACCCGTACTCTTTATCAACACAGCCTGGGCAGGGACTACCATCAAGAACTGGCATGATAGTGCTGATGGAATTACCGCAAAGAACATCTTTGCCATGGGAACACCAGACGAAAATTTTCCCGCTGGAATGCCTTATGCTAACCTTGTTATTGCCCTCCGATACTATTGTTCCCTACAGGGACTAAGAGCAGTGCTTTGGCAACAGGGAGAAACGGATAACATCCCATTACACTCCACCCGGCAAGCCTATGCGAATGACATGCAGTACATTGTCAATAAAACGCGGTCTGATACGGAGCGTTATCCTGCCTGGGTACTGGCAAGATCCTCGTACAACCTTGGGCAAGTAAGTCAGGACATTATTCAGGCCCAAAATGACGTAATCAATACGTATAATAACAACGTTTTCGCTGGTCCCTTTACGGATAATATTCAAATTCCGCGTTTTGATGAGGTGCATTTCGGCAATAGAGCGACGAATAATCCGGGAGACAAAGGGTTAAACGATCTGGCTCAGGCTTGGTTGGCGAGTCTGAACGCTGTTTTTTTTGCTAGTTCCCGTCCACTGCCACCCCTTCCACAACCGGTCGTTACAGTGGCATGTGGAACTACCAATAACAGTTTGACCCTCACATTGCCTAATTTGTACAATTCATACAGATGGAACTCCGGTCAGACAACCAGAAGCATCGTTGTTAACAAATCTGGCGTGTACAGGGCAATTCTGAAGGACAGAACAGGGAACACCTACCTTTCGCCCGCCCTTGACGTGCAAAACCCGATTCAGCCAGTAACCCCAACTATTTCGTTAGTCAGTAATCCCGGCAAAGTGGTCGATAATCAGCAGCAAATCTGTGCCGACTCTAGCTTGTCGATCATTGCTAACACATCCATGAATAGTACCGGGGTTTGGAGCTTGAGCACAACGAGCATTATTAGCAAAACAATCACATTGAATAAGGCCGGCACTTACTCCTTACAGGCAGTTAATGTATACGGGTGTAAGTCTCCCCAGCCAGCTAGCATAAGCCTCACGGTTCGTCCTAAGGTGCCAACGCCGAGCATTGCTCAAATTGGTGCTTATACCCTACAGGCTGTTTTGCCCACACCAACCGGTGGTCAACCCGATTTATTCGATTGGCAACGGGCGGGTGAAGTTATTCCACAGAACAGTGCAGTAATAAAGGTGATTGTTTCGGCTAATTATTTGGCACGGGCAAAAACTACGTTTTCGCTTGCAAACGGCAACAACCTGACTTGCTATTCAGATTATAGCACCCCTCAGGCCTTCATATTTGATCGCTCTAATGGGGGATTGAGTATCTACCCAAATCCTTCAGTAGACGGAGTCGTTACGATAGAAACACTAGAGGATTTGGCGAATGCAAATGTGGAAGTATTCTCACTGAGTGGACAGCCTTTATTTTCAAGCATAGTCCCGCTATTGAATGAACGAAAATCAATTGATTTATCTGGATTAGCGCAGGGCGTTTATCTGGTTCGCGTGCGTTCGGCAGGATTTGACGTGTCGAAACGCATTATTATCAGTCGGTAGAATTTTATCGCTGTTTTACTGCCAGAAGCCTTTTCTCCGAAAAGGCTTCTGGCTTTTTAGACAGTCTAAACTAGCGCATATCAGTTGATAAAACGCGGGGCTTATCGTACTTTTGACCAGTTTTACACGCTACGTGAGCAGATAGCCTACCCTACGTAGAAAAACTAGTTTGTGCGTACCTTTGCGTTTTATCGTCAGCTTAACTATGAATGCGACTTATCTCCCGGCAGATTACATTCCAGTATTGATTCAACTTGGTCTGGCACTTGGTTTTATCATTACGACTATGGTCGTCACCCATTCTATCGGCCCCAAGCGGCATAGCCAGAAAAAAGATGATCCATTCGAATGCGGTATTCCGGTGCAGGGCGATGCCCGGACCCCTATCTCTATTAAGTACTTTCTGATTGCTATCCTGTTCGTATTGTTCGATGTCGAGGTGATCTTCCTGTACCCCTGGGCCGTGAATTTCAAGGGACTGGGCATGACCGGTTTCATTGAGATGGTCCTGTTTATGGGACTTCTTCTGGCAGGATTTTATTACATCATTCGTAAGGGGGTTTTGAACTGGGAATAAGCCGGTCTAATGAATTTTAGGCCCTGTTTATTCGTTAAAGTTATAGCAACCCGTTACAACATTTCTTATGCAAACAGATATTAAGCTGGCCGAAGCCCCTGCGAGTTATGATGGTCCAGGTTTCTCGGCTACATCGTTCGACAAAATAATAGGAATGGCCCGTGCTAACTCGCTCTGGCCACTCCCGTTCGCCACCTCATGCTGTGGTATCGAATTCATGTCAACTATGGCTTCGCATTACGATTTGGCTCGTTTTGGGTCTGAGCGACCCAGTTTTTCGCCCCGGCAGGCCGATATGCTGCTCGTAGCTGGCACAATAGCCAAAAAAATGGGACCTATCGTAAAACAGGTTTATTTGCAAATGGCTGAACCCCGCTGGGTAATAGCTATTGGTGCCTGTGCGTCGAGTGGTGGCATTTTTGATACGTACAGTGTATTGCAGGGTATTGACCGGATTATTCCCGTCGATGTGTATGTACCCGGTTGCCCACCTCGTCCAGAACAGATTCTGGACGGTGTGATGCAGGTCCAGGAATTAGCTAGGAACGAATCACTACGTCGGCGCAACACGGACGAATACACCAAACTGTTGAATTCGTATAGCATTCAGTAGTTGAATTGTCTTTTAGCGGAACATGAGCAACTAGTCCTTTTGTCGATTGATTGCTCATCCATTTATTCATTGAAAATGCTGACAAACGAAGAGGTTGCAAAGACGATAATTACCCAGTTTGGCGAAAACGTCAGTGATTTTGACGACCCGTATGATTTGCTCACGTTCTCTACCAGCAGGGAGCAGATCATCCCTGTTTTTACCTATTTGAAAGGTCACTCAACTTTTCAGTTTGGCTTTTTGACGGACATAACCGCTGTTCACTACCCTGATTCTGTGGGTAAAGAGTTTTGTGTTGTCTACCACGTCCATAGCCTGATGAACAATTTCAGACTACGCATCAAAGTCTATTTACCGGCCGACGATGTCCACATTCCAACCCTAACATCCATGTTTGCCAGTGCGAATTGGATGGAGCGTGAAACCTTCGACCTGTTCGGGATTATCTTCGACGGGCATCCTGACCTGCGCCGGATTTTGAATATGGAAGAAATGGATTACTATCCCATGCGAAAAGAATACCCACTGGAAGATAGTACCCGTGAAGACAAAATAGACGCGTTATTTGGACGATAAATACTGGTGAAGGGGTGAAAGGTGAGCCAGAGCGATTAGGATACGGTTTGCCACTCATTTACTCATTCACACTTTCGCTCTTTACCTATGGTTTCTGAAGAACTTGATATTACAAAAAATAATCTTCCTGCCGAACAGGGACCGGTCCAGTACGTCAATGAACTAACGACGCTCAACCTCGGACCTACTCATCCCGCCACGCACGGTATTTTTCAGAACATCCTACAAATGGATGGCGAGAAAATAGTGTCGGGTGAACAAACGATTGGCTATATCCATCGGGCGTTCGAGAAAATAGCAGAGCGTCGGCCTTTTTACCAGATTACGACACTTACCGACCGGATGAACTACTGTTCGTCACCCATCAATAATATGGGCTGGCACATGACGGTCGAGAAGTTACTGGGTATCGACATTCCCAAACGGGCCCAATACATTCGGGTTATCATGATGGAACTGGCCCGGCTTTCTGACCACCTTATCTGCAACGGTATTCTGGGTGTTGACGCGGGAGCATTTACGGGCTTTCTCTACATTTATCAGGAACGGGAGAATATTTACGAAATATATGAAGAGGTTTGCGGAGCACGGTTGACCACCAATATGGGCCGTATTGGAGGGATGGAGCGTGATTTGTCGCCCACTGCCATTCGAAAAATCAAAGAACTGCTGGTTCGTTTTCCCAAAGTACTTCGTGAATTTGAGAACCTCTTCAACCGCAACCGGATTTTTATGGATCGGGTTGTTAACGTAGGAGCCATTTCCGCAGAGCGGGCACTGAGTTATGGCTTTACCGGACCAAACCTCCGCGCAGCGGGTGTGGATTACGACGTACGGGTTATGAATCCATATTCATCCTACGAGGACTTTGAATTCGATATCCCAGTCGGGAAAAGTGGTGATACGTACGACCGGTTCATGGTCAGAAACGAGGAAATGTGGCAGAGCCTGCGCATCATACAACAGGCCATGGATAACCTTCCCGAAGGCCCCTACTACGCCGATGCTCCTCAGTATTACCTGCCTCCAAAGCAGGAAGTATACAAAAACATGGAAGCCCTCATTTATCACTTTAAGATAGTGATGGGTGAAATAGATGCACCGGTTGGTGAAGTATATCACGCTGTTGAGGGCGGAAATGGTGAGTTAGGATTCTATTTAATTAGTGATGGTGGCCGCGCTCCTTACCGACTACACTTTCGCAGGCCGTGCTTCATTTATTACCAGGCTTATCCCGAAATGTGCAAAGGGTTAACCTTGTCCGACGCTATCGTAATTCTGAGTAGCATGAACGTCATCGCGGGTGAACTGGACGCATAAATCCGCCAATAAACTATGACAACTGAACTAAATAAATCTGTTCAATTCACACCTGACCGGTTGACTAGAGCCAGTGAAATCATCGACTGGTATCCTGAAGGTAAACAGAAATCGGCTTTATTGCCACTCCTGCACCTCTTGCAGGAACAGGAAGGCTGGACAAGTCCGGAGGGAATGGATTACGTAGCCCGGATGCTCGATATCCTGCCAATTGAAGTATACGAGGTGGCTTCGTTCTATACGATGTATCACCTTAGTCCGGTGGGCAAACACGTCATTGAGTACTGCCGAACCGGACCCTGTTGCCTGATGGGCGGGGAGGAGGTATACGCTCATTTGAAACAACGGCTTGGCGTTGATACCGGCCAAACGACCGTAGATGGACAGTTTACACTTAAAGAAGTGGAATGCCTGGCGGCCTGTGGTATGGGACCTGTGTTTCAGATTCGGGAGAAGTATTATATGCACCTGACCAATGAAAAGGTGGACGAAATCATTGACGAATTGTCGAAATAATTTCATACATGGCTACTAAGATTTTAACCCAATATATTGACGTTCCGGGTATTGAAACCTTCGATGTTTATCGAAAACAGGGTGGCTACACGGCCGTAGAAAAAGCCATTAAAACAATGACTCCTGAAGCCATTGTAGAGGAGGTTAAAAAAGCGGGCGTTCGGGGTCGGGGTGGTGCCGGTTTTCCAATGGGCATGAAGTGGAGTTTTCTGGCCAAGCCGGAGGGGGTTCCCCGTTATCTGGTGTGTAATGCCGATGAATCAGAGCCGGGTACGTTCAAAGACCACTATCTGATGAAGAATCTTCCGCACCTGCTTATTGAAGGGATGATTATCTCATCGTTTGCATTGGGCGCCAACAAGTCCTTCATTTATGTTCGGGGAGAACTGATGTACGTCATTCGTATCCTCGAAAAAGCCATTGCCGAAGCGAAAGCGAAAGGGTTCTTAGGTAAGAATATTCTGGGTTCTGGCTATGACCTTGAGTTAATCGTTCAGCCCGGTGGTGGTGCCTACATATGCGGTGAAGAAACTGCGCTACTCGAATCGCTGGAGGGCAAACGTGGAAATCCACGAAACAAGCCGCCGTTTCCGGCTGTGAAAGGATTATACCAGCGCCCAACCGTTGTCAATAACGTGGAGTCTATCGCCACAGCGGCTTGGATTGTTAACAATGGGGGTGATGCTTATGCCGCTATCGGTATCGGACGTAGTACCGGTACGAAGCTTATTTCAGCATCAGGCCACATCAACAAACCGGGTGTGTATGAGATTGACCTCGGCGTTCCGGTGGAAGATTTCATTTATGCCGATGAATGGTGTGGAGGTATCCGCCCCGGTCATAAATTTAAAGCGTTGGTAGCCGGTGGTTCATCGGTTCCAATCCTACCGGCCAATCTGGCTCTCACGCTGGAGAACGGCGATAAACGCCTGATGACCTACGAATCTCTATCGGAGGGAGGCTTCAAGACGGGTACCATGTTGGGGTCGGGTGGATTCATTGTATTTGACGAAACATCCTGCATTGTTCGTAATACCTGGAATTTCTCCCGGTTCTATCACCACGAATCCTGCGGTCAGTGTAGTCCGTGTCGTGAAGGAACGGGTTGGATGGAGAAAGTACTGCACCGAATTGAGTATGGACATGGTCATCAGCAGGATATTGACTTACTGGTTGATGTAGCCTCTAAAATTGAGGGAAATACTATTTGCCCCTTGGGCGATGCGGCTGCCTGGCCAGTGGCTAGTGCTATCCGGCATTTCCGGGAGGAGTTTCAGTGGCACATTGACAACCCAATCGAAGCAACGCAACCGGGTGCTGTTTATCGGGGCGAAATGGCGTTGGTTTAGACTTTTCTGGCTTTACAGGCCAATTCTACTGATTGATTTGTGGCTGGGAAGCTACAGTATACTATATGGAAGAAGTAAAGCCGCAATTATTGAAAGTCACTATTGACGGAATTGACGTTGAGGTAGAGCCAGGAACAACTATTCTACAGGCAGCCCGTAAAATTGGCCCCGCCGTAGCTCCTCCGGCTATGTGTTACTACGAGCCGTTGAAAGGTAGCGGTGGTAAATGTCGGGCATGCCTGGTTCGGGTAGCTGCCGGGTCAGCTAAAGATCCGCGTCCAATGCCCAAACTGGTGGCATCCTGCCTGACAGCGGTACAGGATGGCATGGTTGTCGAGAATGAAACGAATCCGCAGGTGATCGAAGCTCGCAATGGGGTTGTGGAGTTCCTGTTACTAAATCATCCGCTCGACTGCCCCGTTTGTGATCAGGCTGGGGAGTGCGACTTGCAGAACTTCGCCTTTGACCACGGGAAAGTAACAACTCGATACGAAGAAGACCGCCGTACGTTCGAAAAGCAGGACATTGGTCCGTACATTCAACTACACATGACCCGTTGTATTCTGTGCTACCGATGTGTTTACACGGCCGACCAGATTACTAACAAACGGGTACACGGTGTGTTGGGTCGGGGTGATGCCTCTGAAATAGGAACGTACATCGAGAAAGCGATTGATAATGATTTCTCCGGTAATGTGATTGACGTATGCCCGGTAGGAGCCCTAACGGATAAAACCTATCGCTTCAAAAATAGGGTGTGGTTTTCTAAGCCTGTTGATGCACATCGCAACTGCCCAACCTGTTCGGGTAAAGTGACGCTTTGGTATCGTGGTGAAGAGGTCATTCGAGTAACGGCCCGGAAAAACGAATGGAGTGAGGTGATAGAATTTATTTGCAACACTTGCCGGTTTGACACCAAGAAAACCAGCGACTGGACCATCGAAGGGCCAACCAAAATATCGCGTAGTTCAGTCATTTCTGCCAATAAGTACCGGGCTGATGCTATCAAGCCAAGTTTTGGCCAACGTCTGGCGGCTGCTGAATACAAAGAAATTCCCGACGAACGGGATGTATCACAGTTAGGAATTGAGCCCTTACCACCCGAACGTTTTGCAAAAACATTGCCGTCTGCCCTGACGCCCGAACCATGATTAGGTTTAGACTATACTAGTTGATTAGAGCTGGTAGGTGGTCAACAAAAACGGTGGATAGACTTTACAAGCCACCAGAAAAACTGAAAACGCTTAAAAATGGATTTAACCGTATTGCTCGTAAAGGGGCTGATTATCCTGATTATTTTTGTGATAACCCTCACCATTGCTGCCTATTCTACGTATGGCGAGCGAAAAGTAGCTGCTTTTTTACAGGACCGTATTGGTCCTAACCGGGCTGGTCCCTGGGGCTTGTTACAACCTCTGGCCGATGGCGGAAAAATGTTTTTTAAGGAGGACTTTATCCCGGCACAGGCCAGCAAATGGCTATTTATCCTGGGTCCCTGTCTGGCCATGCTTACTGCGCTTATGTCGAGTGCGGTCATTCCTTTTGGAGACACTATACGATTCGGTGATTACGCTATTCCGGTTCAGGCTATCGAAATTAATATCGGTGTGCTATATATTTTTGGTGTGGTGTCGCTGGGTGTATACGGGGTTATGGTAGGTGGATGGGCATCGAACAACAAGTTCTCGTTGCTTGGCGCCATTCGGGCCGCTTCACAAAATATCAGCTACGAAATCGCGCTTGGCCTTTCGCTTATTGCTATTCTGATGATGACAGGGTCACTGTCGCTACGGGCTATCATTGATGAGCAGGCTACCTTTTTCGAGTGGAACATCTTCACCCAGCCATTAGGCTTCATAATCTTCCTGACCTGCGCTTTTGCGGAATGTAACCGTACGCCCTTCGATTTGCCGGAGTGCGAAACAGAACTCATTGGTGGTTACCACACTGAATACAGTTCAATGAAACTCGGATTCTATTTGTTTGCGGAGTACATCAACATGTTTGTTTCATCGGCTTTTATATCGGCCCTGTATTTCGGCGGATTTCATTACCCGTTCATGAGTGAAATAAGCGGAGCGTTAGAGAACTCGCTGGGTATTATCGCTGGACATAATGTGGCCACAGCTATTGGTATCGTTATGTTCTTCGCCAAGATTTTCTTCTTCATTTTCTTTTTCATGTGGGTTCGGTGGACGTTACCTCGTTTCCGTTATGACCAGCTAATGAACCTGGGGTGGAAAACATTCATACCGTTGGCAATCCTGAATGTAGTGATAACGGGAGCCGGTCTGTTGTATGATTTCAAGTATTCAACCTGGATTATTGCCATTACCATGATTGGTATGGTAATTGTATCAAACGCCCGCGCACCAAAGCGGGAAGTAATGCGGCCGGGTGTCGTTTAAAGTCAATACGTTTGCCGTTCATGCCGGTTATCTGGTAAAAACTGAAAAAAATGCAGCTAACTAATCGCTCTAAACAGGTCAGTAATAAAGAAATGACGCTGGCCGAAAAGATGTACCTGCCTGCTATTATTAGCGGGCTTGGTATTACGATCAGCCACTTCTTTCGTAAGAAACCGACTATTCAATACCCGGAAGTTAAAAAATACCTTGGGCCCATCTACCGGGGGCATCATATTCTGAAACGGGATGAGCAGGGTCGGGAGCGGTGTACCGCCTGCGGCTTATGCGCTGTTGCCTGCCCGGCAGAAGCAATCTCGATGGTAGCTGCTGAGCGAGAAAAAGGGGAGGAGACCCTATACCGGGAGGAGAAGTACGCTGCGGTTTACGAAATCAACATGCTGCGTTGCATCTTCTGCGGACTATGTGAAGAGGCTTGCCCGAAGCAGGCAGTTTACCTCCGCCACGACCGCATGGTTCCGGTTTTTCAGGAGCGTGACGAAGTGATTTACGGTAAAGACCGGCTGGTTGAAAAAATGGATGACCGTTATATCCGGGCTAATAATTCTGAAGTAAATACTACGCCTACCGAACCTAGCCTGACACGGGCTGCTACCTAGTTTATTGTCATTTGATGATGATGTTAGGTTATCCTTATAATGACTAAGAATTCATGACTGAGACAATTGACTTTTTTAAAGCCCTTACCCCCACCGGATACTTGTTTCTGGTCCTGACTGCCATCACGCTTTTCAGTGCTATCGGTGTAGTTACGGCGCGTAATCCGGTATACAGCGTTTTGGCCCTCATCGCTACATTCTTCTGTCTGTCAGGTCATTACATATTGCTGAATGCTCAGTTTCTGGCAGCCGTCAACATCATTGTTTATGCCGGGGCTATCATGGTGCTGTTCCTGTTCACCATTATGTTTTTGAACCTTCGGAGAGAAGATGAGGAGTCAAAAACGAATGTTACCAAGATGATTTCGGTCGTGATGGGTGGCATATTGATGGTTATGTTGATCACTATATTCCGGGCAAAAAGTGCTCAGGTACCCACATACAGTGCTACTGCGTTCAATGCTAAAACAGGGTTGGTTGAGAACCTGGGGCTACTACTATACAATGATTATATCCTGCCCTTTGAGCTGGCATCGATACTTTTCTTAGTTGCTATGGTAGGAGCCGTCATGCTTGGTAAGCGCGAAGCAGGCGACCGGCACTTCTGATTACTGACTTCGTAAATACGTTTTGCCAATATTGATTAAAAGCTGCTCGTTGGAGCAGCTTTTTTTGTAATATAGTATGCGGTTAATTTTCCGGAAAGCTAATAGTATGCTTGCATAACAATTTTATATAAGTTTGTAATTATTCCCGTTCGTGATAGGTTTGTAGAGTAGAGTTTCCTGCTAAATCAGTAATCAAGAAAAATATGGATGCGTACATTGTAGCTGGATACCGAACCGCCGTAGGTAAAGCCCCGCGTGGAGGTCTCCGTTTCACCCGCCCTGATGATATGGCGGCTGACGTTATCAAACATTTGCTGAGCCAGATTCCTAATCTTGACCCAGTCCGTGTAGAAGATCTAATTGTGGGTAATGCCGTGCCCGAAGCTGAACAGGGAATGCAGATTGCCCGCTACATTGCTTTATTATCACTGCCAAACAGCGTACCGGGTATGACCATCAATCGCTATTGTGGTTCTGGTCTGGAAGCCATTGCTATAGCCTCTGCTAAGATTCACGCCGGCCTGGCGGATTGTATTATTGCCGGAGGTACCGAGTCAATGTCTTTGGTACCAGTTATGGGCTGGAAAACGGCCCTTAACTACGAAATTGCCAAAACACACCCCGATTATTATATCGGTATGGGGCTAACGGCCGAGCAGGTAGCTCAGCAGTTTAAAATTAGCCGTGATGCGCAGGATGAGTTCGCTTTGGAATCACATCAGAAAGCGTTAGCCGCTCAGAAAGAAGGGAAATTTACGGATGAGATTGTACCCATCAACGTGAGTGAAACGTACTTTGACCCTGAGAGTAATAAAAAGAAAACTCGTGAATGGACCGTCGCCCAGGACGAAGGGCCACGTAAAGATACCAGTGCCGAAGGGCTGGCTAAACTACGGCCCGTGTTTGCGGCTGGTGGCTCCGTGACCGCCGGTAACTCCTCACAAACATCCGACGGAGCTGCTTTTGTAGTAGTGATGTCGGAGAAGTTAGTTAACGAGTTGAATCTACAGCCCATTGCCCGGATGGTAACGTACGCCACAGCGGGTGTAGAGCCTAAAATTATGGGAATAGGGCCAGTAGCCGCTATTCCTATTGCGCTTAAGAAAGCCGGGATGAAACAGGACGATATCGAGTTGATTGAATTAAACGAAGCGTTTGCAGCCCAATCACTGGCCGTTATTCAGGAACTGGGTCTGGACCGTAGTAGAATAAATCCGAACGGCGGAGCTATTGCGCTGGGGCACGCGCTGGGTTCTACCGGTGCCCGGCTATCGGTACAGTTACTGAACGAGATGCGCCGTCGCAACCAGAAATACGGCATGGTGTCGGCCTGCGTTGGAGGTGGACAGGGAGTCGCCGGGATTTTTGAACGATTGAATTAATCTAAGGCGATGACATTAAAAAAGGCTGATGAAGTTGTTCATCAGCCTTTTTTAATGTATTGTTCCAATCTGACAACCAGCCATATTTCATCCTGAACTATCCACTCCTAAAAAAATAATTAGTATGCTTGCATACTAATTATTTAGTGATTTTCTTTGTTATGTAAATAGTATGCAAGCATAACAAACATTCCTGAACAATGACAGCAACAGAACCGAAAGCCTCAATTACAGGGGGAGAATTTTTAATAAAAGAAACGCAAGCCTCGCAGGTTTTTATTCCCGAAGAGTTTTCTGAAGAGCAAATGATGATTGCGGATACCTGCCGCGAATTCCTTGAGCGTGAGATATGGCCGCGTCTGGATGAAATTGATAAAGCAAAATCGCCGGAATTGATTTCGTCATTAATGGATAAAGCAGGTGAGTTGGGTCTGCTCGGCACATCGGTACCGGAGCAATACGGCGGATTTGGGACCAATTTCAATACCTCTATGCTTGTAGCCGAAGTAACGGGTGCAGGTCATTCCTTTTCGGTAGCCCTGTCGGCCCATACTGGTATCGGTACGTTGCCCATTGTGTATTACGGCAACGATGAACAAAAATCAAAATACCTGCCCCAGTTGGCTAGTGGCGAATGGAAATCGGCCTATTGCCTGACCGAGCCTGATTCTGGGTCGGACGCAAACTCCGGTAAAACTAAAGCGGTACTGACGGAAGATGGTAAACACTATGTCCTGAATGGTCAGAAGATGTGGATTACCAACGGTGGCTTTGCCGATGTATACATCGTTTTCGCCAAAATCGACGAAAATGGTAAGACAGATAAAAATCTGTCGGCTTTTATTGTTGAGCGTGGCTACGAAGGCATCACCATGAATGAGCCCGAGCACAAAATGGGTATTAAAGGGTCTGATACGCGTCAGATTTTCTTTAATGATTGCAAAGTGCCGGTTGAAAATTTACTGTCTGATCGGGGGAACGGCTTCAAAATCGCCGTGAATATCCTGAACATTGGTCGTATAAAACTCGGTATTGCTGCCATTGGCGGTTCTAAACAGGTAATTAACCACGCCGTTAATTATGCCAACGAGCGGAAACAGTTCAAAACCCCCATTGCTCAATTTGGTGCCATCAAGCATAAATTAGCCGAAATGGCTCTGAAAGTGTACGCATCAGAGACCGCATCGTACCGCGCTGGCCAGAATATCGACGACCTGATTGAAGATCTGAAAGGGCAGGGTATGGAAGATAGCGAGGCAAAACTGAAAGCCCTGGAACAGTTTGCTATTGAGTGTGCCATCATGAAAGTCCACGGTTCCGAAGTGCTGGATTATGTGGTTGATGAAGGCGTTCAGGTGTACGGTGGCATGGGCTATTCGGCCGATGCGCCAATGGACCGGGCCTATCGCGATGCCCGCATCAACCGAATTTTTGAGGGTACGAACGAGATAAACCGGATGCTCGTAGTCGATATGTTATTGAAACGGGCGATGAAGGGGGAACTCGATTTGATGGGTCCAGCCATGGCCGTCTCGAAAGAAATCATGTCTATCCCTGACTTCAGTTCGGATGAGGAAGAAGGGGTTTTCGTTGCCGAAAAGAAAGTAGTTCGTAACCTGAAGAAGGCAGCCCTGATGGTAGCAGGTGCCGCCGTACAAAAGTTTATGATAAATCTTTCGAATGAGCAGGAAATCCTGATGAACGTGGCCGATATGGCTATTGAGATTTATGTAGCCGAATCCGTCCTGTTGCGCGTTGAAAAGCTGATCGGTATCAAAGGCGAAGAAGCCGTTGCGCTGCAAAAGCAGATGGCTTTGGTTTATCTGCACGAAGCCGTAGAGAAGGTGAACAGCGCAGGCCGTTCGGCCATCACGTCGTTTGCCGAAGGGGATGAGCTACGGGGTATGTTGATGGGCCTGAAGCGGTTCACGAAAATTGAGCCGACGAATCTCAAAGACGCCCGTCGTCAAATTGCCGATGCCATGATTGCCGAAGGTAAATACATTTTTTAACGCAGTACAATGGCGTTATTTCATAAGTCAAAAGCCAGCCCTCAACGAGGGCTGGCTTTTGACTTAGTGCATTTCCAAAAATTTATCGTAGCGTCTTGGTCTTGGAAGCACAGGCCCTATTCAGTGGATTTATACAGGCGTTAACGGCGAGGAAGCTAACGAATTTCAGTTGGATATTGTCTTACCCATTCGTCAGTTAGGTAAACAGCCTAATGAGTTTTCTTACCAAGTCTTTCCTGCATTTCGGTGCGCAACCTACGTGTATGCTGGACCTTGGAGCAACTTTGGTGAGCTGTACGATATGCTTTTTGGTCAATTGGATCGGGATGGCCATCTGAACGATGGCCGCATTCATGAGGTTTACCTTATTATTGATGAACAGAATCAGGAAAACTGTGTAACTGAGATACAGATTGGTCTGATATAAGTGCGCTTTCTGATTAGTGCATAGTACCGAAGGTGGTAGAAAAACCAACTTCGGTACTTTTTTTGTAAACTCCAGCGCGTATTACGTTTTACGTTGCTTCACTGAGTTCCATAACGGCCTATTCATGAAAAATCAGCAGTCTAATTCCCGACGAACCTTCTTGCGTAATCTGGGTGCAAGTGCTTCGGCATTGTCGTTACCCCTGCTCGGCTATGCCGACAATCAATTTGTTCAGAATGAAACCAGCGGGCTATACTCTTTACTGACCGACCCAAATGGCGAGCCTTTGGGCCAGCCGGGTCGAAAACTCGGTATTGCATTGGTGGGCCTGGGATATTACAGCAAAAACCTGCTGGCTCCGGCTTTACAAGAAACAAAGAACTGCCGGTTAGCTGGTATTGTGACAGGTACACCCGCGAAGGCCGACGAATGGATGAAGAAGTACAACATTCCGAAGGAAAATGTGTACGACTATAAAACCTTCGACCGGATTGCTGACAATAAGGATATCGACGTTATCTACGTTGTTTTGCCTAATTCGATGCACGAAGAATATGTTGTTCGGGCGGCTCAGGCGGGTAAGCATGTTATCTGCGAGAAGCCAATGGCCATCGAACCCAAAGCGTGTCAGAACATGATTGATGCCTGCAAAAAGGCGAATAAACAACTGGCCATTGGATACCGGCTACATTATGAGCCATTTACCAAAGAGGTGATGAGACTGGGCCAGGAGAAAGTATTTGGGCCAATAAAATTCGTTGAAGCCAGTGATGGGTTTCGCATTGGCGACCCGACTCAGTGGCGCATGAAAAAAGCGATGGCTGGTGGTGGTCCGCTGATGGACGTCGGCGTTTACGCCGTACAGGGGGCGCGCTACGTAACGGGCGAGGAACCTGTTTCGGTGACGGCGCAGTTTTCGCCCAAAACAGAGCCGGAAAAATTCAAAGAAGTGGAAGAGACAATGTTCTGGCAGTTTCAGTTTCCGAGCGGAGCCGTTTCCAACTCAACGACCAGTTATACGGCGGGCGTTGAGCGGCTGTATGCATCCTGTGAGAAAGGCTGGTTTGAATTATCCCCTGCGTTCGGTTACGGCCCTCTGAAAGGACGAACCAGCAAAGGCCCTATTGAGCAGCCCGTCGTCAATCATCAGGCCATGCACATGGATGGCGTTTGTAAGGATTTGCTGGATGGAAAGAAGCTTCCCGACCATGTAACGGGCGAGGAAGGTAAGCGCGATGTTACGCTACTAAAGGCCATTTATCGGGCTGCCGAAACCGGGAAGAAGATAAACCTGAGGGCTTAGATTAATTGCTTAGACCCTGTATAAAACAGTCATTCCTGACTATTTAGAAAAATGGTCAGGAATGACTGTTTGTTCATCACAAATACACGTCCTGCTTAATGCTGAGTCTCCTTCTTCTCACCGGCCGGGGCCGGAATCTGATTTCTTAGTCCACTGGCCCAATTGGCCAATAGTTCTGCCTCTTCAGAACTGATTTTGGCATCGCGATGAATCCAGAGGTACGAATCCAGCGGCATCCATCCTTCCGTTACGGCATCCCCTATCTTTTCCAGTTTATGGCGCGCTTTTTTAGGCGAATACGTTGCGAATTCATTAAAATTTAGCTCGCCCTTCCCTTCCTGGACGTGGTGGTCAAGAAACCAGGCTACCGGCTGAATGTTGTTGTACCAAGGGTACTCCGTGTTGTTGGAATGGCAATCGAAACAGGAGCTCTTTAACACGGTATGAACATTTTCAGGAACCGCATATTTCGTCGTGATGTCATTGGTCGACATGCCGATAGCCTGATTTTTTTCTGGTCGAATAAATTGAATAACAACCAGAATGACAAGAAGCGTTAAAAGAACTTTACGGAGCATATTACTACAGATAATGGGTGAAAACACTCGAATGTAGCTGGTTTTATCGTAAAAACTGATCCACCAAATCAGTCGAGCAACTGAATGAGGGCCTTTGCTTTCCGAATATTCGTGTTAAGCAAATCTGTTTCAACTAAACCGTCGCGAAGCCGAACTATCCGGTGCGCATATTCGGCAATATCTTCTTCGTGAGTTACCATAATGACCGTGTTTCCTTTGCTGTGAATCTGGTCGAAAAGGTCCATAATTTCGTAGGAAGTTTTGGAATCGAGGTTACCGGTCGGTTCATCAGCCAGCAGAATACTGGGGTCGTTCACTAAAGCGCGGGCTACCGCCACCCGTTGCCGCTGACCCCCCGATAACTCATTGGGACGGTGACCTGCCCGGTTTTCCAACCCCACATTTTTAAGGGCCAACATCGCTTTTTCAGTCCGGTCGGCTTTATTGAAACCCGCGTAGATGAGCGGCAAGGCTACATTCTCAAGTGAGGTTTGACGGGGTAGCAGGTTGAACGTTTGAAATACGAATCCAATCTCTTTGTTTCTGGTTTCGGCCAGTTCATTCTCACCCATGCGGCTTACATCCTGATTATTCAGAATATACTGCCCTGAAGTTGGCGAATCCAGGCAGCCAATGATGTTCATCAGCGTAGATTTTCCCGAGCCGGATGGTCCCATGAATGCGACGTATTCGCCTTTTTCGATAGAAATCGTGATGGATTTGAGAGCCTCCACTACTTCGGTACCCATTACGTAGCGTTTGGCAATGGCACGGGTTTCAATAATGTTCATAGTGTGATGGCTTATGAGACAGCGACAGCCGCTAGTCGGCGACGACGTTGAAAATAATTTCGAATAAATAGACCCGTCAAAATAACAATCTCAACATTTGGTGACTGTTCATCTTTTCTACCACTATGTCACCCGCATCTTTAAAAAATTTCTGAGTTCGCTCGTAGTTAACAACCTCACTTTCGGGCAGGCCGCTGGATGTTTCCAAAATCATGTCCCACTCCCGCATTAGTATATTGTGGCGTTTCCATAAATAGGTTTCGCCCGATAACAACTTAAGTTCGGCCTGTTTACCAAACCGAAGTTCGATGTGACCAAGAACGCTATCGTTAGCTTTTGAATCAAACAACGTAACAGAGTGAAATAGAAACCCTTCTACATCAAAACGAATGTGTACCTCGTTTAAAAAAGCCTCTACGTCATTGCTAAATAGGTTATGGTGCATTTCGCCAATAACCTGTCCATTCTGCATGATACGGGAATCACGACTGAAGGCTTCTTTTGTCCAGCTTAACTTTCGATTCATTGTCGGTTCGGAGTTAATAGACAAAGCTAAGTTATTGCAGAAACTTCTCTTTACTCTTTTCGATTGACGCTAATTTTTCCTGATAAGTTGCCAGAAACTCCTGATAATCGGCGGGCGTAGTGGCAGTCCGCAACGCTACCAGACTACTTTCGGCGTAATCGGGAAGACCTAATGCCAAACATAACGTGATGTACGTTTTGAGCAAAATGGCTTTGTCTTCGTTGAAAGGCAAGGCCGTTAGTAACATATCATAGGCTTCCTTTGTGTGTCCCTGCTGCTGGCTAAGTTGCGCGGCATCTGTAACGATTCGGGCACTCAGCGGGGCAAGCTGAACCGCTCGATTGTAGTACTCCCGTGCCTGAGAAAAATGACGGGCGCGTTCATACGCCTGACCAAGCCAGTAATTTCGTTCGGCCTCATAGGCGGGCAAAACCGGTGTTTTCGCCATTAATTCTGCCGAGCCGAGACTCCGCCGGAATGCCGACAGCCGGATGGCGGCTATCGTACGTTGCGATAGCGCTATAGGGTTGATTCGGGTTGAATCCGGCAGGCCCGCCAGTACTAACTGCGCGTTTCGCCATTGCAACTGGTCAAGAAAATCATTCGTCAAGGCAGCACCCGCCAGCGTTTTTAGATTAGGGTCAAGGATGGTTTCCCAATAGACACCCCGGTTTGGGTCGTCGGTGCGATAGGTGACGTAAAAAGTCTTCTCTACGTCCGTTTCTGGTTTGCGTTCCTGATAGTATACCTGCCGGAGAGCATCGACAGCCGCATCTTTTTTGGCCACTGTTTCCCATAATGACTGGGCGAAAACCGGGTCATTCGCTTTGGTCAGCGCAATAGCCCGGTAATACATAGACATTGTGTCCGTGTTGTTGCTCAATATTTCGGCCGCCGGGCGATATAAGCCCTGCTCCAGCATCCACAAACCCGCAATTGACCGATAAGTAGCCCCCGCTTCCTGACTATTTTCGGCTAGTTGACTCACCAACCCGAAAGCGTTTACCGGATTATGGCGTTTGTATTCCACAACGGCCCGCGCCAGTAATAAATCGTCGGTTACGTCCTGATTAGCCGGGTTCGCCGATATTTTCCGAATGAGAGTTAACTCTGTACTATCGGGTTTCTGCTTTACCAACGCGTAGTTATACAGGCTGGCGAACTGCCCAACGCTCAATCCCGTTTGAGTCGATTCATCCGACAGCCAGTCGAGCTTCTGGGGCTGAGCGGTGTCGGTTTGGGCTACCAGCCGAAGGGCAAGGGCGTTGGCCTGATAGGATTCGTTTGCTGAATGTGGTATGTTTTTGGCTAAAGTTGAGTCGGCCTCCAATACGGTTGGATTACGGGCATAAAAGGCCAGTAGGTTTGATTCCGGTACGTCGGTTTGATCGGCAAATTGGGTGGCAGCTTTGTAATAATAATATGCTGAATCGGACACACTGGTGCGGCCATATAGATAACCCAAATTGTTCTGGAGTTCACCGCTTTTCGGAAATTCCTGAATGCCCCTTTGCAGGGCTTTGATAGCGTCGAAAAAGGAGTTGGTTTGTAAGTAGGCCTGGCTCAGTCCGGCATAGTCCTGCGGGTTTGGCTGCTTCAACAGGGCTCGCTGGAAGTAAAAAGCAGCCGCAGACAGGTTATTCTGAGAGCGGGCCAGGGATGCCAGCGCGTAGTTTGATTTGTGATTCTGGAACTCCCGCTCCAGGGCCAGATTGTAATAGGCAGTGGCCGAAATGGCTTCGCCACTAGCCATATAGTAATCGCCCAGACCATTGTAGTAACCGGCCATTCCCTGTCGAATGGGGAAGAAACTGTTTACCGACAACATTGCCACCAGGAAAATAACACCAGCTACCCGAAATAGGCTTAATTCCAGTCGTTTAGGCTTATACAGAATACGATGAACGGGCAGGTTTTGCTTGAAAAAAGGCCAGAAATTGATGAGGGTATACGCAATGAAAAACAGCCCCATCCCCAGATGCGTGTAGACAATTACATCCTCAAATAGCTCTACCAGCGGGTCATTGGCGGTGACGAAGGCGTAGCCAATGGTTAGCGTAGTAAGCAACGCGAAGCCGATATACAGGTACGCGCCCGACTCATGAAAGGAGAAAACATCCTGCTGCTGAATTAACCGCCGGAAGCCCCAAACGCCGATGCTTACGGAGAGTAAATAGAGGAAAAAAGGACTGATTATCAGTACATCCCAGTCGATAAGCCGGGTATTTTTGAGCCAGATAAAGAGTAGATTAAGTAAATACAGGGAGCCGATAAATAGAAAGTTGTTGATGCCCAGCGGCTTGCGGTCATTATCCGAAGGTGTGTTTTCATTTAACCTGCCAACCGAGGTGAGCCAGACCAGACCGGCGATAATTTCGGCCGCAATGAAAAAAATGAAACCGGCACTGAATACCAGCAAAACGGGTAGTCCGTAGCTTACTATGACGAGGGCGGGAAAAGCCAGAGGGGAGAGTGCGTTCAAGGCAACCGCAACCCCAATCGTTAGCAGCCCGAACGCGCTAAGGCGAACGACGATAGGATGATCAGGCCGGAAAGCGTGGAAGTAGTAACTGAGCGACCCGTAAAGAAACGTCAGAAGTAAGAAAAGGTAGTTACCATTTAGCCCCGGCACTTCGAGCATATCCCACCGGAAAAAGGCCAGGCCAAGAATCAGAATAGCCATGCTGATGAGGTAACGCAGCCGGTCGAAGCGGGTAACGGCACTCATGATGAGCACAAACGCGAAAACAATGCCTGCCAGAAAACTCGTAGCCACTTCAGGTCGAACCCGCATCGGGCCAGCTACAAACTGTTCAGAAACGGCGTAGGCTTTGCCATTTACTGAGTAGTTGAGCAGCCCGTCGGAGAAGGAATGAAAAACAATAGGTATTTCATTGAGTTCGCTCAGTACATCCCAATGAACTACGTTTCCCAGCCCCTTCGACCAGGCGATAACCAACAAAATAAGGCTGATAAAAAATAAAACGAGGCTGATTAAATACGTGAATCGGTACGTTCGGTCCCAGCCTTTCCAGAAAGATAACATGAAAGAGAAACGTAGTTGACGGTCCGTTAGTGCCTACCCACGCCCCGTCATTCTGGTCAGCTTCAAAAGTTTCGTTACGACTTCATCCGTCAGTTTATTTGGGTCCAGCCGCCACTGCCAGCTTCGACCACCCAAACCTGGCGTGTTCATCCGGTGCGTTTCGTCCAGGTTGAGCACGTCCTGAATGGGCAGGATGGCTAGTCGCGCTACGGATTGCATCGTCAATCGGCAAACTTGGTCGACTACATTTTCCTCCGTTATGTCAATACCCAGATAATCGTTGAGGTGTCGGCGATGCACATCATCCAGTTCGTGAAACCAGCCCAGCGTAGTATTATTGTCATGCGTACCGGAATATACCGCAACGTTTTCGGAGTGGTTGTGGACAGCATGGGTGGACGTTGGCATATCGTGACCAAAACCAAACTGGACTACCCGCATACCCGGCAAACCGTAATGGCGTAAGTAAGGCTGAATATCTGCCGCTTTTTCACCCAGGTCTTCTGCAATAACCGGTAATTGCACAAATTGCCGGTACATGGCGTGCATGAAGGCTTCAACAGGGGCCTTAACCCATGTGCCGACTTTAGCCGTTGGCTCGCTGACGGGAATTTCCCAGTACACCACAAATCCCAGAAAATGGTCTAACCGCGTCAGGCTGTAAAGGGACATCTGATGCCGAAGGCGACTCATCCACCAGACAAAACCCGTGCGTTCGTGCTCGAACCAGTCGTAAATCGGGTTTCCCCACCGCTGACCGTATTCGCTGAAATAATCCGGGGGGGCACCGGCCACAAATAGGGGCTGAAATTCTGCGTCCAGTTTAAACAGCGTTGGATTTGCCCACACATCGGCGCTATTGAATTGAACATAGATGGGGATATCACCGATCAGATGAATTTTCTTGCCGAAACAATAAGCCATCAGCGCACTCCATTGCCGGAAAAAGAAGTACTGTTCTACTTTTAGTGT
This sequence comes from Cytophagales bacterium, assembly GCA_038236215.1. Classification (GTDB taxonomy): domain Bacteria; phylum Bacteroidota; class Bacteroidia; order Cytophagales; family Spirosomataceae; genus Spirosoma. The sequence continues at coordinate 23,127 of JBBSTD010000021.1, read as the reverse complement.
CTCAATACGGTCATGAAGCCGTTTGGTATGCTGTGCAAGCGCATCCGGGTTGCGCCGACGTAGTTCTTCCGGCCAATGCACCCAGTTTGGCTCGTTCGTTTCTTCCTGAAAAGCGGTAAAAAGAGTGTAATCAAGTAACCAGTGAGCGTGCCAAGCGCAAAAACGATCATAATCGCTGCGTTGGGCAGGGTCCGCTTTTTCCAGGAATGTTTCGGCCGCTTTCTGTAAGAGTGGACGTTTCTTTATCCAGGCCGCATGCATTATGTTGGGTGCCTGAGAAAGTGGCCCGGCCGTTACCTCCAGCGCTGTGCTGCCGGATAGGGTGGCCGTCTCGGACACGGTCACGTTTTTGACGGGCTGCTCATTGAATACCGCCAAGTCATCGACAGTCAGCCATTTTTCATCGGCCAGCCCTTCCAGACTAATCATCAGTATATTTCCCGCAAAGGCCGATGGACTACTATAAGGGGAGAAACCAGCACCGGGATCGACCGGGGTAAGGGGCAGGATTTGCCAATACGTTTGTCCTGATGCTTCCAGGAAATCCGCAAATCGGTACGCTTCAGGACCTAAGTCGCCCACGCCATGAGCCGATGGTAACGAAGTGATATGTAGCAATAAGCCACTTGAACGTTGTTGTAACATGAAGAATCGTTAAGACAATTGTCGGCACGTATCAGTGAATAGTGCAAATTCCTTTACGAAATAGCCGACTTGTTTTTGTACAAATCCGGTCAAGGTTGCTTTTGTTCAGTTTTTTATCTAAAAACCTTACTGTTAAACCCATTCGGTTCTTAATCAGGTAGAAAATGAGTAGGAAGTACCTTGTCCTTACGCTGTTTTTCTCCTACTTTTGCAGTCCCAAACAACGGGCAAATTTTCCATAAAGCAATACCACATACAAATGATTACGGCAAAAACAGTCAATACAGGTAAGATTACGCAAATAATCGGGCCGGTTGTAGACGTTAGTTTCGAGGGCGAAGGCACGCGGATTCCAGCCATTCTGGACGCTCTTAAAGTGACCAAATCGACTGGTCAGGATGTTATTCTGGAAGTCCAGCAGCATCTGGGCGAAGACCGTGTTCGCGCCATCGCGATGGATTCTACCGACGGGCTGTATCGTGGCCTGGATGTCATTGATTTGGGTCATCAAATAACGATGCCCTCTGGCTTAGGCATTCGGGGGCGGTTATTCAACGTTATTGGTGAGGCTATCGACGGTATACCTCAGCCAACCTCAACGGGCGCAGGGCTGCCGATTCACCGCTTAGCCCCCCGTTTTGAAGACCTTGCTACCTCAACGGAAGTACTTTATACCGGTATCAAAGTGATTGACCTGCTGGCTCCCTACATTAAAGGCGGCAAAATCGGCCTTTTTGGTGGTGCTGGTGTGGGTAAAACCGTACTGATTCAGGAACTGATCAATAACATTGCCAAGGCATACGCTGGTTTATCGGTGTTTGCCGGTGTTGGTGAGCGTACCCGCGAAGGAAATGACCTGCTGCGCGAAATGATTGAAGCGGGCATCATCAAGTACGGTGATGCATTCAAGCACTCGATGGAAGCGGGGGGCTGGGATTTGTCGGCAGTAGACTTGAAGGAAATGGAAAAAAGCCAGGCTACGTTCGTATTTGGTCAGATGAACGAACCACCGGGAGCACGTGCCCGCGTAGCCCTGTCGGGTTTAACCATTGCTGAGTATTTCCGGGATGGTGACGGCGAAGGGGATGGTCGCGATATTCTGTTTTTTATCGACAATATTTTCCGATTCACCCAGGCGGGTTCGGAGGTGTCGGCTCTGCTGGGCCGGATGCCATCGGCCGTAGGATACCAGCCTACACTGGCTACCGAAATGGGTATCATGCAGGAGCGGATTACCTCGACAAAACGGGGCTCCATCACATCTATACAGGCGGTTTACGTACCTGCCGATGACTTGACTGACCCGGCTCCGGCAACGACTTTTGCTCACTTGGATGCTACGACTAACCTAAGCCGGAAAATTGCCGAGTTAGGTATCTATCCTGCCGTTGACCCGCTCGACTCTACCTCACGGATTCTGAGTGCCGAGGTACTTGGCGATGAGCATTATAACACGGCTCAGCGGGTGAAGGAAATTCTGCAACGTTACAAAGAGTTACAGGATATTATCGCTATTCTTGGTCTGGAAGAACTTTCGGAAGAAGACAAACTGGTGGTAAGCCGTGCCCGTCGGGTGCAGCGTTTCCTGTCGCAGCCTTTCTTTGTGGCTGAACAGTTTACCGGTTTGAAAGGTGTTCTGGTCCCTATCGAAGATGCCATCAAGGGATTTAATCAAATCATTGACGGAAAGTATGACCATCTGCCCGAAGCGGCTTTTAACCTGGTTGGCACCATTGAAGACGCCATTACCAAAGGAGAAAGACTGTTGAAAGAGGCTGGTCAGTAAATCCGGTTTTCTGGTTTGCTGTTGATGGTTTTGTAAATTGCGTTACAAACCATTAACAGCGAATCAATTTAACTTGTCTTTCATCGACTCACAACAGGTCATAAATGAATCGTTCAAGTGCTGGTACGGGCTGGAAAGTCAAAGAATTTTTGTAGAAATTATAAAGATGAATGAGCTGACACGCAGATACAAATGCGTATGCCCATTTATCATTCATAATCGCACCGGCGACCCGGCCATCATTAAATAGCATGACAGTAGATATTATAACGCCTGATCGTAAGGTTTTTTCTGGTGAAGCCAGTGCCGTTACATTTCCGGGAATCGATGGGCAATTTCAGGTGCTGAATGATCATGCCCCTTTGGTAAGTACACTGGCAAAAGGGCAGATGATTGTGCAGTCATCTGTCGGTCAGCAAACGTTTACCGTTGATGGTGGCGTAGTGGAAGTACTGCAGAACCGGGTACTCGTGCTTGCCGAATCGGTTGTAGCGTAAGAGTAACGTTAACCTGAAGAAAAAAAAGCGATTCACTTAGCCGTAAGTGAGCCGCTTTTTTATTGCTCTTTTTAGTCAAGCTTACTAGTTGCTTTACGCTTCATCCAGTACGATAGTATGACTCCCAAACCGTTTATAGTTGGCATTACCGGCGGCAGTGCTTCGGGCAAAACGTCATTTTTGAAAGGCGTATTGAGCGCATTTACTGACGATCAGATTTGCCTAATCTCACAGGATAATTATTACCTCAATCGTGATCTTATTCCGGTCGATGATCAGGGCATTCACAACTTTGATTTACCCGAAACCATTGACCACCATCTGTACGCTCAGCATATTGGTCAGTTGCGCGAGGGACAGGTAATTACCCAGAAAGAATATACATTTAACAATCCCGCCGTTGTTCCCAGGATTCTGACGTTCAATCCGGCACCGATTATTGTAGTGGAAGGGATATTCGTTTTTCACTTCCGTGAACTGGCCGACCAGATGGACTTGAAAATTTTTATCGATGCCAAAAACAGCATTAAACTGGAACGGCGCGTGAAGCGTGATGCCGAAGAGCGGGGCTACGATCTGGATGATGTGATGTATCGCTGGAAATATCACGTGAAGCCAACGTACAGGCAGTTTATTAAACCCTATCGGGCAGAGGCCGACATTGTTATTCCTAATAACAATCATTACCAGAAAGGCCTTGATGTGGTGATTTCCTTTTTGAAGACGAAGGTTTAACGATCAATCACAACGTCATCACTTTCGGGGTATCCCGTGCAGGTAAGTACCCAGCCGTCGGCAAGGTCGTGCTCGGTCAGAACATACCGAGCCATGCCGCTAGAGCAACGCCTGCCCCGTTAGCTATACGGCAATCGCCCCCAAGCCTCTGTAAGATGGATTCGTAGGCCGGACCTGTATCTTACCTCATGACCCCGAAAACGAACTAGTACGGTCCGGTCCTGAAAAGGGTGGTATGTAGCTTTAATCGGTTCCACCACAAAATTTTCCTTGCCGAAAGCCATTGTTATATAGGGAGAAACCGGAATACGAACGATGTGTCGTTGAAGACATTTATCAGTCATGCAAAAAACGTTTGGCTCCAGAACCAACTAATTACGGAGCGTTTTTTGAAAGCACAAACCATTTCCTGAAATTAGCCCGACGTGGATACGCCGGTCACAGCCCGTCGCTACAGCGAACGTCGTTTCTTATGTGTTCTCTGGACTTTTACAGAGAGACAGAATCATCGTCAGACGTGACGTTTTCTGTTTTCTCATGTTATACACTTGGATACACTACCTACATACAAATGGAATCACTCTTAGAAGAAGTTCAACGCGTAGGCTACGTCAATAAAGTCGTAGCAGAGGATATTGATTTAATAGCCGAAATTAACCGACTCCGGAAAGAGAAAAATGCCGTTATTCTGGCCCACTACTATGTGGACGAGGCCATTCAGGATTTAGCTGATTATGTTGGCGATAGCCTTGGCCTAAGTCAGCAGGCGGCTGCTACTCCTGCCGATATGATTGTTTTTTGTGGGGTACATTTTATGGGCGAAACGGCTAAGGTGCTGTCACCAAATAAGAAAGTGATTATCCCCGACCTGAACGCTGGTTGTTCTCTGGCTGACTCAGCTCCGGCCGATAAATTTGCCGCCTTTAAAGCGCAGTATCCCGATCATATCGTGCTGTCCTATATCAACTGCTCGGCCGATATAAAGGCCCTGTCCGATATTATCGTTACGTCGTCCAATGCGCTGAAGATCGTAGAAAGCTTACCAAAAGACCAGAAAATTATTTTTGCGCCGGATGCGAATCTGGGTCGTTTCGTGGCGAAGAAGACGGGCCGCGATATGGTCCTTTGGGAAGGTGCCTGTATTGTACACATTGACATTTCGTCGGAGAAACTGGCCAAACTCAAGGCTGAGTATCCCGAAGCTAAATTTATTGCTCACCCCGAATGTCAGGAGCACATTTTGAGTCAGGCTGATTTTGTGGGATCAACTACCGCCTTGCTCAAGTATGTGGTAGACAGCCCCGAGCAGACGCTGATTATTGGTACGGAAGCGGGTATTCTGCACAAGATGAAGCTGGCGGCTCCGTACAAAAAACTCATTCCGGCCCCGGCCACAGCGAACAATACCTGTGCCTGTTCGGAATGCCCGTATATGAAAATGAATACGCTGGAAAAGTTGTACAATTGTATGTTGTACGAACAACCGGAGATTCTGGTACCCGAAGACGTTCGGGTGAAAGCGTACGAATCCGTAGCGCGGATGCTGGAGTTGAGTAAGTAAACATCAATCTGAAAAAGTATGAACTGGCGCGACTACATTGCTTCTGACCCAGCCATCATGTTTGGCAAACCAGTGGTTAAGGGAACCCGAATACCTGTGGATTTAATTCTGGAAAAAATGGGGAATGGAGAAACGGTAGATTATTTGCTCACTGCCTACCCACGGGTAAGTCGTGAGGCCCTAATGGCCTGTCTGTTATTTGCTGCGGAATCTGTGAAGAATGAGTTAATCTATGGCTGAAACAGGTCATGTATCGTTCCTGGCGGACGAAAATTTCGACTTGAACATCGTAAAGCTGTTGCGTCAGGAAGGATTATCTGTCTACTCAATCGCAGAGATGGCTCCCTCCGTTGCCGACCCAGAAGTGCTGGACATAGCCGTTGAAAAAAAGGCGATTCTTCTCACCGAAGATAAAGATTTTGGCGAACTCGTTTACCGACTTCGGCTTGCCCATTGTGGTATAATGCTGGTACGTCCGATGAAAATGTCTCCTGAAGAGAAATCTAGACGTATCATCAGAAGCATACAAGAACACATTGATCAATTACCAAATGCCTTTGCCGTACTAAGTAGAGAAAATTTCAGAATTAAGTCTTTCCCCAAATCCTAGTAATGCCCAATCAATTTGATTTCCTGGTTATCGGCTCCGGCATTGCGGGCCTGAGTTACGCCACTAAACTGGCTATCCATTTTGAAGGAATGCAGCAGTCGGTTCGGATTGGTGTCATTACCAAAGTGCAGGCCGACGAAACAAATACCAAATACGCGCAGGGAGGCATTGCCGCCGTGTGGTCGGAAGATGATTCGTTCGAGAAACATATCGATGATACAATGGTGGCGGGCGATTTCCTGAGCGACCGGCACATCGTAGAAATTGTGGTCAACGAAGGCCCGCAACGTATCCAGGAATTGATTGATTACGGTACCCGATTCGATAAAGAGCATGATAGCACCGACTATGATCTGGCTAAAGAAGGCGGGCATTCCGATTTTAGAATCCTGCATTTTAAAGATATCACCGGGGCGGAAATAGAGCGTGCGCTACTTGATAAAGCACGGTCCATGGCCAGTATCGAGATTTTTACGCACTTCTACGCCGTTGAACTCATAACCCGCCACCAACTTGGCGAAACGGTGCATCGCTATGACACTGACAATGACTGTTTTGGGGCTTACGTGTTGAACACTAAAACGGGGCAGGTCGAGAAATTCCTCGCCAAAACAACGCTGCTAGCTACCGGCGGAATTGGTAACGTGTACCAGAACACAACGAATCCCAGCATTGCTACGGGCGATGGCATTGCAATGGCCTACCGCGCTAAAGGTATTTGTAAGGATATGGAGTTTATCCAGTTTCATCCCACTGCGCTGTACGAACCCGATAAAAAGCCCAACTTCCTGATTTCGGAAGCGGTACGTGGCTTTGGGGGCGTTTTGCGCAATATGAAGGGCGAAACGTTTATGGAGAACTACGATGACCGACTATCTTTAGCACCCCGTGATATCGTGGCTCGCGCCATTGACTCGGAAATGAAAAAATCCGGCGATCCACACGTGTTCATCGACGTAACGCATGTTGACTATGACCGTTTCGTTGAACACTTCCCCAACATTACTGCTTACTGCGCTGACCACTATGGATTGGATTTGCGAAAAGATTTCATCCCCGTTGTACCAGCGCAGCACTACATGTGCGGAGGCATTCGGGTCAACGAATTTGGGCAAACGAACATCAACTTTCTGTATGCAGTAGGTGAATGCGCCTGTACGGGCTTACACGGAGCCAATCGCCTGGCTAGTAACTCCTTGCTCGAAGCGGTGGTATTTGGACACCGCGCCTATCTGAAAACCGCTGAAAACTACGGGGATGCAATCATGCCCGCCGATATTCCGGCTTGGAATGATGCGGGTACAACCCATCCCGAAGAATTGATTTTAGTCACGGAAATTCAGCGTGAACTGGAAGCCATCATGTCTAACTACGTGGGTATCGTCCGCTCGAACCGACGCCTAAAACGGGCTATGGACCGGCTCGAACTTCTCTATATTGAACATGAAGAACTATACAAACAATCGAAAGTATCCGTGCGCATTTGCGAACTGAGGAACATGATTGAGGTAGCGTATTTAGTAATCAAAGCCGCCATGGCCCGGCGCGACAACCGGGGCCTGCACTTTAATCTGGATAATGTGGAGTCTTAACGATTTATTGATAAAGGAATTTGTCTGCTGTTCCGAAGGGTAGCGTCAACTAAAGTTGGTGTAGTAACCCGCATGAAATTGATAATTTAGTCGAAGGAGACGATGGGTAGTTTGGTTTCTGCCAACAGACGTAACATATTGCGGCCCTTATGCGTCAGCCATAACCGTTATGAACCAGCAAGACATTATCGACTTCATCAACCAATGCGACAGTCCGAAAATCAAATACGCCTTCACCGACATTGATGGAGTACTACGCGGTAAAATCATCCACCGCCAGAAGTTCCTGGATGGGCTGACGGATGGTTTCGGTTTCTGCGATGTTGTCTGGGGCTGGGATTCGTCGGATACACCTTATGATAATGGACAGACAACGGGCTGGCATTCGGGTTATCCCGATGCGCCGGTTCGTATTGATGTGTCAACGTTTCGCCAGCTTCCCTGGGAAGACAACATGCCTTTTTTTCTGGCCGACTTTAGTGCTCCCGAAGGGGAAGTAAGCGTAGCTGCCTGCCCTCGTACGTTGCTCAAACGAATAGCTGCACAGAGCCAGAAGATGGGTTTTCATGCCGAATTTGCCCAAGAGTTCGAGTGGTTCAACTTTCGGGAAACCCCGAATAGCCTACAACAGAAAGGTTTTCAGAATCTGGAACCCCTGACACCCGGCATGTTTGGGTATTCCATTCTTCGCCCCTCCCTCGAAAGTGCTTTCTACCATGATTTATTTGACCTGTTAGCCCAGTTCGATGTGCCGCTGGAGGGGCTTCATACCGAAACGGGACCTGGTGTTTATGAAGCGGCTATCATGCACGATGAGGTTATTCGGGCCGCCGATAAAGCAGCCTTATTTAAAACGGGGGTGAAAGAAATTGCGTATCGGCATGGAGTTATCGCTACGTTTATGGCCAAGTGGAACGCCGATTTGCCGGGTTGTAGTGGCCATGTTCACCAGAGCCTCTGGAACAGAGAGCAGACAAAAAATTTGTTCTTCGATGCATCCAAAGCCGACAGAATGAGCGAATTGATGCGGCAGTATATTGCCGGGCAATTGTACTGCCTGCCGCACATTATGCCTATGTTTGCTCCAACCATCAATAGTTACAAACGCCTGGTAGAAGGAGCGTGGGCACCCACCACCGTTACCTGGTCTATTGATAACCGGACCACAGCCTTGCGGGTACTGAACCACAAAGAAGCCTATACCCGGGTTGAACACAGGGTGTCGGGAGCGGATACGAACCCCTACTTGGCCATAGCTGCTTCGCTGGCATCGGGGCTCTATGGAATTCGTCACAAGCTTTCGCTCGATGTTCCGACTTCGGAGGGTAATGGCTATGCTGATAAGCGGAACGGTATTTTACCCACAAACTTGGACGAGGCAACCCGTGCCATGGCCCAATCGCCCGTAGCGGCTGAACTCTTCGGCCCCGAATTTGTTGACCACTTCACTCGTACCCGCGATTGGGAGTGGCGGCAGTATCTCCGGCAGGTGAGTGACTGGGAGTTGAAACGATATTTTGAAATCATTTAATGTAGAGACGCAACACTTCGCGTTTCCCGTGCGTCAGCAAAACCATCCGGGGAGGCAGACGCAAGGTGTTGCGTCTCTACCGTCAGTTTATGCGTCTTGTCGACTACGCAACGATCATAAAGAAAGCCTGGGCTGAATTCGATGGTTCTGTGTCTGTGCACAGCATCGAAGATATCAGCGCACGGGTGTCTACCAACCACGTCTTTAAAGTACGCTTCGAGGATGGCGAACACATCATTGCCAAAATGTCTTACTTTGGTAAATACGAGCACTTTGTAGAAGACCATCGCATCATTCATGCTTTGGCTAACAACCTGTTATATCCGTTCGAGAACGTGCTGGCTAAGTCATTCGTGCGCAACGGAAAGCTGTTCACGTATCGGTATAAAGACAACTTTATTGATGCCTGGGTGGTATTTTACAATCCGATACGGATTCAGCTTAAACTACCCCGCCGGTTAGAGGAGGATCAGATTGCGTTGCTGGGCCGGGAAGTCGCTCGGTTTCACAAAGCCTGTTCGCGGGTGAGTACTGTGCTACCCAAATCCAGTAAAACGCTACGCTCCGATATACGTGGTTTGCTGGACACCCTGGATACGGAAGTTGGCAAGTTTGAGCATCGGATGCACATCACTGAACTGAAACGGCAATGCGATCTGTTCCTCACCAACCGACAGAAACTGGTTGCTAAAACAGTGGAGACGATGCCGGTTTTTGTGGACTGGAACATCGGTAATTTTTCCGTGACCGATAAGCTGGAATTGTACTCCCGCTGGGATTATGACTGGTTCAGAATTAGTTACCGGGTCATGGATTTCTACTTTTTCAGCCGCGTTGTTTCCGATGCTGGTGACCGGACGGTGTTTAGCTATGTAATTGGTCCCATGATGGAAGACCGGTTCTTGCTTTTTCTGAAAGAGTACCACAAGGTTTTTCCGCTTACCGAGAACGAGGTTCGCTTCCTTCCCGAAGCCTACCGATTTTTCATTCTCAATTACGTTATCAAATACGGTCGTTACTTTTTTCATCGTACCTACGCCACAAAACTCCAGCGAGAGGCTTATCAGACATACTTTCCGTCTATCGAAACATTCGATGTGGAGAAGATTCTGAGGGCTTTGGACCTTTAGTCGTGCCCTGAATTTGGCGGACAAATCAACGTAATTCAGATGGAAACAGGCGCAAAATGAAAAGGCATGAGCTATGGACTGTCCATAGCTCGTGCCTTTTTCCTTACGTATTCTCAGTGCTACACCGCTACCGTTTTACCCGGCACGGCAATTGGATAAAATCCATCTTTATCAGGCAGGCTTTTGGGCATTGCATCCCATGCCAGCGTGCTGGGGAACAGATCAATTTGTGAGTTCAATGCTTCTTCCCACTTCACTTGCTTGCCAGAATAAGTAGCCATACGGCCCATGAGGGCAGTCAGAGTACTTTTGGCAGTCCGTTCGGCATCGGCAAACTTATACTCCCCTTTGGCAATAGCTTCAAAAAGTTCGTCATGCTCGATCTGGTATGGGTTGCCATCTTTCTTGGCATCGTAGGTGTGAATGGGTTGTCCATTATAGCCCATCAGCGCACTGCTTTTCTTTTCAATACCTTCCACTTTACCTTTGGTACCCAGGAACATTTCATCCACCCGGCTGTAGGTGCCCTCATAATGGCGGCATTGGCTATTAATGGTTGTTCCGTCCGCATAGAGGTAATCAACGATGTGGTGATCGAAAATTTCGCCGTAGTCCTTCCCGGTGCGAACCTGCCGCCCACCCGTTCCCTGGCAGGATACCGGATAGCCATTTTTTACCCAGTTCGCCACGTCGATATTATGAACGTGCTGCTCGTTGATGTGATCGCCACAGAGCCAGTTGAAGTAGTACCAGTTTCGCATCTGGTAGTCCATCTCCGTTTGATTTGGCTGGCGGGGTTTTTGCCAGACACCACCACTAATCCAGTAAACCTGACCGCCCACAATATCGCCTAACGCACCATCCTGAATACGCTTGATCATATCGCGATAGCTGGACTGATATCGTCGCTGGAGGCCCGTTACGACATTTAGTTTTTTCTTTTTTGCTTCTTCGGCTGCGGCCAGTACCCGTCGAATGCCGGGCGCGTCAGTAGCAACGGGCTTCTCCATGAATACGTGTTTACCCTGCCGCACCGCTTCCTCGAAATGGCCGGGCCTAAAACCCGGAGGGGTAGCCAGAATGACAACATCTGCCAAAGCCATGGCCTGTTTGTAGGCGTCGAAACCGACAAACTTATGATCTTCCGGCACCATTACTTTCGGTGTACCATCGGCCGCTTTTGCCCCGCGTTCCGTCAGGGCTTTGTAAGCGTTGTCCAGCCGATCACGAAAAGCATCGGCCATGGCCACTATTTTAACATTCTGTTTGGTACTGAGCGCCTGTTGAGCCGCTCCCGTACCGCGACCCCCACAACCAATAAGGGCCACTTTGATGGTATCATTGGCCGAAAAATGATAACCGGCGGCTTTTGTACTAAAGGGTAAAGCGCTCAGTATAGCTCCTCCTGCGAGCAGACCAGACGTTTTTAAAAACTCCCGGCGTTCCTGATTTGAATCGTTTGCCATGTTGAATAAAGGTTTTGTTAGGGAAATTGTCTGATATAGAAGCGTGTACACGTCATGATTTACTACCTGAACAAGAGAAATACAAAAGTATTTGTCCCCGTAAAACTATGGATAAGTCCTCCTTTAATACCTGATTACTATACAGGCTTAGCACAGGGGTGATACGTATTACAATCTGGATAACCCCTAGAAACCCTAACTTGAATCGAAAGAATTTATTAATGCGAAGATTTTTTTGTACAAAACTCAGACTTATCCGTATTTTTATCGTCAAAGTAACCAGGAGTTACATCACTCATCCTTTTCTCACATTTTATGAAAAAATCAATTACCTGTTCAGTGCTCTTTTTAGGAATTTCTGTCTTATTCGGTACAGCAGTACTGGCTCAGACAGAAATAGCCGGGAAAGTTACTGACGAGGCTAAACGCGATGAACTCGCTGGGATTAGCATCGCCGTGAAAGGAAAAGTTATTGGTACAATTACTGACCAGAAAGGTAACTTTTCGCTGTCTACCAGTACACCTACGCCGTTTACTGTTGCCGTATCAGGGGTTGGGTTTCAAACGCAGGATTTTGTTATCAACGGTAGCCGGAGAGACTTGAATGTAAGTCTGAAAGAGCAGGTATTGATGGGGCAGGAGGTAATAGTATCGGCGTCGCGGGTGGAGGAAAGTGTGCTGAAATCACCGGTATCGGTAGAACGGCTGGATATTCGTTCATTCCAGGCTACGCCATCGGCTTCATTTTATGATGCGTTACAAAATGTCAAAGGGGTTGATATGAGTACCCAGAGCCTGACGTTCAAATCAGTGAACGTTCGGGGGTTTGGTGCTAACGGTAATACACGGGTGGTGCAATTACTGGATGGGATGGATAATCAGGCACCGGGGCTCAACTTCTCGGTAGGCAACATTGCGGGGGTGTCCGAACTGGATTTGGAAAGTGTGGACCTACTCCCCGGTGCGGCTTCCGCTCTGTATGGGCCAAACGCCATTAATGGCTTGCTATTGATGACTTCTAAAAGTCCTTTTCTGTATCAGGGTGTCAGTGCCTACGCCAAAGCAGGCGTAATGAATGCCAGTAACCGTACCACTGCATCGACGCCTTTTTATGATGCCGCATTCCGCTATGCTAAAGCATTTAACAACAAGCTGGCCTTTAAAGTAGGCGTTTCGTACCTGACCGCTAAAGACTGGCAGGCAACCGACTACCGCGACCAGAGTTTTTCGAACGGTAAAACGCTCGAAACCGGCACCTTTGCTAACAACTCTGGTTACGATGGGGTTAATATTTACGGGGATGCCAGTGCGAACCTGTACTCGAACTTATACGGAAATGGCACCCCCGGAACGGGGGCCAATGGAACTTCAGCTCTGTTGGGGGCTATTGCCACTACGAAGATTCCGCAGGCTGGTAATGCCACACTACCCCAGTTGACGGGCCTGACACCGCAACAAATCTTTAATAATATCATTCCAAACCTGAACATTGCCAGGACGGGCTATGCCGAGAATGAACTGGTTAACTACAATGCTACTAACCTGAAACTCAACGGGGCTGTGCATTACCGGCTAAATGATAATGTAGAGGCCATTGTACAGGCAAACTGGGGTACGGGAACAACCGTCTATACCGGCGCTGACCGCTATTATATCAAAGGCTTTAAGCTGGGCCAGTATAAACTAGAACTGCGCGGGTCTAACTTCTTTGTGCGGGCCTATACGACTCAGGAGCGCTCAGGTGATGCGTACGCAACGGCAACACTGGGGCAGGGTATCAACGAAGCCTGGAGTGGTAGTGCGGCCAAATGGTTTCCGACTTACTTCGGTGCATACGGACAGAATGCTCTCCAGGGCTATGCCGGGGCTTATCTTACTGCTTTGGGTTCCGGTCAGGCACCGGCAGCGGCCCTGGCTGCTGCTCAGGCATATGCCAACAGCCAGCAGAATCCTTTGCTGGATGCATCACGGCAGGCGGCCGATCAGGGACGACTTGTGCCGGGGACACCCGGTTTCCAGCAGGCCTTCGATGCCGTAACAGGCCGACCTATTCCGGGGAATGCGCAGGGTGTAGGGGCTAAGTTCCTGGATAAAACGAACCTGTATCATGGTGAATTCATGTATAACTTCAGCAAAGAAATCGACCCCAAAATGGTTGAGGTAATTGTTGGAGGTAATATCCGTCGGTATGCGCTCAATTCGGAAGGTACACTGTTTGCCCGCGATGACAGCGGCAAGGAGTTTACCATCGATGAGTATGGCGCGTATGTTCAAGCCTCAAAAACGATAGCGGAGATACTGAAACTAACGGGATCGGTTCGGTACGACAAGAACCAAAATTTTAAGGCGCAGATTAGTCCGCGTTTTTCGGCGGTATTGACGCTGGCAAAAGTGCATAACTTCCGGGCATCCTTCCAGCGCGGTTTTCGTATCCCAACAACGCAGGATCAATACATCGATTTGAATACGCCTTCCTATCACCTGATTGGCGGGTTGCCTTTCCTGAAGCAACGGTATAACTTTAGTGGGAGCCCGGTTTACACGTTGCAGTCGGTACAGGCCTTTGGGGCGGCACTACAGCAGGGTGGGGCAGCAGCTTTACCACAGGCACTCGGATTGCTGAAAGGATCAGGAAACTCCGGTTATGATCCAGAGCGGGTAGAGACTTATGAGGTAGGCTACAAAGGATTGTTGGGTAACAAATTATTCATCGATGCCTATTATTACTACAACCGGTTCCTGAACTTCCTGGGTAGCGAAGTAGTAGTTCAGGGTAAGAATCCCGTTTCGCTGACGGACCCCGTTTCTGCGCTTCAACTCCTCAGTGGTTCTACCCGTACAGTATACTCCTACCCGGTCAATTCACCCACGCAGTTGAAGAATGCGGGTTGGGCCGTGGGTGTCGATTATGTATTGCCCGGAAACTATATGATTGGGGCTAATGTATCGTCGAACTACCTGATCGATCAGGACAAAATTCCAACGGGTTTCGTTACGTTTTTCAACACACCTAAATACCGGTATAACCTATCGTTCGGTAATAGAGATGTAGCCCGTACTGGTATTGGATTCAATATCGTGTATCGTGCGCAGGAATCATTCCTTTGGGAGTCAAGTTTTGCCAATGCCGAGGCAACAGCCCGTAAGCAGACGATCATTCCGGCCTATAGCACACTGGATGCGCAGTTGAGCAAGAAACTAAGCAGTATCAAGTCAATTCTAAAAATAGGCGGTACTAACCTAACCGGTAAGCTGTACACGCAGGCCTGGGGGAATCCGAGCGTTGGGTCTATGTATTACGTGAGCCTGACATTCGATCAGCTAATGAACTGATTCTTACGATATCGGTTTTTAGTGCGCCAGCCGGTCAAAACCGATACTACGAGTACTGTCCAAACAAAACTGCCCTGCAACTCTCCGGAGAGCAGGGCAGTTTTGTTTGGGCAGCTCATTGACGGGCCGAACTTTTAAGCCCGGTCTGACCGTTGAAAAAAAGCAGTATTTGCCAAACTCGCCCCACTAGTCGATACGCTTTTGAACCCAGCTATACCCCCTAACCAATTTCCTGAATCTTCATCAGAGGAGTTACCACGTCGGTTGACGCTTTTGCAGGGTACCGCGCTGAACATGATCGACATGGTCGGTATCGGACCATTTGTTGTACTGCCTTTAGTCATCAAAACGCTGGGTGGCTCCCTGTTTTTATGGGCCTGGGTGCTAGGAGCGGTGGTGTCGCTGGTCGATGCGTTCGTTTGGGCGGAGTTGGGTGCCGCTTTCCCAAAGGCTGGTGGGAGCTATAATTTTTTAAAAATTTCGTACGGTGAACAGCGTTGGGGGCGGTTACTGTCGTTCCTGTACGTATGGCAAACGCTCATTCAGGCTCCCCTGGTTGTGGCTTCCGGGGCCATCGGGTTTGCCCAGTATATGTCTTATCTATTACCGCTGGAGGAATGGCAGCGCAAAGCTGTTTCGGGCGTTGTTGTCCTTATAATCATTGTGCTACTCTACCGGAAAATCGACTCGATTGGTAAAATAGGCCTGATTATGTGGGGGGCTGTGCTGCTTACGCTGGGCTGGATTATTATTGGTGGCCTGAGCAATGCTCAGATTCCTTTATCAGAAACATTAAGCTCGATTGGGTCGGTTAGTGGCGGGGTACTGGCGGCTGGTTTGGGGCAGGCATCCGTCAAAACAATCTACTGCTATCTGGGCTATTACAATGTGTGTCATTTAGGGGGCGAAATTCAGCGCCCTTCCCGCAACATTCCGGCCAGCATATTTATTTCTATCGTTGGTATCGCAGGTTTGTATTTGCTGATGAATCTTAGTGTTGTCAGTGTAGTGCCCTGGCAGATTGCCCAAAACAGCGAATTCATCGTCAGTACGTTTGTTGAAACGTTGTATGGTCCCCGTGCTGCCCAGTTGGCAACCGTATTGGTGTTACTGGTTGCTTTTTCCTCCTTGTTTGCGGTACTGCTGGGCTATTCACGCGTGCCTTATGCGGCTGCCGTAGATGGGCAGTTTTTTAAAATCTTCGCCCGCCTGCATCCAACCCGCCATTTTCCGCATGTGTCGCTGCTGTTGCTGGGGGGATTGGGTTTCGTATTCAGTCTGTTGTTCCGCCTTGGTGATGTGATTACGGCCATTCTGGCCATGCGGATTGTAGTGCAGTTTGTTGGTCAGTCTATTGGGTTGCTGCTGCTTCACCGTCGGCGGGCCGCCGATGAGTTCCCATTTCGAATGCCTCTTTACCCGTTACCCGTTTTACTGGTCATTTGTATCTGGCTATTCATCTTCTTCTCCACCGGTCTGACGTTTATGCTGTCGGGACTCGTTGTTATTGCCTTGGGTATCATGGCTTTTTTGATTTCTGCCCGGTTCCGAAAACAGTGGCCGTTTGGTCACTAGCAACCGGTATGGTCATGGGGTTCCCACGCGTAGATCAATCAGGGCTACGTCATCTTCCCCATTGAGGTTATTGGCATTTGGCGTTGCTGAACCGGGTGTTGAATCAGGGTCGGGCGTACCGGCAGACCATACCTGAGCTGCGTTCAGGAGATAGCCCGCCGTTGTCGTTGATGCAACAAAGACCAACTGGGTAGTAGAGCCCGCTGTGAGCGAAGTCACTTTCCCCTCAATAATCGTATAGCCACTTCCGCTGGATACCACACTCATACCAGTAGGGGAGGAGGAGAAGGTAAGCCCCCGCAATGTATCCCGCACAACTATGTTCGAAGCCGTTGGCCCACCTGCGTTAGCAATAGTAATCGTAAAGGTTGATGGCTGCCCCGCTTTAGGCGTTCGTTTATCAACCGTCATTGCCAGGGAGAGGTCCGCTTTTGCCGGGTCGGGGGTGGGCTGATTCGCTGAAACGGTCGGTAGAGGAGTCTGATTCGGATTAGGTGAAACATAAACGGCTGTACTGCTATCCGGTGTTCGTATATCCACTGTGGCGGCATCATCCTGCCCATCACCCGTGCCGGAGCCGGGCTGACTGTCGGGATCCAACTGATCGCTGGTCGTAATTTGGGCCGCGTTACTATAAACGCCCGGCTGCGTTGGCCGAAGCAGGTAGGTAACAGTAGTCGCCTGACCCGCACCCAACGAGATACTATTTGTGCCATTTACGGCTGTTGATGAGCCTGTTACGCCTGTGCCGCCACTGACAAATACTAAGCCCTGAGGGAGTCTGTTTTGCCACTGGACACCTGTTGCATCGAAAGGGCCATCATTACGGATGGTTAGTGAGTAACTAACGGGTTGATTCACTGCTACAGTTCGGCTACTGGTTTGTAATGACAAACTCAGATCAGTGCTGTTGACTACATTAAGCACATAGTCTTCGGTTTCTCCGTAATTATAGTTGCCGCAGGGGTCGATAGGGCTTACGTTGTAAGCCACAATAATTCGCAAGTCGAGTTTTCCTGCAGTGAGGCTGGCTGGCAAGGTTAGCGCACCAGAAAACTGGCCGGATACGATGGGAGATTGGTATAGTAGTTCGCCCTGATTTGCTTCAAAAGCATGGTTATGATTCAGGTCTGCCCAAATGGTTACTCCTTCCGGCTCCGTTGTCGTTAGAAGGGTGCCGGTGAATGTGTAGGAATTTCCGGCAGATATTTTGGCTGCGATAGCTGTACTTGAACTGTACCCACTCGTTGAGCAACCGGTATTTTGACTTATTACGACACCGTTTAGCACAAAGCCATCCAGCCCATCACCGGCACTACAGCCATTATTGCCATAAGTCGGATAGCAGGTAGCCGTTGTGATACTAGCGGTTGGGCTTAAGCCGGTAGTGGTCGAGTTGGACGGTTTAATCCGGTAGTAGTAGGTAGTGAATGCCGTTGTTTTTGTATCAGTAAATGACGTTGTATTCGGTCCAACGCCCCCAATCAACACAAAACCCGATGAGGGAGATAAAGAACGCTCAATGAAGTAGCCCATTTCATTCGTTCCATTGTCCTGCCAGGTTACCGTGACCTGGTTATTGGATAGGGATGCTGCTACGTTACTGGGTGGTAATACCAGCGTGGGGGGGTAGTTTAAACTATAGGCCGTGTGCGACTGGCGAAGGGCCAGTCCGGCCTGCATACGATCAAATTGCCCAGCGGTAAAATTGTGCGTACAGGGGAAATAGTATGACATTAGGTTCTGGATAGACGGAGAATATGGCGTGTTATTAGCATCCCGAGCTGTGCTGTTGGGATTATAAATTGGACATCCGCTAGCATCATTAATTAGATTGGCCCCCTGTTTGCCATAGGGATCGGCGGGTGTGTCGCAAACCAAATCGCCTGCTACTGAGCAGTTGGCACCAGCACCCCGTGTTACCAGTTCTGTTGTGCCTGCTGTACCGTTGTTATCGCCAAAGGTATGGATCAGGTTGAATGTATGCCCTAACTCGTGCGGAACAAGTCGGTTACCCATATCATCCAGATTATAATATTCGTTCAGAATAAATGATCGGGTAGACGGTATATCATTACTGGGATAATAAGCGTAACCGCCAATATTAGCCGAAAAATTGTTGACGTAATATTGATTGAGCGCGTTCGCAGCATCGTGACCAGATGCTAATGCATCCTCATCGGCTGAGTTATAACTAGCGTAATAGGCGTCATTGTCGACATAATCGGGAGTAGTGCCAGCTAGGTAAAACTGGATGCCGTAGCCGTTGAGCAAGTAATAGGAGTTGGTGGTGGCTATGACCTGATTGAGATTGCCAAGCGACATGCCGCCCGTTCCGTCGCTTTTGCGAAGGATGTGTGGCCGGATAGGTACGTACGTAATGGAAGTAAAGGTAGCGTTGGTGCCTTTTTTCCCGATGAGCGCGTTATAAGCTTGCTGCTCCAGAATTTCCCGCTGTGCGGTGGTGAGGGTAGGAACCGCGCATTCAGCAGGAATTGGTTTACGGCGTTGAGCTGCCAGGGGGCCGGAAAAAATCAGGAGTACACCTAGCCACAATAGCCAGTAACTATTTCTCATAAAGACTACAGATTGACGATTATGCTAATGTTGTTGTGGCTGTTCTGATGCTTTGAGCAATATTTATGCCATATATGAACCTCTTTTGATAGATTGGTAAAATTGTAATCTGCCTGCTGGATAGAAAGTAGGGCACGGTATACCCATATGTCATTTTAGTAGACATTGCAGAATAAACCGGTAAATACCTGTGCGGAAGAGTGCGCTCTTCTCGTGAAAAAACGTTTATCTGCCTGCTGGTCTATGCCAAAGCAGCAAACAAAATCTCGGCCGGGTGGCTGGCTTTACGAGAGGTACCATCTTTAATCTGATGGCGACAGGAGGTACCCGGTGCCGCAATGATAACATCATCGGGTAGCTGACGAACAGTAGGGAAAAGGACCAGTTCGCCTACCTTCATTGATACCTCATAGTGCTCTGCCTCGTACCCGAATGAACCGGCCATGCCACAACAGCCGGATGGAATCAATTGTACCGTGTAGTTTTTGGGTAAAGACAAGGCCTTTTTTCCCGGTACCAGCGAGGACACCGCTTTCTGCTGGCAATGCCCATGAAGCTTTATGAGTTGCTTCCGGTCCGTAAACTGCTCGGGTCGGATACGTCCGGCTTCCATTTCCCGCGCCACAAATTCCTCGAAGGTCAGGGTATTTTGGGCCAAGTGCCTGGCGCTGGCTATAAGTGATTCATCAACCAAATCAGGATATTCATCCCGGAACGTGAGAATGGCCGATGGTTCCAGGCCCACCAGGGGTGTTTCGGACGTTATGACGTCTTTCAATAGTCGCACGTTTTTCTCGGCCAGCGTCTTCGCGTACTTCAGCATACCTTTCGAGAGGGCAGCCCTGCCACTCTCCCCGTGCTCAGGAATGATTACTTCGTAGCCCAGACGCTCGAAAAGCTGAATTGCTTTCTGCCCAACCTCTACATCATTGTAGTTGGTAAACTCGTCGCAGAAAAGATACATGCGCATTGGACTAGTACTCAGGAAACTCGGTTTCCGCTTTTTAGCCCAGCTATTAAGTGTTGTACTTTCCAGCAGCGGCATTGTCCGGTCGGGGTGGAAACCGATCATCCGATTCGCTATGCGCCGAAGCCAGGGAGTGCCTAACACGCCATTCCAGGCCCAGGGGACCAGCGATGCCAGTGATGATAAACGGGCGAAGTTGGCAATCAGCCGGGAGCGAATCGGAATGCCGTTAGCATCATAATAATGCTGTAAAAATTCGGCCTTCAACTTGGCCACGTCTACGTTCGACGGGCATTCGTTCTTGCAGCCTTTGCAGGAAAGGCATAGGTCATAAACCTCCTTTATTTCTTTGTGATCAAATCGGTTTTCTTTCGGAGAATGGGTTAGCATTTCGCGCAGAATGTTGGCCCGCGCCCGTGTAGTGTCTTTTTCGTTTCGGGTAGCCATGTAACTGGGGCACATGGTACCGCCGGAAGCCTCAGTTTTTCGGCAATCGCCCGAGCCGTTACACTGCTCGGCGTGTTGCAGCACGTTTTGATCGTTGTAGCGAAAGTAAGTCTGAAAATCTGGCGTTTGCTGATTGGCTTCGTACCGTAAAAACGTATCCATAGGGGGCGTTTCTACAATTTTGCCGGGGTTGAAAATGCCTTCCGGGTCCCAGGTATGTTTTACCTGGCGCATCAATTCATAATTGTGTGCGCCCACCATTTGCGGAATGAACTCACCCCTCAGTCGCCCATCACCATGTTCTCCCGATAGTGAACCGTCGTACTTTTTTACCAGCTTGGCAATTTCTTCCGCAATCATCCGGTACTGCTGGTGTCCTTCTTCTGTTTTGAGGTTGATGATAGGACGCAAATGCAACTCACCCGAACCCGCATGAGCGTAGTGAACCGCGTGCATGTTGTGTTTGGTCAGGATGTCATTGAAATCGCGGATATAATTGGGCAAGTCGGCTACATCAACGGCCGTATCTTCAATAACGGCTACGGCTTTGGCATCGCCCGGAATGTTCCCTAACAAACCCAGTCCCGCTTTACGAAGCGTCCATATTTTTTTGGTGTCGTCGCCAAACAGCAACGGATAATGATACCCCAGGCCAGCCGTCTGCATGTCGACTTCCATGGCGGCAGCCAATTGCTCAATCTCCTCTCTTGTATCGCGCGCGAGGTCAACGACTAGGATGATGGGGAAATGATCTGTGGGGGTTTTCTGGACAAAAAAGCTGTTTTTCTGCTGTTCGGGATTCGTTGCTGCCCGTTCCAGAATAATATCATCAATCAGTTCGACCGCGTACGGTTTATAGGGTAACGCTACCAGAGTGGCTCTTAATGCTTCGTCAATGGAGTGACAGTGAATACACACCAGGCCGCTCTCCTTAGGGGGTAATGGTACCAGATTCAACTTTATTTCTGTCATGAAGCAAAGTGTACCCTCCGAACCCGCAATGAATTTTGCCAGGTTAAATGGCTCACCCGCTTCCGTAAACGGCTGCATATCGAGCAAAGCATCCAGGGCGTACCCCGTATTTCGTCGTTCGATGGACTTTTTGGGGAAGTTGCGCCGGATTTCCACCTGGTTGTCTGAGTCCGACAAGATCGCATTTGTTTTCAGTATGATCTTGTCGGATAACGTGGCGTTCCCATTCCGACGGCTAGCTTCGCTCACCGATTTGGTAAAGTCCCAGCCACTCATAGCCCCAAATTCCACTTCGGAACCATCGGCCAATAATGCTTTTACGGACAGGGTATGTTCACGCGTGGCCCGGTACACGATGGAGTTTGAGCCGCAGGAATTGTTGCCTACCATACCGCCAATCATAGCCCGGTTGGCCGTGGAGGTTTCGGGCCCGAAGTACAGGCCGTATGGTTTTAAATGCTGATTCAATTCATCGCGGATAACGCCCGGCTGTACCCGCACCCAGCCTTCTTCAGGATTTACTTCCAGAATTTTTGTGAAATATTTGGATACATCTACCACAATGCCATTGCCTACTACCTGCCCGGCCAGAGACGTACCGGCAGTACGCGGAATGAGGGACGTTTTGTGCTCACTGGCAAACTGGATAAGCGTTTTTAAGTCATCGACTGTTTTGGGAATTGCTACTGCAGCAGGCATTTCCCGATAGGCAGAGGCATCAGTAGCGTACAGAGTCCGGTGCGTGTTATCAAAGAAGAGGTCACCTGTTAGTTGATTAGCTAAAGAGTTAAGCGTTTCTATACTCATGGAAGCGTACGGGCTGACCGTCAGTCGGAAAAATTAGTGGGCAAAATTAAATGTAATTAACACAAACTTCTGGTGGTTGTTATAAAAAATGATTAGCTTTTGTTAGAAAATTCATAATTTTTCTAGGTATAGTTTTTTGTTTAACCTACTGATTGTTAAATGTATAACAACATTTAGTGGATTTAAGGTAAAGAGATAGTTCAATTTAAAAGACCTTTTTAAGAAATTTTATGATACGATTTTGGCAGTAACCAATCAATTTTTAACCTTATAGCATTTGTATTTTTATCTTAACATGCTGTAATTCGCTAAATTGTTCAGGTTTAGATTCTATAAATTCCTTTCAGACTGCTAAAGTTCTAGTAAAATCAACGTATATGTTTGCCTTGATAGTAGTAGAAAATGAGGATAATGCTATTCTGAACGCTGATTAAATCAATAACCTATTTTCAAATTTTTTACCATAAATCTATGATGGATAACTCCTACAAAATTAACCGCTTCGGTGGCGACGTAGGTCAGGTTGGGTCATTCCAACCCAAACTTTTCGGGAAGAAAGCCTTATTCAGCTTTCTGGCTATGCTGGCCATGGTGCTGCTGATTGGTAACTCAGCAGCATGGGCCCAGGGCCGCACAGTTACGGGAAAAGTTTCTGACCCCACTGGCTTTGGCTTGCCAGGAGTAAGTGTTCAGCTTAAAGGCACCGCGCGTGGTACGAACACCGATGCGAACGGGGCGTTCACCTTATCAGACGTGCCTGACAATGCCACGTTGGTGATGAGTTTTATTGGTTACACATCGCAGGAAGTAGCGGTGGGTAATCGCTCGACGGTGGACGTTAAACTGGCCGACGACACAAAAGCACTGGAAGAAGTGGTAGTGGTAGGATACGGTAC
>JBBSTD010000020.1:0-68295 GCA_038236215.1 Cytophagales bacterium | reverse complement strand
GTGGCCAAGCGATGGGTGGTGGAACGAAGCATCGCCTGGACAAATTTCTTTCGCCGGATCGTCAAGGATTATGAATACACGGTCTCTTCTTCGGTAAGTTGGCTCTATTTAGCCAACATTCAGATTATGTTGCAACGTATCCAGACCTAACACCGAAGATAATTCCCCAACACGCTCTTAGCCGTCCTGGGAGCCATCGCCCTGGTGCTATACCGCAACAACCGGCAGAAACAACGGGCCAATGCTCTTCTCCAACGTCAGCGCGACGAAATCCACGAGCAGCGTACCAAAGCCGAAAACGCTCTGACCGAACTCCGTTCCACCCAAACTCAACTGGTCCAAAAGGAAAAAATGGCCAGTCTGGGCGAGTTAACGGCGGGTATCGCCCACGAGATTCAGAACCCCTTGAACTTCGTCAACAACTTCTCGGAAGTGAGTGCCGAACTGGTCACCGAACTCGAAGAAGAGCAGCAAAAGCCCGACCGCGATACCGAACTGGTAGCCGAACTGCTGGGCGATTTGAAACAGAATCTGCAAAAGATCACCCACCACGGCAGCCGGGCATCAGCCATTGTGCGCGGCATGCTCGAACACTCCCGCACCGAAACGGGCGAGAAACGCCCTACCAACCTCAACGCCGTGGCCGATGAATACCTCAAAATTGCCTATCATGGCTTACGGGCGAAAGACAAAGATTTCAATGCAGAGTTAAAGACGGATTTTAGCACTGATTTGGGACTCATTGAGGTGGCACCGCAGGAGATCGGGCGGGTGCTATTAAACCTATACAACAACGCCTTTTACGCCGTACAGGAAAAGCAGGCAACCACCCCGGAAGACTACAAACCTACGGTCACAGTTGGCACCACGCGGGTTAATGGGCATACCGAAATCCGGGTCAGCGACAACGGCACGGGCATCCCCGATTCGGTCAAAGCCAAGATTTTCCAGCCCTTCTTCACCACCAAGCCCACCGGCGAAGGCACGGGATTGGGACTAAGTTTGAGTTATGATATTATCACCAAAGGGCACGGGGGCAGCCTGAGCGTCGAAAGCCGGCATGGCGAAGGCACTACGTTTGTCATTCAGCTACCCTCAAAAACCTCACTTTAACCACCTACCAATTCAACCATGCCCCCTACCAAAAAAAGAACCTGGAAATTCTGGGTATCACGCACATTGTTGCTCGTTTTGCTGATTGGCTCTATCTGGCTCGTCAACCTGATCTGGTTTCGGCCCTTCAGTATCGGGCAATTCTATGATCGCGAATTCATAAACTTAGCCCTGCGTAGCCCGGAGACCGTTACGCAACTGGGCGTTCCGGTCCTGTACGATCTGACCAAAGACAAGTGGGACGATGTGTCAGACACCCGTCTGCGGAGCGATTTCCAGAAAACGAAGGAAACCTACGCTACGCTTCAGTCATATGATTTTGATAGTCAGTCCGATGCGAATAATCGGACCGCCGAGCGGCTGAACACGAAAATACTTGGCTGGTTATATAAAAAACGCACTGGATGGAGAGCCGTTCTTCTATTATACGTATCCGCTCAATCAGATGTTTGGTGTGCAAAACGGTATGCCAAACTTACTCGTCAACAACCATAAGCTGCGCAGTGAAGGAGACATCAAGGCGTACGTAGCCCACCTGTCTGGGTTCACAACCAAGTTTGATCAGGTACTGGAAGGCCTTAAAATCAGGGAACAACGAGGCATCGTACCGCCGAAGTTCGTGATCAAACGGGTGCTGGACGAAATGAAGGGCATTATCGGCACAGGGGTTAACAGGAATGCACTCTACACCAACTTAACCGGGAAACTAGCCAAAATAGATGGGCTGTCTGCTGGTTTACCCGGCTATTATCAACGAATTATCAGTAACCGAAAAATGGGCAAAATGACCCGAAAAAATGGGACGGTCGAAAGAATGGGTGGGTAGCGGTCCGGTTTTAGACTCTGGTCGATTCTGTGCTCTGTCAATCTAAACGCTAACCAAATTATATTTTATAAACGAAGTTCTTAGTCTACATAAAGCGGTCGTATACAAGTATCTTAGCACGTTCCTACTAGCTGCTTCACCCATTTACAGTGTACCCGTTTACGCTTCCGCTGACTTATTTATCGGCTTCCCTGGTCTGGCTGCTCTGGCTGCTTCTACCAGGAACAGCCGCACACGCGCAGCAAACAACCTCTGCCGTTTCCCTGACACACGTGCCGGATGATGGATTGCTGCTGAACAAAGAGTGGCGGTTTTATCCCGGCGACATGGCCAATGGAGCCAGTCCGCAACTGGACGATAGGCAGTGGCAACGGATTGACCCTGCCAAAGACATTCGGGAGCTGCCCCAATTACAGCAGACGGGTATCGGCTGGCTTCGGTTGCATATACACACCGGGCCCGATTTGCCCCCCCTGGTGATTAAGGTTTTTCAATCGGTTGCGTCAGAAATGTACCTGGACGGTAAGTTACTGTACCGATTCGGCACCATCAATGCTACGCCCGATAGTGTACAGGCCTACAATCCGGTGGCCGCCTTTAGCCTTCCCGTTCGCCCTTCATCCAATCATGTGTTGGCCATCCGGGTTGCCTGTCAGTCAGGGTGGCTTTACAGGCTGAACGATCTTTCCTGGGATGAGGCTGCACTCCAGTTCTGGGTATTTCCAACGACGGTAATTCCAGCTATAAAACCGGTTGATATACAGTCTCTCTACCTGGACACTTTTCGTTTGGGTATCGCCTTTATCCTCTTCGTTCTGCATCTGAGCCTGTTTTTTGCCCACCGTACCCAGCGTGCGAACTGCTACGCTGCGGGCATGTACCTATTGCTGGGTATTACCCTGGTGGCCAGAATAGCCAGCGGTTTCACCCATTCATTACCCCTGCGGATGCTCGTCTATTATTGTACACGGGTTGATGTATTGGTCCCGAGTCTGGTGATACTTACGTTTTATAGCCTGTTTCGTTTTCGCAGAGGATGGTTCTTCTGGATGGCTATGAGTAGTGTTCTTCTCAAATTGATTCCGCTACCAGCTGATTTTCAATGGGTATCCGTTCCGCTCAATTATTTTTTACCCTTGGAACTGATTCGGCTTTCGCTGGTGGCAGTTCGACGCCGTTTGCCGGGGGGACGTATCGTTACCGTTTGCGCCTTCTTCAACCTGAGTATATGGATAATGAGCTACGTTTTGCTTGCCTTGCAAATTCCCTATTTCGGGCATGAGTGGTTTTTCCATGCGTTCTATCTGGCCAGTTTTCTGTGTTTCCCGCTCACGCTATCGTTGCTCCTGGCCTCGGAACATGGCTGGATAAACCGGCAACTGGTCGTTCGGCTACAGGAAGTGGAAACCCTTTCGGCGCGAAATCAGGCCCAACAGCAGGAACGGCAGGAGCTATTGGCCCGGCAGAATGAACAACTGGAAGTGCAGGTGGCCGAACGTACGTACGAACTCCACCAGCAGGCCGACCAGCTTCGTGAACTCGATCAGGTTAAGTCTCGCTTCGTTGCCAACGTTACGCATGAGTTTAGAACCCCGCTGTCGCTCATTATCGGACCGGTGGAAAAGCTCCTCCAGCAAAGCCACTTCGACCGATCCGCGCTGGCGATGGTGGACCGTAACGCCCGGCACCTGCTGCGGCTCGTCAACCAGTTGCTCGATCTCTCCCGGCTTGAAAGCAATCACATGGCCCTCTCGCTAACGCAGGGTGATATACGGGATTTTGTTGCCCAGATGGTGGACCTGTTCCAGCGGTCGGCGGAGCAAAAAGCGATTACGCTGGTCTATCATGCCGAACCTTTCCCTCCGCGGCCCTACGGCTTCGATGCCGACAAATGGGAAAAGATTCTGACCAATGTCCTGGCCAATGCGCTGAAGTTTACCAACGCAGGTGGGGTCGTTACGACCACACTCGAACCCGTCTGGGGCGTTGACGAACTGACCAGCGTGCGGGTCGAAGTGACCGATACGGGTATCGGCATCAGCACCGATGCACTCCCCCATATATTCGACCGATTTTATCAGGCCGATAGCTCCCACACGCGGGCCTATTTCGGAACGGGCATCGGCCTGGCCCTGACTAAGGAATTAATCGACTTACTGGGCGGCACCATCACGGCCACGAGTACGCCCGGTGTAGGTACTACGTTTCGCCTTGTGCTGCCCGTGCAGCCGGTATCGGGCACGGAGGATATTCCCCGACTTAACGGGCAACGTCACGATACGAAAATGGAGATTTCGATGGACCTGCTGACAGTTGCACCAGTTGCCGTTCCACCAGCTGGCAGACAAGTGTCATCCGGGCATCCGGCGCCCCGGCTTCTGATTGTTGAAGATAACGACGAATTGCGGGAATTTCTGGTGGGCGAACTGACTCCTTTTTACGACGTAATTCAGGCAGTGGATGGGGTAGATGGCTGGTCTACGGTGCAGGCCGAACTGCCCGATGTGGTGCTGACCGATGTGATGATGCCCCGCATGGATGGCTATGAATTAACCCATCGTATCAAAAGCCATCCCGATACGGATCATATCGCCGTGGTAATGCTGACGGCCAAAACCGCCCAGCCCAGCCGCATCGAAGGATTGCAGCAGGGAGCCGATGATTACTTATCCAAACCGTTTAGTATCGACGAGCTGCACCTGCGACTCCGTAACCTGATCAGCCGTCAGCAGAAATTGGGCGACTATTACCGACACAAGTTTACTTTGCCCGGCGAATCCACACTGGGTAGCTTATTATCCCCAATGCCAGCCTTAAATACCAACCCCTTTCTGCTTCGGATTTATGGGTTGCTGGATCTGCATCTGGATGATCCTACGATTAGTGTTGACTGGCTGGCCGACCAGTTAGTCATGAACCGCAAGACGCTGTACCGCAAAGTGCAGAGCCTGATTCAGTTGGCCCCGGCCGATCTTATACGTCAGTATCGCCTGCGGAAAGCGGCTGAGTTGTTGAAAGCAGGCCATAATGTAGCCGAAACGGCTGATAAGGCGGGATTTAATACGCCCTCGCATTTTACGGCTGTTTTCAGGGAACTCTACCAGCAAACACCCACTGAGTTCGTAGCCAGGCTGGCTAAGCGTAGTTGAACGAATAGAGATTGCTCTTTCCCTCCATTACAAAGTGCCTGAATCGAGCGTTTTCCTGTTTTAACGCCCAAAATGCCCCGAATCTGACGACATCTGCCCCAAAACTGACAGAGCAACGGAAAGTATTAGTCCACCTTTGAGCTACCCAAACGGGCAGTCTATCCACACCATTTTAAATCCTTTCGGGGTACAGGAAGCTATCCAAACCTCATCTATATCGCTTTTAATCATGAAAATATCCATTACGGTAGGTTTCCTGCTTCAGTCTCTAGTGGTAGTTTCTCTCAACAGTTTAGGAACTTGTTCATAAGTTTCACAGGCCACGCGCTTAAGTAAATCATTCCTCCAGCAGCCAGCCGAAAGTGGGGTGGATGCATCCCCTGAATCCATAGATAAAAAGGTACTGTCTATCTACGAACGATGCCTAGCGGCTTGATGCTAAAGCAACCTATGGTTTACCACGCTCAATATCGGGCTACGGTTAGGTTTTCATCGTAAAGGAAGGTTCTCGAAACAGCCCTGGGTTGGGAAATTGGGTAGTCAAGCCCAATAACCAGTGTTGAAGGTTTCTGGTAAGTAACCCGTTGCGTATCCCCGAAGCCATTAGTTCAGATTCTATGATTGAGACACGTTTCTAACACGAATTCCTAAGCGAATGGCTCAGCAAACGAACGCAGGCAATCCCCACCGACAGCCATTGGTTCTGCCCACTGGACACGCCAAACTCCCAGGCAAACGGCACATCTTTCTCAGTCAGATTTATGGCCTTTTGGAGCAGCATCTGTTAGATTCCTCCATCAGTGTCAACTGGCTGGCGGCTCAACTGGGCATCAATCGAAAAACGCTGTACCGAAAACTGGAGAGACTCATTCGACTGACACCAACCGATCTAATCCGTCAGTACCGACTCCAAAGAGCGGTCGAGTTACTGCGTATAGGCTACACCGTAACGCAAACGGCCCGCTTAATCGGGTTTAAAAGTTCGTCTCATTTCGCGTCTGTTTTCAAGGAATTCTACCAGCAAACCCCCAGCGAATTCATCGCCAGTCATCGCAAACGGCCCTGATTTGACATTTCGTGTAGAAACTGCCCATAGTAGCTGACAGCCTGGACTGGTCAGACAAGCCTTTTGTCAATTTGATTAGTCCCGATGGACAGCTATTGATCATTCCGACGGCCACCAATCGACTACTCATCTACCGACTGAGTGGACAGAAGCCTGTGCTGCCCACCAATCAGATCGCTCAGGTACGTCGATTTTCGTTTTAGAGAAACCTCCGGTTCCTGGGCGAACCATGGGCCTTAGCTACAGTGACATTCAACAAACGCATCTTCTGACGGTGGGTCGGTGGCTAGTCTACATACGACATTAGGAGCGGGATACTCCAACTACTGCCCGTTGGCCAGTATGGTCGCCCGTGGTGGCCGATTTCGAAACCGCCACCGCCCGCGCCCGCTACGTACGAATCCGGGCCAAAAACGAGGGCGACTGCCCCGCCGGGCACCCCGATGCCGGGCAAAAAACCTACTTCGCTACCGATGAAATTGTCGTGGAATAATCGTATATTGAAGAGGTGAACAAATGGGCTAAATACTTACTCCAGTCTTTTCAAGACCTTCTTTTCCTATGAAAAAAATTGTTGTTTTATCCGGCGCGGGCATCAGTGCGGAAAGTGGAATTCCCACCTTCCGGGCGTCGGATGGCCTGTGGGAGAACCACCGGATTGAGGATGTTGCCACGCCCGAAGCCTGGGAGCGTAACCCAACGCTGGTGCAGGATTTTTATAATCAGCGCCGGAAGCAGGCCCTCAGTGTTCAGCCCAATGCGGGGCACCTGGCTTTGGTGAAGCTGGAAGAGAAATACGACGTGACTATCATCACCCAGAACGTGGATAACCTGCACGAGAAAGCGGGTTCTTCTACCGTAATTCACCTGCATGGCGAGTTGGCCAAATCACGCTCCTCTGTCGATGAAACGCTGATTTATGACATCGACGGCTGGGAGATTAAAATGGGGGATAGCTGCGAAAAAGGGGTCCAGCTGCGTCCACACATCGTTTGGTTTGGGGAGGCCGTACCCATGATGGATATGGCTGCGTCTGTCACTCAGGAGGCTGACATATTTATTGTGGTGGGTACATCGCTAAACGTGTACCCGGCTGCAGGCCTGGTCTTTGCGGTTCAAAAAGGCGTTCCTATTTACGTGGTCGACCCCTATAGTCCCGAAATACAGAAGCGGGCCAACATAACATTCATTGCCGAACCCGCCACCGTTGGCCTGACGCAGCTGGCAGGTCAGCTCCTGCGTTAACATCAGGCGCTGTTCAATCAAGTTTGAAGTAGGTGTCTACTTTGTTTGGCGGTTATTATAGGGGCCATGCAGACACCGAATAAGCACGTAACAGGCTGTAACGCTTAGCAGAAAGTAAAACAATTACAGTCTGATTTACCAACCATGAACTCCCGGCGATCTGTATACGGTTAAGTAGAGACTACTACTAACCGAAGGCAGGTATGGAAATTGGCATTGATAGTTTTGCGTCCGTGGCACCGGATGGCAGCGATAGCCCCACGATTGGGGGCCACGAAGCCATGAGTCAGCTACTCGACCGCATCGAACGGGCAGACCAGGTTGGCCTGGATGTATTTGGCATTGGCGAACACCACCGCGAAGAATTTCTCGACTCGGCTCCGGCTCTCATTCTGGCCGCAGCGGCAGCCCGCACTCAGCGTATTCGGTTAACCAGTGCGGTAACCGTGTTGAGTGCCGCCGACCCGGTACGCGTATTTCAGAACTTCGCGACCCTCGACCTCATCTCCGGCGGACGGGCCGAAATGGTGGTTGGTCGCGGCTCCTTTACCGAAGCCTTTCCGCTTTTTGGCCTCAAACTGGCCGACTACGACAGTCTGTTCGCCGAAAAACTCGACCTGCTGCTCACCATCCGGGAGAGCGAGCACGTCCATTGGTCGGGCCGACACCGTCCGGCACTCACGGGGCAGGGTATTTATCCACGCCCCATGCAATCCCGGCTACCCATCTGGCTGGGCGTGGGCGGAACACCCCAATCGTTTGTTCGGGCGGGTACGCTGGGCCTACCCCTTATGGTGGCCATCATTGGGGGAGAAACGCACCGGTTTAGGCCGCTGATTGATATGTACCGGGAAGCGGGCCGACGCGCCGGGCATTCGCCAGAGCAGTTGAAAGTGGGTTTACATTCGCTGGGTTACGTGGCCAATACGACGGAGGAGGCCATGAATGATTATTTTCCCGGCTATGCCGAAACCTTTACCCGTATTGGAAAAGAACGGGGCTGGCCACCCGTCACCCGGCCTCATTTCAACGAGCAGGTGGGTGCCCGGGGTGCGTTACTGGTTGGAAATCCCGACGAAGTAGCCCGTAAAATTCAACGCCACAGCGAGGCCCTGGGCGGCATTGACCGGCTAACATTTCAGATGGATAATGCCGCTCTGCCGCATGACAAACTGTTGCAGTCCATCGAACTGATTGGCACCCGCATCATTCCGTTACTTACCGAAATAGCCTGAGTAAAAAGATGAAAGAAAATGCCGTTTAGGACCAGAACAAATGACAAAAAAGCCATGAATCAACAAATTGAACGTATACAGAAGGCCATTGAGCCTTTACGGCAGCAAATCATTAATCACGAAGTATATTCGGCAATCGAGGATGTCGATGACCTGAGAATTTCCAGGCAGCACCATGTTTTTGCCGTGTGGAATTTCATGTCGCTGCGGAAAGCATTACAAAAATAAACTCACCTGCACGAGCGTCCCTTGGTTTCCGGCGGGGAATGCCGATATGCGCTACCTGATCAATGAAATTGTGGCGGGTGAAGAATCCGATGTTGATAGCAACGGGGAGCGGAAAAGCCATTTTTAGCTGTACCTGAAAGCTATGCAGCAATGTGGGGCCGAAATGAATCAGATAGAGCGGTTTACTAAGACGCTACAGCCACCTTGCCCTGCAAATGACCGCTAACCTATGCAGTAACAACGAGCAGTTCTGGCAGGAAGCTGAGGAAGCCACCCGCCTATCGCTCTTGCAACGGATTGCCCTTTTGGATGGCGTTTATGCGCAGTTGAAACAGAAAACAGTATCTGTATAACTATCGAGGGTAGCAGCGCAGGTATCCGGTTATTGGCCAAATCCTGCGCTGCTACCTTCGGGTTATTACCTGGTTCAGCATTTCCACTCGCCTTGCCAACAGCCCTATTCTTCTTTCAGCATATACCCCATACCTATGACCGTATGAATGAGTTTTTTGGGGAAATCTTTATCAATTTTTTTGCGCAGGAAGTTTACATAAACGTCGATTACGTTCGTGCCCGTATCGAAGTGAATATCCCATACTTTCTCGGCAATATCTATCCGAGACACGACGCGGCCCCGGTTACGCATCAGGAATTCGAGCAGACCAAATTCTTTAGCGGTCAGCTCTATACGTTTGTCACTCCGACGGGCTATTTTTTCATTCAGGTCCAGTTCCAGATCGGCTACTTTCAGCACGTTTGCCTGCATACTGCCCTCACTGTTCCGTTTGGTGAGTGCGCGTAACCGGGCCATAAGTTCTCTGAATTCGAAAGGCTTCACCAGATAATCATCCGCGCCCGCTTCAAAACCAGTGAGTTTATTATCCACCGATCCCATGGCCGTTAGCATCAGTACGGGCGTACGGTTTTTTTCCTGACGGATTGACTGAACTACATCGAAGCCGTTCATCTTGGGCAGGTTGACATCCATCACAATCACGTCGTAGCTATTGTTGAGGGCCATTGTGCGACCAATCTGACCATCGAAAGCCACATCTACTTCGCAGGATTGCTCTTCCAGTCCTTTCTTTACGAACGAGGCTAATTTAGGCTCGTCTTCCACCACCAGAATTTTCATATCGGCAACATACATAGCTATTTTCTGATTTAAAAACGCCAAAGTAAAATTTTAGTTGAAAAAAGCAACCCGATACATAGCTATTTCGGTCGGCAGAAACAACGCGCATTGCCTAATTTAGTGCCCTAAGGTCGACTCAGGGCATTAAAAGAAACTGAAAACAGGATTAAAAGGCTGTTAAACTAAGTGAGAAGAAAGGGAGTTAAAACTAATTTGAAAACAAAAAAGCCGTCCCGAATATCGGGGCGGCTTTCCGCTTCTATCCACACCATTTCAAGACTGACGACCGGGAGGCCGCCGAATCTTGATGTTCAACCTTCCCTTTGTAAAAGGATTGTTATGCGAAACTACGCAATTTCTTTCAAATCAAACAAAGTAGCTATTTATATTTTTGGTTTCTCTATTCTCCTTTCCCCGTTTCTCCATCCAACTTCTCAACATACCGGCAAACGAATATGTTACATATTTTATAATAAAACGTAGAATAAGGCTCCAAAATTATTTAACGCCTATAAAATTCTTCAGCTATCCCTCCTTCAACCATTGCCCGAAGAATGCGCAGAAAATGAGGGGAAAGGCAAACAAGGTTAGCCGCGCTGCTGTAGTTAGTTCCAACCACCACAATAGCCGGCAACTTAGCCATTTCAGACCCGATGCCGTGAGGAATAGCCGCCGGGATCAGGCCAATATCGGCCATAATAGCCCTTATAATGTAGTGGCCTACTGCTGATTCTCCCCACCATCGTCCATATAATCGTATAGCCCTCAGGAAACCTGACCTGCGCCTGTACTTTTTGCTGAGCTTCGGCCGCGGCACTGCCCATACCCCGCTCCCACACCAAAAACGTCACCGCTCGTGATGAAGAACTTATCTTTGAGCGAAAAAGACAGAATGCTTATAATAAACTTATTCATTCGGCCGTGCAGCGATTTGAGGTAAAAAAAAGTCTACCTACCGGCTTGATACGTGATTAGAAAGGCTTTAAACCCCGAGTTTTGAGGATTATTACTTTAGCCCATTCTTCAGCGTAGACCATTCCTTAACGGCTTTCTTCAGCGAAACCTGTGCTTGCCCAACGGCAGCAATGGCCTGCGTAGTGGCTGGCATATCGCTGTCATGCAACACGCTGAACAACGCGTTGAACGTCCGATTAAGATCAGCCAAACTGACTTTTGCAATTTCCAGGCTTTTTTTCTGGGCATCGGTTTTTGCATGACTCTCTATTACTTGGGACTCTTTCTGCATGAGCAGCACCTGCTTCCGACCTTCGTATACGTCAAGCGAGAGGTCATGCTGCTGTTTCAACGCGGCCGTGCCCGTTTTTACACGCGGGTCCATCGTAATGGTCAATGGCTGCGTGTACGTTTTCCCATTCACGGTCAGTTTTACCGTATAGGTTCCCGGCATCACCCAGGGCGACCTTAGGTCGGGGGCAGTTTGGTGGTAGATGGCCGCAATGGGGTAAGCCGGGGGTAAATAAAGCGGGGGATAGTGCATGTCCCACATGAACCGGTGCGCCCCGGCCTCGCCCGACAGTAACTGCTGCGGACGAATCCAGTAAGCGGGTAAATTGACGTCGGGAATGGTATAGGGCTTTTCGTCGCTGCGGTACCGACGCACCAGCTTACCGGCCGCATCCGTAATCTCCAGCGTAACCGGCGACGTAGTCTTCTCCTTGATATAATAGTTAATTACGGCCCCATCGGGTGGATTTTGTCCGGCGGGTTCTTCCGGTGGCAGGGGCGTGTCGGGGTTCATGTTCCAGCGAACGCGATAGGCCCGTTGTGGTTTAAAAAGTACCGTTCCATCGGTCGCCATATCGGGCGTGGCCTGACGTAGAGGTGTAATATCATCCAGAATCCAGAACGACCGGCCATGGGTACCCACCACAATATCATCGTCTTTTATGACAAGGTCGCGGATAGAGGTAGCGGGCATATTCAGCCGGAGCGACTGCCAGTGGTTACCATCATCGAACGAAACGTACACGGCAGTTTCGGAACCGGCAATCAGCAGGCCCTTCCGAATCGGGTCTTCGCGCACGGTATTGATGGGGTCGTTAGCGGGCAGGCCGGTTACGATTTCCTGCCAGCTTTTGCCCCCATCGTGGGTGCGGTAAATATGTGGTTTCAGGTCGTCGCAGCGAATCCGGTTCACGGCGGCATAAGCGGTATTGACGTCGAAATGGCTGGCATCCATCAGCGATACTTTACTCCACGACCAAACGCCGGGCGGGGTAACGTTTTTCCAGGTTTTGCCCCCGTCCCGCGTGACCTGAATGTAGCCGTCGTCCGTACCCGCCCAGATGGTATTTATGTCTTTGGGCGATGGTGCAATAGTGTAAATGACGCCACGGCGGGGCATCGTTTTCATGGCGTCGGTGCGGTACACGCCCACGCTTTCGGGAATGTCGGGGTAGGTTTCCCGGGTTAGATCGGGGCTGATAACCTGCCAGGAGTTACCACCGTTCTGCGTTTTAAACAGGACATTACCGGCAAAATAGAGCGTTTTGGGGTCAATGGGCGAAAACAACACCGGGGCCGTTCGGACAAAGCGGTACTGGCCACTCCGCACCGCTTCCGGGGCGATGTTCTGCACCTGCCCGGTCCGTTTATCAAACTTTGTGACCTTGCCCCCATAAATGATATTCGGGTCCAGCGGGTCGGCGGCTACGTAGCCGTACTCTTCCACGCCTACCGGATGCCACTCCCGGAAGGTGACCTGCCCATCGTTTCCCCGACTGGCAATGCCTACCGAGCCGCTTTCCTGCTGACCACCCAGTACGTTGTAAGGAAAACTGTTATCGGTGCTGACGTGATAAAACTGGGCGGTGGGCTGGTTGTACCACGAGCTAAACGTTTGCCCGCCGTTGACGGTGATGATAGCACCCTGATCGCCCGCGAGCAATATAGTATTCGGCTCGTTGGGATTGATCCAGAGCCGGTGGTAATCGTCGCCACCGGGTGCCCCGCGGAAGTCATTCCATGTCTTGCCCCCATCTTCGGATTTCCAGGCGGCCACATCAGCAATAAATACGATGTCGGGGTTGGTCGGATGCACCTTTACTTCGGCAAAATCGCTGCCCCGCCCCCACAGCCGCCGGTCGTCGTTAAAGCGAATCCAGGTGGCTCCGGCATCATTGGAGCGATACACCCCGCCAAGCTCCGGCGCGTCAACCGTAGCGTACAATCGGTTGGGTTCGCTGGGGGCAATGCAAAAACCGATACGGCCCAGTCCCTGCGCCACGGTGGGCAGGCCATTCGTCAGTTTCTGCCAGGAAGTGCCCCCATCCGTCGATTTGTACAGACCACTTTCCGGCCCCTGCCACTCGCCGTTTTCCCACGGCCCCTGCCGGGCGGCCCACAGGTCGGCATACACGATGTTTGGATTTTTCAGATCGATAGTTACCTGTACAGCTCCCGTATTTTCATCTTTATACAGCACCCGATCCCAAGTTTTACCGCCATCTGTGGTGCGATACACGCCCCGCTCAGTATTAGGGCCGTATGGGTGGCCCAGTACGGCGGCAAAAACGCGGTTTTCATTGGTGGGGTCCACGCTGATGTTCCCAATCTGCTGGGCATCCTTCAGACCCAAAAACGTCCAGGTTCTACCGGCATCGGTGGATTTGTACATCCCCGTCCCGACCGATAAATCCGGGCGTTGCAGCCCTTCGCCACTGGCCACGTAGATAACGTTTGGGTTCGACGGGGCCACCGCCACATCGCCAATGGAGCCGGTGGGCTGGTCGTCGAATATCGGGAGCCAGGTACGGCCATAGTCCGTCGTTTTCCAAACGCCCCCATTATTGACACCGATGTAAAACACATTGGGTTGTTGCGGCACGCCCACCGCCCCCACCGTTCGGCCGCCCCGATGCGGCCCAATCATGCGCCATTTCATGGCGGCAAACAGGTCAGGGGACACCGATTGCGCCTGAACAGTGGTCAGTGATACCAGAAAGACGAGTGTAGCGAGCAGTCGCTTTACCGTAGAAAAGTTCATAAAGGGTAGTTTGGGTTGATCGCAAGGTTATTAGATTGCGCGCAGTCGATTACAGGATGTTTAATTGCCGCAGAATATCTTTCGTAATGAATTTGCGACAGGCTGCAAAGTCTGGATTTTTTGTCTGTCGATTTTTGGTGAGCCGGGTGGCAAAAAAACAGGGTTTCCCCTGTTTCTCCACGTAGCCAACCCACCAGCCGGTATCGACTCCCCCATCCCGTGTCCAACCCGTTTTAGCGCGAATAACGTAGTTATCCGTCGTTTCGGTAACCATCAATCGTTTGACAATAGCCATGTTCCGTCTAGAAAAAGGCAGTTTTCCGTCGTACAGGTCTTTTAAAAAGGCAACCTGATTTTGTGGAGAAATAGCAAACGAGCCGAAATTCCAGAAGTCAACTCCTTTTTCGGAAAGATTCCCGTTCCCATAGTCGCGCTTCGTCAGGTATTGCCGGTAACGATCACGCCCGATTTTCTTCGCCAACTCAATGTACACCCACCCCGCCGATTGCTCAAACGCTTCTTTAATGGTCATGTCGTGGTAAATTTCCGGGCGGTACCCGTACAGTACCGTATCGACCTTACCTACCCAGTTGACAACGTCGTTTTCGTCCCGAATAACCCCGGTCTCCAGCGCAATCAGTGTGTTGACAATCTTGAATGTTGATGCGGGCAGTGTTGCTTTCTGGCTATCGGTTGAGTCACTGAACAGCCATTTCTTCTGTCCGTACTCGTAAATCGTGATACTACCGTCGATTTGACATTCCCGAAATGGTTGCTGCCAATCAACCTGACCGAGAACGGCAAGCGGAAGCAGCAGAATAATGACTAAAAATCGTTTCATGATACTAATCACATTCGTTCACATGGTACCCATTACACTGCATCCGACAAACTCGTAAACGTGAACTCCCGGATTTTCATTGGTGGAATCAGGTAGTTCTGGTCGGATTCGGTACTGACTACTCGCTCCGGTTTACCCAGGGATTCGAGGTTATTGAGCATGATAACCGGGCTTTCGTTGAAGCGAAAGTTCTTCACCGGGTACTTTATTTTGCCGTTCTCGATAAAGAATGTCCCGTCGCGGGTGAGGCCGGTGAGCAGAATCGTTTGCGGGTCTACTTCCCGGATGTACCAGAGTTTGGTAACCAGAATACCGCGCTGCGTACTTTTTATCATGTCTTCAAGCGACTGCGTACCACCGGCCATTAGCACGTTATTGGGACTGGGAATGGCTTTCTTACCCTGTTTCTGCGCCCAGAAGCGCGAATAGGCCAAATTCTTAACGACCCCTTTCTCAATCCACATCGTTTTTTCCTGCGGCCGCCCATCCCCCGACCAGGGCGACGCGGGTAGTTCGGCATTGGTTGGGTCGGAGTAGATGGTTACGCGCTCATCCATAATTTTGTCGCCCAGCCGGGATTTTCCCCCTACTTTACTAAAATACGACCGCCCTTCGTCGGCGGAGCGGGCATCCATGTTGAAAAAGATGTTTTCGAGCAGGACGGCGGCCGCCGTTGGCTCCAAAATAACGGTGTACTTACCCGGCTCGATAGCCCGTGCTTCGGCTGACCCCTGTGCTTTGAGTAAGGCAATTCGGGTAGCCGCCGTGGTGTCCAGTTTCGTAAAATCGCTGTAGCCACGGGCCACGTAGCCGGACCCTTTACCATCTTCAGTACGCACCGTGAGGGAGAAGTTGACGTTGGTGCTGGGGTAGTAAGCAAACAGTCCTTTCGAGTTCATCATGGCCTCGTAGCCGTTGCGGTCGTCCATAAATCCGGCACCAATGAGTTTGGCATCCCGCGTCAATTTCAGGCTTTTAGCCACCGCATCGGCGCGTTTATCGGGCGTCAGGCTGGCGATGCTATCAAAAAAACCGCTGGCTTTCAGGTACTGCTGCGGCTCCAGAACGCCCATGTATTCCGGATTTTCGGGGGCCAGCTGCGCTAATTCTTCCGAACGGCGCACTACTTTTTCAAGCGACGCGTCGTCAAATTCCGTAATGGTGGCCGTACCTAGTTTTTTACCAAAGGCCGACTGTACACCAAGAACCTGGTTGGCCAAGGCGCCACTGGTACTAACTTCATTGCGGGCGTAGCGTATATTACCGCGCTCGGCACCCGATAGATTGACTTCGCACGAATCGGCTTTTGAGTAACTAAGTACTTTAGTGAGCAGGGCCCTGGCTTCTGCTTCGGTGAGTATGATTGCCATGTTAGATTTTCCTCGCTGTATTTATTACGTTGACGCCATTAAACCGGGTGGTTGAACTACCGTGCGACACGGCACTTGATTGCGAGGGTTGCCCCTTACCATCGAAGAACGAACCACCCAGGCGATAGTCTGATTCATCGCACACCTGTACGCACGAATTCCAGAACTCCTGCGTGTTGGACTGGTAGGCTACATCTTTCAGCATTCCCGCAATCTGCCCGTCTTTGATCTCGTAGAACAACTGACCCCCAAACTGGAAATTATACCGTTGCTGGTCGATAGAGAACGAGCCATCGCCAATGATATAAATACCCTTCTTCACATCCTTAATCATGTTCGCCACCGACAACGGGGTTTTGCCCGCTTCCAGCGATACGTTGGCCATCCGCTGAAACTGCACTGAACTCCAGCTATCGGCGTAACAGCAACCCTGCGAATGATTCTCATTGATGATTTGTACCTGATCCCGAATAGCCTGGTAGTTGACCAGGATACCATCCCGTACCAAATCCCATTTCTGGGTTTGTACGCCTTCATCATCATACCCCACAGCGCCCAGCGAACCCACCTGCGTTTTGTCGGCAATGAGGTTGACCTGTTTGCTGCCGTAGTTGAAATCCTTCGATTTCCACTTGTCCAGCGTGGCAAAACTGGTACCGGCGAAGTTGGCTTCGTAGCCCAGCACGCGGTCCAGCTCCAGCGGGTGTCCAACCGATTCGTGGATGGTGAGCCACAGGTGAGAGGGGTCCAGCACGAGGTCGTATTTACCCGCTTCCACCGATTTGGCGGTGTGCTTGGCACGGGCCTGTTTGGCCGCTGCCGTAACATCTTCCAGCATATCGTAGCCCTTGTTGTATCGGGTCGTGATGCCTGTTACTTTATCGGCGGGATTAACCTGCAGGTACTCATACCCCATACCCACGGGGGCACTGAGGGCATTGCGGGTTTCGAACTTGCCCGTTTTGGGGTCGATAGCCGTAACGTCGAAAATGGGCCAGATACGGTGAATATCCTGGTCGGCGTAGGTGCCTTCGGTCGAGGCAAAGTACTTTTGCTCATTCACCATAAACAGCACCGAGTTCACGTAGTTAGCCCCATTTTTCAGAGCCGCATCATTCACACCCAGTAACAGATCCACCTTCTCTTTGATGGGCACTTCAAACGCATTGCGCTTGATAGGAGCTTTCCAGCTTACTTCGCCATAACCTTTTTGGGGAGCCAGTTGCACCGGCTCCTTCATCAGTTTGGCATTCGCTTTGGCAATGGCTACCGCCTGTTCGGCGGCTTTGGCGGTGTCGGCTTCGCTTTTCGCGTCCACCACAGCCGCAAAACCCCAGCAGCCATCGGCAATCACCCGGACCCCTACGCCATACGATTCGGTATTGACAATGTTCTGCACTTTGTCTTCCCGCGTAATGACATATTGATTGAGATAACGGCCAATGCGCACATCGGTATAAGTAGCTCCTTGGCTTTTGGCCGCGTTGAGGGCCGCATCAGCCAGTCGTTTTTTGACGACTACGTCGAGGCCAGGTTCCAGCAGTTGCTCCGGGCTGATGGTCCGGGAAAAGGCGGGTAGGGTGGGCAGGATGATGCCCGCCGTTCCAAAGCCCATGTATTTATTGAAATCGCGACGATTCAAGTCTTTATAGTTTTAGGGCTTTGGCAAAAGGGTTAAACCCAATTTTGCCAAAGCCCTGTGGTTTATGGTTTTAATGTTTGACGGAAATACGTCTTCCTGCCCTTATGAATGTCAAACACCCAATGAAAATATCAGCCAAGTCTACACCGCGTCTGATAAACTCGTGAAGGTGAAGTCACGGATTTTCATGGGAGGAATCAGGTTACCCCCCGCCCGGACGGGCTTGCCGAGGGCTTCGAGATTATTGAGCATAATGACCGGGCTTTCGTTGAAGCGGAAGTTCTTGACCGGAAACTTAATCTGCCCGTTTTCGATGTAGAACGTCCCGTCGCGGGTGAGGCCGGTGTACAACTGCGTTTGGGGGTCAACGGCCCGGATGTACCATAAACGCGTGACCAGAATACCCTTTTCTGTGCTCTTGATCAGATCCGCCAGGGACTGAGTACCGCCCAGTAAAATAAAACCGCCGGGTGCCGGAATGGCACCAACTCCTTTTTTATCCGCCCAGTAGCGCGAGTAGTACATATTTTTGACCACCCCTTTTTCTATCCAGGTGCGTTTTTCCTGCGGCAGGCCATCGCCACCACCGCCCCCGAAGCGGCCACCCCCACCACCGCCCCCAAAGGGCGACTGCGGCAACTCCTCATTCATGGGATCGCTGATGATAGTCACGCGCTCGTCGAAGAGTTTTTCGCCCAGCCGGGTACCACCGCCTTTTTTACTCAGGAAACTCCGGCCCTCATCGGCACTCCGGGCGTCCATGCTGCGCATCATGTTTTGCAGCAATTCAACGGCTGCCGTAGGCTCCAGAATAACGGTGTATTTGCCCGGCTCCAATGCCCGCGCTTTGGCCGACGCCATGGCTTTCCCCATGGCTATTTCGGTGGTGGCTTTGGTATTGAGTTTACTAACATCGTTCACATCAGGATTGGCGTAACCGGAACCCAGGCCATCGTCGGTCCGAACAGTAATGGAGAAATCGACGCCCGTAGACCGGTTATAACCGAAATTCCCTTTGCTGTTACCGATGGAGGTGAAGCCCGTAGTGTCTTCCATATAGCCAGCCGCCGTCAGGTTTTTCTGCCGACAGGGGTCGATGCTATTGAAGGCTGCGGTGGCCCGAAACTCCGGGTCAATTTTAGCCGTGCTTTCGGCGTAGGTTTTGGTATCCAGATAGTTCTGTTGACCCAGCATCGGCATGTACTCCGGATTTTCGGGGGCCAGTTTGGCAATTTCTTCGGCCCGCCGAACGGTTTTTTCCAGCGATGCATCGTCGAACTCGTTGATGGTAGCGGTGCCGGAACGTTTGCCATAGACGGCCGTTACCGACAGGGACAGATTATCGGACTCGCCACTGGTCGACACCGAGTTGCGGGCGTACCGAATATTGCCCGTCCGGTTTCCCGATAGGCTGACACTCATTTCGTCGGCTTTGGAGTACCCCAGTACTTTATCGACTATTTTTCTTGCTTCTTCCTTGGTTAAGATTGCCATTGTTTCTGAAGTTGATGGTAGAAGGGTACGATTTAGATTTTACGGGCAGTATTGATCACGTTCACCCCGTTGAAGCGGGCCGTTGAACTGCCGTGCGACACCGCGCTCGATTGTGCCGGTTGCCCTTTACCATCGTTGAAGGCACCCCCCAGCCGGTAATCACTCTGGTCGCAGACGGCTACGCAGGAATTCCAGAATTCCCGGGTGTTGGCCTGATAGGCTACATCTTTCAACATGCCCACAATCTGCCCGTCTTTGATCTCGTAGAACAACTGACCGCCGAACTGGAAATTATACCGCTGCTGGTCGATGGAGAACGAACCATCGCCAATGATATAAATGCCTTTCTTGACATCTTTAATCATATTCGCCACCGACAACGGTGTTTTACCTGCTTCCAGCGATACGTTGGCCATACGCTGGAATTGTACCGAACTCCAGTTGTCGGCGTAGCAACAACCCTGCGATTCTTTTTCGCCGATGATGTGAACCTGGTCCCGAATGGCCTGGTAGTTTACCAGGATACCATCTTTCACTAAGTCCCACTTCTTGGTTTTCACGCCTTCATCGTCCCAGCCCACGGCGCCCAGCGAATACTGTTGCGTTTTATCGGCCACCAGGTTTACTTCCTTGCTGCCGTAGTTAAAATCTTTCGATTTCCATTTGTCCAGCGTGGCAAACGAGGTGCCAGCGTAGTTGGCCTCGTAGCCCAGTACCCGGTCCAGTTCGAGGGGGTGTCCAACGGATTCGTGGATGGTGAGCCACAGGTGAGAAGGGTCCAGCACCAGGTCGTACTTACCCGCTTCCACCGACTTAGCCGACAGTTTCTCTTTTGCCTGTTTGGCGGCAGCGGTAATGTCTTCCAGCATATCGTACCCTTTGTTGTATCGGGTCGTAACGCCAGTTACTTTGTCGGCGGGGTTTGCCTGTAGGTAGTCGTACCCCATGCCCATCGGTGCACTTAATGAGTTACGCGTGGAGAACTTTCCGCTCTGTGGGTCAACGGCGGTTACGGTGAAGTTCGGCCCAATCCGGTGAATATCCTGGTCGGCGTAGGTTCCTTCGGTAGAGGCAAAGTACTTCTGCTCGTTAAT
The DNA here is from genome assembly GCA_038236215.1 of Cytophagales bacterium. Classification (GTDB taxonomy): domain Bacteria; phylum Bacteroidota; class Bacteroidia; order Cytophagales; family Spirosomataceae; genus Spirosoma. The sequence goes on along the minus strand of JBBSTD010000020.1, from coordinate 47,851 downwards.
CTGAAAAAGTACGTTGTTGACGAAGTTAGCCCCGTTCTGCATGGCAGCTGCGTTAGCCGACAGCAACAAATCAACCTTTTCCTTGATGGGCACTTCAAAGGCATTGCGCTTAATAGGGGCTTTCCAGCTTACTTCGCCAAATCCCTTTTGCGGGGCCAGTTGTACCGGTTCGGTCAGGAGACGGGCATTGGCTTTGGCAATGGTCACGGCGGTTTTAGCGGCCTGCGCCACAACGGCTTCATTCCGGGCATCGCCTACGGACGCAAAACCCCAGCAGCCATCAACAATCACCCGCACGCCCACGCCGAACGATTCGGCGTTGATAATGCCCTGCACTTTGTTTTCGCGGGTGAGCACGAACTGGTTTAAGTAGCGGCCAATACGGACATCGGCGTAGGTGGCTCCCATGGATTTAGCAGCGTTCAGCGCGGCATCGGCCAGGCGTTTCTTCACGGCCACATCGAGGCCGGGTTCCAGCAGGGCTTCGGCCGAGACAGAGCGGGAAAAAGCAGGCAGAGCGGGCATCATAATACCGGCAGCTCCCATGCCCAATAGTTGATTAAAATCGCGACGATTCAAGGGTATATTCGTTTAATTGATGGTCAGTTAGTGGTCTTTCCCTGTTATTGACAGTCAGTTATCGTCTACTTACGAATGGCGGTCAATAACAAAATCAAACAGCGTCTGATAAACTGGAAAAGGTGAAATCCCGGATTTTCAGGGGCGGTATTAGATTACCACCGATGCGAACGGGTTTGCCGAGGGCTTCGAGGTTGTTGAGCATGATAACCGGGCTTTCGTTGAAGCGGAAATTCTTGACCGGGAACTTAATCTGTCCGTTTTCGATGTAGAACGTCCCATCCCGGGTCAGGCCGGTGTAGAGCAGCGTTTGCGGGTCAACGGGGCGAATGTACCAGAGCCGGGTAACCAGGATGCCTTTCTCGGTGCTTTTAATCATATCGGCCAGCGACTGGGTACCCCCTTCCATAATGAAATTACCGCCCGGTGGAACCGCCTTCACGCCTTTCTTTTCGGCCCAATAGCGCGAGTACGGCATATTTTTGACCACGCCTTTCTCTATCCAGGCTATTTTTTCCTGCGGCCGGCCATCCCCGCTAAAGGCTCCATTGGGCACTTCGGGATTGGTAGGGTCCGAGTAAATGGTTACGCGTTCATCGAAGAGTTTTTCGCCCAGCCGCGTTCCTCCGCCTTTCTTGCTCAAAAATGAGCGGCCTTCATCGGCACTCCGCGCATCCATTGACCGAACCAACGCCACCATCAGTGACGCATCGACGTTCGATACCAGGGCGGCCGGTTCCAGAATAACGGTGTATTTGCCCGGCTCCAGGGCCCGCGCGCTGGCCGATGCCTGGGCTTTTCCCATCGCTATTTCGGTTGCGTCTTTAGTACTCAGCTTCGACACATCGGTAAAGTCGCTGGTGGCGTAACCCGAACCCAGACCGTCAGCAGTACGTACGGTGATGGAGAACTCAACCGATGTTTCCCGGTTGTAGGCCGACAACCCTTTGGTATTGCCAATGGCGTTGAATCGGGCGTTATCTTCCATGTACCCGGCCGCTACCAGATTCTTTTTGCGGCAGGGGTCAAGGCTGTCGAAGGTGGCCTGTGCCCGGTAGTTCGGGTCCATCTTGGCGGTACTTTCGGCGTAGGGGTCGGTGTTCAGATACGTCTGCGGTCCCAGCATGGGCATGTATTCCGGATTTTCGGGGGCCAGCCGGGCCACTTCTTCGGCCCGCCGAACGGTTTTTTCCAGCGACGTGTCATCAAACTCGTTGATGGTAGCCGTACCGGCACGTTTGCCGAAAACGGACGTTACACTCAATGACTGGTTGACGCTCTCCCCACTGGTCGAAACGGCGTTACGGGCGTAGCGGATGTTACCCGTTCTCCCCCCCGACAGGTTGACGCTCATCTCATCGGATTTCGAGTAAGAAAGCACCTTATCAATGATTGTTTTTGCTTCTTCTTTGGTAAGCATGTTTTTTGTGTTTTCCGTTTACGGGTTTCAGTTTACGGTGGCGCAGGGCGGTTTTACAATTCGCGCAAAAGCGAACTAAGACCGCTTTGCGCCACTGTAAACTGAAACCCGTAAACCGTTTATATTTTCCGTCCCGTATTGATAACGTTAACCCCGTTGAAACGCGTGGTAGCACTACCGTGCGATACGGCACTGACCTGAGACGGCTGCCCTTTACCATCAAAGAAACTGCCGAAGGTGCGGTAGTCGTCCTTGTCACAAAGCTGGGTGCAGGAGTTCCAGAATTCCTGCGTGTTCGATTGGTACGCCACGTCATCGAGCATCCCAACTATTTCGCCATTTTTGATTTCGTAGAACAGCTGACCGCCAAACTGGAAGTTATACCGTTGCTGGTCGATGGAGTACGATCCCCGCCCGATGATATAAATCCCTTTCTCGACACCCTTAATCATGTCGAAGACGGAGCGTTTTTCGGAGCCGGGCTGTAGTGACACGTTAGGCATCCGCTGGAACTGCACGGAGTCCCAATTATCGGCATAGCAGCATCCGTTCGATTCCTTTTCTCCCAGAATGGCCGCCTGATCGCGAATGGCCTGATAGTTTACCAGGATACCGTCTTTAATTAAATCCCATTGCTTGCAGGGAACTCCTTCATCATCGTACCCCACTGTACCCAGTGAACCCACCTGCGTTTTATCCGCCACGATGTTGACCAGCTTACTGCCGTAGTTAAAATTCTTCGACTTCCACTTGTCAAGCGTGGCAAAGCTAGTCCCGGCGTAGTTGGCTTCGTAACCCAATACGCGGTCCAGTTCGGTGGGGTGCCCAACGGATTCGTGGATGGTCAGACCGAGGTGGTTGGGGTCGAGTACGAGATCGTACTTACCGGGCTGTACGGATTTGGCCGTAATTTTTTCCTTCGCCTGTTTCGCTCCCAGCATGGCATCTTCTACCATATCGTAGGAGTACCGGTAGCCAACCAGCCCATTGGGTGCCTTTATTTTTTCGGTGTCCAGAGCATCCAGGTATTCAAAGCCCATACCCATTGGCGAGCTGAGGGCGTCGCGGGTTTTGAATTTTCCACTGGCCCGGTCAACGGCCGATATGGTGAAGGTAGGCCAGATGCGGTGAACATCCTGGTCGATGTACGAGCCATCGGTGGAGGCAAAATACTTTTGCTCGTTCACAAAGAAGAGGTTGGACGTAACGAAGGCGGCACCATTTTTCAGGGCTTCGCCGTTGACATTCATCAGCAAATCAATCTTTTCCTGAACAGGAATCTCGAAGGCATTTTTTTTGATGGGCGTTTTCCAGGTTACTTCCCCTACCCCTTTTTGCGGAGCCAGTTGTACCGGTTCTTTCTGTAGTTTGGCGTTGGCTTTGGCAATGGCTACAGCCGTATTGGCGCATTTGGCAACGCCATCGGGCGTAACGTCGCTGGTGGCGGCAAATCCCCAGGTGCCGTTGGCAATCACCCGTACACCCACCCCAAAAGATTCAGTGTTGACAATGTTCTGCACCTGCTTCTCGCGGGTAAACATGAACTGGTTAAGGTATCGGCCAATGCGCACATCGGCGTAGGTGGCTCCTTTGCTTTTAGCCATATTGAGGGCCACGTCGGACAACCTTTTTTTCGCTGCGGTGTCTATGCCCATTTCCCCGGTACTCAGGTCACGTAGGTATTCGGGAGATACTGAATAACCAACAATGGGTACTCCAGCCGTGAGCAGGCTACCAATGCCTAATCCCGACAGCTGGATAAAATCGCGTCTTTGCATGGAATCAATTGTAATGAGTTGCTGATGAACAATCGGGTTGGTTACCGAAGGGAAATACGAAGATGGGCAAAAAAGGCGAAAGTGCTTATCAAAAGTCCCCACTTTGTGATAGACGGCCAATAAGGCGGGGATTTTTCCAAATAATATTTGGCAAAATCCCCGCCTTACAAAGGTATTTTTCAGGATTTATTGGCTACGCCTATTCTGGACCAGTACGCCGGTGGGTCTAGGTCCGGATCAACTAAAGTAGTATTTGAACCCGGGTACAAACGTCCAGAACAAACACAGACGATTTAAACGGAGGTGTCTGAACAATTATGGCTCCTGCCTTGTCTCTCCGTAGGAATATCGTTTCGATTTGCTCGACGGCAAATGGTCTTCCCTTTTGATTAACCGATAAATACATCATCTATGCTTCCACATCCGGAAGAACACCTGCGGAGTTCAGATTTCATAACCGACGTTGTCATTGGAATGTCCGATGGACTGACGGTTCCTTTTGCCCTGGCTGCCGGTTTGAGTGGGGCTGTCGCTAACACGTCGTTGATTGTGACGGCGGGTATTGCCGAAATTGTGGCCGGGTCTATTGCCATGGGCCTGGGTGGGTATCTGGCGGGCCGCACCGAAGCTGACCATTACGAAGCCGAACGCCGACGCGAAACGATTGAAGTAGAAACGGTACCGGAGCGCGAGAAAGAAGAAGTACGGGAGGTATTTGCTGATATGGGGCTAAGTCCGGCTCTACAGGTGGCCGTTGCCGACGAACTGGCTATGGACAAAACCAAGTGGATCGACTTCATGATGAAGTACGAACTAAACCTGGAAGAGCCAGATCCGAACCGGGCCACTAAAAGTGCCCTGACTATTGGTGGTTCCTATGTGGTAGGTGGATTTGTACCGCTGGTTCCTTATCTGCTGGTTAGTGACCCGCATGAGGCATTGCTCTATTCGGCCGGTATAACGCTAATCTGCCTCTTCATTTTCGGTTATTTCAAGAGTAAAGTGACAGGTCAACCCCCGGTGGCAGGTGCTTTTAAAGTCATGATGATAGGGGCCGTAGCTGCGGCTGCCGCGTTTGGCATTGCCCGGCTGGTGGGCGGGTGAAAATAAAGGTAAAAGGAACGCCTACGGCAACCGTACCAGCGTTCGGATAGCAGTGACGGGTTGAGTACTACTTATTTCGTAAAAGTTGTCAATGAGCAACTTATCGCCATGCTGTTCTGTCCCGAAGTTGGCATAGTAAGTGGCTAAACCAGACGTGCCTCCCTGTAAGTACATTCGCCTGTTCTCAATTTTGTATTTGTAGATACCAAACCCCGGTCTGGGCACTAACTGGCCACCTGCATTGATTTCTTTTCCCCGATTTACAATTAGCGTATTGTTAAGTACAGTTCCCTGAAAAGTGGGGTTGAAGATGATCGTATCCTGCCGGGTAGAGGTTTCAATCCAGGTACCAATGAGCGTTTCGGGCGTCACGACTTCCGTTTTTTTGCAGGACAGTGTCACTAGCAGTAGTAGCAGGATAGCGAATGAGCGCATACCGTTAAAGGCTGTTTTTCTCTACAGACTCCATCTGGGTAGAATTGGTTGGAAATGGAATCAGTACTTTTTCGGGAGTGTAAATAAGTCCAGCGGTTAACTGGTAAACAGGGCTTCCGTTAGTAGATGAGGTACGAATGGTTGACGTCCGTTGCTTTTGTTTCTGCTGTGCTGTCGGTCTACTTTAACCGACAGCACAATAGGCTTCATGGGGTGGATGGAAACGGAAAGCAGTTAAGTATATCGTGGGTGGATACTCAATTCATTTTAACGAACAGATTCTAATCGGGTCAAAATTGACCGCCGAAAGCGGCTACTGTTCTGGTATTAAAGGACCTTAACACTGTCGGCATACCTAAATACGCTGGATTCAAGCTGTGATACCTGTCAGCCCCAATAGGAAGTAAGCCTCGTTTGTTACTTCACAAAAGTATATATTCCGTAAGGATTGACATATTTAGGTTTTTCCTTTACTTTCCCGTTCGCTTTCCTTTTCCTTTCAGTTTGGTTTCCCTTTTCCATCACTATGGAAAAATTTGACAATCCACCCACCCAAAAAGAGATGATAGCCCTGCGTGAGGGCATCAAGAATAAGTACAAGGCATATCATCGGCTAGACATAGACCGCTTCCCGGAATTTGAGTACAATACCAGCCGGGCAAATTACGAACCCCTGGCAGAATCATTTCGGGAAGAGTTTTTCGTTGTTCGAGGGTTCGATACGTCTGACAGAAACATTCATATTCCCAGTACGAATACGCTGGCACAGCTTTTTTGCGATGAATACTATTTACCCGGTAAAAAAATCCTGAATACTTGTCAGGTCTACACAGATGAATTGTCACAGAGTACAGGTGTCGACGATTCGCTGACTGAAAACCCACGAGTAGTAACGGTACCCGTAAAAAAGCTCAGTCTACTTCTTGCCGGTATTGTGCTCGTGACAATACTAGTTGTTTGTATCGTTAGTGAATCTATACTAAAGGTCGCACCACCAGCGAGCGGGTTGACCCTTAGCCGGCCCTCAACTGGGCGGGTCGTCCCCCAGGAATTACTGGCCGCCGGCAATGTGTCAAATGCCCAAACCGTTTGGGTTGTTGTCCGGCCCAAAGGATCGAAACAATACTTTGTACAGCCGCCCATGAAGGTAGGTGATGACCACAAGTGGCGGGGTGTCATCTATATCGGTAGTGTCAATATGGCCAATGTTGGTTCAGCGTTTCAGGTACGTGCTTTCGTTAATCCTGTTATTGCGCTGGAAGAGGGTAATTTACTGTATTCGTGGCCCCAGGCTCAACTGGCTACAGGCATTGTGGAGGTAATAAGAGGGATGCAAACTGAGTAGTAAACCGTTCGTAAATTCTACAAAACTGAAAACGGGTTATTGCTATGCCCAGTACGCACCAACACTTTGTCTTTTGTCATTATGGAAAACGCTGGTGATCCCACCATTCAACTAGTCATGAAAACCCTCCGAGAGGGTATCAAAAGCAAATACGGAGATTATCATCGACAGAATGAAAAACGGTTTCCAAACCTAGAGTACAATACAAACCGCGTTAACTACGAACCCCTGGCAGAATCGTTTCGGGAAGAGTTTTACATTATTAGGGGAGTAGACAGAGCAAAAAATACCATCCATATTCCCAGTACGAAAACCTTTGCCGCTATTTTTTGTGACGAGCAGTACGTACCCGGAAAAAAAATACTGAACACATGCCGCTCCTACGCAGAAGGAGCCTCGCAGATTGTTATTGAAGGAAACACGTCCGTAACTGAACAGATTACGACCACAACGATACCCAAAAAGCCCAGGAATATAGTACTACCCCTGAGTAGCATACTACTCATAAGTGCTATTATCTGTCTGGTAATCAGTTGGCTATACTCCACGCCAGCCGCCAGTGGGTTGGTTATATACCGGCCACAAAAAAGACAGCTTGTTCCCCGTAAATTTTTTATTGAGGGACGTGTATTGAATGCCGAGACCGTATGGATTATTGTCCGGCCGCAGAAAAAAGACGAATACTATTTTCAGTCACCCATCAAAGTAAAAAGCGATGGTACCTGGAAGGGAGAAATCTACGTGGGTTCTACCAGCAAAGAAAGCATTGGTCTCACCTTTGAGGTAAGGGCTTTCGTCAAACCTGCTGGAGCACCTGAATCGCTGGAAGTACTCGAAAACACCGTGCCTACTTCATGGCCGGAAGCAGAGCTTTTGTCATCGACGGTAGAGGTAGTCAGGGGACCGGATAAGAGTAACTAGTAAACGAGAAACAGCCCCTAGTTCCGAAACCGGGCAAACCATTTCATCGACTGAGTGGCAAATAGTACCTCCGTCGGTAGATGAAACCCATTCTTTAACGCCACCAGACTGAGCCTGGATGAGCCACGCTGCCGCAGCGCATTATAGGTTTGCTGCGTGGTCAGGAAAGGAATAATTTCGTCCTGCTCACTATGAATCAGCTGGGTTGGCGTTTGGGTCGTCCAGTTCGTCAGGTCATTGTCCATGAGGGCTTGCCGGAAAGGAGAAGATAGATCCTTAACATCGGCCCGGAACTGGTCAGTACAGATTTTATCGAAACTAACGTTCATTGCCCGGGTATTATCCAGCGACTTACTTATCTGCTCGGCGTAGGGTGGTTTAAAGTAGTAGCTGATGGGCTTCTGCAACCCGTAAATCTGATTATAACAGAGCGTTTCCCAAACGTAAATGTAGTTGGCAACACCACCCTGCGTGGTTTTCTGGGTGAGATAGCTGAAAAAATCAGACATTGCGTAAGGCCCGGCCCCACAACTCGACCCTGCCAGGTGTAACTGATTGGCGTACTTTTCTTCCAGCATTTTCTGCGCCGACAAGGTAGCATAGCCTCCTTCCGAATAACCCGCCATAAATACCTGCTCACTCCACGCAATGTCCTTTTTAGCTAAAAACTCTTTGGTGGCCAACAGCATATCCACCGTTGCCTGCGCCAATGCCCGGTGGTACTCGTACTCATGCGGAATTTGCTTAGACGCACCATAGCCTACGTAGTCGGGGCAGGCAACGATATAGCCGTTCGTGGCAAAGTACAAAGGGTAAGAAAGCGTGAGTGATGAAAAGGTAGCACCCGATGGAGCCTCAGCACTGGAAAACGCTGTTGGATGCTGGTAACTCAGCAGTGGATAGGGGCGTCCTGCGGCTGTAATCTGGCTGGGCACGTATACAATACCGGAAGCCGTAACGGGTGTACCATCAGCGAGAACAGTTCGATACGAAATTCGATGGACAGTAACCTCGTAATCAGCTGGCTTATAAACCAGCGAATCATTCGTACTAACTATTTCCTTCAGAGTAGCGTTCGGGTAAAAAACCAGTTGACTGGTACTAATCAGGGTAGGTAAAACGGCAACATCAGTGGGATTACAGCCTGACAAAAAAAAGGATAAACAACTGAATAAAAGGCAAAGTATACGTTTGTGCATTCGGGTAAATTACAGTGGACCTTATAGATAAAGTGCAATTTAATGAATACCCGGCAATAGCTGTGCCGTGGCAAGAAAGAACTTACCACGGCACAATTAATTAGTGAAAAAATAATACAATTACTTATTTTTTACCTTTTTTTGGCTTGTTTTCAATCTCGGCTGCTGCTTCTTTTGCTTTCCCGGCTTTTGCCATTTCAGCTTTTGGTGCTTTAGTTGGTGCAGGTGCTTTCCCGGCTTTCGGCTCTTTGGTAACCTCAGTCGAAACGCTGGTCTTAGCTCCGGTAGTCGTGGGTTCTACGGTATTTCCCGTTACGCCCCCCCGCACAAAGGTGCCCCAGGTAAGGTTGTTTTTTCCGGCCTGCGCTTTTTCGGCCCGGTCGATAGCCATTGTTGCGGCTGCTTCCACTACCCAATCGAAGTTGTCCTGCCCTACAGAATGGATGTCGGCATCGGGGGCAGGATTACAGAAGTCGATGGCAATAGGAATACCATCCCGCACGGCAAACTCAACCGTGTTGAAGTCATACCCAAGCCCCTGATTCAGTTTCAGGATATAGTCGGTCATGGTAGCCATCAGTTTTTTGCCCGCGTCGCCGGTCGTTTTCATCTCGGCTGCGTAGCGCAGGTGGAACGGGTTGCGTGGTTCGTAGGGCATAACACGTATGTTGTTGCCCCCAATGCAGTAGCACCGGAAATAGTCCGTAAAATCAATGGCTTCCTGATAGAGCATCACCAACTGCCCCGTTTCGTCGTAGGCACTAAACATCTGGTCGGGGTTGTCCACCTTATAGACGCTCTTCCAGCCACCTCCGGCGTGGGGTTTCATGAACGCCGGGAAGCCGATATGATTGAACACACGGTCCCAGTCCATGTTTTGCAGGTTACGAAACGAATTGTGGTTCGTATCGTCGGGGCGGTGTTTAGAAGGTAACAGGATTGTTTTGGGTACGGGTACCCCAAGTTGAACAGCCAGAGCATTGTTAAAAAACTTTTCGTCGGCTGCCCACCAAAAAGGGTTATTCACCACCGCAGTTCCCGTCAGGGCTGCGTTTTTGAGGAATGCCTTGTAGAAAGGAACATCCTGCGAAATCCGGTCTATAATCACGGCATAGTCCGTCGGAACGCTCTGCTCTACTTGGTCGATGCTAACAAATTCAGCGGGAAACTTACTTTGTTTTTCGTTGACCCGGTCAACGAAGGCCTGTGGGAAGGTGTTTTCCTGGCCGAATAGAATGCCTATTTTTTTCATGTTTGTGCGTTATAGTAGTAGCTACTGATATAACAATATTTTGAGATGATGTTCTAAATCAGCCACGTAATCCCTTCAAATACGTTAAATCCGGCCAAAATACGTCGGCAGTTGCTCTTTCCAGACGGGCCAGTCGTGAACACCCCAGGGCGACACATCGAGCTGGTGCCGGATGCCCTTGCTGTTCAGCAGACCCGACATCTGGTAGTTGGCATCTTTACAGATGTCGTATTCCGTGGTGCCCAGCATAATATTCATGCGGTGAAACTCGTCATTTTGGGCGTTGGGCAGGTAATCGGGCGGATTGTTGTAGTACACATTCTCGTCGTAATACCCATTCAGAAAGGACTTGATGTCGAACGCCCCGCTCAACACCATCAGATGCCCAACCTGTTCGGGATGCCTGAACGAGAAGTTCAGGGCGTGATACCCACCGAACGAAACCCCGCACATACCAATTTTTTGCACATTACACTCGCGCTGAATGCCCGGAACGAGTTCTTCATGCAGGAAGCGGTCGTACAGAACGTGGTTCCACACGCGGGTGCCGGGGTGGAGGTGCTTGCCGTACCAGCTATCCAGGTCGATACTGGAAATACAGTATAATTTAATCCGGCCCGTTTCCACAAACCAGCGGACGGCCTCTGTCAGGCCAAAGTCCTTGTATTCATGGTAGTGCCCCATAGAGGTGGGGAACATAACGACGGGGTAGCCCCAATTGCCGTAAACCAACATGTCCATGTCGCGACCAAGGTGGTGCGAATACCATCGGCGATAATCTTCCTGCACGATTGTGTCTGGTTGATGAATTTTGCGTCGAAATTAGCCGAAATAGCTGGCACCGACAAAAAATAAAACGTTTGTCGTTTGTTGTTTGACGTTCTTTGGTACAAACAGTGAGTTGATAATCAGCCTTATACTATTGTGATTCTCCGTTCGTATGCTATCGTCACTGATAGAGCAGCCTACTCCTTTATCAAAAAAGTCCATACTTTGTGCATGGTGAACAGTATCCTGTTGTTAATTTTCCTGATTATGACTGACGCTTTACCAGCCCCCTTACCGGTTGAACTTCTTTCTGTTCGGGTTCAACGCGACGATTCATTACACTCTGTTCCGCTCAATCGGGTTGTTCACCTGGACATTATTTTGCCGCCGGACTATGACACATCCGGTACTGTTTATCCCATTCTTTTTTTGAATGACGGGCAGGATCTGCCCCGCCTGCGCATGACGGCCGTACTGGATTCACTGTACCGGAAGCAGGCCATTCAGCCCTTTGTGCTGGTAGCCATCCATGCCGGTGACCGAATTCAGGAATATGGCACGGGTGCCCAGGCCGATTACATGAACCGGGGCAGTAAGGCCGGTTTGTACACCGATTTTGTGCTGACGGAATTACTGCCTTACGTCGGGAAACACTACCGGGTTAGTACCGACCCGGCCAAGTCGGTATTTGCCGGGTTTTCGCTGGGCGGTTTATCGGCTTTCGACATCGTGTTTAATCACCCAGACCAATTTTCTAAAGCGGGCGTGTTTTCCGGTTCGTTCTGGTGGCGAAGTAAAAGCACCGAAGCTGGATACCGCGACGAAACGGATCGGATTATGCACGACCTAGTTCGGAAAGGCTCGCACAGTCCGACCCTGAAATTCTGGTTTGAAACCGGCACCAACGACGAAACCAGCGACCGGAACAACAATGGCATTATCGACGCTATAGAAGACACGACCGATTTGATTGATGAGTTAGTAAAGAAAGGCTACCACCGGGAGCAAAATATTCGGTACGTAGAAATTGAGGGGGGAGAACATAACCAGAAAACCTGGCGAAAAATCATGCCCGACTTCCTGATGTGGGCGTTTCCAATTCAATGAGCGAATGAATGATTTAGTGAATGAGCGAATAGAAACGTGCTAATGAAAACGATAATGACTATACTTTTTCTCACCCTTATGCTGGCCTGTAAAGGGCCGGGGGTGGCCAATCCGATAGCGACTTCAGCTCCGGCCAGTACAACATCACCCGTAGCAACAACTCCGGTAGTACGTACACTCGTCTGGGCTGACGAGTTCGACAAAGCCGGTCTGCCCGATTCCACAAAATGGGGGTATGACGTGGGCGGCAACGGCTGGGGTAATAAAGAACTGGAGTATTATACGGCCAAACGCACCGAGAACGCCCGAATCGAAAACGGCAAACTCATTATCGAAGCCCGCAAGGAAGCCTACAAAGGCAGCAACTACACATCGGCCCGATTGCTGACGAAGGGTATCGCCGAATGGAAATACGGGCGCATGGAGGCTATGGCTAAACTGCCAAAAGGCGTGGGCACCTGGCCCGCCATCTGGATGCTGGGCAAAAAAGTAGCCACGGCTGGCTGGCCTCTGGGTGGTGAAATCGACATTATGGAGCATGTTGGGTTTGATGAGGGCGTGGTGCATGGCACGGTACACACGGAAGCTTACAACCACGTAAAGGGCACCCAGAAAGGGGACCAAATCAACGTAAAAAACGTAACAAGTTATTTCCATCTGTACGCCATTGAGTGGACCGCCGACCAGATTGACTTTTTCGTCGACGACCAGAAATACTACTCCGTTCAAAAATCAGTGTTGGGAAATACGGAAGCCCAGTGGCCGTTCGATCAGCCGTTTTTCCTGATTCTGAACGTAGCGGTGGGGGGCGGCTGGGGCGGCCAGAAAGGCGTCGACGAAAACATCTGGCCCCAGCGCATGGAAGTCGATTACGTACGGGTGTACCAATAAACGAACCTATTCAGGATCAGGCTTACGCTACGGGAGCAGCCGTCAGCAGCGTATCCAGGCCCCACTGTTTCATTACAGCGTTCGTAAACAGTTTTAGCACGTTTTCATCCTCTATCAGCGTATTCCGGGCCTTTATCCAGGCGTCTACTCGTGCGTCCGAATACATATACCGCAGCCGGGCTTTGGTCAGATTGAGCATTTTGCCCCAGTGGAAGGAAAAGGGAATATCGGCAGCTTCCAAGGCATCCCAGAAAGCATTGCAGCACCGAATCGTTCGGTCCGAGAAGATACCGTCTAATTCCACCACGCAGGTCTTTGCGAACCGGGTGAATCCCAGCGTAGCATCGGTTCCTTTTACGTATCGAAAAGCGAACAGCCCCGTAAATGGCCCATCCGTTTCGTTCATCGCCAGCAACAGCGAAATTACCTCCGGCACCCTATCGGCCGGAACGGCCACGGCCGCACTCAGCACTTTGCCGTGAAAAGCAGTACTGGAAAAAATTTCTCCGTGTACGCCCCATACCGCTTCAAAAGGGGGATACTGTTGTTTGGTCAGCGCATTGACAACCTGCGGAACAAGGCCCGGAAGAACCTGCGTTAGCTTCCCGATAAAGGTTGGCGCATCATCGCCGGGGGCCACCCCCACCGGGCCAAGGGCCGGGGGCGTATAGGCATCCGTATAGGGCCGCTTGTACATCGTTGTCACGTAAGCCCCGTTATCGAGGTCGTACGGATTGATAACCACCTGAAAGTGGTACGGGTCTTCGCGGGCGTAAGGCAGGGGTAAACCAGTGAAATCGAGCGTTTTCATACTAGCCTCCAGCACGGCATCGAGGGGCATCCGTCGCCGGTAGGCTTCGTAGAGAAAAAGCGGAACGGTTTCGAGCATGACCCCGTGAATAAACCCAAAGCTGCCAAAACTCACTAGCGCAGCCTTGAACAACTCATCATCGCGAACGGGTTCGGCACCCAGTATTTGGAGGAAGGCATCCGAAACGACCGGGTACGATTTTCGCTCGAGCCACACGTGCCGGGTGGGGCTTACAATGAGGTGGATGCCCACCACGAATTCGGGAATAGCCCCAACTTTATAGGCAGAGCCATGCGTACCCGTCGACAGGGCACCGGCGATGGTCTGGCCGTTGCTGGCACCCGATGTCATCAGGGAACGCTTTCGCTTACGAAGTCGGTCGCTCAATTCCTGTACTGACACACCACACTGCGAAAAATACAGGTCATCGGCCGTTTTGACGTAGGCGGAATGGACACTGCCGGGGGTAATTTTCAGGGTAATATTCAGGGGTTTGGTATTCAGCATGATGCCATCGGTGGCGGTAATGCCGGTAAACGACCATTCTCCCCCCACCACCCGCAGGCACAGATTCTGCTGGATCGCATCCCGAAGTAGGTGCTGAATACCCAGGGTGGTGCTGTTATAGTCATCCACCACGCTACCCGTATCATCATTGGCCAGGTCGTAGAAGTTAGCAATAGTCTGCACAAAGGTTTCGTGTCGGGGCGACCATTTTTTCTGGTTGGTAGGATGAATAATCATGGGCGATGGGAGGCAGAACAGGTTGTGAGCGTAAAAAACGAGCTGATTCGCAGTGATTTGCCGTTACAGTTCGCCCTCGCGGGGGCATGGTTTAGGGCATTTCCACTCGATCAGCACAGGGCTCCAGATGCCCAGCGTAGCTACGGTTAGGAATGAATAGCCAAAATTATTGGTAACCCGCACCTCATCCAGGCTTTTCAGTTTGAGCGAATCACAGTTCGTGGCCACCACATTTTGCTGAACAAGCCCCCAGAAGAAGGAATGAGCCGTTCGCTTCTGATAACCCGTCGAAGGGTCGAAGGCCGACGTTGTTATCCGGTAGTGATAACAGCTCTGCATCGTGCAAAAAATGAGCAGCAAACAAGCTTTACGGATAGCAGAGGGAGAGTGTAGTATCATGATTGATGCGTTTACTCACCTAAAGTATCAGAAACACAAACCGCTTTGTCCGTGGATTGAGGGAACGGACGGATACGCTTATTCAGCGGTCAATGAACGGTTGGCTTGTCTGGCAATAGCTTCCTGTATCGCCATGCCCCCGACCAGATTATTGACGTTAAAATCATTCAGGGAGGATATACCGGTGGCGCACTCATGTCGTCCAGTAGTACTCGAAAAGTAATTGGCACGTTCCAGTCCAGGTGGGGCATCGGCTCACCTCAACCGGTTAACCGCCCGCGAAAGTCAGATATGGTATTATCTAATGCAGGAGATGAGCTATAATCAGGTGGTGACAGTAGCTAAACACCGTCCATGAAAGTGTAAACGGCAAAAAAAAGCTCCGGCATTTCGACGCATCAGAGAAATCCTTTGATGGCTTCTTCAATGAGATGCGCTGAAACGAAAAAAGGTTTTTTGGTAATCGTTACGGCAATGGGCGTTGGGGTAGCCGTGAGCGGAGTCAATACTTGATAGGTACCTTCCACCGCACCAGCGGCTGTTTTTATGTGGAATGTCCCCCCGGATTCGTTTCCCTCGAAAACACCCCCTTTGGCTTTGATAGCCGTCCCGGCTTTGGTGGTAAACTGACCGGGTGTGCCCGGAAAATCAATCTGAAACGTACTCATAGCCATTATCGAAAAGAAGTGTTAACGCGTCTTTCGGTTAGTTGTAATCCTGCGACAATAATACGGCATGAACGGGATTTTAAATAACTAGCAGGGAGTTCGCTGTAATGGAGCTGCCTACAAATGGGTAAGCTGACATTCGGGCGTTCTGCCCGTTGCGGCATACTGCCCAAACTCATCCCGCTGCTTTCGGTATCCGCTTTGAACCGATCCCGTCATACGCTTACAGCGTTATTGATGGTCAGACTCATCCTGCACGTTGATTTACATTATCTTAGCCCGCTGTATTGCAACAAACGCTCTCTCATGCGAAACATCCTACTTCTTCTTTGCTCTATTTTATTCAGTACTCCCCTGCTGGCGCAGAAACCCAAATCGGCCAAAGCCACTAAGGTGGTAACGGCCAAAGTGCCGGATTCGACCCTCAATAATGACCCCTACTTTAAACCCGTCCGGTGGCGAAACATCGGCCCGTATCGGGGTGGGCGTTCCGTGGCCGGGACGGGTGTCACCAGCGACCCGCAACTGTACTACATGGGTACCGTGGGCGGGGGCGTCTGGAAAACCGACGATGCCGGTATGACCTGGAAAGACATATCCGGTGATAAACTAAAGACTTCCTCCGTAGGGGCCATCGGCGTGTGCGAGTCCGACCCGGCGGTGGTGTACGTGGGGATGGGTGAACACGCCCCCCGGGGGGTGATGTCGTCCTACGGCGATGGGGTTTACAAATCGACCGATGCGGGTAAAACCTGGAAACACCTGGGTCTTGACCTTACCCGGCACATTGCCGCCATACGGGTACACCCGCAAAATCCCGATGTGGTGTACGTAGCCGGGCAGGGTGCCTTGCACGGTGCTACCCCCGACCGGGGCATCTACAAAACCACCGATGGCGGTAAAACCTGGAAGAAAGTACTGTTCGTCGATAACAATACCGGCTGTAACGACCTGAGCATGGATATGACCAACCCGCGCATTCTCTACGCATCCATGTGGGACTACCGGCGGTTGCCCTGGCAGGTACAGAGTGGCGGCAGTGGAAGCGGTCTGTACAAATCCACCGACGCGGGCGAAACCTGGACCAAACTGGAAAAAGGATTACCCAAAGAGCTGGGCAAAATGGGCATTTCGGTATCCAAGGCTAATCCTAACCGGGTTTTTGCCGTGATAGAATCCGACACCAAAGCCGATAAAGGGGGTGTTTTTCTCTCCGACGATGCCGGCAAAAGCTGGAGCCGGGTCAGTAAAGACCACCGCACCATTCAGCGGGCCTGGTATTACATCGAAATCTTCGCCGACCCGGTGGATGAAAACACGGTCTACGTCCTGAACACCTCCGTCCTGAAATCCATTGACGGGGGTAAAACGTTCAGCCCGGTAACGGGGTCGCACGGGGACAATCACCACCTGTGGATTAACCCAAACAACAATAAAAACCTGCTGCTGAACAACGACGGGGGCGCGGCCATTACCTTCAACGGGGGCAAGTCGTGGTCGTCGGAAAATAACCAGCCAACGGCGCAGTTCTACCGCGTCAACGCCGATAATCGCTTTCCCTACAATGTCTACGGCGGTCAGCAGGACAACACCTCGGTCATGATTGCCAGCCGCAGCACGACCGGCAGCGGCATTACCGACAGAGACTGGACCCCCTCGGCGGGGGGCGAAAGTGCGTTCCTGGCTTTCAACCCCGACGACCCGCGCTACGTGATGGGCGGCAGTTATCAGGGCACCATCGAAGTACTCGACCAGCAGACGCACGAAGGGAAGGGCATCATGGTATCGCCGATCCAGTACCAGGCGTTGCAGGCCAAAACGATGAAATACCGCTTCAACTGGAACGCGCCCATCATCTGGTCGAAACACGAGCCGGATGCGTTTTACCACGCCGGAAACCGGTTATTCAAAACGACTAATCTGGGCAAAAGCTGGTCTATCGTATCGCCCGACCTGACCCGCCACGACTCCACCAAATTAGGCTGGGGCGGGGCACCCTACACCAACGAAGGGGCTGGCGGGGAGAATTACGCCACCATTGCCTACGTAGCGGAATCGCCCGCCGAAAAGGGCGTTATCTGGACCGGCAGCGACGACGGACTAGTGTACCTAACCCGCGACAACGGCACTACCTGGACCAACGTAACACCGAAGGGACTGGAGGAAACGCTCATCAACTGCATCGAAGTATCCCCCCATGACAAAGCCACGGCCTACATCGCTACTACGCGCTACAAGTTCAACGACTTCGCCCCGGCCATCTACAAAACCACCGATTACGGCAAAACGTGGACAAAACTCGTGAACGGTATTCCCTACGGAGCTTTTACCCGGACCGTTCGCGAAGACCCGGAACGCAAAGGGTTGCTCTACGCGGGCACCGAAACCGGCCTGTACATTTCCTACAACGACGGCGCCAACTGGCGCCCTTGGCAACTGAACATGCCAATTAGCCCCATCAACGACCTGAAAGTGCATCAGGGTGATTTACTGGCGGCTACCGGCGGACGTTCGTTCTGGATTCTGGACGACCTCGGCCCCATCCGGCAGTACGATTCCAAAACCAGCAAAGACAGTATGCTCGTCTACAAACCCGACGATGCCTACCGCGTATCGGGGAGCAGTGCGCTGGATAAAGTGGTGGAAGAAGAGGACGATGAAGATGCGGGTAGCAGCCCCGGCCGCAGTGGTTTCGCCGGGGTGAACCCCTCGACGGGTGTGGTAGTGTATTATCAGTTACCAGCCAAAGTAGATACCAGCCAAACGCTGAGGCTGGATATTCTGTCGACGCAGGGAACGGTGATTCGGACGCTGAGCAGCAAGAAAGACAAGAAGTTCGTAAAGTTCCCCGGCGGACCGTCGGCAGAGCCTACGCTGACCATGCGCCCCGGCCTGAACCGGTTTGTGTGGGACATGCGTACCGAAACCCTGCCCGCCATCGAGAAGGTGTTTATCGAAGGTAATTACGCGGGCCGCAAAGTGGCCCCCGGCCCGTACAAAGCAACCCTGAAGCTGGGCAAGCAGGCTAAAACGGTAGATTTTACCATTTTGCCCGACCACCGCATCAAAGCAACCGACGCGGATTACGCCGAGCAGCAAAAAACGCTGGTGGGTGTTGAAGAAGGCGTAAAAGAGATTCACCAGGGGGTAAACCGGATGCGGAAAGCACAGAAGCAAATCAACGACCTGGTTAACCTCATCGACGATAAACCCAGCCTGAAAGCCGTGGCCGACTCCGGCCGGGCGGTGAGCAAGCGCATCAAGCTGTGGGAAGAGAAAGTAATACAGCCCAAGTCCGAATCCAACGACGACGTCATCAACTTCGAGAATAAGCTGAGCGCCGATTATATCTTCCTCAAGGGCGAAATGGACACGAACATCCCCTACGTAACGGCGGGACAGAAAGAACGCCTGTCGGAGCTAAACGCCCTCTGGCAACCCCTGAAAACCCAAATGGAAACCCTGATTCAGAACGACATCGCCCGGTTCAATACCCAATGTCGTCAAGCCCAACTGGAAAAAATAACCCTACCCGACGTAGCGGTTTCGATGCCAAAGCCGTGAGGATGGATTTAGTGATTGTTGTTTTGACAATGGCATTACCTGGACTGAAAATCGGTAAGCAGCAGTTCCGCAAAGTTGCGTACTTTTATATGTTGGGCGATTTCTGAAGGTATCGAATTCGAGACTGTTAGATTATTTACCAATTCAATCCAGCAGCTAGCCGTAAGAGTGTGCCAGCTCGTTAGCTTTTGAGTGTGATGAGGGCTTGACTCCGACAACGCGGCCTTGGGGTAATAAAAAAAACAAGAAATGGAATATACGGTTCGGCATTCGAAGGGGGAATTGACGATTGAGGGGTCACCTGATAAGTGTCCTTTCTGTCACACAGGAATTAAGCCTACACCTGTTTTTGGGTATAATGTTAATACAAATGGATTATGGGTGATATTAATGAATTGCCCCGTGTTTTTTTGCCAAGAATCTTTTGTTGCTTACTATGAGCCAGCCGCGAGACAGCAACATCAATCTCTACCTATTAACAAACCTACATACACAGGGCGAACATCAGTTGGAAAACTGAAAGGAGAGGATTTCCCCAATGATATTAGTGAGATTTCTGAGGGTTTTGTGAAAATTTATAATGAGGCATTTATTGCGGAGCAAAGCGGACTCGTGGAAATATGCGGTGTTGGTTATCGCAAAGCATTGGAGTTCTTAATCAAAGATTATGCTATAAAACGGCATCCCGGCCAGCAAGACAAAATAGAGAAGAAAATGCTTGCTGCGTGTATCAAAGATTATGTAACCGACGAAAAGATAAAGTCGGTTGCTAAACGCGCTGTTTGGCTTGGAAATGATGAAACGCATTTCGTCAGAACATGGGAGACAAAAAACTTAGCTGACCTAAAAAAGCTAATCAGTCTAACCCTTCATTGGATCGAGGCAGAGATTTTGACTGAGTCTTTCGAGAATGAGATGCCCGACTAATCAATAATCCCCCCGGTTCGGCGTAGCTCAAGCAACCTAATGGTGTTATCGGGTCCCCGTTCGGCGTAGTTTGAGCTACGTCGTAGTGTTATCCGGTCTCCGACCGGCATTGAGTGGGTCTCCATCACCTTTACCGCATGGGTGGGCAAGCCCGTCTTTTTACAATGCAACAGCAGATTGTCGGAAGCAGGTGAGAGAGCGTAACGTTGCCGAAATCACATGGCGTGTTCTTTTCTTTCAAGCAATTTGTGAAAGGGATATTAAGAACATGCCGGGGACGTATTAGGAAACGTTTATATTTGTTAAGCTAGCCAACACAACAAGGAAATGCCTACACATAAAACGAAGAAGTCCGCTCATCCGCTCGTGGTACGTGGGCGTAACGCGACTAGTAAAATTATTGAGGGGGTTATTCCGGGGGGGAGTTGCCCACAGAAGAATCCGGTTTAGCTATTCAGCGAATATTAGCTAAATATAAAGACATTACCCCTACGCCGGTTCAATCTGAATGACCAACACTTCCCCGAATTCGTTCGTGCTGGTAGATACCGGCATTATCAGCCGCTTCTTCCTGAACAAACCGCAAATTGTCAAGGCATATAACGAACTGGTAACTACTGCCGTACCTATTATGCCAGCCAGCGTTTATATTGAGTTGATGCGCTGGTTGACAAGCGTTGGGCAGGGCTTCCAAGACAGCAGAATCTTTAGATATAGGCTGAAATGGATTTTCCAAAGCTGTTCTGATACTGGGTGTAAAGATGCCAATGATTGTTGAGGAACAAATTGCTTTTAGCCTGCTTCACGCATTCGTATCGGTAAATAAAGTCCGGGGCCGTAATCATTTAGTGAGTGGGCGTGTTTAACCGATACCAGCTTTGCTGGGTGCGTGCTAACCGGCAGTCAGATGTCGCAGGAGATGATCGACTACCCGGACACTGCCTGGACCAAGCCGCAACTTTTTGATAAGCTCGGCAAGATTACCCACCTGCTTGCTTCCCGTGTTTTTACTCCCTCCACTCCTTTCACGCGCCAAAGTCAAACCCGCTGGTTTGAACTGATTCGGGCGGTTAGTGATCTGGTTCGGCAGGCGGCCCTGGCGGGTCAGCGCATCGACTTTACCGAGGAAGTAAGTACGCAGGGGGAAGCCAGGGATATAACCAGTTTACTGGACCGGATGCGCCATTCGGCCTTTTTGGTTTGCTCCACCACACCCGCCCAGTCGGGTCTGATGCTTCTTTCTCCCACTCTTAATTACGTAGCGGGTATCGGCACAGGGCAGTTTGCCAATGGCTTGTTCTTCACATGTCCACACCCCAACGAGCTGGCTTTCTTTATGGGTCAGGACCGCATTTATTTTTACCGTCACCTCATGCGTGCCTACCTGGAAGCGGGCTGCTACCTGATTGCACGGCCTGACGCGGGTTAAACAGAAACAGTAGGTTTTATAACAGCGTGCCTTAAATCAGTTTGGTTTCAATTCTTAATCGTATATCATGGGTAATCAGGACAAGGGAAACAAGAATATCAAGAAAGTGGCAACTAAAGCGCCTAAAGCACCGGGTGCCGCCAAAGTTCCTAAGTACGAGCAAGGCGAAACCGGCATAACCTCCCCTCTTCAGGCTCCTAAAACCCGGAAAGGCTAGTCGTTTTGGCGTAGGATTACCCACTCGTTTGTGAGCGTACTGAAAACACGCCCGGCTACTGCCTTGCTCTGGCAGTAGCCGTTATAAATTTGACCTACATGGGGTTGGTCTCTGGTCGGCGTTGGACAGTCAGCTTCGGGACTACCATTTTCTTTACCGGGTAATTACCCACTTCCTCACAGCATCGCGGCTCCGAAAACGCCCGCACTGTCGCCGAGTTTTGGTTTGAGGAAACGGGTGTGGATCTCGCGGCTGTTGAAGACGTATTTTCTGGCCCGCTCCACGCCTTCGGTGTACAGCAGGTCGATGTTGCCCAGTCCCCCGCCAATCACGATGACATCGGGGTCCAGCACGTTGATGATGGTGGCAATGCCCCGGCCAAAAAACTCCAGCAACCGATTCACCGTCTGGCTGGCTACCAGATCATTTCCTGCCTGATACTGCTTTATGATGTCCTGCATCGAATGATCCTGCCCATTCACCTGCTTGTAGTACCGCTGTAGGGCCGGGCCGGAAATGACCTGCTCCACGCAGCCCCGTTTGCCGCAGTAACAGGCGTGGCCATTTTCTTCCAGAATATTATGCCCCCATTCGCCCCCCAATCCCTGTAAGCCATTGAGTACAAAAGGACGTTTGTAGGGCTTCTTGAATGTGTTCCGTACCACAATACCGCCCCCCACGCCAGTCCCCATAATGACGCCGAATACCGTCTGATAATCGGGGACTACATCGGGCACGATACCCATCGTGGCTTCGGCCAGGGCCAGGCAGTTAGCATCATTAGCCAGGGCAATCGGTACGCCCAGCAGTCGACTCAAATCCTGTTTTAATGGCTTGCCATTCAGCACGGTCGTGTTGCAATTTTTCATGGCCTGCCGTGCCGGGTCGAAGGTACCGGGGGTAGAAAAACCGATGCGTTGGGGTTGTAACCCCGTTTCGGCTTTGAGCCTATCCACGAGTCGAACAATCTGATTCAGAATGTGTTCGTAGCCCTCATTAGCTTCCGTGTCGATTCGCTGTCGAATAACGACGGCATCGGGCGAGGGCGCCGAGAGAATGACCCCTTCAATTTTAGTACCGCCCAGGTCAATACCCCAGTATGATTTCATAAATGATGAAGAATTTAAGAAATACGATTTACGATTTTATTCATTTCGACCCGTAGCTTTACAGGAGAAAAATTAGCGAATAGTCCATTTAACGTATAAACGATATGCTCACGGTTGGTCAGAAAGCCCCCGATTTTACCTTATTCAATACCGATAAGAAAGAAATTACTCTGCACGATTTTCAGGGTAAAAACCTGGTCATCCTGTTCTTTCCGATGGCCTTCACCAGTGTCTGCACCGCCGAACTCTGCGAAATGCGCGACAACATCGCTACCTACGCAAACCTGAACGCCGATGTGGTGGGTATTTCGGTGGACTCGCCGTTTACACTGGCAAAATTCAAAGAGGAACAAAAACTACCGTTCGATTTGCTATCCGATTTCAACAAAGAGGTGTCGCAGGCGTATGAATCATACTACGAAACCTTCGCCATGAACCTGAAAGGGGTGAGCAAGCGGTCGGCCTTCGTGGTGGATGGAAAAGGAAGCATCCGGTACGCCGAAGTGCTCGAAAGTGCGGGCGATACGCCCAGTTTTCAGGCTATTCAGGAAACACTTTCAGCGATTAACTGATAACAACCTCTTTTTTTCGTACCTTTGCGGGAAATTTCACTGGCAGCATGGCATCGTTTAATCCGGTCAAGATTTTTTCAGGAAGTGAATCAACCTACCTGGCCGAGAAAATCGCGCACTATTACGGGAAGGAACTGGGTGGGTACACCTGCCGCCGGTTTAGCGATGGCGAAATGTCACCCAGCTTTGAGGAATCGGTACGGGGATGCGATGTGTTTTTGATTCAGTCTACCCCTCCTCCGGGCGACAATCTGCTAGAATTGCTGTTGATGGTCGACGCGGCCCGCCGGGCTTCGGCGCACTACGTAACCGTGGTGATTCCGTATTTCGGCTATGCCCGGCAGGATCGAAAAGATAAGCCCCGTGTGTCTATTGCGGCTAAACTTGTGGCCAATATGCTGGCGGCTTCGGGTGCCGACCGCCTGATGACGATTGACCTGCACGCAGGACAGATTCAGGGATTCTTCGACTTTCCGGTCGATCACCTGGAAGGAACATCCGTTTTTGTGCCGTACATCAAGAGCCTGGGTCTGGAAAACCTGGTCGTTGCCTCGCCGGATGTGGGCGGAGCCAATCGCGCCCGTACCTTTGCCCGGCACTTCAACGCTGACATTGTACTGTGTGACAAGCACCGCAAACGGGCCAACGAGATTGCGTCGATGCAGGTGATTGGGGACGTAGAAGGAGCTAACGTAGTGCTGGTGGATGACCTGATCGACACCGGCGGCACGATGGCTAAGGCGGCCCAGATCATTATGGACAAAGGGGCAACATCGGTGCGGGCGGTTTGTACGCACCCGATTATGTCGGGCAAAGCGCACGAAATTATCAGTAACTCCGTATTGGATGAACTGGTGGTGGCCGACACCCTGCCCATGCAACAGGCCAATGAAAAAATAAAAGTGCTGTCGGTGGCGGAGTTATTTGCCAAAGCCATTGGCCGCATCAGAGATCATGAATCTATTAGTTCACTGTTTATAAAATATTGAATGATTGAATTTTGAATCGGTACGCCGAAGCGGAGCGAATGAATCAAACCGCTTTTGCCCATCATTCACTAATTCGCTCATTCACTCATTTAAAATTAAATTTATTATGAAAAAACTCGAGATTGTAGGGTATCAAAGAGCGAATCTCGGCCGCACGGAATCACAAGCGATTCGGGCCGAGGGCAATGTTCCGTGTGTGTTGTACGGGGGCGATGAGCAGGTGCATTTTTACGCGCCGGCCATTCTGTTCCGCGACTTAATTTACACACCCAATATTTTTGAAGTTGAACTGAACATCGAAGGGACTATCTACCGGTCTATTCTTCAGGAAACTCAGTTTCACCCAGTAAGCGATGCGCTGATTCACGCCGATTTCCTGCTGGTGACGGATAAAAAGCCCGTCAAAATTGGGGTTCCGGTTCGGTTGATTGGGACAGCACCGGGTGTTCAAAAAGGGGGTAAACTGGTTACCCGCGTTCGGAAAATGCGGGTAAAAGGGGCTATCGAAAATATTCCTGATTTTATCGATGTCGAC
This sequence comes from Cytophagales bacterium, assembly GCA_038236215.1. Lineage (GTDB taxonomy): Bacteria > Bacteroidota > Bacteroidia > Cytophagales > Spirosomataceae > Spirosoma. Next base: position 23,088 of record JBBSTD010000020.1, on the reverse strand, counting down.
GTATCCAATCTTGAATTAGGCAAATCCGTTCGGGTGAGCCAGATTTCGGTTAAAAACATCGAGATCCTCGAACAGGCAACTAACCCGGTAGCCAGCATCGAAATTCCACGGGCACTCCGCGGCACGATTGCCAAGTAAGTTGGTTGTCCGTTTTGTTTCAATACACTAATAGATTTACAGCAATACCCGGCCAACGAATTGACCGGGTATTGCTGTTTTTAGTAGATATACCTCCATCCTACCGTTTTACTGCCACTCACCACTTGTTATTACGACCCAAACTCGCGCTGAAAAATCTGCCCTGAAAAAGGAGTTGAAGCAAGGATTCTTAACAAAGATTATCTTCCAGAGAAACGCATACAGGCTAAACGGGAATGGGTTCCAGAAAACCAGCGCACGGTGGTTTTTCGGAACCCATTTTCAATTGTCAACCCGCCAGCTTTAGGCGTTGCCGCCGTTCACGTCCAGCAGACTGCCAGTGATGTATGACCCATCGTTGGAGGCCAGCAGAACGTAGGCCGGAGCCAGTTCATCGGGCTGACCGGGCCGTTGCAGGATTGTTTTACTAGCCGCTTCAACGACACCTTCCGGTCCCATACCGGCACCCGGCAAGAACGGCGTATAAATTGGTCCGGGCAGTACGGCATTGACCCGGATTTTACGCTCGCCCAATTGCGTTGCCAGCGACATGGTGAAGGCGTGAATCGCGCCCTTTGTCGAGGCATAGTCTACCAGCTTGGGTTGCCCCTGCTTGCCCACAATGCTCCCCGTGTTGATAATTACGTCGCCTTCGTGCAGGTGAGGCAACGCGGCTTGTACCATGAAAAAGTAACCGTAAATGTTGGTTTCGAAAGTCCGGCTCAATTGCTCTTCGGTGATATCCTCAATTTTCTCGACCATGTGCTGGTAAGCCGCGTTATTAACCAGAATATTGAGTTTTCCGAACTCAGCGATGGTTTTGTCGACTACCTCCTGGCACTTCGCTTTGCTGCGAACGTCCGTTGCCAGCGTCAGGCATTTGCCGCCAAACTGTTCGGCCAGCCGCTTCGTCTCCTGGGCATCTACCTCTTCCTCTTCCAGGTAAGAAATCACCACGGAAGCCCCTTCTTTGGCAAAAGCGACGGCTACGGCCCGCCCAATCCCCGAATCGCCCCCGGTAACGATGGCTACCTGCCCTTTCAGCTTTCCGGCGGCTTGATAATTCGTCAGGTCGCTGTCTGGCTCAGGGGTCATTTTGGCCTGGATGGCCGGAAATTCCTGTACTTCACTGTTGAGTTCTTCCGCTTTTGGATAATCGACTGGTTCCATCAAAAAATAGATTTTTAGTGTTGAGTACTACTTATTCCCTTTACAAACCGCTTTGTTCACGGCGATTGTTTACCACAAATCCCTTTTATGAGGCAGCGGGCAAAAAAAGTGGGGACTACTTCCCTACCTGATTGACTGGTACGGAGGTAATCCCCACTGACTGATTGCCTGACGCTTATTTTTACCGGGGCCGACGGGTACCACCCGCAGCGGGTTGCTGAGGAGTCTGCTGCTGGTCGCCACCGGCATCTCCTCCTTTCACGTCGTCATTGTTAACGGATTTACCCTTTTTCTGCTGCCCATCATCGAAGGTCAGCTTGCCAATCTTATAGCTGAAATTAACCCGAACCCCCGCGTTATACTGACTTGTCAAAGTGCTTTGGGTAAAAATAGGCGACGATGATTCGGAGCGTCTCGTAAACGGATGATTAAAGAAGTTTTCGGCCGCAATTCCAAAGCTACCCCGCTTGTTTTTCGTATCTTTCTTTACACCGAGGCTGTAGAACACAAACCCGCCATCGTACCCCTGCAACTGTACCTGTTTTCCTCTGGCAAAGGCAAAGCCCTGCATGCCCCAGCCATTTTTGAGCGAGAGATTGTTAAACAAACGCCCGGATACGACAAAACCAGAATTAGTAGCCTGGTAGATGGATGCGGCCTTGTTGTTGGTTATGTAAGCGTAGTACATTTCCAGCCCACCGCCAATCTGCCACTTTGAGAACAGCGTGGCGTTACCAAAAATATTAGTCCCATACGCCGACTCGCGGCCTATGTTCAGGTAGGTTGTCCGAATGACCTGCGCCAGGGCCGAGTTATTCACCTGCCCAACACTCGTCCGGACCGTATCGCGAACACTGTTAATGGAGTTGTTCGTTTGGCGGGCAAATATCGACACGTTCAGGTACACATTTTTTACGTACGCACTGGTACTGAATTCGTAATTATCTGTCAGTTCGGGCGATAGCAGCGGGTTACCCTGCGTGATATTCGTGGGGTTGGAAGCGTTAATATTCGGGTTCAGAAACTGAATGCCGGGACGCTGTAACCGGCGGTTGTAGGCCAGTTTGATGGTTTTCCCTCCTTTCAGCGTCTTGGATACGTTGATACTTGGCACAAAGTTATTGTAACTTGGGATACCCAGATCCTGACCTGCCAGTACCGCCTGGTCACCCACTGTCTGGCTCTGACTAAAGTTAGCGTTGATGGTTGTATGCTCAAAGCGCATCCCGGCTTTTACAGAGTACTTATTCTTGGTAGTAATCAGGTACGAAAAGTAGCCTGCACCAATATTCTGACCATAATTGAGCGTGTTGGCAGGCCGCGATAAATCCTTTTGCAATGCCCCACTACCGGAGGCCAACAGGTAGCTATAGTTACTTTCTACCTGCCGGAAAATCCCTTTTCCCCCAAACTCGATCTGCTGGTTTTTACCAACCGGCGTCTGGTAATCGGCCTGGAGAGTCGATTCCTGGTTATAGCTGTTATTCAGGTTCTGCTGCCGGGCAATAATTGACGCAAAATCAGCTGTATTCAGAATATTAGCCGTAAAATCGTTGTTTCGGTTATTGCGGCTGTACTGCGCCGACAGGCTCAATTCCTGCTGGGGTTTGGCGTACGTATGAGTATAGTCAATGTTGGCATCCAGCGTTCCCGAATTGTCTTTCGTTTGCACGTTTCGGGCGTTGTATACGGGGAAGAAAGCACCGGTCGTTTTGGTGATGAAATTATCCTGAAACTGGGAGTTGTTCCGAACACCGTAGCGCAAACCAACATTCAGCGAGCTATACTTGTTGATGTCGTAATCGAAGCCCAGCCGGTACTGACCGAAGGCTCCCTGGCTACGGGTATCAGCACTTTGCTCCGTCAGAATAGGGCCATTGGCACTTACTGTTTGCTGCGTGTTGGCAAAATTACCCAACACGTTATAACTGGCACGGCCGTATCCACCCAGACTAAAGCCTACTTTCCCCAGCCGCAGATTACCATTCAGACCAAGGTTACTGCCCCGGTTCCCCACGCCGGAGTCTACATTGAGCGTAAAACCTTGCAGCGTCGTTTTTTTGGTAGTGATATTAATAATTCCGGCCGACCCTTCTGCATCGTATTTAGCCGAGGGTGACGTAATGACCTCCACCGTTTTGATCATGTCGGCAGGAATCTGCTTGAGCGCATCGGCCACGCTACTGGCAATGATGGTACTGGGCTTATTATTGATCAGTACCCGCACGTTGCTGCTACCCCGCAAACTCACGTTCCCGTCCAGGTCAACGGTTAGCAGGGGCACCTTCCGCATTACTTCGGTGGCGTCACCCCCTTTGGACATAATATCTTTATCGGCGTTGTACACCAGCCGGTCTACTTTTTCCTCCACCATAGCTGTCTGCCCAACCACCTGCACTTCTTTCAGCGTCCGGACATCAGCCGCCAGTTTAATACTTCCTAAGTTCAATTCCTGCTTCCGGGTGAGTGTTAGCCTGGTAACGGTTTTCTCCCGGTAACCAACGAACGAGATGAGCAGTCTAAAATCGCCCTCCGGCAATTTGGTCAGTGTAAAGGCTCCTTTCTCGTCGGCGATGGTGCCATCAATCGTTTTTTTTGTCGAAACATCAACCAGGGCAATACTGGCAAATTCAACCGGCTTACCCGAGGTTGAATCGACAATGATGCCCGTTATGGTGCCGTTGCCATTCGTTTCCGGAATAATCTGCGCCCTGACGGCATCGGGCAGTGCCAGCAACATGAAGGCAAGTAATAGAGCGGGTAATGTGTTTTTCATAGTCAGGAAGTTTTAAAAAAATGGTTCGCCTTATGAGCAAATAGCTTCTTCAATAAGGATCTGAATCTTGGGATTATCCCAAAACAGAACGTGTTTGAACAAATTTCAGGGCATATTTCCTCAAATAATCTACTTCTACATAAACGGTGTGTAACCCAGACGAACGGGACGAATTACTTAGGAAAACAACTCAGCGTTACCACTCAATTCCGGGTAGTTGGCTGGTTCCAGTACCAGAGGCACATCCGTCGGTTCTGTTCGGGACGTTATCCGTTTGCTGATGCTATAACTATGCATGTGGCTGGCCGGATACTGTTCGGCTAATAGTTTTAGTGCGTTTGTTTCGGTCAACTCATTGTTCAACCATATTTGTTCACGTTCCTGCGTCAGCAGGCAGGGCATTCGCTCTTTGGTATTATGAATAGCCGCCAGTAATGGGTTGGCCTCCCCCGTTAGCATCGTATAAGTCTTAATCAGTTCTCCCGTTTCCGGGTCGGCCCATTCATCCCAGAGTCCGGCAATGGAGGTTATTTTCTGATCGGTCATGGTGATGTAGAACGGAAACTTCTTCCCCTTCAGCGTGTGCCATTCGTAAAAACCCGTTACCGGAATCAGGCACCGTTTGCCCGATTTTGCCGCCGACCGAAAAGAAGGTTTTTCGTAAATCGTTTCGGAGCGGGCATTAATCGTTCGGGTGCGGATTTCGGTAGCATCGTCCCCGGTTTTAGTCCAGGGCGGAATCATTCCCCAATGCATTAGCTGCAACAGGTCCGGTTCCTGATGGGTAAGAATGGGCCAGGTTGGCAACTGCCAGGCATTGGCATGGTAGACCGGCTCGAAATGGGCCGAATCAGGCAATTTAACTGCGTATCGGGCCTCCAGCTCCGATGCGGTAACGGCCAGCGATTTATGAAAACACATGAGCAGGCTATTTGGTCGTAACTAATCTATGATGTCAACCACTAAAACAAAGAAAGTAACCCTGGGGTTATGCCAATCGAAACAAAGCTATAAACCGCCCCCTCATGAGCGAGTCGCCCAAACCAGCCACCCACCCGGAAAACACCACTATTCCCCCGACTGGTAGTACCCTTTCTGACCTTGAACGTAGTAATTGGGATCAGCTTTTGACAGGCATAGAACAGCCCGAATCTCCCTTTAAAACCATGACTATTGCCACCTGCACCCAGCGAGGGGCCGACGCGCGGATGGTCGTGTTACGCGGGGTAGATAAAGCCCGGAAGTACGTTTGGTTTTACACCGATTCCCGCGCCGAAAAAGTGCTACAGCTGGAAGCCTGTCCAATGGCTACACTCCTGTTTTGGGATAGTGAGCAGCAACTACAGTTTCGCCTATCGATTGAAACCCGGCTCCACACGAATGATTATATTGCCGATGAGCACTGGGAGAAATTAGCGGTAAGTGGCCGAAAAGCCTATCTCTCGGAGCCGGTTCCGGGTAGCGAACAACAACAGCCTTACCCCGGCTTCCCCAAACAACTGGCCGACAGGCTCCCCTCGGCCGAAGAAAGCGAGACTGGGCGCAAGAACTTTGCAGTCATCGAATGCCGGGTGCTGGCTATGGAATCCCTGCACCTCAGCCGAAGCGGCCACACCAGGGCCCGTTTTCAGTACGAACCCGAATCCAGAATGGTATGGCTGGCTCCGTAGCCATCACTTCCTGCAGTGCCAGGATAAAATCACCAGACTGAACTACCTTACGTCAGTTGTCGTTCGAAATACGACAACTGACGTTTTTTTATGCACACGAGAGCGAATATTGATCACTATTTTGGTGGGCAAAACACACATCCCATTCAGTCTGTTTTCGATCTGATAGAGATCAGTCGACGGGGGCTATCGAAAAAAGCGGTGGCCACCCTGGCACGCACCATTAATCTCACCCAGACAGACCTATTCAGCATTCTGCATATTTCTGCCCGGACCTGGCAGCGTTATACCGACGAAAAACTACTCCCTCAAGATGTAACGGAGAAAGCCCTTCAACTGGCTAATCTGTACAAACAGGGCGAGGAAGTGTTCGGCGAAAGCGGACGATTTCAGGGCTGGATGATCCATCCAAGCCTCGTTTTAGGTGGCAAAAAACCAGTCGAGCTACTAGACACTACATTTGGCTTTCAGCTCGTTAGTGACGAGATAATGCGTATCGAACACGGCATACTGGCATGATAGATGTGTACCGGTTAACCGTTGATTTATACAGCGACGATTTGAGCGGTATAGGTGCCAGTATTGCTGGCGGCCGGTGGAACAGGCCCGGTATTCGAGTCCTTTACACCGCTGGTTCCCGTGCCCTGGCAACGCTCGAAGTGCTTGTCCATGTTCCTGCTGCGTTTGCCCCAAAATCCTATCAGTTACTCACCATTCTAGTTCCCGAAGATTCCTTATTGAGTGTTCCACTGGATCAGTTGCCCGACGGATGGAGTAGCCTCAACCCACCCGATAGCATTAAAGACCTGACAGAAAGCTGGGTATCGGAGAATCGCTTTCTCCTGCTGAAAGTGCCCTCTGCCGTGGTAGCCGGGGATTATAATTTCCTCATCAATCCGGGCCACCCACGCGCTGCCGAGGTTATCATTATCGATAAGCAGCCCTATCTCTTTGACCCACGTTTGCGGCCCTAACAGCCATTTGCGGTTGTTTTTTAGTTGTAGAGATAAACTACCCATCTAACCAATGTCCGTAAACAACCGCGCCTTCAACTACGATCTCGACTATCGGGATTTGAACCTGCGTGAGCAACCCGACCTGTACCGCGTTGGCAAAGGGGAACAGGGCGTATTATTGGTACAGCCATACAAAGATGAAATCCTCCCCTACTGGCGGTTCAAAACGCCGGAAATAGCCCGCGAGTCGTCCGAAAAAATCTACCAACTCTTCCTGGATTATAAAGCCAGTAGTGACTTCATCGGCATGGATATGGCCCGGAAGTTTCTGCAAATGGGTTACACCCGGTCAAGACGCTACGCGAACCACAAAACTGGCCAGAAATACGACGGTCCCGTTCCCGACGACCAGAAGGGACGTTCGGGCGCACACGGCCGCGACCAGCTTCCCCGCGAAGAAGACCCCGTGAAAGCCGAATCGGCCCGGATATTTTACGGCAAATACCTGGAGGCCCGGGAAGACGCGGACTACAAAAAACTACGAAAGGAGTGGCAGGAAAAGTACGGCTAGTTCTCCAATCTTTGCGACCTTTGCGCCGGGCCGCCGTTGCGGTTTCTTCTGTGTACGTTGCGCCGGGCAGCCGGTGCGGATGTAAAGCTAACCACAGAGATTTTCGCTAAGTATATAAAAGATATGCAACTCCTTGACGGTAAATTCCTTTCGGCACAAATAAAACAGGAAATAGCGGCTGAAGTAGCCCAGATTCGCGAACAGGGCGGTAAAATTCCGCATCTCGTGGCTATACTGGTAGGCAGTAATGGAGCCTCTGAAACCTACGTGGCGTCTAAAATGAAGAACTGCGAAGAGGTAGGGATGCACTCCACCCTCATTCGGCTGGACCCCTCGGTTTCGGAAGAAGAACTCCTGGACAATGTGCGGGCAGTGAACGAAAACCCCGACATGGACGGGCTGATTGTGCAACTCCCCCTCCCCGGCCACATCAACCCCGACCGCATCATGGAAACCATCGATCCGGCCAAAGATGTGGACGGTTTTCACCCCATCAACATTGGTCGCATGGCCAAAGGATTACCCGCCTATGTTTCGGCTACGCCCCAGGGCGTGCTGGAAATGCTGAAACGGTACGACATCCCAACGTCCGGCAAACACTGCGTGGTGGTGGGCCGGAGCCAGATTGTGGGGCTGCCGATGTCTATCCTGATGCAGCGCAACACCTACCCCGGCAACTGTACCGTTACTCTCACCCACAGCCGCACCCAGAACCTGGCCGAAATTTGCCGGTCGGCTGATATTCTGGTGGCGGCCCTTGGTAAGCCCGAGTTCGTTACCGCCGACATGGTAAAGGAAGGGGCCGTGGTGATCGACGTCGGGCTGGAGCGGGTACCTGATGCCAGCAAAAAAAGTGGCTTCGCCCTCAAAGGCGACGTAAAGTTTGATGAAGTAGCCCCGAAAACCAGTTTCATCACCCCCGTTCCCGGTGGCGTGGGACTAATGACCATCTGCTCACTGATGCAAAATACCCTGAAAGCCGCCCGGGGCGAGGTGTATTGAGGGATAACCTCCCCGTTTCCCTAGCCAACAAATGCTTGTTTGGCCTGGCACCCGATTCATGTGCCCAACCGGCCACTGTGTGCGAATCCGGTCTTGTTTCGTGCGTAGTCTACTCACTTTTTGGCTTGCTGGCTCAGGTACTGCGACAATAAAACATCCGGTTTGCACTCCGCTGATAGTGACTCCGAGTACACCACAGGCCGTTCGGGTTGTGGTGTACCATATTTGGGTACAAAAAGCGTGGATGGCCCGTACCGTTCGCGCATTACCAGCACCACAAACGGCCGTCCATTGTTCTGGATGGTGAACTCCTGCCGCTTATCCGCCGTGACAACGCTGGATTTAAAAATTTTACCATCCCACGGATGGTCGAAGCCATCAAGACCGACCAGTGTTTCGTTGTTACTTTCCGGGCCAATCCGAAGCAGGTACAGTTTCAGGCCCTCGCCCGCCTGGTACACTTTACAGTACCGGCCAATTTCAGGACGACCATCTTGAATGGACACAGGTTTGGTCTGGCCGTATGCAGAAAAGCCAGACCAGACTACCAGTAGGGATAGAAGCACTAGTTTCATAATGAGTGGCTGGAAATATCCGGAATAGCTTCGTACGCATTGACGAATCTGCACCCAGTACACATTGCCGTTCCTGAGCGTCAGTTCTGCATCGGAAGCAGGGCCCTGTTGACCGGCGCCCTGGCCGGGCGCCACCTTTCTTCCTGATGCAACCGGGTGACGAGCCGATTGCCCTAGTACCGGAAATGCAGTAAACCGATTTAGCCCTTCTTTCCGGTTGTAGTTAAGAAGCTGTTTAACCAGTCTATTAGCCCGGTTAAACAGCTTCTTAGCACATACTATTTGATAGAAAACTATTCAACTTCGCACTGAATGGTAACACAGCAAGCTCCATTGCACAAACCCCATTGAGAAGCATAACAGGTATTAATAGTCCAGTAAGCCCTACATATAATTAACCGTGGCAGTCTTGCTCCGGCACTTGAACCGGACGTTGTGTAATTTCTGGCATGAATGGCCTGATAAGCAGTCAAGTCATCCATCCACTTAAAAGTGGGACCTACGATAGGCGCTTTAAGCAGTGACTTCGGTTCTTGCCCGCTTAGCGAGCCTGCTTTCACCAGATCGTTGTAGAGCGTTTTTTCGACGGCAGTAAAGACCCCGTCCCCAGCCTTTACGTCAAATCGCTGACCATTGTCGATAAAGGCCATACCCTCGAAATTCACTACGTCGCCCAGAATGCGTCTTCCTGAGAAGTCGGCAAAGACTAACTCTTTGATGTAATGCTGCGAATCAACGGCTTTGATCCGGGAATCGAACAGGGCCACATTCTCGTTGTAGCTGATGTTCTTCATTTCTTCAGGGCTGACTGAGACTTGTTCAGCGGGTTTGTCACAGGAGAAAAATACCATTAGCGCGAATACATAGATTAGCTTTTTCATACGGATACTTGGTTTGGTTAACTGGTTGATTTGACTGTATTGATTAATTAATGGACTCAGTTTTTCATAGCAGCACCGCTTTTGCCGCCTTTGGCCAGCCCGTTCAGGATAGCATCGTTCCAGCCCGCCACTTCCTTGTTGGCAGGGCCGCTCACCGTCACGGTCTGCCCATCGGTACTCCAGGCTACTTTAATACCCGTTGCCGTAGCTGACGGACTAAGGACAATGTTGAGCTTATCGCCCTTTGGTCGCCAGCCATCGCTGATATACTTGCTGCGGGAACCGAAGAAATCGGCAATGGTGGTCAGGTAGCCCAGCGTGAGGTTGTAGGAATCGGGGTTTTTAGCGATGGCAGGCGCATCGACTTTAAAGGTGATTTTTTTCGCCAGTCCATCTATTTGCTCCTGGCAGGTTGGCCGCCATTCTTTTTCTTTGTCGGTCTGCACCCCAAACCCGCATTTTCCCTCCAGACTGGTATAACCCGCTTTATCCGAAAAATCGACCAGGGCCTGCGCCATTCGTTTAAAGCTGTCGCGTCCCCTTGGCTGCTGGGGTGCGGCCAGTACCGCACATGGTGGGCGAAAGATTGATGGTAAAGAGCTTATCCACCATGTACCCGTTCATCCAGCTATTGCTGGTGGTGATGAGGTCGATGAGTTTTTCTTTGTTATCCTGGGCGGTTATGTTCATCGTAAAGGCGAGTGAGAGGGTAAGCAGACAGGCTAAGATTTTCATACGATGATAGGTTTTGGTACGGCACAAAGATCCGTTTCGTAACTGCACCACGCCATACTACCTTAGTAGTATATTGAGTGTCAGAGACTTTGGCCTGATACTACTTTTGTAGTATATCACAGGCAAACTGGCAGAAGTAAACCGGAACCACCTATTTTTACCAGTTCACTAATCCTGCCCTGATTTCAGCCCTATGCGTGGTCCTGTTTTTATATGGCTGTTCGCCAGTCTGCTGGGGCTTTTAATCTCCTGCCAGCAGCAACCCCGTGATGCCCCGGCTGGTCCGCGTATTTCAGCGCAGGATTCTCTTCGGGTGTTTCAGTTGTTCGACCAGTCGAGAGCGGTGGCAGAGAGTAACCCCGACAGTGCCTTTACCCTGATGAATGAAGCGGGCGAATTATCCCGGCAGAACCACTTCGACAAGGGTCTTTTTAATTATTACAACCTGGCCATGTACAACCGGGCGGCCTTCCGGGGCGATTTTGCGCTGGCCACCCGCCTGAGCGACACGGCCATGAGTATGGTGCAGGACCCCGCCCGGCAGCGGTATCAGATGATGACAAATTTTGCGCGGGGGTTGCTGTACCAAGTGCAGGAAAAAAAGGACTCGGCCATTTTTTATTATATGCAGGCACTGGACAGTCAGAAGTTCGATCAGGATACCGCCCGTGTGCCTGTTATTCAAAACAACTTAGCCGGCTTATTCCACGATCAGCAGCGCGACGACCTGGCGGTGGCTTACGAACTGAAGTACCTCAACAGTGCTCTGATGGCGGCTGACACGGGCGAAATCATCAACGGCTACCTGAGCCTGTACGGCTTCAAAATGGGCCAGAAAGATACCAGTGCCGCCTACAATTACCTGCGTAAAGGCTTTGTGCTGGCAGCCAATTCAAAACCTTTGAGCATTAAAATAGACCTCTACAAAAGTGCGGGCGACTACTACATTTCCCAGCGTCGGCCCGATTCGGCCCGGTACTACTACACGCAGTGCTATACGCTCGCCCAAAAAATATACCCAGCCGCTTATCTGGCCCAGCCGCTCATTGGCATGGCCCAAACCGACTGGTTAACGGGCGACCTGGTGGCCACTGAAAAACGACTGAACGAAGTGGCCCGGCTGGTGACTGTCGAATCGCTGCCCCTGATGGACCGGCAAAATTATTACCAGACGCAGTACGAACTGTTTCGCAAAACCAATCGGCCCAATCAGGCGCTGGCCGCTCTGGAAAAATACAACCGGGTTCTGACCGAGTTTGAAACGGGTAAAAAAAACCAGCAGCTTATCAATTATCACGAACAGATTAAACAAGTCCGGCACGAGAAACAACTGGCCGGGCGGCAGTATGCCATCGATCGTAAAAACAGCCTGATCGTTGCCCTGATTATCGGTTTTCTGCTACTGGGAGTGCTGGCCACGCTCCTGGTGCTGTACTGGCGGAAACGCAAAATGCTGGAGTCGGAGAAACTGGATAAATTTCGGCTGGAAACCGAGTGGACCGCGCTGAAAAGCCGCATGGCTACTCAGCAGGAAGAACGAAGCCGGATTTCGCAGGAGCTGCACGACGAACTGGGTGCGGCCCTAACCTCTATTTCGCTGGCTAGTGAACTGCTCAAACAAAACCAAACAACAAACTCAGCCGAAGTACAGATTATCGCCAAAGCCTCCTCGGAGATGACCACCCGCATGAACGAAATTGTCTGGAGCCTGAACGTCAATAATGACAATGTGCAGAGCCTGGTCGCTTACATTCGGAAGTTCTGCGCCGATTTTCTGGGCGAAGCCGGTATCCAGATGATTTTTACCGAAACGATTACCAACCCGGAACGCGAGTTGAAAGGCACTATCCGCCGGAATGTGTACCAGTCAGTCAAAGAAGCGGTGCATAACGTGGTGAAACACGCCGAGGCATCACGGGTAGAGCTAGCCATCGAAACGATAGAAAACGAACTGCACATCCTGATTCGCGACAACGGCAAAGGCATGAATAATGAACCAGTCCAGCTGTGGAGCAACGGCCTGCGCAACATCAAAAAGAACGTAGAAGCCATCAAGGGCCGCGTTAGCTGGGTTACCGACAACGGTACGCAGGTAAGCATTCAGGCACCGATGGGTATTTGACCTGTTTGATGTTTGTAGTTTGACGTTACGCGAAGCACGGTCTTAGGGTTGACAAAAGGGTAGTCTTACACCCCACCACGTAACTGAAAACAACAAACTACGAACTATAAACTGAAAGTATGATATCCGTATTCATCGTTGAAGACAACCCCGATATTCAGTTGCTGCTACAAACGATTGTGAGCCGCGACGATGAATACGCTTGTATTGGGGTAGTGACCAACGGCACCGAAGCTCTCCAGAAAATCCCCGAACTCCTGCCCGACGTGGTGCTGATGGACATCGGCCTGCCCGACATCAGCGGTATCGACTGCGTGCGAAAACTCAAACCCCTCTGCCCCAACGTGGAGTTCATCATGTGTACAATTTACGATGAGGATGAAAAAGTGTTTCAGTCCCTGGAAGCCGGGGCCAATTCGTACATCCTCAAAAAAAGCAAGCCGGAGTTGTTATTGAGGGCCATTCGTGAGGTGTTTGAGGGTGGTTCACCCATGAGTAGCGACATTGCCCGTAAAATTGTGTCCAAGATGCAACGCCGGGAACAGGACCGCAGCAGCTACGGTATCACTCCCCGCGAGGTAGACGTACTCACCATGCTGGCTAAAGGACTAACCTACAACGAAGTTGCCGACGGGCTGTTTATCAGCGTCAAAACCCTGAAAAAGCACATCTACAACATCTACGAAAAACTCCACGTCGATAACAAAGTGGAAGCGTTGAACAAGTATTTTGGGAAGTATTGACGCGCTTCCGCGAATCAGGCTGACATCAGGGACGGCTGTCCGGTTGCTCAGTCTTGGTCTCCAGTGTATTCCCCTTACGACCGTTGCAGTGCTGGCACATGGGCTGATAATTGGCCAATGTACTGGCTCCTCCCTTCGATTTGGGGAGAATATGGTCCACGGTCATCATCACGAAGGTGGCGGTGTACAGGTCTACGTGGTGCCCGCCAGCCGGATCGACCAACGACAGCAGGTGGACCCCTTCAACGCCACAACGCACACAGGCTGTACCCTTATGGGCAAACACCTGTAGTCGGCGATGATTTTTATAGTTGGTGTGCAACAGCTTAAAATCCAGCTGTTTGAGCACCCGGTTCCCATTCAGGGTATGCGGTAATTCCATTGTATATTCACTAAATTCGGGATGGAATAGATGCTCCTCTCCCACTCCATAATCAATTAGCTGACAGCCTGTGCCACCAGGCTGTTTTTGTGAGAACACGAACTTTAAAGCCGGGGTTCAGGGGACGGTTGATCGATTTTCAGTACCGCCAGCTTGTCAAATCGGCTCCCTGCGGATGGTTATCCCGCATGCGTTTCAGCATTTTATCGATGTACATCGTATTGTAACGCAGGCGGCTGATGTAGTTGGGTACGTTGGGGTCGCCGTTCCAGCAATGCTCAAAGCGGTCGCCGTAGGCAACAGTGCTGTTGGCGGGTGGGTTTTTGACATTTTTCAGGAAATCCTCCATCAGGTACACGGCGTTGTTGAGGTAGTAGTTGTCCATATCGCCACAGTAAATATGGATTTTACCGGTTACTTTGGGGCCGAGGGTTTTCCAGTCGCGTTTCAGAATGTGCATCAGGTCGAAGTGTTCGCGCCAGTAATCGGCCACGGATTTGTCGATGACGCCGGTCTGTTTGTCCCAGATTCGTTTGGGGTAGCCATCCGGCCCGGCGGGAGAATAAACGGCTTCCCAGATGTCGAACTGATCGCCGGAGCGAGAGTGGGTGCCGAGGGCCAGTTCGCGGTGGTTGGTTTGTTCGAGCGTTGACTGGATCTGTCCCAGGTTGTTACGGTGAGCGGGGCGGGATGTTTGCCGGAACGGGCCTTCCTCGTAGTAGGCGTTTTTGTCTTTATAAAGGTTAAACACCGTGTAGGCATCGAACGCAATGGGATCGGGGCAGGCGGCAAAACAACCGTTAAATTCGTCGGGGTAAAACACCTGCGCGGCCAGGGCTTCCCAGCCGCCCGTACTGCCGCCGTACGTGAACCGCGCCCACCCCTGCCCGATACCCCGGAACTGCTTTTCAATTTCGGGCAGGAGTTCATACATGATGGCATCACCGTAGAGGCCAATGTTTTCGGAGTTTACGGCGTAAGAATCGTCGTAATAGGGGTTAGCGTGCTGGATTTCAACAATCAGCATCCGGGGGAAGTCTTTGCCCGTCCATTTTTGATAGAAATCATACGCTTCCTGCGCCACGATTTTTTTGTAGCCGTAGAGATGAAATCGGTCAATGTAGTCGGTCGTGTCCATGTTAACGGGCGGGGGTGTCTCGCTGAAACCGGAGAAATCGGCGGGGAAGTGGCCATGGAAAATAGCGAGCGGGTATTTGGCTTCGGGGTGTTCGGCAAATCCGGCCGGAATGAGCACATTGGCCCCCACAAACATCGGCCGACCCCAGAATTCGGTCAATTTCTGGCTCTGGATTTTGATATATTTGATGAACTTCGTGTCTTTCGGGGCTGGGATAGCCGGATTCACCTGGTCCAAAACCACCGCAACTGACTGTTTACCGCCCGCTTTCAGCGAAATTTTCTGCGGTTTGCTATACAGATTGCCGGGAGCCGTGCGCCAGTTTTGCCCTTCTCCCCTATCCATCGGCAATTTTACGGTACGCCGGATTCCATTGGGCCCATTTTTGACCTGAAACGTTTCGTATTTATGGAGGACTACCTGTACGTAATACTCGCCGGGGGCAATGTCGCGCAGGCTCTCTTTTGGGTAGCCAAACTCGCCCGGGCCGCGTTCGGCAGCATCCACTACAGCCACCTGACCGGGTTTCAGGGCGTTTACATCCAGCCCGAATACCTGAGCCGTTTCCACCGCGTCGCTCACCTGCTGGCGGGGTTCGGTTTTATCGGTTTTGGCCAGGATAAGCAACACCCGGCCATCAAGCGGTTCTTTACTCTGCAATGCGGGGAAGGAGACAGAGAACTTTAGTGCCGGGCCTACGCTCGCCGGGCCAACTTTCGGTTGGGCATATACGTTGGTAAGCCATAACCCGGCAAGAAGATGCAGGAAAAGTCGATTCATGAGCCTGTAGGTTGAAATTCTCCTCAAACTACGTAAAAAAGTAATTACCCGTACTGGATTGGCCTTACACTCAGCCAATCCAGTACGGGTAACATACGCCCTTGTTTCCTGATGCCAGGGAACGCACTTACTAATTGCTCGTTAGCCGTCTCCCTTTCGGATTCGGCAAGACAGGAATGTCTTGTTTGGATGGTATACCCATGGCAATATAACTCGTTGCCGGTGGCGGTGTATTGATAGCTAACGGCCGGACAACGTGTTCATTTTGGGTGCTGAATTCGACGGTGTAACTACCAGTCGGCAGGTTAGACAAGTCGAACTCCCGACGATAAAGTGTCATCCACTCGTACGCATCGTAAAAAACTTTCCCTTGCTCATTCCGAATCACGACCTGCACAGACCCTTTTTTTCGATTGTTGAAGATAACTTTGATGACACCGGGGCGATTTGATAGTGGATACACGTTGGTTTCCAGTTGGGTTGGTGCATCAGCCAGTTTCAGCTTACCGTCGTAGGTTTGAGCGGTGGAGGTCGGCGACGAGGCCAACAGCAGGCAGGCAGTCAGCGCGGTCAACGCGCTACAGGGCAAAAAAGAGGAATTGGTTTTCATTGTCGTATTATTTTAAGTGTGGATAGAATTGGCAAATGTGTACCCAAGCGAGTACGGGTAACGCGATACAAAAAGTAGCTGGATAAAGCAGGTTCATAACTGAACAGCCTGTTCCTCACGAAGCACCCAGATACTGTTGACGAAAGACGTGCTTATTGATTGCTCGTTAGCCGTTTTCCCTGGGGTTTCAACAAATCAGGCGTGTCCTGTTTAGATGGAATCTCCATGGTAATCCAGTTCGTTGCTGGCGCATTTATCGCGAATGTCTGGGTAAGGTGCTCATTTTGTTTACTGAGTTCGACGGTGTAATTCCCAACCGGCATACCTGACAGGTCAAAATTCCGGCGATAAAGGGCTATCGACTCAGCCCCTTCGTACCAAACTTTCCCTTGCTCATCCCGAATCGTGAGCCGTACCGAACCGCCCGTTCGATTATTAAAATTAACTCTAATGGTGGCGGGGCGACTCGATAATGAATACACAGCGGCTTCGAGTTGGGCTGGTGCATCAACCAGTTTCAACTGGCTTTTGTAGGTTTGCGCCATCGTAGCTGGCGATGACGTCAACAACAGGCAGGCGGTCAGCGCTGCTAACGCGCTATAGGGTAAAAAAGAGGAATTGGTTTTCATTTTTTTGTTGTTTTAGTTGTGAATAGACTTAATAAATGTGTACTTGAACTAGTACGGCAACGCGATTAAAAAGCAGTTGGACAAAGCAAACCCTAAAAATTCAGGGCCGAAGGACGGCGACCGAAGCAGGAGCAGACTGGGCAGTGAGCGCCGTAGTAAGCCGCTTGTTCAGTCGGACCACTACGGCGCGACTTTTCAGATTCAGATGTTTCTGGCGCAATGTATCGGTACGAAGTTGTTGCCGGTTGTTGGCGTAGAAATGGGCCATAGCCCGTTGTTTAGGTTGTTCTTCAATGACCCAGAACCCAACGGGGGGCGGAGTGGCTTGCCGAACCTGATTTTGATGTGGTACGCCACGGGCAGTTACCCAGGGACCGGTTTGGGGTGGAACGGGACCGGGAATCTGCCCGAAGGCAGTCCCAGCCGCGAATGCGCCCAGCAGAAGCAGACACGTTTTCATAAAAAAGAGGAAGATTTATGGTGTGGATAGAAAAATGACTATTGGCTTGCGGGCCGTTGCTGGTTAGTCGTAGCTTCGGATGGGGAGGTAAACATCGTGGGGAATTATTTTTGATAATAATCTCTACGCGGCCAGGCGAAACGTACTCCGTTTGTTGGCCAGCCCATCGCCATCGTTGATGATGCGCATCTGGCCCACCCCAATCAGCAGGTTAGGAGGAGTTATTTTCCCCGTTGATAACCTGTGTGGCGTGATAATCCTTGATACCCGTGGACGTAATTTCGCCGGAGAATACCCGAATTTATTTGGTCGTAGCCGTGCTGTATTCAAGATCCAATTCGGCAAACAGGCTGAATTTATTGACCGACCCCGAAATAAAGCAACCAATGCCCGTACTGACGGCATTACCGCTTTTGATGTCAATGCTTACCGAACCCTTTGGTTTCAGCAAATGGTGTGACTATCTTTTCGGCTTACCCCAGCCCGTGAGAAAGAAATCCGGGCCGGGGTGACGGTAGCTGTTACTTCTGAACTTTTACATCTATGGTAACCTGGTATGAATCCGGCTTTTTGCTACCATCCGTAATCCGCAGAATCCCCTGTTTGCCTTCCTTTGTCTGGAAAACATAGATATTGTTATCATTCACAGTGCCATCTTGTTTCATAAGGCTATACGTAGTAGCACTCAAACTGATGTAGCTATTCTTGATAACCGACGCCAAATCGGTGGCTGTGTTAATTTTATTCCACTGGTAATTTTTCACGTCTAAATACGCCAGTTTGGTGGCCTTATACACTGACCAGTTCTGTCCAATCAGTTTGGTAACAAAGTCCCCCCAAAATTTATTTTCGTCCAGCGCTTTCGATGGCGCTACTATCTGGACGTCATCATAGCCCATGTCACTACTATACAGCTTCAGGATTAGATCGACACTGGCCGCATTGGCAGCACCCGTACCAAATTTATAGCTGGTTCCGGTAGTAATATTCAGCAGAGAGGGCTGGTCGTCATTACTGTACCCCTTGCCCCGCGTAAAGGTAAATTTCTGGTCAGCAAACGACGTGAGCGCGTCCGATATGTCGCTGGTTTTGAAGATAACGGCAGGGCTATACGCCGTACCCGCAGCCGAGGTAGCATAGGCCCTAACGTAGTAAGTGGTGTTGGTTGCCAGTCCCGTCAGATCACTCGAAAAATTCAGAGGGAAGGTCCCGGCGGCTGTCAGCGTTGTTTTCGCATCGCCCACGGAGGGCGTTTGGCTTGTACTGCTCCAGCAATGCCCATAGGCCGTAATTTGCGCTGAACCTGCTTTCGTGATTGACCCACTTACTTTGGCAGTAGTGGTCAGAATATCGGTGGTTGAATTGGTCGTTACAGTGGCAACCACTGCCGGGGCGGGTGGCACCGTTATTGTGGCCGAATACGCCTGCGTGCTGCCATCTTCCGCCGTGACGGTATAGGTAATGGCTTTTGAGAAGTCCTGCGCTACCCCCGTTGCCGGTGAAACCGTTGCTTTAGGCGACACCGTGATGGTGGGCACTAATTTAGTGGCATCTGTACCGGCAGGCAACGTGGTCGAGATGATTTTGGTGGTGCCATCAATGATGCCATTCACCGCCGGACTCAGACCGCCGAAAACAAACGTGGCTATGTCTTTAGCCATACTTTTAGGAGCAGATCCAATACCCACCGCTACGGCATATACCGAGGTAGAACCGTCCTCTGCGGTAACTGTGTAATTCACAGTTTTGGAGAAATCCTGTGCTACACCCGATGCGGGCGAAACGGTCGATTTGGCAGAAAGTGTAATAGTAGGCATGAGTTTGGTCACGTCAGTGCCATAGGGTACAGTGGCCATTACGGTCCTGACACCCCCATCTACCGTAGCCACGATGGCGGGGTTGAGTCCGTCGAACGAGAAGGTGCTGATTGTTTTTGCCGAACTTTTAGGGGTGATGGGTTCTTCGGTTTTTGTACACGAAGCAACCCACAACAGCAGGCAAAAAAGGGCATATTGACTCAAAAATGAAGTTTTCATTGTTTTTCTGGTCTAAAAAATGATGTGAATTGATAAATTTTATTCATTGCAATACGCATGACTAGTACAACTGGCCTAACCCGACAGCCAGACCAATATCGGGATTGGTCCAGGCAGGGAGTTACCGGACGTGGTTATGGAATTAACCGGTTCATTTTTCCTACAGTTTTGCAGGCCCAGCGTGTGGGTTAGCAGCAGGCTCAGGCAGGGCGGGCGGATGCGAATTGGGTTCATGTGAATGTGGTTTGAAGCATAAAGCCGCCCTGTATCGGTTCACAGGTCTGTTGTCTCACAGATCGACAATTATACGAATGCGGCATTCTGAACAGGTAAGTGTTGCTGTCCTTTGGTCGCGGATTTAAGCCGGTTGGTAAACAATCAGCTTGTTTTTTTTTGAGAAACCACTTTTTCCTGTACCTTTCTATCATTAACCCCCACACTTATGAGCCTATTTGCCAGACACTTACCGGATGCCGATATTGTTGCTGGCTTACAGGCGGGTGGCTTTGCACGTAGTAGTACTGAAAACCAGCTCTACGAAAAATACCTCTACTTCATTCGGGAAGGCACCCGCAAGCACCGGCTGCCGGAAGACGATTGCGTTTCGGCCTATGACGATACCATTATGGCGGGTATCGACCATATTACTACCGGGCGATTTAAAGGCCAATCCAGGCTGGAAACGTATCTCTATCAAATATTTAGTAACAAGTGTGTTGACCTGATTCGCAAAAAGACGACTAACCGGGAGCAGGTCCATAACGCCGTTTCCATTGACGATACGCTCCTGCAACTCCCCGATCCGGCCCGCACGGTGGTGCAACAACTTATTACGCAAAGTGATAATGAGCAGTTACACCGGCACCTGCAAGCCATCGGCGACAAATGCCGACAAATGCTGCTGGCCTGGGGCGAAGGCTATACCGACGGGGAAATTGCCCACCAGATGAATTACAACACGGCCTCGGTGGCCAAAACCAGCCGATTGCGTTGCTTAGAGAAATTACGGGATGCTTATAATTCAACAACAAAATGAACGATCTTGAAACCATAGACAACTACTTTACCGGGCAGCTTGCAGCCCCGGAAAAAACGCGGTTCGAGCAGCGCATCAACACAGATGCTGAACTGGCTGAAGCGGTAGCCTTTTACGTGCAGGCCCGCCAAACGGCCCGCCAACAGGCGCAGGGCGCACTCGTTCAGGCAGGGCGCAAAGCCGAGTGGGCCACCCTCCGCGAGCGGCAGGTCAAGGTGCGCCAACCCGTTTGGGTACCGATGGCCTGGGTGGCTGCGGCCAGTGTATTGCTACTGCTAGGGTTCTTTTTATTCAGCCCGCAACCGTCCGCACCCGAAGTAGCTGACCACTACATTAAGGAAAACCTCACCACGCTGTCTGTAATGATGAGCAGTAAGCCGGACACGCTGCAACTGGCCCGGCAAGCCTACAACACCAGGCAGTTTGCCCAGGCTGAAACCCTTCTTGCTGATTGGCAACGACCCAATACCGACAATACGGAAGTACTAAAATTAGCCGGACTTGTTTCCTTACGGCAGGAAAAGTACGACAAAGCCATCGAGCAGTTTCATAGCCTGAGTCAGCGCACCGGGTTAAGGGCTAACCCCGGCCTGTTTTACGAAGCCATTGCCCGAATGAAACGCAACGCACCGAACGATGTAGCCACCGCCCGAAAGGTACTCCAGACGGTTATAGACCAAAATCTGGAAGGCAAAAAGGCGGCAAAAGCATTGATTGATGAGGTATAAAGTCACCTAACCACTATACACATAATGAACCCCACACCCGACCCAAAAACCCCTTATTCGACTCCCCCAAAAGGCAGCGAATCCAGCGAGAAACAGTTTAAAAAATTGGATGAGATAAAAGCCACACTGGGTATTTACTCCCCTATTGCGTTGCTTCCGGGTTTCAAGAAGTTGATAGCCGTTCCCTATCAGAAGATTCTGATTGTGCACAGAAGTCAGAGTGTTTCGTCGGAGTTATTGACTCCAGCTAAGAAGACAACCCTTCAGTTCACACCTGACGGCAGCAGCACCCCCATTTCGCTGCCGGTACGCGTAGTGCGCGTCTGCGAGTACGATAACCCTCGGGATGAGTACGGAATCCCAACGAATACGGTACTCATTGAATGGGACAAACTCATAGGAGAGAACCAGTCAAACACACCTTTCGGCACATTTATAAGTGGCCAGCAGGGAATTATTGTAGGTGGGCAAATAGAGAATTTAATTGTACAGGACCCGCCCAACAACAGTCCTGGCCCACCTATTGTTACAGTTGAGGCCGCGGAGGAAATCCCGCTACCCGACGGATTTTTCGTTGAAGACAGCGATTTTATTATTCACCCGCCAAAAGGAACAGTGGGTGACTTAACTAACCCCATCGTGGCGGTGCTGGACACGGGGATAAAAACGCGGTTCAAGCATGACGATGGCACTCCAACCAACGAATATCCAGATGGCACTCAGCCCGCCCCGCGGATGACGTCGTTTAAAATGGCCCCAGTACCAGCAGGCGTCCAGCATAAGTATGGATATAGCCCCGTAACGAACTACCTGCGGGCCAGCAAGAATTCGGTCCCGGTGGCTGATAGAGATTACCAGAATATTCCAACGCTCACCCGATTATCCGTGTTATCGAAGGAAGAGATTCTGAACAGTCCCTACGATGATCACCTGATAACAAATGGGAAGGAAGTGCGCGGGCGACATGGAACAACCATCTCGGCTATTATTAATCAGAAAAGTAAAGCTGCTATTTTGCCGGTAAAGATTTTCAACCACGGCGGGCAGGGAACTCTCTACGATTTATTATGTGGCCTGAATTATGTGCTGGCCTGCCATGGAGAGAAGTTTAAGGTTCGAGTAGTCAACCTAAGCCTTGCCGGTCAATTTCACTACAATGCTTATACACTGCTGCACGCTAAATTCAGGGTACTGCACAAGGTCGGTATATGGACCGTTGCAGCCGCTGGAAACCGTAAAATTACCGATGACGAAAATAGCCGCCGGGAATTGAAAATAAACGTAACAGCCCCGCCCCCCCACTTTGACCCTTCAGCCAACACCAATCCTCGGGAGGTCTGGAATTTGTTTCCAGCCTGTTTTGCTGGCGATCCTGAACTATCGGTGATAGCGGTAACTACCGTTCAGAAGTCCCCTGATGAATACGTTACCCTGCAGCCGAGAAGGCCAACGTCGATCTGGGCATTAATCGGGGCGGTTGTGCGTATATTTTTCAGTCTGTTCAGATCTCCCCAAAATGCTGAAGTTATCCCGGTTTACAAAGCCGTTAATAACTACGGAAAATCGTTTGTGAGCGTGGGTGTAATCGAGCCGCTTACGAAAGTTTTCAAGAATGCTAATGCCGGTTTGAACACGACCTCGTTTGCAGCCGCCTTTTTCTCGGCCAAACTCGCCGATTACCTGAACCAGCCAAATAACTCTACGGCTAACCGTCAGCAAATACTTGATGACCTGACATTTAGAGGAGTGATGAAATCGAACGATGAGATTGCTGGCAATCGGCTAATTTGCTACGAATAAGTTTCTTACCGGACACACTGTGTATGCTACGATCCCTTGTTCTGCTGTGCCTGTTGTGTTGGGCGGGCATTGTGCCTTTAAAGGCACAATGCCCGCCCAACACAACAGGCACAGCAGAACAAGGGATCGTAGCATACACAGTGTGTCCGG